>NZ_JAANYX010000011.1:0-824274 GCF_012274245.1 Mameliella sp. LZ-28 | reverse complement strand
AGCAAAACACCCGGATCCATTCCGAACCCGGCCGTTAAGTGCCACCGCGCCAATGGTACTGCGTCTCAAGACGTGGGAGAGTAGGTCGCCGCCAAACCTAGTAAAAACCAAATCCCTCTATGCAAAAAGTCAAAATCGACCATTGGTGCACCAACCAATGTCGCCCAAAATACCGGAAGACAAACCCGGAATTGGCGCGGGGTGGAGCAGCCCGGTAGCTCGTCAGGCTCATAACCTGAAGGTCGTAGGTTCAAATCCTACCCCCGCAACCAACTAAATCAAGGGCTTAGCAGGGTAACACCGCTAAGCCCTTTTGCTTGTGTCCGACACATGTCCGAAACGCGACGCGGTTTGCTGCAGACCTCGACACCCCAAACCTACCCCGTACCACGAGTTTTGCGACCAAAGCACGCGCGACGAACTCACCGTGCGATTGTCATCCCCAGGGAGATTCGAGATCTTCGGATGGTTCATCTTGGTGCACCAGTCGCAATTGTCCGAATCCAGGTTGCTCCTCTGGCGTAAATCAGCCGGAAGCGTCAAAATCCTTCGAAGCTCATGCGGTTGCTGAAACATCGCGTTCGCCCGTTTAGACAGACTTAGCCTCGGTGACCATCCATGTCTTGAGGCGGTCGTGGCTGCGACTACCCTTTCCAGCATTTGCAAGGCGAATACGCGTAAAGTCGCCACACGCCACGCCAGCCGTCACCAAATAACGCGGCTCTAATGGATGCTTCCCGAGCAACGCCCGGCTTGAACTTAGTCTGTCAGAACTCCGCCCGCGTCGACGGTCTGGCGCTGTATCAGTCACTATTTTTGAATCGGCTATCTGCACTTAAAAATTTGTATTCTCAGTGAGGATGCCAACGCGGTGTTAAAATCTACGGCCATGAACCCCCTCTAAGTTTGATAGTGTGCTGTACAATTCTTTGGCGACGACCGGACTGCCTATGTAACCGCTAATACCATGTGAATTAGATGTCTGATTTTCGACGTCGTCGTAGTTGCTGATCACTGGAACAACTGGAAATCGATCGCCACTCAAAGGATAAAGGGCAACCACATCTCGGCGATCCCGCGCATTGAACCAGCGTCCAACAGTCGGCGGGTGAACTAAGGGAGACAGTGCTCGGCGCGATATATCCAACCCCAAAGGAGAGCCGAGCGTCATGAACTGTGGAACAGAACCCTTGGTAAAATTTTTCAGTATGTTGTAACCGACTATCGTGCCCAGCGAGTGTGCAATGCATACAACAGGCAGCTCGGTTTTAAATGCAGACGCTACGATTTTATCGATTTCTTTGCGCACCGTCTGGCGCTGAAAGTAAATCCATACATCTCGGAGCAAACTTTCAATTACCTCTGCATCGATGCCGGGAATCTTGTTTAAAAAGCGAATGACCGCCAAGACCCAAAGCCAATTCTGTGGTCCACGCTCGATCAAATCAATGTTTGCTTCTTCTAACAGTGCCGCGTCCTCAATTCCCTTTCGTTGCCGAAGAGCCTCAAAGTGCTCACCCAAGAATGCGCGATACTTTTCGTCGTCCTCATAAATATTAGATCCTCTTACGAGAATGTCACCGGGCGTCGGTTCGCCCAGTGAAGACAAAAACTCAACCAAGCGATCTCCGTAAAACGGAGCCCTAACCTCAACTTTGTCGAGGCAAGACGCCTTATCACCTAAAGCTCTCCGAAGAGGAGTCATCCATTCTTCAATCAGTGCGGCTTCTGATTTCCCTTCTTGTGCTCGTCCGTGGATTAACACCAATCTTGCCATAGGCATTTGTTAAAAGCCCCATTTACTAGATTGAACGAGACCTGCGACCTTATCCATGGCGTCCGCCTCAAATACAGTCCAAAAACCGGCGACTCTACGCAAGTGCTTCATTTCTTCCGCGAAAGGTGTGCCAAACACTTCCAAAAAGTTCCAGGTTTGAGCCAAAAGCGGCATTTTCGGTTGGATTGGGAGGTCTTTTCCAGCTCCACCGAGCAGCCAACTATCAAAAAGGTCGACATTCAAGTCTCGTCGCATATATTCGCGAACCGAGCTCGCACCTTTCGAGTCGCCAGCAAGGGCGTACGCGAGCGCTGCGACCAAGCCGAGAATAGGATCGGATCGCTTCCCCCTCCGCAGCTTTTGAGCTAGCGCGCGGGCAGACTCGCTGTTGAGATCCAGAAGTCCCAATGTGGCTGCGCTCAGAACTTCCGCACGAAGTTCTCCGAGCCACGGATCTTGAAAGGGTCGACAAGAATAGCTTACCGAAAGTGTACGACCCTCGTCGCGAACGACTTCGCACGCATAATCGGAGAGAACCGGCAACAACATACCGCAGCCGTCAGAAAACTGGACTGCGACTTGTGAAGAGTTTCCGGCGAGACGGATTCGGTATGTTGTACCAATTTCCTGTTCTGAAAGTTCGGCGAGGAGACCAGAACCTGAGGCTATGACGGCAAATTTATCGCCTACGCACGTGAGGTGCGTCTCAAACACATCATCGCGCACCCTAATTCGCCCCGCCTGTTCTGCACGCTGGAGCACACCTAGACGTTCTTTGAAGCGCTTATTTTCACGGGCCCGATCCTTGATAATGCCGTCGGGCCCATATGTGGACCCAGAGCGCCGCTTTCTGATAGCCGTCTGTAGACCCAGCGAAGGATGGCCGCGCTTAGCGGAAAAGTTCCGTGTCCGAACAGATGGCGTATCGCCGTCCTTGAGCGCGATATAGCCGTCACGCATCTGGATTTGGACATCCGGTATCTGGGTAAGGCGCAGTGAGATATTCTCCGCACTTGCGCAAACTCGTTCCTCGAGAACGTCTTTTAACCAGTCGTTGCGTACATAAAGCCGTCTGCCGATTGTGAGCAGCGCCTCCGGCGGAGCTTCTTTGTGCGCGTCTAGGAGCTCCTTTGTGAAAAGGCCATGCGCGCATTCAGCCTCTGTAGCATCGCGTTCGTAAGCGGGGTCTCCGGGCTGAGTGGCATAGTAGAAATCTATCTCAGCACTTCTCGGCGTCGGTGCGATATTGGGAAAAATTGACCCGCCGGTGATGCCAGAATGAACATCGCTCTTAGGGGCCACTCGGCAGGCGTCGCTAATAAAAATGATCCGAGGTATGCCTCGATAACGGGCAGCGGCCGCAGAATAGGTCACGTTGACAGATTCAGAGGGATCAACTGGTGCGCCACTTAGCAGCCAATGCTCGTCTAGCGGTCCTTTGAGGAAGCCATGTCCAGCAAAGTAAATGACTAACTGCTTAACAGTGCACTTGTGAACTAAAGAAGTCACCGCACTGAAAATATCGCTCCGTGTCACCGGACCATCTTCGTCAGTGAAGAGGTTCACTTCATACTCACTGCGTCGCAGCCAGCTGGCAACTTCGACGGCGCTGGAGGCTGCCGCCCGAAGTCGAGGAAGGTCCCCGTTGATTGCATCGACGCCAATCACAATTGCAGCTTTCATCGGCACTTTCCAAACAAAAAAGAAGATTCTCTAGAAAGGTCAGGTGAACAATGCTGGCGGGTCGCCACGCCTTTTATAGACAGTTCGTACATATCCTCCCCATTGATCTAGAAGCCGGCGGCACTCCTCGCCGCCGATGAAAGAAGTGGCAGCATCAAGTCTAAATTCGGGTAGATAAAGACCCGTCACGCCCTTCTCAAGTACGCCCTCTGGGAGAACACCTTCCTCACGTAGGATGAGAATCGGCAGGCCGAGTTGGAACGCCATTGCCGGTTCGATTTGACAATATGGACTCGTGAACCAAAAGTCGGATGAAGGTTCTTGGGCTCGGCCCACGATGTCAGCACCCAAGTACTTTGTTGCGGATGCCACATGAGTGCGGCGGAACGCTACCGAGACCAAGCCGCAGCAATGTGTGAGAATCCGTCTTATGCCGACAAGAGGGGCGTCGTAATCATAGCTGCTCTCGGGCCCCAAGGTTAGAGGCTCGAACCCGCGCGAAATCAAATCCGCTTTGAACTCCTCCAGAAACCGCATCTGCGAATAAAGGTGCGGTGTTGGGTGACTTATAAATACGGGTACTTTCATTCTCTCTCCAATGGCTTCCTGGTCACCGAGTTATTAAAATTGCCAGCGACCCCGTTTTAGTTCGGAGCGTAAAGATTTGTGGAAATTGATCGCTTCGCTCTTCTGAATGTGCACGCGATTATCTTCACCTACGGTTATCCTGGATCGGCGCAGAATTTCTAAATCAGCCCGCTTTGAGAGTTTGCAGAACAGATCAATGTCGGAGTTGGAATGAAGATCGGGCCATTTCTCTAAGTATGATGGCAGGTCTACGTAGCCCTCGGAGTAGCTAGCCATCCGAAAACCCTTTTCCGAGCCTACCCCAATCTCCCACGGCACCCACCATGAATCCTTAGTATCCCGTGAAACCACCGCAATGAGTTGGTCGCAATTTGACATTCTATCAAGCAGGAGATCGGCTAGATCAGGCCCATCCTGGGCGAGAGCATCGTCGATCATGTCAAGATACGTCTGAAGTCCGTTTGATTTCACGCGATGTGCCACCCTTTCTGCAGTTCGAGAGTCGGTGTTTTTGTGTGAAATAAAGACCTTTTTCGCCATATAATTTATAGCCTCTTCTTTTCGGCCAGCCTACGAAAATGGGCACCGGTAGCCGTAAGCCGACAGCCACCAGAGAAGACGGCTGAATGCCACATGTGCTCATGATTAGTGGGGACAACCAAACCATGTCGATTGCATTCTTGAAGCTCGCGATAAATCCGTACGTGCTCGTCGTCTACCGGAATGTCTTTCAATCGATCGTGCTCCTCACCTCTATCAGGCTCGTATGAAGGGTCTAGCTTGAATTCGTGCCCTGGCGTCGGGAAGTAACTGGGTAAACGTCTGAGGACTTCCCTTCGAACTTTGGGAGCGACCTCCCGTAAAGTAACAAAGCTCTGCACATTAGCCTTGTATATCGGTCGCTGCTCCCATCCGCCAAGCGTTTGATCTACATGTGCATAAAGCGATGCCGGAGTAACACGCCCGACTATATCGCTCGCTGACCCCGCTAGACCGTCCAGAATGATCCCCGTGAAAGAGCCGTGCCCATTCTCCTCGGCAGCAAACCCTGCACGATGACATGCCGTCAAGATTGTTACACCATTGCCGATATGGGAAACGCGACCCTGGTCACCCAAGCCGACCACTTCGCCAGCGAAACCAGATTGGCAGCTATCCAGGAGTATTACTGTTGATTTTATTCTTGGGTGCGCGTCGTTTGCCTGAGAAAGTATCTCGCCAAGACTAATCCCCCAGCTGGGTTTTCGCCCATCTTGGGTAACAAGGAAACCAGAGTTAGTCTGTTCGTCAACTATTCCGTGGCCAGCAAAGTAGAAAAGCGCGGTCTCTGCCTCTCCGGAGAAAAGTTCCCCAATCATTTTGTGAAGGATTTCACTTGTTACCTCGGTATCGTTGCTCGTAATCCGCCTGACATCAAAATTTGGAGAGCCATCACCGTTTGTCTCGAGAAGTGAAGAAAGCTCAACCGCGTCGTTGACGCAGCCAGTGAGTTTGTTTGGGCTGTCGTAATCGTCAATCCCTACAATCAACGCCTTTTTCATTTCCATCATCCAATTTTATTCAGAAAGTTCACAATATTACTCTCAGTCCAAAGGTTAATCCGTCGGCCTGATATCACAGAAGGCAGCGACCCAACCCTCATGTCGGCGGAAGTGTATCCATGGATCAACATGAGTGGCACGCCCTCATCGATGGCGCACTTCAGCTCCCAAAGCTGCCCGTGAGCTTTGGAGGTGTTTTTCGTAATGATCCCAATACAGCCGGAGCATCCTTTGATCCGGGCCCTACAATTGGTCTTCCAATTTGATTCCCAAGGTTGTTTCACTGAGTAATCAGTAAAATCTATTTGAGTCTTGGCATTCTTCTTCTGTCCAACAAGAAAACCTCTCAAAACTTTGTCTTCCATAGCAAAGCTGATGAATACTCTCGCCATTGTCTCCTCACGTTCACGGCAAACATCTTCGCCAGAGCTCAGTCTAGCGAATGCAAGCCTGAGAATAAAGCTCAGATGGCCTGACTAGCTTTGGTTGTGCTCCGCACTTCTACACCGGAAGGCAGCGGGAGTAGGTGAGGTTCCGCCATTGGAAGGCAAGCGGCAACCCGGTGGTGCGCGCACTTGCGTAAAGCAAACTTTTCCACGGCGTATAGTAAACGGGCGTCGTATCTCTCACTGTCGTTCTAACCAGGAGAGTCTCAATCCGTCCGCTGCGGGTTTCTCAGCCCTTGGCTCAGAGGCGTCGGATGCACACCGACGCAACGCGGCGCGGCTCTGATATGCCCGTCGCGGATGTCTGTGAAGTCTTACTTACTGGGGCAACTCCGGACATCTGTGCGTGTTTCACGAACAGGACGGTAGGTTACGCTGCCAAATCGGTACAGGCCCGATTACTTAAGGCATACCGGCTGCCGAGAAAAATGCAGGTCCAGCGCTTCGATGGTCTCCTGGGAGAGATACCAGGTCTTCCTCCCGGACCTGAGCCTGTCCCGGTCTTCGCGATAGATGCGGTCGAACGTCCATGCTCGCCCCTTCATCTGATCCGTCCCGCCGGCTAGGTTCGGGAAGATTTGCTCGAAGAAGTCGCGGCACTGATCCTCGAATGCGTATTGCAGTCCGACGCGGCTCGCCGCCCATTCGCGGATGTCGGCATACCTGTAGTACGCGGGATCGCCTTGGGTGGGCCGCAGGTACATCGGGGGAACTTGCGGCGGGCCTTCGCCACGGATGCGCCAGTTGCGCATCGTTGCGGAGGTCACGTTGAGGAGGGCAGCGGCCTGCGGACGAGGGAGGAGCCACCAAGGAGGCAACAGCGGCCATTTGGTGGGGTTTTCAAACAGCTTTTGACCGGTTTTCACACTCATATTTTTCGATGCTCATTTGCTGAAATGCAGATGAGTGTAGGCCGTGTAGTCTTTTACCCTAACTCCCTATAGAGGAGAGAATATATAAAAGGTTAGGGTTCTGGCTTACACGGCCTACACGCTCTTAGGCTACCGGCAGGTCATATTGCCGCCACCGCAGGCCAATCCCCGGCCAAACATTACCCTTGTTCGTACGCTTGGGCGAGATACTGGTCCGCTTGATGATTTCCTGGCGAAAGATGTTCTGGCTCAGTTGTGAGTACCCGCCCTTGCCACACCAAGTCCGATATGCCCGATAAAGGTCACTGGCGCCGACACTGGCAGTTTCGTTGATTTCACAGCTCTCTTCAAGGAACGCCATGATCAGGTCTGAGTCAGCCGCATAGCGAGCGGCGGCGGTCGCGACCGTCTCGGGAACGCCCAGGCCATTTTCACGATAATCGGCGAGTCCTGCGAGGATGCGGTTGAAGATACCGCTTGCCTCTTCGCGCAAGCGCTCCGGCAGGGTGTCATCGCGATTATGGATCACGTTCTCAAACGGAACCAGAATAAGCCGGCGCGCCAAAGCTGCATCTCCGCCATCGATGACCGGCAAGGCGTTGCTCACCATGAACAGAGTGAACTGCGGCTGGAACTCGAACGACTCCTTGTACAGTGCGCGCGCGGTGATAGTGTCACCGCCGGTGAGACGCTTGACCAGAGCGGCATCAAGGATCTCGCCCGTTGCGAGCTCGGACGTTGCAACCATCCGTGCTCCCTTAAGGCGGGCGAGATCGTCCCTCACACGTTCAGTGCGCTGCCTGATGAACGTATTGGGCTCGGCCGACCGGGCGTAATCGCCGAAGATATGCTGGACGATATTGATAAGGGTCGACTTTCCGTTACTGCCCGCCCCGTGGAAAATCGTGAAAACCTGCCTGTTCGGCTTACCAAGCAGTGCATACCCGAACAAACGCATCAAGAATGACTGCATTTCCTCCGGCATGATGTCGTCCATGAAGCGATCGAACGTGGGGCAGGTCGCGTCAGGATCGTAGGATACGTTTGCAAGCTTCGTGAACCGAAGTGCGGGGTTGTGCGCCCGCAACTCCATCGAATCCAAATCGAGCACGCCGTTCTGCAGATTCAGAAGCGGACCGGGTGCGTCAAAGTCGTCAAGGTCCCTGAAGATGCTAGGAGCACTGCTGACCAAATCAGTGATGCGGTTCACCCGAGCTGCGGAAAGCAAACTCTTGGCGCTCTTCATCCGCTCGACATCACCTGATGCGGCAACCGTCCGATAAAGGTTCTGAAGCAGGTTCTTGGTTGCTTCCGCAACGCGGGCAGACGCTCCTTCGGGGCTCCACTTCTTCCCGTCGAAATACATCCAGCCCGTCGCGGACGTCATACAGCAATGGGGCGCAAGCTCGCGAGCCGCGACAACCGAAAGCGGAATGTCGTCAAAAGGCACGTCGTCATTGGCGGGTGCGTAGTTGCTGATGCTCCTTGCTACCTGATCCACCTCTTCGATCGGAAGCGGGTTATTGCTGGTCCGGTTGATTGCCTCGAGCATGGTGAAAAGCTCTTCGTGGCTCGCTCCCCGCCGGCGGGCTGCTCCTGCAATGCTCGCGAGAGTTTCGTTACGCCCTCCCTCACGCATGAAGGCTGCAGGCGGATAGTTGGAGTTTGCGGGAACGCGCGCCGGCGCAGGATCCGTCAGTTCCTTGATGAGTGCGGTAGGGGCGGCCGGGATGTTTACGGGCATGTCAGACATTGAGGGTTTCCCAAGTGTAGTTGTTTCCAGAGATGTGCTTGGAAGGGGGAGCGACGACGTAACCACCGGTCCCCCTAACATCGAGATTGAGGCCGAGCCTGCTGGCACTGCTGCGGATGGGCGCGGAGGGCATTGCGAAATAGAAGTGGAGACCCCCGCTGCCGGTCCGGACTACGGCCTCGGCAGGGAGCCGGCCAATCCGCTCCTCGAGCTCTGCAAGAGACCGCTCGCCACTCTTGTCGGCACCGATGTCGACATCCAGGACGAAGATCCCAGATGCCTCGCCGGTGGCGATAGCAACGTTGGCGTCCGGGACTTGCGACCACCAGTCACGAATGGTCTCTCCATCGGTCGTAGCGTTCTTGAAGCCGCCGGGAAACACGGGGTGCTTCCCAGGGCTCTTGCAGTCGTCTGATCCGCAGGTGCAGCGACCGTCTACGATCCCATGCACCGGAAAAACGGCCCATCCGCGCTGAGCGTATTCAAGCGCCTTAAGCATCATGGTCATGCTGCACCTCCCACAAAGGTGCGGGTCGGCAGTACCTCGTTTGCGGCCAGCCATTCTTCGAGCGCCGCGCGGCGGTACAGAACCTTCCGCCCAAGCTTGCACCGGGGCGGGCCAACACGCAGGGCGTGCCAACGGTTCAAGGTGCGCTCCGAGACGCCGAGAAGGTCGGCTACTTCGGTGGCAGTCAGTTGTGATTCAGTCTGTGACACGATGGTCTCCATTACTTGTTGCAAGTGGAGACCTTGTACCCTTTCCTGACTCTGCCTGTCTTCCCCTGGCTTCGCGAAATGACCTTGTAAGTCATTGATATTTTGCTTTATTTCGCGAAATGCGCCGGATCATTTCGCGAAGCTCGCGGTTGACAGGTGCTGCGAAACACGCTCTGCGGCACGTCGCATAGGGTCATCCATCAAGTGCGCATAGCGAAGGGTCGTCTGATGCTGAGAGTGCCCGAGCAGCTTCCCGATGGTTTCCAAAGTCTCGCCGCTTGAGATCAGCAGGGAAGCAAACGAGTGGCGGAGATCATGGATGCGCAAGTCTGCAATTCCGGTCTCCTCCTTGAGCCAAGCCCAAGGACGCTTCAGATCCGGCATGGCTGTTCCCTTCGACGTTGGGAACACAAAAGGATGCTCTGCCGTCTCCTGCATTCCACGTAGTAGGGCAACTGCCGCGTTAGATAGGGTGATCCGCTTGCGCGTCCGATCCTTGGTCTTTTCTGGCGGGCGGATCCATAGGCCGAGTTCAAGGTCAAGGTCACGCCACTCGAGTGTCAGCACTTCGCTGCGACGCGCGCCTGTCAGCGCCAGGAGGCGGATAGCGTTTGCAGCCTTCTGGTTGGGCATCCGATCCAGAGCATCGAAGATCCTCTCATATTCAGCGTTCGACAGATAACGCTCCCTTGCATGTTCCCTGTTCCTGCGAAACCCGGTTGCTGGATTGGCGTCGATCCATTCCCAGCGCATCGCCAGGTTCAGCGCCTTGCGGAAGGCCTCGAGAACGCGATTTGCACGAGTGCTGCCAGTCCGGCTGACCTCGGCATGTAGAGCGTCAATCTGTCGGCTGTTCAGTTCCCGTACCAGCGTCGTGCCGAGTTTTGGCAGAATGTACTTATGCCACATGCTCTTCTGATCTTGCGCCCCGCGTTTCGACAGGTTGGGCAGATGGACGCGCTCGTACTCGTTCCAGAGGTCAGAAACCCTTGGTGCCTTTCGCAGGTCTTGTTCTTCAGCCAGAGGATCGAACCCTTGATCGATCTGTCGGCGTAGCCGCTTGGCTTCGTCACGAGCCGCCGCTGCGCTCCACGTCGGAAAGCTCCCGATGGTCTTCCTCCGTTCGCGACCATGAATGGAGTAGTTCAGGACGAACGAGCGCGCGCCGGCAGCTGTCACTCGCAAACCAAATCCGGTGAGTTCGCTGTCGCGATGAAACTTGTAACCGCTCTTGGGCAGCTCCGCCTTCTTGCAGAATGTCTCGTTGATCTTGAGCATATCGTGTCCGTCTTGTGTCCGACTATTTGTGCGAACGTATGACAGTGGATGACTCTTTGCGTCAACGTAAATTGTTGATATTTCGCGAAATATGGATGTGATCACTGATTTCTTTGATGTTTTCCGATACTGGCCCGCAGGCTCATAACCTGAAGGTCGTAGGTTCAAATCCTACCCCCGCAACCAACGTTACTTGCCTCGAAGGCCCGCCACCATGGCGGGCCTTCGGCGTTTCCGGTAACTCACCGACGCGAAACGATAAGATCGCTCCAAGTTCCCCGAAAAGTTCAATCTCATGGCCGTTTGGTGCATCCGCGTCGGGGTGCAGAACAATCCTGTCGATAAGACTCCGCAGGAGATCCGCTGCCTCCGACCGAGTGTCTGGTGCGTTGAGTGTCGCTACGAGGTCTGCCACCTTCCGGGCATAAATATCCGAAAGCCCCGGGTGCAGCGCCACAGGTTCTGGCGCCGGAGTGGCAGAAAGCCTAGCCTCCAACTCAGCTCGCTCCGCCTTCAGAGTATCCATCTTCGCCTTCATGCTCTGATGGAACAGTCCTTCGGTGATCGCTGTTTCGATCCTGTCGATCTCCTTGACCACCTTTGCGAGGCGACGTTCCTCCTCGGTCCGGGGGGCCAGTGTGGCCAAACATTCCTTCTGTATCTCGTCCTGGAAGGTCCGAATGAACTCGGAAACAAGCTCGGGCTGCATCAGATAATGCTGAAGCCCGTTAAGCACGCGTGCCTCGACGATCGTCCGTGCGATGCTGCGCCGATTATCGCAGGTTCCGCGGTTCCGAGCCGCAGAACATCCGTAACGCGACGCACTGATCATGATGTAGCCTGCACCACAGTGTCCGCAGTTCAACAGCCCTGAAAGCAGGTCACGCGGCCGACGGCCACGTTCCGTCGCCCGTGAACCCGGTTCTTCGGAACGCGCCTCCAGGATCTCATCCCGGATCGCGCCTTGCCGACGCTTCAGCCGAAACCAGAGATTGTCTTCGATGATCCTCATGTTTGGAACATCTTTGATCACCCACACCTCCGGCGGGTTCGGACGGGCCTGTCGCTTGCCGGTGTCAGGGTCCTTCACGAAACGCTGTCGGTTCCAGACGAGCCGACCGATGTGAACCGTCCCGGATTTACCGGAGAGTAAAAGGCTCGAAGGATACGCGTGATGGGCAAGAGACCCCACACGAGCCTCGACGGGCTCACCCCGTGGGAGTATCACCAACGGTCGGTAGAGGACCAAACCCTGAACAGAGCGAACTCATAAACGCGGACTCAATGAGGACCGGGTCATTGATGTCAGCAAGCCAGATCGGCTGGCGTGGATTTCAGGTAATATAATGAAATTAAATTAAAAGTGGAGGCGGTTTGGCGTGGCGCGTCCTTCTTCACGTTTGCACCTGACGGTTTTGCCCTGACATCGGCCGCCGGGGTCCGAGACCGTGCTAGCGCGGATATCTTTCAGCGACTTCCTGCTGAAATCCGGCGGTGTCCGAATTTCAATGTGGCACTCGCGTCTCAACGCTTTAGCCAGAGCAAAAACGGGGCGAGGCGACTCGCTACCGAAAAACGAGCAGGAGCAGAGCATCATCGTGTCGTCACGTCACGCCAATGAACGGCCCACGCGCGCGCGGGCAGTCGTCAAACCATTCCAGATCCGCGGCCGTTTCCTGACTGCGCTCGCGCTCCGGCTCGAAGGCGGCCCACCCGATGTCGCGTTTTACGAAGCGCTAGACGAGCAGTTGCAGCAGACGCCGCAGTTCTTTTCCGCGGCGCCGGTGGTGCTCGATTTCGCCAGGGCTCCCGGCATCGCCACGCCAGAGAAGATTCGCGACCTTGCGCATGAGCTTCGCGAACGGAACCTTTTGGTCTTCGGCGTTCAGAACGCGGGTCCCATAGATCAATCGGCCCTGCAGTCCATGGGACTCATCCCACTCTGTCCCGGGCGGGACGAGCCGGGCCCGGATGACGCGACACGCCGCAAACGCGGCGCCGAAAAACTGTTGCCGCCCGATAACAAGATCGTCACCGCGCCGGTTCGTTCGGGGCAGATCGTGGTTGCCGAACGCGGCGATCTGACCGTGGTCGGCTCTGTGGCATCGGGCGCAGAAGTGGTCGCCAGCGGCAACATCCATATCTACGGCACCCTGCGAGGCCGGGCCGTGGCAGGCGTACATGGCAACGTGAACGCGCGTATCTTCTGCGGGAAACTTGACGCTGAACTCGTGGCCATCGCCGGACTTTACAAGACCAGTGATACGCTCGACCCCGCGGCACGCGACCGGTGCGCGCAGATCTTCCTCGAAAAAGAAAAACTATGCATGGAGGCGATCGCATGACGACGCAAATGAAAGCAGAACCGCCCCTCGGTCGGGTCATCGTGATCACATCCGGCAAGGGCGGCGTTGGCAAGACCACCTCGGCTGCTGCCATCTCTGCCGGTCTTGCCAAGCTGGGCCATAAGACGGTGGTCATCGATTTCGATGTAGGCCTCCGCAACCTCGACATGACGATGGGCTGCGAGCGGCGCGTGGTGTTCGACTTCATCAACGTCATTCAAGGGGATGCGCGGCTCAAACAGGCGCTTATTCGTGACAAGCGCCTGGAGACGCTCTCGATCCTGCCAACGTCGCAGACGCGCGACAAGGATGCTCTGACAAAGGAGGGCGTCGAGGCAGTGTTGGACGAATTGAAGAGGGAGTTCGACTACATCATTTGCGACAGCCCCGCCGGGATCGAGCGCGGTGCGCATCTTGCGATGTATTTCGCTGACGAGGCCGTTGTCGTGACCAATCCCGAGGTCTCTTCCGTGCGCGACAGCGACCGAGTGCTGGGGCTGCTCAGCAGCCAGACACAGCGCGCGGAAACCGAGGGTGCCGAACCTGTCAAGGCCCAAGTCCTGCTGACGCGCCACGATCGCGCCCGGGTCGACAGGGGCGAGATGATGACGGTCGAGGACGTGCTGGAAATCCTGGCGGTGCCTTTGCTGGGGATCATTCCGGAAAGCCAGGCGGTGTTGCGGGCATCAAACGTCGGCACGCCGGTCGTGCTGGACGAACCCTCCGCCGCCTCCAGAGCCTATGAGGACGCGGTCGCTCGGCTGACCGGCCAGGAAGTGGAGATGCGGGTTACAGGCGAGCGCCGCCCGGGGCTGTTCCATCGGCTTTTCGGACGGTCGGCATGAGCCTGTTCGGACTGTCTCTCAGGTCGCGCCGCACAAAATCGGCGCAGACGGCGAAAGATCGCCTGCAGATCCTGCTGGCGCATGAACGTGGTCGGGGTTCGGGTGCGCCGGACTACCTGCCGGCTCTTCAGCGTGACATCGTGCAGGCGGTTCGGAAATACGTGGATATCGAGATGGACGATGTCGACGTCCGGATGGACCGGAGCAAGGACGTTTCGAGCCTCGAGATCAATGTCGAGATTCCCGCGGCCAAAACGGCTCGATTGCGCTCAAAGGACTGATGGGCGCGATGGTGGTGACGTTCACCAAATTGTACGTCCGGCTGCTGGATCGGACATGCCGCGGTTCTTCGGTCCGAGTGCAGTATCGCTTTTGGGGGACTGGGGCGGGCAGGGCTCGCTTGGGCGTCACCTCAACAGGTGTTTTGCCACAGTCCAGCCGCTGCGCCCGTCGGGCAGGACGAAATCCCACCAGATCGCTCCTACGCTCTCGCAGGGGGACACCGTTTTGACGGCGCGCGCGCGGCATCGGGGCTACGCCGAAACTTGGGCCAAAGACGGTATCGCTGCTACCTCTTCTCACCCTGAATGGTTGCGGTGGCGGGGCCCGGTCAGGCTCGCCGCCTCTGTCATGAAGGCGCGTCTTTCGGCGTCCAGCCGGTCTGCCTGTTCGGCGGCCTGTCCCGGGTAGGCCTCGGCGCGCACGGCCCCCAGGACGCGCAGTCCGTCAGGCTATGGCCGCAGGTGCAGGGGACATCGGGGGCCAACCCGCCCAGACATCGCGCAACTGGCCGATGTTCAAGACGTTTTCGCCTTGCGACAAAAGAATGCTGAGGTTCGTCGTTCGCGAACGGCCGGAGCCCGAGATCATCAGGCCAATTGCTCTGTCGCGCATCGTCTGCCTCGCTCCGGTCAATGCGGGGGTTTAGTGCCACCTGCCTCGATCATTTTGAAGACCATTCAACCCTTTCCAAGCCTACCTGCGTCAGTTGCGCGCCCCCCTCGCGAACAGGCCGAACAGGCTCCGGCGGCCCGCTGCAAGGCGGGCAATCTCTGCCTGCAGGGCCTCGATCCGGTCGGGGTCGGTGACGCAGACGTCCGCAACCCTGCTCAGGCCGCGGATGCGCTGGTCTGCCTGTTCTGGCGACAGGGCGGGCTGGCCGATGTCGGGAAAGCGGACACCGAATGTCTGGTCCAGCCAGTCGAGGTCCTGTGCCCGGGCCTCGATCGCCTCTTTCAGACCGTCGCGCAAACGGGGCCGCGAAAAGCCGGGGCAATTGCCGTCGGCCTCCTGCACAAGGGCCTTCATCCGTTGTGTGCGTTTGGCGTGATAGCGGGTCGGGGCGTCGATCTCGCCGCGCAGGTAGCGCTGCATGATTTCCATCGCCTCGGGGCTGAGGCTCGTGTTGTCCTCGGTGGCCGAGTGTTTCGCGCCGGCAGGATCGATCCCGGCGAAGCGCTGGCAGAAATCCGTCACCACGTCCTGGCCGGCCAGTTCGGACCGGGCAAAGCGCACGCAGGTCAGGGGGCCGGGGCCATGAAGGCGCCAGGGGTCCAGTGTGTCACGGAAATAGCTGCGCGAGGGAATCGCGAAATCGGGACGTTTCTTCAGGTCCTGCTGGGCGGAGGACAGGAAATGCGAAGCCGGGTCGCGCAGGTAGGCACAGACGTCGATGTGGCTGAAAAGGGGGCGCAGTTCCTCGGTCAGACGCTGAAGCGCCGCCGCGGGAAAGGGGCGGAACTGGTTTTCGCAGGACAGGATCACCAGCCGTGGGTTGGTCTTGCGGATGGTGTCGCGGGCATCTTTCCAGAACGCCTCCCCCAGGGCCCGTTTGCGGTTGTCGGCACGGGCGCCACTCAGCCGGGGATCGTGCTGTTTCACGTCGTCGGTGAGATAGGAAAAGATGTCCTGGTGATTGGTGTGCTTGCCGGTCTCGGGGAACAGCACACCCGCGTCGCGCAGCATCTCGGGATTGGTGCGCAGGAAGTTCTGGATAGAGGTCGAGCCGGTCTTTCCCTGGCCGATGTGGATCAGAAGATTGGGCATCTTGGACACGCTTGGCTACAGAGGAAATGCGCAGGCTGGGCAGAGTGCCGCCCTCAGGACCTGATACACGCCTGCGTGATCACCTGCAAACCGCGCTTTCGCCGCCTGCGCACCCGTCTTCGGCGTCCCCTCCCGGGAACAGCGGTCGTCATGTACGCGCGCCGCCTATCCCCACTTGTCCAGCGAGGCCCGCAGCTCTGGATGCTGCCGCGCCTTGTCCGGCAGTGACAGGCCTTCGGCAGCGGCCTCCCAGGCTTGCCGGATCGCTTGAACGCCTGCGGCGGCGCCCATCGGGTGCCCGTGAATGCCGCCACCGCCCAGATACATCAGGTCTAGTGTCCGGCCCGTGCGGTTGTAGGTCTCGACCGCCTGTCCGCCCCACTGGCCCGAACAGACGACCGGCAGGGGCCTGTCGTCCTCCGAAAAGATGGGAGTCATCACGTCGTGGAAACTTTTGACAAAGCTCTCGTCCGGTTCCCAGTACTTGGCCGCGATGCCGTTGATCTGAAACTGGTCGACGCCCATCAGGCGCCAGAGCTTTTGGTAGGCGCGGAATTCCATCCCCAGCGCCGGATGGCGGGTCAGGATGTCCCAGCCGTTGCGGTGGGCGTGCAGGCACAGCTGCGAGCGTTTGCGCAGGAAGCTCATGCCGCCCGGTCCGATCGAGTTGATGTTGATGACTGCCGCGTTGCCGCCGCGTTTCACGACATGGTCATGCCCGCGCATCATCTGGTCGGGATCGGCCGACGAAATGCCAAAGGCATACATCACCCGCTTGCCGGTCTTCTGCGCATGGGCGTCGATCACCGGCATGATGGCGTCGACCCGCGCCTCTAGCGGGGCGTAGCCGGGGTTCATCATCTTTTCGTCGTCCTTGATGAAATCGACCCCGGCGGCGCAAAGCTCGGCCACCACTTCGGCGGTGTCCTCGGGTGTCAGCCCCAGCGAGGGCTTGATGATCGAGGCGATGATCGGCCCTTCTTCGACGCCAGTCAGGCGCCGGGACCCCTTGATGCCGAATTGCGGTCCGGGATGGCAGGACCAGGCATCAGGCAAGTCGAAGTCCATCACCCGCACCCCGGTCAGCCCACGTGCGGCATAGACGCCGCCGACCGTCACCGTCATCAGCGCCGCGATGTCGGTGCCGATCGCTTCCAGCGGATAGGCGATCACTGCGTCGCCACGGTTGTAGGGCCCGGGGGTGTCGGTCGGAAAGCCGGGCCGGTCCACAGGGGGCAGGGCGGTCACGCTTTCCACCCGGGCCGCGCAGCGTTTGCGCACCGCGTCGGTTTCGCCAGGCAATTCCGTGAAGGTCCCGGTGGATTGGTCCGAGGCGATCTTTGCCGCCATCGCCTCGACGCTACCGGGGCATTCGATGCGATAGGTCACACGGATGAAATCGTCGGTCATGAGGTCTCCTGTCAGGGGTGGACTGTAGTACTCATCATACCTGTTGACAATCATGTAATCATATCACAGGTTAACCGTGATCAGGGAGGTAGGACCCGTAACGGGCCGACTGATCTTTGGAGGAATGATTCATGAGCATTACACGTCGTCTCTTTGTATCCGGTCTGGCCATTACGGCGGTTCTGCCGACTGTCCGCGCGGCCCAGGCACAAGGCAAAGGCCTGATCGCGATCATCACCCCGAGCCACGACAACCCCTTCTTCAAGGCCGAAGCCGTGGGCGCCGAGGCGCGGGCACTGGAACTGGGCTATGAGACCCTTGTCCTGGTGCATGACGACGATCCCAACAAGCAGTCCGAGATGTTCGACACGGCCATCGCACGCGGCGCGGTCGCGATCATCTGTGACAATGCCGGGGCCGATGCCTCTGTCGCGCCGGTCCAGCGGGCCAAGGACGCGGGCATCCCGTCCTTCCTGATCGACCGCGAGATCAAGACCAGCGGCATCGCCATCAGCCAGATCGTGTCGAACAACTACCAGGGCGCGCAACTGGGGGCCGAGGAATTCGTCGCGCTCATGGGCGAAGAGGGCCCCTACGTCGAACTGCTGGGCCGCGAGGCAGATACCAACGCGGGCATCCGCTCGGCCGGGTATCACGACATCATCGACCAGTACCCGGATCTTCAGATGGTCGCGCAGCAGTCCGCCAACTGGTCGCAGACCGAAGGCTACGAGAAGATGGAAACCATCCTGCAGGCCAATCCGGGGATCAAGGGCGTGATCTGCGGTAACGACACGATGGCGATGGGCGCCTGGGCCGCGCTCGAGGCGGCGGGCCGCACCGACGTGATCGTGGTGGGCTTTGACGGTTCCAACGACGTGCGGGATTCGATCCTGGCCGGCGGGATCAAGGCGACCGTGCTGCAACCGGCCTATCGCCAGGCACAGCTGGCGGTCGAGCAGGCGGACGAATACCTGCGCACCGGGTCGACCGGTCAGCCGGAGAAACAGCTGATGGACTGCGTGCTGATCACGCCGGACAACGCAGGGCGGCTGGAAACCTTCGCCCTTGCCGACGCAAGCTGATTGACCCCGGCGGCCCGGCTCTGAAGCCGGGCCGCCCCATCCTCGAACAACACCGGAAGTCCCATGCGCCAAGCGATCCTGTCGGGTGCGCTGGTCTGTCTGTTGCTGCCTGCGGCGGCCTGCAAGATCGTGCCCAATCCCGATCCCAACGACCAATCCGAAGCCCTGGCAAGCCAGACCGACGAGACCCGCATGGCGGCCTATGTCGACGCGAACTGGGAGTCGCAGGTATTGCCGGTCATCGCCGAACATGAGGTGGCGTACGACACCTGGCGTCAGGCGCTGGCACAAGGGCTGGACGCGGCCGGCGAAGCGCACGGCCTGCGCCCGGACGGTGAGGCCAACCCCTGGAATTTCGTCGTCTCGGGCACCGGGACCGTAACAGAGGCCAAGCTCGACAGCCGTGCCGCCAAGATGCAGGTGGACATGGACGGTGACGGCGCCGCCGACGTGGTGCTGCAGCTGGGGCCGATCATTCGCGGCACCGCCATGCGCGACGCCATGCCCTTTGTCGTTTTCACCGATTTCCGCGACCAGATCGAATTTGCCAAGCTGGCCCGTGCGATGAACGAACGTGCCAGTGCCGGGCTGACCCGGCCCGAGGGCGACGTGATCGGCCAGACGGTCAGTTTCACCGGCGTCTTCACCCTGCGTGCCGCAGGTGATACGCCGGAAATCGTGCCGGTCGAAATCGAGATGGGGGCCACTCCATGACTCTCGATCCCGACCCCGGCAGCGCCCATCCGATCGGCCTGTCGATCCGTGGCGGCACCAAGGTCTATCCCGGCACCATCGCCCTCAAGGAGGTTGATTTCGACCTGCGCATGGGGGCGGTCAACGTGCTGGTGGGCGAGAACGGTGCCGGCAAATCCACCATGATGAAGGTCATCGCCGGGGTCGAACAGCTGACCTCGGGCGCGGTGACGATGAACGGCGAAGAGGTGCATTTCACCTCCACCGACGATGCCGAACGGCATGGCATCGGCATCGTCTTCCAGGAACTCAACCTGTTCCCGAACCTGACCGTGGCCGACAATATCTTCATGGCGCATGAAAAGACCCGCGGCGGCATCGATATCGACATGTCGGCGCAGCGCGAGGCCACGCGCGCCCTGATGCAACGTCTGGAACATGACATCGACCCGGACACGCTGGTCGGTGATCTGAAGGTCGGGCAACAGCAGATCGTCGAGATCGCCAAGAGCCTGTCGCGCGACGCCCGCATTCTGATCCTGGACGAGCCGACCTCGGCCCTGTCGAACGCAGAGGTCGAGATCCTGTTTCGCGTGATCGAGGAACTGAAGGCCGAAGGCGTCGGCATCGTCTACATCTCGCACCGGCTGGAGGAACTGATCCGCGTCGGAGACTACATCACAGTCCTGCGGGACGGGATGATCACCGGGGCGCAGTCGATGGAAGGCGTCGATATTCCCTGGATCGTGCGCAACATGATCGGCGACAGCTCCAAGGATTTCGCCAAGGAGATCGAACATCCCTTCGGCGACGAGGCCCTTCGGGTCGAGAACATGCGCCTGGCGGATACCAGCGGCGGCTTTGCGGTGGACGGTGTGTCCCTGTCGCTGCGCGCGGGTGAGATCCTGGGGATCTACGGGCTGATGGGCGCCGGACGGACCGAACTGCTGGAGACCATCATCGGCCGGCATTCCCATGCCGTAGGGGATGTCTGGGTGCAGGGCGATAAGATGGGCCGGCCCTCGGTCCCCGACCGGATCGCCAAGGGACTGGCCCTGATCCCGGAGGACCGCAAGCATGACGGGCTGGTCCAGATCCTGTCGATCCGCGAGAACATGACGCTGTCCTCTGTCGGCAGCTTCACCCGGGGCGTGCACATGGACCTGGGCAAGGAACGCTCGCGCGTGGCGGATTTCGTGCGCCGCATGGTGATCAAGATCGCCTCGCCGGAACATCCGGTGTCCGCGCTCTCGGGCGGCAACCAGCAGAAGGTGGTGATTTCCAAGGCGCTGATGACCGGGCCCAAGGTGCTGTTGATGGACGAACCCTCGCGCGGGATCGACATCGGCGCCAAGGCCGAAGTCTTTCGCGTCATGCGCCAGCTGGCCGCCGAGGGGCTGGGCATCGTCTTTGTCACATCCGACCTCGAAGAGGTCATGAGCCTGTCGGACCGCATCATCGTGATGTCGGACGGGCGGATCACCGGAGAATTCAGCAGGGAGGAGGTCACGGAAACGGCGCTGGTCAGCGCATCCGCCGTCGGCCACGCGCCCCTGTCAGAACAGGACGCGGAAAGGGAGACCGCACAATGACCGACATGACCGCAAGTGCCGCCGGGGCCTCCAGCCCCAACGCGACGCTGCTATTGATCCTGAAGGCGCGGACCTTCATCGCGCTGATCCTCGTCTTCGTGTTCTTTTCGATCTTCGCGCCGAACTTCCTGTCGGCGGCGAACATGGTCATCATGTCGAAACACGTTGCACTGAACGCCTTTCTGGCCATCGGGATGACCTTTGTCATCGTCTCGGGCGGGATCGACCTGTCGGTGGGCTCCATCGTCGGGCTTTGCGGGATGGTGGCGGGCTACTTGCTGCTGAACGGGATCGACATCGGGCTTGGCTGGTCGATCCAGTTCAACACGCTGGAAATCTGCCTGATGGTCGCGCTGGTGGGGATCGCCATCGGGGCGCTGAACGGGTTCCTGATCACCAGGCTGAACGTGGCGCCCTTTATCGCCACGCTCGGGACGCTTTACATCGCGCGCGGGGCGGCGATGCTGTCCAGCGACGGCAAGACCTTTCCGAACCTCTCGGGCAACGCGGAATACGGCTCGCAGAGCTACCGCATGATCGGATCGGGCGATTTCCTTGGCGTGCCGATCTCGATCTGGATGCTGATCGCGGTGGGTGTCCTGGCCGCCTATATCGCGCGCCGCACGCCCCTGGGCCGGTTCATCTATGCCGTCGGCGGCAACGAACGCGCGGCGGGCCTGTCTGGGGTCAAGGTCACCCAGGTCAAGTATTTCGTCTACATGTTCTCGGGCTTCTGCGCGGCGCTGGTGGGGATCATCATCTCTTCGCAGCTGGTCGCCGCCCATCCGGCCACCGGCGACACCTTCGAGCTGAACGCCATCGCGGCGGCGGTTCTGGGCGGCACCTCCATGTCCGGCGGGCGCGGGCGCATCGGCGGGACGATCGTCGGCGCCTTCGTGATCGGTGTGCTGTCGGACGGGCTGGTGATGATGGGGGTGTCAGCCTTCTGGCAGACCGTTATCAAGGGGCTTGTCATCATCGCGGCCGTGGTCATCGACCAGGCGCAGCAAAAGGTCCAGGCCAAGGTCGCGCTGCAGGCCCAGGCCGCGCTGGGCAAGTAAGAGGAGGGATGGCATGAAGGGCGCACTTATCGGCTGCGGTTTCTTTGCCCGCAATCAACTGCACGGCTGGGCGGATGTGACGGGGGCCGAGATCGTCGCGATCTGCGACCGGGACGAGACCCGCCTGGCTGAGGCGGGCGAGGCTTTCGGCATCGACCGCCGCTACACCGATGCGGCGGAGATGTTTGCGGAAGGCGGGTTCGACTTCGTCGATATCGCGACCACCGTGCCATCGCATCGCCCTCTGGTCGAAATGGCGGCAGCGGCCGCTGTGCATGTCATCTGCCAAAAGCCTTTTGCGCTGAACATGGACGACGCCCGCGCCATGATCGCGGCGGTCGAGGCCACGGGCAAGACGCTGATGGTGCATGAGAACTTTCGCTGGCAATCGGCGGTGCGCGCGGCCATCGAGGCCCTGCGCGGCGGAGCCATCGGAACGCCCTTCTTTGGCCGGGTGAGTTTCCGGTCCGGCTATGACGTCTTTTCCGGGCAGCCCTACCTTGCCGAAGGCGAGCGTTTCATCATCGAGGACCTGGGCATCCATATCCTCGACATTGCCCGTGCCCTGTTCGGGGACGTGGACCGGATCAGCGCCACCACCAGGCGGATCAACCCGAATATCCGTGGCGAGGACGTGGCCACCATGCTGCTGTCCCACGGTGGCGGTGTGACCTCCGTGGTGGATTGTTCCTATGCCACGCGGCGGATGCCCGAGACCTTTCCCGAAACCCTGCTGGAAATCGACGGCACCGAGGGCAGCTTGCGGCTGGACGCGGGCTATCGCCTGACGATCCAGCGCGACGGGCAGGAGGAGGTGCGCGATGTCTCGCCGCCTGTGCTGCCCTGGGCGGAGCGGCCCTGGCACAACATCCAGGAAAGCGTGGCGCTGATCCAGCAGCATTTCGTCGATTGCCTTGCGGCGGGCCGCACGCCCGAGACCTCGGGCGCGGACAACCTGCGGACCTTTGCGCTGGTCGAGGCCGCTTACCTGTCGGCGGCGGAGGGGCGCAGCGTCGCGTTGTCAGAGCTATGAACCTGGCGCTTTACGGCACCGATCAGCCGCCCGCCGCCTCCGAGGAGATCCGGCATGGCGAGGTGACGCTGCACTTGCAGGACGGCGCGCTGCGCCACATCCGCGTGGGTGGTGTCGAAATCATCCGCTCCGTCGCTTTCCTCGCACGGGATCGCGACTGGGGCACCATAGCGCCGACCCTTGGGACACTGACCCACGACAACCGGGACGTTGCGCTGCACCTCGCCTTGCCGATGCGCTTCGACACCGGGACGGCGCGGCTGGATGTCGACCTGATGATCTCCCTCGGGGCAGGGCGGCTGACGGTCCAGGCCCGGGGCAAGGCCTCCGGGGATTTCGAAACCAACCGCGCCGGCTTTACCCTGTTGCATCCGATCGAGGGTGTCGCGGGCTGTCCGGCGCGTGTCACCCATGCGGACGGGCAGGTCGAGGACAGTCACTTTCCCGAGTTGATCGACCCCTGGCAGCCTTTCATGGACATTGCCACGCTGGACCATCGGGCCAACGGGTTGCGCGTGCACTGCGCATTTCGTGGCGATACCTTCGAGATGGAGGATCAGCGCCAGTGGGGCGATGCATCGTACAAGACCTACAACCGCCCGCTGGCCTTGCCCTGGCCCTATGTCATTGCGGATGGCGAGGTGCTGGAACAATCCGTCGAGATCACCTGGGAAGCGTGCCAGACGGCGCCTGTCGCCACCCGTCCCACGCCGGAGGAGGCGCGCTTTCCGGAAATGGCGCTGGTGCTGGATGCGGCGGACGCAGCGCGGCTGGCGGAAAATCCCGGCGATCTGGACCCGGTGTGCCCGCAGCGCCTGTTGTGCCACGTGGACGCGGCCAAAGGGCCTGCCGCGCCGCAGATCGAGGCCTTTGCGCGGGCACAGGCGGCGCGGCCGGACGTGGCCTATGACCTGGAACTGATCTGCCGGTTCGACGGCACGCAGACGCCGGAGGCCGAATTGCAGGCCCATGCCGACGCCGTCGCGGCCAGCGGTTTTGCCCCGGCCTCTGTGCTGGTCGTGCCCTCTGTAGATCGGCAATCGACGCCGCCGGGGTCCGAATGGCCTGCCTGTCCGCCGCTGGCAGAGATCCACGCCGCCGCCGCGCGGGCCTTTCCCGGCCTCGTCCGGGGCGGCGGGATGGCAAGCCTGTTCACGGAACTCAACCGCAAACGCCCGCCACTGGCGACGCTGGATTTCGTCAGCCACGGGCTTTGCCCCATCGTCCATGCCGCCGATGACCTGTCGGTGATGGAAACGCTGGAGGCCGTGCCCCATATCGCAAGATCCGCCCGCGCGCTCATCGGGGACCGCGCGTATCGCATCGGACCGGCGACCATCGCCATGCGCCAGAACCCCTATGGCTCTCGCACGATCCCCAACCCGGACGCCGGGCGCGTCTGCATGACCGATGATGATCCGCGCCACCGTGGAGCCTTTGGCGCGGCCTATGCCCTGGGCCTGGCGGCGGCTCTGGCGCCGTTCGACATTGCCGTCTGGACGCCAGCGGCGCTCTATGGTCCGCGCGGGGTGGTGGGCAATCCGGGACCCTTGCCGCAGGTCCTGCGGGCCCTGTCCGGGATCGCGGGGCAACACGTGCAAGAGGCCGCTGTCCGCGACGGGCTGGCGGTGCTGGACGCCGGGACCACGCGGCTGCGCGCCAACCTGACCCCGCAGGACGGACATGGGCTGATGCCCTATGGCTGGTCCGGCGGTATGGATTGAGCCGCGCAGTTGAAACGGCTACTTATCATGTTACCTGACGAGTCCGCGCCGGAGCCCATGAAATGGACAGCCCCATGAAATCTGCCCCCGACAAGATTGTCCGCCGCAAATTGTCGGAACAGGTGCTGGAGCGTCTGCACGAGATGATCCGCACGCGCGAGTTGAAGCCCGGCGACTACATGCCCTCTGAGCGCGCCTTGATGGAACGGTTCGGCGTGGGTCGCCCGGCGGTGCGCGAAGCGCTGCAATCGCTGCACAACAGTGGGTTGATCACCATCAGCCACGGCGAACGGTCTCGGGTGAACGAACTCAATGCGGCCAGCGTGCTGACCCAGTCGGACGAACTGGCGCGGCTGGTACTGGATTCTGCACCCGCCAACCTCGACCATCTCAAACACGCCCGCCAGATGTTCGAACTGGGCATGGTGCGCGTCGCCGCCGAGAATGCGACGCCGGACGACGTGGCGGAACTGCGCGCCCTGATCGACTTGCAGCGCAGCCAGTTGGGCGATGCCAATGCCTTCATCACCACCGACATGGCCTTTCACCGCAAGCTGGCCTCGCTGGCGGGCAACCCGATCATCCAGTCGGTGTCGGATGCCATGCTGGGCTGGTTGTTCGAATACCATGTCAGCCTGTTGCACCGTTCCGGCAGTGAGGACGTGACCCTGGCCGAACATGCCAAGATCGTCGATCACATCGAGGCGCATGACGCCGAGGGCGCGGTCGAGGAGATGCGCCGCCACCTGGAACGCTCACGCGTGTCCTTCGGGCCGCACGGTTAACGCGGCCCGCCGCCGTCGCGGATCCAGCCAAAGTAATCCTCGCTGCCCATCTGGCCGCCCTTGAGCGCGATTTGCAGCCCGTCATGGGTACTGCCGCCAAAGCCCTGGCAAAGCGCCGCGCCGGGGATGGTGGGGGCCAGTGCCTGCAGTGCGTCCAGCCCCAGCGCGCGCATCCCGTGGCCCGAGGTGTCACCGCCCGAGATGACGGCGCGGCGCAAGCCGGTTTGCTGAAGCACGCAGTCCAGGATGCGGCCCAGAGACTGGCCGATCCGGGCATTGGCGGTTTCCGCCGACACGCCGCTGGTGGCTAGGGCGGTGCGGAACGCCGCGACGCGCGGATCGTCGGGACCCTGGGCCGAGGTGACAAGCGGGCTGGCCCCGGTCTGCGCCGCATCGGTCGCGGCACCTGCGCAACGGTCGATCTCACGCGCCAGCGTACCGGGATCGCCCAGCACGGATACGGTATCGAATGGGATCACCGCAAAGCCATTTGCGGCGGACCAGTCCAGCTGCCGCGCCGTGCTGGGCGAGACGGAGCCGGAGACGGCAGCGATCTGCGCCACCTTGCCGGCGCCCTGCACCGGCGGGGGCGGTGGCAGCTCGCCGCTCTCCTGCCAGTAACGCACCAGCGCATATTCCAGCCCCTGAGAGCCGACCGCCACGCGCAGGCGATTGCGGTTCTCCCAGATCAGCTTGCCGACGGCAGTTTCACTGAGCGGCTCCATGCTATCGCAAGACAGGATGCGTGCACCGTTGTCCAGGGCGTGATCCAGTGCCGCCTGGGCCTCGCCGGACCAGAGCGTTTCCAGGTCCAGCAGGGCAGAGGGCAGGTCGGTCTGCGCCGAGAGGTGGCGCAAGAGGTCGGACTCGGTCATCGGCGTGACCGGGTGGCGGGACATCACCGGGTGGCGGTCCAGCCGAAAGACACCCTCGAAGGTGCCCGCAAACAGGTGCCCGAACGCCTGGTAGCGCCGCATTTGCGGGGCAGCGGTAACCAGTGGCACACCTGCCGAGGCGCGCTGGGCCTGGCACAATTCGATGGCGGTGCCGATGTTGCCGCTGTGCGGCGCGGAATCGAAGGTGGAACAGACCTTGTAATGCAGGATCGGTGCGCCCGTCGCGTCCAGCCAGGCGAGGGGGGCAGGCAGGTTGGCCCGCATGGCGTCGGGGCTGTCGGTGCGCGCGGTGGTGGCGATGCCGACCGCCTCGACATCGGCGAAACGGGCGGCCAGCGCCTCGGACGGAGGGCCGGAAAACAGCACCGTCCGCAGGCCCGCAAAGGCCAGCACCTCCATCACGGCGGCCGATCCGGTGAAATCGTCGCCCAGCCAGGCCAGTCTTGGCGTCATGAAATGTGGTCCTTCCCGTGGCAAGAGGCCTGTCGCCTGTTGACATTGTTCGCATGATATTATCTGATCATACCAGTTAAGCAAGCCCTACCGGAGGATTCCATAATGACCAAAGTCGCGCTTTTCGGAGCTGGCGGCAAAATGGGGGTCCGTCTTTCGCTGAACCTCGCGAAGACGGATTTCGACGTCAGCCATATCGAGATCAGCGACCCCGGAAAGGCGCGCCTGAAGACCGAGGTCGGTGTCGAGGCGGTCGATGCCGAAACCGGGTTGCAGGGGGCAGAAGTTGTCATCCTTGCGGTGCCGGACACCGTGATCGGCAAGGTTGCGGCGAACGTCGTGCCGACGCTGGCGGCGGGCACGATGGTGGTCATCCTGGATGCGGCGGCGCCCTATGCCGGGCACCTGCCGGAACGGGAGGACATCACCTACTTCGTGACCCATCCCTGCCACCCGCCGATCTTCAACGACGAATCCACCGAGGCCGGTCGCAAGGACCATTTCGGCGGCGTCGCGGCGCAACAGGGCGTGGTCAACGCGCTGATGCAGGGGCCGGAAGAGCATTACGCGCTGGGCGATGCCATCGCCCGCGCGATCTATGCCCCGGTCGCCCGCACCTATCGGGTCACCGTCGAACAGATGGCCCTGCTGGAGCCGGGCCTGTCGGAAACCGTCTGTGCCTCGCTGCTGGTGGTGATGCGCGAGGCGATGGACGAGGTCGTCAAACGCGGTGTCAGCTATGACTGCGCGCGGGATTTCCTGCTGGGGCACATGAACATCCTCGGCGCGGTGATCTTCGACGAGGTCGAGGGACAGTTCTCGGACGCCTGCAACAAGGCCATCGAATTCGGCAAGCCCGCCCTGATGCGCGACGACTGGAAAAACGTCTTTGAAATGGACGAGATCGCCGCCAGCATCCGGCGCATCACGTGACTCGAATGGGCCGCCCCTGTTCGGGGCGGCCAACTTGGCGTGACGCGGTCACGCCTGCATCTGGCGCGCCAGTGCAATGAGCGCCCGGTCACTGCCACGCGGACCGACCAGCGACAGACCGACAGGCAGCCCGGCGCGGGTGCGCATCGGCAGGCTGACCTGTGGCAGCCCGGCATGACCCGCCAAGGACAGCAGCGTCAGAGCGCGGTTGCGGTAGTCTTCCATTTCTTCGCCCTTGACGGACAGCAGCGGGGCAGGACCCGGTGCCGTGGGCAGGACGATCACGTTCCGCTCTCCAAGACTGGCGACCAGGTGGTCCTCGATCCGGGAGCGGTCCTTGCGCGCCTGCGCGATCTCTTCGACCGTCAGGGCAAGCGCGCCTTCGAACCGCTGTTGGATGCCGGGGCCGAAGGCCGGCGCGGTCTCTGCGATCCAGTCGCGGAAATTCGCGGCCACCTCTGCTCCCTGGCAGATCCGGAAAGTCGGCAGGAGCAGGGTGCGCAGGTCATCGGAAAACAGTGGGGGACCAAGATCCTGGCCGGGGGGCAGTAGCGCCTCGGCAGTCTCCGGCTCTGCCAAGTGCCAGAGGTCTTCGGGATACAGGAACGCGCCGTCCAGGGGGGCGGCCGCCGGTGCGAACTGCTCCGCCACCAAGGCAAGCGTTTCCGTGTCCCGCGTCATGAAGCCCGGCACGTCATAGCTCTGGGCCAGCGGCACAAGGCCCTCTGCCGGCAACAGGCCGTGGGTCGGGCGCCAGCCATGGACACCGCAAAAGGCCGAAGGCAGGCGCACGGACCCGCCGGTGTCCGTCCCCAGCCCAATTTCGACGGCACCGGAGCCCACCGCCACGGCGGAACCGGACGAGGAACCGCCGGGCATCCGGTCCGGCGTGATCGGGTTCACGGGGGTGCCGTAGCGCGCGTTCTGTCCCATCAGGGAATAGGCCAGTTCGTCCATCTGGGTCTTTCCGATGGCCTCGGCCCCGAGGTCCAGCAGCCGAGCGACAAGGGGGGCGGTCGTTTCGGCCGCCTCATGCGTCGCGGCCCATTCGGGGTTGCCACAGCCGGTGACATGCCCGGTGACGTCGAAATTGTCTTTCACGGCAAGGCGCAGACCCGTCAGTGGCCCCTTGCCCGCGGACAGCGGCGGGTCGAAGATCGAGACGAAGGGAGGGGCGCTGAAATGCATCACGATCCGTCCTGCATCAGCGAGACATGGGCCGCGACCACGCGCCAGCCGTCTTCGGTGCGAACCCAGGTCTGGCTCTGGCGGCCAATGCGGGTCGAGCCGACGCGCTGGAACTGCAGGTTGCAGATGCCGACATCCGGCCCAAGTGTCGTGATCTCGCGCCGGATGACCTCACGTTGGGGCGATCCGCCGGTGCGGCCCTTGCGGAAGGCGCGGATTTCCTCGATCCCGTAGAGGTTTTCGCCCACGCCGTATCGCAGCGTGTTTGGATTGTCCCAGAACAAGCCGTCCAGGACCTCCAGGTCATTGTCCATCAGCGCGGTTTCGTAGAGGTCGCAGGCGGCGGTCAGCTCTGCCAGCGCCTCGGGCTGGTTCAACGTCACGGTCATGCGCCGTCTCCGATCGCTTTCAGGATGTCCTTGCTGTCTCCGACAAAGCCGAAACACTGTCGCACGTTGTAGAGCGTCGCATCCATGCAATATCCGGGCGAGGTCGTGCCCGAGCAGTCCTCGAGCATGATGACGTCGTAGCCGAGGAAATTGGCGTCCTGCAGCGTGCACAGCACGCATTGATCGGCGTTGACGCCCGCGAACAGCACGGTGGTGATGCTGAGGTTGCGCAGGATGCTGTCCAGTTCGGTGTCCTGGAACCCGGACATCCGGTATTTCGACACGGCGATGTCGCCCGGTTCCGGCGCCAACTCATCGACCACGGCGGCGGCCCAGCTGCCTTCCTCCAGCACATGCGACCCGTTCGAGGGCAGCGGCTTGCCGATGCCGGTCGAACGACCGTCGGGATCGTAGACATGCAGCACCGAGGGCGGCAAGTTCATGCGGTCGGGCCGGTTGCCCCAGTTGAGCCAGATGACCGGCACGTCCTGTGCCCTGAGTTCAGGCAACAAGGCCTGCAACGGCGCGATCTGCGCCCGTGCGGGGGACACGTCGACGCCGAGCTGAGCCAGCCAGCCGTCGCCGTGGCAAAAGTCGTTCTGCATGTCGATCACGATGATCGCCGTTCGCGACAAGTCGATGGTGACGGCACGGTCGCGGTCGCGCAGGGTGACGGGACGTACCGGCGGCTGGCTGCGGGTCATGTCGACGCTGGATTTGCTGACATGCCATGCGTTGCGCGGCGTGGCACCAAGGGGCAGGGGGGTGTCGGGGGAAAGGTCCGTCATTTCAGGCCTCTGTCAGGACGCGCAGGTCTTCGTCGTCCAGTTCTACCCGCTCTCCCGACCGGATCAGCTCGGAGAAATCCTGGTTCGGGGTCATGACGGTCAGGGTATAGAGCTTGCCCGCGCCGGTGTTCTCGACGACGTGGACAGAACCGGGGTTCAGCAGCAGCGCGTCGCCTTTCGCGATGGGCAGGCGGTCGCCATCGGACGAGGCATAGCCCTCGCCCTCGATGACGTAAAAGAACTCATGCGCCTTGGAATGGCTGTTCGGCGGGGTCGCGCCGCCCTTGGTGAAGATCTCGACGACGTAGATGTTGTCGGTGGGCGCATTGGCGGGGTCGAAGAGCATCACGAAATAATTGCTGTCCGAGGGTGCGATCTTCCAGGCTTCGGCCTTGGCCACCTGTTCATGTGAGAAGGATTTGATCATCTGGGGAAACCTCTTGTCAGTACGCAGTCTTGCGGGATGGTGATGAGGGGGCGGACGTGCCATGAATGGCATCGGAAACCCGAGTTTCGATGACGGATTGGCAACGGAGAAACGGATGCACGCGAGGGTTCTGACCTATGTGGACGAGGTGGCGCGACAGGGGTCGATCCGGGCGGCGGCGGACAAGCTGAACGTCGCGGCCTCGGCGATCTCGCGGCAGATCAAGTCGTTGGAGGATGACCTGGGCACGCCGATCTTCAACCGGGCGCCCCGGTCGCTGACGCTGACGGCGGCAGGGGAAATCCTGCTGGTCCACATCCGTGAGACCCTGCGCGAGATGGACCGGAACCTGGCCCTGATCGAGGACCTCAAGGGGCTGCGCCGGGGCGAGGTTTCGGTCGTGCTGATGAGCGGCCTTGCCTCGAACATCGTGCCGCGCGTGGTGATGCAGTTCCGCAAGGCGAACCCCAAGGTCGCGGTGCGTCTGCAGCTGATGACCGACCCGGACGAGATGATCGCCGCCGTGGCCGAGGGGCATTCGGACCTCGCCATCGGCTTCGACTTTCCACCGCGTCCCAACGTCCGGCAACTGGCGGTCGCGATGGTCAACCTTGGCGTTGTCGTGCCGCCGGACCACCCCTTTGCGGGGCGCTCCAGTGTCCGGCTGGACGAATGCGCCGACTACACGATGGTGGTGGCGGATACGAGCATGGTGATCCGCCCGCACCTGGAAAAGCTCTTTGCCCGTTCCGGCGGACGACCCAGCGACCTGATCGAGACCAACTCGATCGAGATGATGCGCCACCTGACACGGCTGGGGGGCTGCATCACCTTCCTGACGCCCTTCGACATCGAGACGGAGGTGGCCGCAGGTCAGCTTGCCTTTGTTCCGGTCGAGGAATTCGCCCGCGAGACGCAGCGGCTCATCCTGCTGGGGCCGGACCGGAACCCGTCCGCGCTGGGCAGTGTCCTGGCAGAGCATTTCCGCGCCGCCCTGGGCTGAGAGACGTTCCATCGGCGTCACCTCGAATAGAGCCGGTCGAGGCGCACGAACTTGCCCAGCAGCGCCAGCGCCACCGTGGTGACGACGATCAGCAGGGCAGAGATCGCATGCGCCGTTGGTTCCAGCGCAAAGGTTGCCTCGGAATAGATCCTGACCGGCAGTGTCGTCAGGCGGGCGGTGGTCAGGAAGCTGGTCACCGTGACTTCGCCAAAGCTCATCAGGAAGCCGACCAGCGCCGCCGCGAAGATCCCCGGCGCCATGCCGGGCAGCGTCACCAGCAGGAAACAACGCATCTTGTTTGCGCCCAGGCTGGCGGCGGCCTCTTCCAGTGAACGGTCGAGGGACATGGCAGAGGTGGTGAGCAGGGTGATGATGAAGGGCAGGATCACGACGACGTGGATCGAGACCAACCCGGCAAAGGGCGGGATGATCAGGTAGACCTGAAGCAGCTTCAACATGCCGACGGCGATGGCTACGCCGGGCAGCGACAGGGGCAGCATCCAGAAGGCCAGCAGCAGCGGACGCATCCGGAACGGATAGCGTGCAAGGGCAAAGGCGGCGGGCATCGCCAGCGCGACCGCGATGGCCACGGCGACCAGGGCCAGCTTGACCGACACCACGAAGTTGGAGGTGTAGTCCCCCTCGATCAGGACGCGGCGATACCATTCCAGGGTAAAGCCCTTGAACCCGGCCGCGGTGGCTAGCGGCACGTCGTTGAAGCTCTGGACCATGACCAGCACCAGCGGCAGGATCAGCAGCCCGATCGAGCAGAACAGCAGCAGGTAGCGCAGCGGCGCCCCGACGGTGTCGACCAGGGTCGCCACCCAGGCGGGGATCGTCCACGGCGAGGACGGCACGCCCTGGCGCCAGCGCATGAAGCGGTTGAGCCAGAGGGTCGCCAGCGCGATGAAGCCCAGCCCGACCGTCGTCATGACCAGCGACAGGGCCGAGGCCATCGTTGCGTTGAGATTGCTGATCGCCTCGTTCAGGACCAGCATCCCCATCGTCCAGACCTTGCCACCGCCCAGCAGCGTGGCAGAGACGTAAGAGGTGGTCGCCATCAGGAAGACCACGATGACGCCCGACCGCAACCCGGGCAGCGACATCGGGAAATCGACGGTCAGAAAGCGCATCCCCGGCGAGGCGCCCAGGCTTTCGGCGGCCTCGTGGATGCGTGGAGAGGTGTTCTGCAAGTTGTCATAGAGCGCCAGCACCATGAAGGGCATGAAGACCTGCGCCAGCGCGATGATGACCGCCCCGTGGTTGAACAGCATGGTTTCCACCGGCGGAATGCCGAACCATCCCGTGAAGGTGTTGATCAATCCCTGCGGCGACAGCAGCAACATGATCCCCAGCGACCGGACAACCACGTTGGTCAGCAGCGGGATGAGGATCACCGCGAAGGACAGCGCACGCCATTTCGATGGCATGCGCGCCAGCCAGTAGGCCAGTGGGTATCCGAGCAGAGCCGAAATGGCGGTCACGGCCAGGCCGAGCAGCACCGTTTCGGCAATCACCGAAAGATAGAATGGATCGGTCAGGATCTTGACGAATTGTACCAGGGACGGGCTCTGGATCACCGGGCCGAAGGGGCTGGGGTATTCGTGTAGCGACAGCAGCACGACCACGATCATCGGCGCCGCGAAAGCCAGAAGCAGCCATGCGGTTACGGGAAAGGACAGAACCGGACCGATCCAACGTTTCATCCAGCGATCTCCCGGTCGTATTTCGCCTGCCACTCGGAGCGGTGGGCGTTGATGTAGTCCCAGTCAAAGTCGACGAGGCTGTCGACATTGCCGGCGGTGATGACCTTGCCCTGAAGCTCGGGCGGGATCTCGACGTTGTTGACCGTGGGCGAGTAGTAGATCTCGTTCGCGTAGGCGAGCATGGTCTCGGGGCTGAGGTGGAGGTTCACCCATTCCTCGGCCAGCTTCTGGTTGCGCGTGCCCTCGGTGATGCAGGCCACGTTCATCGTCACGGCCTGGCCCTCGATCGGCTCTGCGATGGCGCAGTTCGGATTGCGGCTTTCGGCGTACATGCGGGTGAAGGAGGCGAACTCGACCGACAGGTCGGCGACGTTCTGGTCCAGCATGTCGAACAGTTGTGCCTGGCTGCCCTGGATGCCGGCAAAGGGTTTCAGCTCCTTGACCTTCTCGACCACCTTGTCGAACTCGTCGATGCCGTAGCCCCAGGCCTTGGCGGTCATCATCAGGGCCGAGATGCCCTCGGCGCCCAGGCCGTTCGGCCAGGCGATCCGGCCTTTCCATTCCGGGTTCCACATGTCCTTCCACGAGGTGATCGGCGCCGAGGCGGCGGTCTTGTCGTAGACGATGGTGCAGGGGTTGAAGGCCACGCCGTAACCGCCTTTGCGGGCCAGCGGGTAGAGGTATTCGTAGTTCGGCACCGCGGGGCTTGCGGGCTGGGTGACGCCATCGGCAACGGCCTGGCGGCTTTCGTAGATGTTCAGGTACAGCACGTCAAAGCTGGGCCGGCCACGTTCCGCGTAGGCGCGCGCGCGGCGTTCGCCGGTGCCGCCAAGGACGTAGGACACCTTGCAGCCGTATTTCTCGACCAGCTTGGGTTCGATGTGCTTCTTTACGATCTTTTCCTGCGCGCCGCCCCAGATGCCGACGACCAGTTCGTCGCCGGGTTTGGGCTGGGCGTAGGCCGGACGGATGATCGACGCCGGGGCGGCGAGGCCCGCGGCCATCAGGCCGGTAAACTGTCTGCGGTTCATAGCCATGTTAGTCACTCCTGTTGGTTGGTGGTTGGGTCGTTCAGATGAAGGTCACGGCGCCGGGCAGGGCCTGGACAGAGGCGGTCGCGCCCGCGGGCGGGGCGGTCAGGTCCGAGGGAATGGTCAGCCGGACCGGTCCGCTGGCCGAGGCAAGGTCGATCTCGAAGGTCTCGCCCAGGTAGTTGACCGAGGTGACGGTGCCCGACAGGGACAGCGGCCCGGTCGGGGCGTCGCCAAGGCGCAGGCGCGAGGCGCGGAGCACCATCTTGGTCGCGCCGTCCGGCGCGCCTTCGCAGCGCACGCCCTTGGTCTGGAACACGCCTTTGTCGACGCTGCCGTTCAGCACCGTGCGCGCGCCCAGGAACTTGGCCGTGAAGGCCGACGTCGGCGCATCGCACAGCTGTTCCGGGGTGCCCAGTTCAGAGATCAGCCCGCCGTCCATGACGGCGATGCGGTCGGACATCGACAGCGCCTCTTGCTGGTCGTGCGTGACGAAGATGGTGGTGATGCCCAGGCGCTGTTGCAGGGCGCGGATCTCGTCGCGCATTTCCGAACGCAGGTTGGCGTCGAGGTTTGACAGCGGTTCGTCCAGCAGCAGGACCTCGGGTTCGATCACCAGCGCGCGGGCCAGGGCGACGCGCTGTTGCTGGCCGCCGGAGAGATTTCCGGGCAGGCGGTCGGCAAAGGCACCGAGGCCCACGGTGTCCAGCGCCGCACGGGCGCGTTCCTGTCGCCGGGCCTTGGGGATGTTGCGCATCCGCAGGCCGAAGCCCACGTTTTCCAGTGCCGAGAGGTGCGGGAACAGCGCATAGGCCTGGAAGACCACGCCGATGTTGCGCTTGTGCGGGGGCAGGCGCGTGATGTCCTGCCCGTTTACCATGATGTGCCCGGAGGTGGGCTGGATGAAACCGGCGATCATGCGCAGCGTCGTGGTCTTGCCACAGCCCGAGGGGCCGAGCAGGGACAAGAGCTCGCCGCGTGCGATTTCCAGCGTTAGCTGGTCGACCGCGACGGTGTCTCCGTACATGGCGGTAATCGCGTCAAGAATGAGATAGTTGCGGTCACGCATGGGGTGTTTCCTGATCTGCGGTAAAGACGAGAAGCCGGCTGGCGCCGTGGTCGATGGCGATGGTCGTGGCATACACGCCTGGATCGGTCAGCGCGGTGGCCGGATAGGGCTGGAAGTCGGGCAGGGGGGCGGCCTGCAGGGACAGGCGCAGGGACTGTCCGGAGTGCAGGCTGTGAAAGAGACCCTCGAACACCAGGCGCAGCGTCCCGCCTTTCAGGCGCGCGACGGTCGTAGCCAGTGCCGTGGCGGTGCCTTGCCGGTCGACGACCGCAAGCGTGGCCGCCAGCCCGGGATGGGGGCCATCGACGTCCAGAGCGATCTCGGCCTCGACCCGGTCGCGCAACTGCACGCATGAGGTCATGGGGGCGGTAGTATAGCAGGCAACGTCGGACCGGTCGTGCAGCGGGCCAATATCGACCGGACCGGTGAAGGCGCCCCCACAGAGCGGCGCCTGCCGGGTGGGGTCGAGGACCAGCATGTCGGTCCCCGGCGTCGCGGGGTCTGTCGTCAGGCGGCCATCTGTCACCATCTGCGCGGCAAGGCCGTCTGACACAAGGTGATAGACCTTTGCGCCGGACCCTTCGAGCGTGTCGGTGTCATGCCAGCTGTCCCTGCCCGCATCATAGGCGGTGACGGCAGCGGGCCGTGGGCCGTGGTCCTTGAGGTAGTGATCGAAAAAGGCGAGCTGCGCCCGGTCGACAGAGAATTCCGCCCCCGGGGCCAGCCGCGCCGCGCCGGCGGAGCGGTTCCAGCCGATGTGTCCCCAGGGACCAAGGACAAGATGCGTGGTGTCAGGTGAGACCGCGCGAAAGGCCCTGTCGGCGGCCAGCGTGCCCCGAAGGAAGAAATCGGCGGTCCCGGCGGTCTGGATCAGGGGTACGGCAGGGGGCGGGGCCAGGTCGGCAGCGGGGTTTGCCCCCGGCTGGCCCTTGGCCCAGCGGGAAAGATGCGACAGGTCCGGGCGTGACATGAGAAAGTCGAAATGCGCCTGCCAACCCCGCTCCGGCGCCAAGGCCGCCAGCGCGACTGAATCACCCATCCGGCGGGCCTTCAACCTGGCCATCTGCGCCGCCCAGGAGGCCGACATCCGGCAGCGGAACAATCCGCCCTCGGAGAGCCAGTCGGTCAAGGGCGACCACGATGCCATCGAGACGGCCATTGCGTCGGGCCGCGCGCCGCCGGCCAGCATCTGGAACTGCGTGGTGCCCTGGTAGGAGAATCCGTATGTACCGACCTTGCCGTTCGACCCCGGCAGGTCGCGCGCCCAGTCGAGGGTCTCGGCGCCGTCCGCCGCCTCGTTGACCAGGGCATCGAAATCGCCCTCGGAGTCGCCGGTGCCGCGCACGTCCTGGACGGCGACGATATAGCCGCGCGCCGCGTACCATGCGGGATGGGCCAGTGTGACGGTCGAGGCGATGGCGCGGCCATAGGGCTGGCGCATCAGCAGGACCGGCAGAGTGTCCTGCGTGTCCGGCCGCCAGATGTCGGCGACCAGCCGGGTTCCGTCCTTCAGGCGCAGCTCCTGCCGGACAGGGGCCTGCACCGGCAGGAGGGGCCGTCGTGGGCTGTCCACCATGTCACGCATCGTTGAACATGGTTTTCTGCGTCACGCGTTCGATCGGGAAATCCCGGACCTCCTTCAACAGCGCGACGAACCGGTCGGCGGCACGGTCCAGCGCGATCCGGCCGCGTTTCGCATCGGCGGCGGCGGCATTGCCGCAGGCACCGGAGGGGTGCAGGTCCTGCGTCTGCCAGCCGTAACCGATGCGGCCTTCGGGGGTGAGGATGCCGCCGGCCTTTTCCATCTCGACCGAGAGCGGCTCGAAATCCTCGGCCAAGTCCATGTCCACCAGTTCGGGGTGCAGTTCCAGCAACAGCGAGGTTTCGAATTCGCCGCCGTGAATGCCGTGCTTCATCTCTTGTCCGTCGAAGAGGTCCGAGACATCGAGGTCCGCCGAGGCATTGGCGCTGACCGCGAACATGCCCAGCTTGACCCGCAACTCTCGGCAGACGATTTCCATCACCTGGGGTTGGCCGCCGTGCCAGTTGGCAAAGACCAGCTTGCGGCAGCCGGTGCGCGCGACGCTTTCACCGATCTCGAACCAGACCCGGGCGAGGGTCTCGTAGCTGTGCGTTAGGGTGCCGGGGAATTCCAGGTGTTCGACCGATTTGCCCACCGCTTGCATCGGCAGGATCAGGGCGTGCAGGTCGTCCGGGATGCGCTGGGCGACGCGCTCCATGATGCCTGCATTGATGGCGCTGTCGACGCGGACGGGCAGGTGGGGGCCGTGCTGTTCCACCGCGGCCGTGGGCAAAACGGCGACGACCTTGCTCATGTCCAGTTCGGAAAAATCCTTGGTGGAGAGATCCCACCACCAGTTCGATTTGAGCTTCATCTGCGCCGTCTCCGTCAGGTGTTCGAGTGATTCACCTGACTGTTGTCGCGGTTTTTGATGCAGTAAAAGCGGCGAAATTAGAGGTTTGCGTTGCCAAAATGGCAACGATTGGCGGGGTGGCCCCACAGATGTCGAGGTAAAGCGGCGTCCGGGTGACAGTGCCTCGGCAGCCTCGCCGGCCTTGGCCGGGGATGCATCCCGGCTGTCCTGATCGCAATATTCGCATGTTTTGCAAGGGACTGCGGACCTCGGACAGGGGGCGGACCGTCCGTGTCAGGCTGACCCCTCTCCGGTCGAGGCGCAGGCGTGGATTGCGCCGTTCAGCAACCGGGTGCTGCGGGTTCAGTCCGGGTGTCGCGCAGGAGGGGCGCCGCAGGGGGAATGCTGCGGTGCCGCATAGATGGGCGCAAACAGCGGAATTGCATAAAATCAAGGCGCGACCGGGACGTGTCCCGATGACCGCGGCGGGATGACAAGCGCAGTTTGCAGATAGGGCGCGCGGAGGCGAAACGCGCTCATCGGACTGTGCCGCAGAGTTGGGCGAACCTTGCCACTTTTCGGAAAACCAAAGTCTCTGGCCCGAACCTTTTTGACTCTCCCGTAGGCTGTGCCAAAGTGTCGGCAGTGAACGATCGTCAAAAAAACTGTTCGACAACAAGGGAGAAACTCATGAAACGATTTATCACAACGGCACTTGTGACGTCGACCGCGCTGGCCCCGCTGAGCCTGGCGGCACAGGAATGCACCAACGACACTTGGAACAAGGTCATGGAGAGCGGCACGCTCACCGTTGGGGTCAAGGCCGATTACAAGCCCTGGGGCTATCGCGGCACCGACGGGTCCATCATCGGCATGGAGCCGGATATGGCCCAGATGATCGCCGACACGATGGGCGTCGATCTTGAACTGGTGGCCGTTGTCAGCTCGAACCGGATGCAGTTTCTTGAACAGGGGCAGATCGACCTGATGATCGCCACCATGACCGACCGCCCCGACCGGCGCGAACTGGTGGGCATCGTCGGCCCCAACTACTACACCTCGGGCACTAACGTCATGGCGCCCAAGCAGCTGGGCTTTACCGAGTGGAGCGACCTGACCGGCAAACCGGTCTGCGGCATCCAGGGCGCCTTCTACAACCAGATCGTCGAGGACCGCTACGACGTCGAGGTCGTGGCCTTCTCCGGCACTGCCGAGGCCAAGCAGGCGCTGCGCGACAAGAAATGCGTGGCCTTTGTCTACGACGACAGCTCGATTGGGTCGGACATCGCCAGCGGAAACTGGGACGATTTCGAAATGCCGCTGCCCTCTGAGGATGACAGCCCCTGGGCGCTGGCCGTGCCCAAGTCCGAGGAAAACTGCGTCTTCGGGGCCTTCATGAAAGGCATGCAGTACCAGTGGCACCTCGACGGAACGCTGGTCGAGCTGGAAGAAAAGTGGGGTATCAAGCCCACCGCTTTCCTGGCCAAGCAGCAGGAGCTGATCCAGCAGACGACGCCGATGCCGGAATAACATGAACGGATTCGAGGAGTTCTTTCGCGAACTCGCCGCCGAGCATGCGCGGTGGAACTTCATCTGGCTCTATGACGAGAAACAGGCCGGGCGGATTCTGTCCGGCCTGTGGATGACCATTCAGCTAAGCATTGCCTGCGTGCTGCTCTCGGTCATCATTGGCGTTTTCGGCGCCTGGGCGCAGGGCGCCCAGAACCGTGTGCTGCGCGGCGTGGTGCAGGGCTATATCCAGTTCTTCCGCAACACGCCGCCGCTGGTGCAGCTCTTGTTCTTCTACTTTGCGCTGGGCCAGTTCACGCCGTCCTACAGCCCGGACGGCTGGCTGGAGGTGCCGATCATCTCCAATGTCGGCTGGGCGATCATCTCGCTGTCCTTCTTCGCGGGCGCCTTCAACGTGGAAATCTTCCGCGCAGGCATCGAGGCAGTGCCGGAGTCCACCGTCGAGGCGGCGGAGAGCCTGGGCATGACGCGCACGCAGACCTACCGCGAGGTGGTCTTTCCCCTGGCACTGAGGGTGTCGATCCCGTCGCTGAACAACAATCTGGTGAACCTGGTCAAGACGACGACGCAGGCCTATGCCATCGCCGTGCCGGAACTGCTGTATGAAAGCGTGTCGGTCTGGAACGATTTCCCCTCGGCGCAGAACCCCACGATGCTGTTGCTATTCGTGACCTATATCCTGCTGGTCGGCATCCTCGTGATGGGCATGAACCGTTGGGAACGCAAGATGAGGATCCCCGGCTATGGACAGTAGGCTGCACGGGCAGACCGATCTGCCGGTCATGAAACCCTATGTCCTGCGTGGACACCAATACGACGAGATGTTCCTGGTGCGCTGGCTGGGCAGTCTGCCGCCGTGGAGCTTTCTTGTCCTGCTGGCGCTCTGGCCTGCGGCGGCCTTTGCGCAATCGGCCAGTTTCGGCACGGCGGATGCCTTTGCCGCGCTCTGGCGCTGGATCCCCTTCCTGACCTTCCAGGGGTTCCTGTTCAACGTGTTGATCTCGCTGTTTGCCATGTTGATCGGCACGACTCTGGGCGCGGCGCTGGGCCTGGCGCAGGTGTCGCGCAACAAGGTGACGCGCGGGATTTCCTGGGCGATCACCCAGCTGTTCCGCAATTCACCCTGGCTCGTGCTGCTCTTCGTGGTGCTGCTGGCCTTTCCGTTCGAAATTACCATCCTTGGCCTGACCATCCCGATCCCGGCCTGGGTCAAGGCGGTGATCGGGCTGAGCCTGCCGGTCATGGCCAATATCTCGGAAATCGTGCGCGGTGCGGTCAACTCCGTGCCTTCGGCCCAGTGGGAGGCCGCGGAAAGCCTGTCCTTCACCCGCACGCAGACCCTGTGGCAGATCATCCTGCCGCAGTGTTTCAAGCGGATGATCCCGCCCTGGATGAACTGGTACGCGATCCTGACAATGGCGACGCCGCTTTGTTCCCTCCTGGGCGTGGGCGAGATCATCACCTTTTCCCGCCAGGCGATGGAGGCCGAGAACAACCACCCCGAGCTGCTGATGCCCTTCTATGGCTACGCGCTGGTCCTGTTCTTTGCCTATTGCTACCCGATCGCCCGGCTGACCATCGCGCTGGAACGGCGCTATTCCGTGAAACTCTGAGGCTGTCATGTCCGATCCCCACGCCATCGCCACCCGCGAAGACCTGCGCGCCATCACCGGCGAGGCGGGTGAGCGGCCCGCCGGCAAGGTCATTGACCATATCGACCCGCTTTGCGCACGGTTTATCGCGGCATCGCCCTTTGTCCTGCTGGCGACCCGGGGGGCGGACGGGCTGCTGGATCTTTCCCCAAAGGGCGATCCGGCGGGATTCGTGGCCGTGCTGGACGACAAGACGCTGGCGCTGCCGGACCGGCTGGGGAACAAGCGTTTCGACAGTTTCGAGAACGTGCTGCACAGCCCCGAGGCCGCGCTGATCTTCCTGATCCCCGGCCACAACGACACGCTTCGGGTTGCGGGCAAGGCGCGGCTGACCCGTGACCCCGACCTGTGTGAACGGCTGGCCGTCAACGGGCGCCCGGCGCAATTCGTCCTGCTGCTGACGGTCGAAGAGGCCTATCTGCATTGCGCGAAATGCATGATCCGCTCGCGGATGTGGCAGCCCGATAACTGGCCGGACACCTCGGACGTGCCCAGCCTTGCCGAGGCGATGGTCGCCCACGGCAAGCTGGTCGAGAAAAAGCTGGTCGCGGACGTCGACGAGATGGCGCAGATCATCGCCGACGACGCCAAGAACCGCCTCTACTAGGAGAGACAGGCATGAGCTGGACCCCCGATTTGCCCATCGTGTCCCTCAAGGACGTGCACAAGAGTTTTGGCGACTTCGAGGTTCTGAAGGGCGTCAGCCTGGACGTGATGAAGGGCGAGGTGATCTGCATCATCGGCCCCTCGGGGTCGGGCAAGTCGACCCTGATCCGCTGTATCAATGCCCTGAACGACATCCAGGGCGGGTCGATCACCGTCGAGGGGCAGGAGGTCAGCGATCCGAAACTGGACAAGCTGGCGCTGCGCAAGAAGGTCGGCATGGTGTTCCAGCAGTACAACCTGTTCCCGCACAAGACAGCGCTAGAAAACGTCATGATGGCGCCGTTGAAGGTGCTCAAGGAAGATCCCGAGACGGTCGAGGACCGGGCGCGCTCGTTGATCAAGAAGGTGCGGCTGGAGGGGAAAGAGGACAATTACCCCGGAGAGCTGTCAGGCGGCCAGCAGCAGCGCGTGGCCATCGCCCGCAGCCTGGCCATGCGGCCCGACGTTATGCTGTTCGACGAGGTGACGGCCGCGCTGGACCCCGAGACGGTCAAGGAAGTGCTGGTCACGATCAAGGACCTCGCCGCCGAGGGCATGACCTGCATCCTTGTCACGCATGAGATGGGCTTTGCCCGCGAGGTGGCGGACCACATCTATTTTACAGACCGGGGCGTGATCGTGGAGCACGGGCCGCCCGCCACCTTCTTTGCCGAGGCAAAGGACCCGCGCACCAAGGAATTCCTCAGCCAGATCCTGTAGCGGTTCAGCGTCCCTGGATCTGGATCGAGAAGCTGCGCCTTGCGCCGTTGGGTGGTTGCGGGAAGGGGGCCGCGCTGCGCACCACGCCGAGGGCCGCGCGATCCAGCGCCGAAGACCCGGAACTGCGCGCCAGCGACAGCGACGCGAGGCCGCCGCCCGAGGAAATCGAGAAGGCGACGACGGCGGTGCCGCGTGCATTCACGCGGGGCCGTCCGGCGCGGGACAGCTTGCGCATGACAAGCCCGGGATAATTGCTGGCCGCCGCGTTGCCGGGCGCGGCCTTGCGACCGTTGTTGCCTGAGTTACGCGCCTTGGCCGCGTCGTTGCCGGTGGGGTTGCCGGCGCGGGCGTTGCGTGCGGCGCCCCCGCCCTGCGGTGCGGGTTTCGCCCTTGGCTTGGCTTTGGGCTTGGCCACCGGCTTGTTCGCGGCTTCGAACTCTGGTGTGCGCATCTTTGGCCGCAGCGAACGAGAGACCGCCGCGCTTTTCGGTGCCTCGCCGGTCACCCGTTCCGCGGGGGCGTTGTCCGGTGCGACGGGTTTGATCGCGGGCGCGGGGGCTGCCCGTTCCGGTGTGACCCGTTCCGGCGCGGGGGCCAAGGCGGCAAGGTCCTGCGTTTCGGGTGGATCGGGTTTCAGCGAATCCAGGCGCGGGCCGGTGTCCGTCTGTGCCGGGTCGACCGCAGCCAGACGGCGGGCCACCGGTTCCGGCGCCTGGACGGCAGAGCGCGGCTTTTGTGCCATTTCGGCGGCATCCCTGGGGCGTTCCGGCGAGATCTGGTCCGGCTTTGCCTGTTCTGCATGGGCTTTGACCCGATCAGGCGTCAGTTTTTCCGGGTCTGCTTTCTCTGCTGGTGTCTTCGCGGGCTCGGGTCGGACTCGGCCTGCGGCCATGTCGGCGAAAGACGAGCCAAGCCGCACTTCGGCCCCACCCGAGGCGCCTTCGGTCCGGGGGTCTTCGGGGCTGGCAAGGGTCAGCGCCACGGCGCCGTGGGCCAGCAGCGCCAGCGACACGGCGGAGGATTTGGCAAGTCGGGACGAGACGATCATTCCAGGGCCTTCTCGGTGACAATGACAATTTTTTCGGCGCCAGCCCCGCGCAGCGCCCGACCGATCCGGACCAGATCGGCGGCGTTCAGATCCCGGTCGGGAATCACGCGCAGCCGGGCGCGCGCCTCTGCAGGCAGCTGGGTCATGAAGCTGGCGGCACTGTCCTGCGAGGCGCCGCGCCATGTCATGCGTCCGTCCGCGTGGATCACCAGCGCATCGGCGGGCGCGGTCGTGTCCAGCTCTGCCGTCCGGACCAGGGTCAGGTCCTTGTCCAGCGGACGCGCCAGCGTGCCCGCCACCAGGAAGAAGATCAGCATCAGGAAGACGATGTTGATCAACGCGATGGTCGGTTCACGTTCGGCTTTCTGGCGGCGCGCTCTCATGAGGCCTCCAGTACCGTGAGTTTGAGGCCGGGCAGGGCGCGGATTGCCACCAGCAGGTCGGTCAGGCGCTGGGCTGTGACCTCGCCCTGCAGGGCGACGATGACGGGCAGGTCGGTTTCCGTGTCGGTTTGATGCTTGCGCAGCGCTTTGGGCAAAGCCGAGAACTCATGCGGGGTGCCGTTGAGGCTCAGCCCGTCCGGCGACAGCCGCAGGAACACCGGGCGCAGGTTGGAGGCGGCGCCAGTCCCGGCGCCGCCCGCAGCCAGTTCGACTTCGGCAAAGCGCGAAAAGGTCGAGGAAAGCATGAAGAACAGCAGCAGAAGAAAGATCACGTCGATGAGCGAGGTCATCGACAGCTTTCGCCGCCGGTGACGCCTACGCATGGGCCGGCGCTGCGGTCGGTGCAGGGGCAAAGGTCTGGGCCTGGCCGGCGGGGGCCAGGATCGTGCGCAGGGCCTTTTGCGCCAGCACTCGTTCGGCATCCATGCGGCCTTCGAACCAGCTCAGCACCAGCGCGGTGGGCATGGCGACGGCCAGCCCCACGGCGGTGGTCAGCAGAGCGACCCAGATGCCGCCCGCGAGGATCGAGGGATCGACCTGCGCCCCGGCCTCCTGCAGGGCCTGAAAGGCCGAGATCATGCCCAGAACCGTGCCGAAAAGCCCCAGAAGCGGCGCCAGTTGCGCGATGGAATCCAGCAGGCGAAGCCCGGATTCCAGCCGCGCAAATCGCGCTTCCGCCTCGGCTTCCAGCCGGTCGGCATCGCCCTGGCCGTCCAGCGCCATCGCCACCACCGGGCGCAAATAGCTGCGCGACAGGTCCAGGTGGCGGCGCGCGGCCAGACGGTTGCCCATGTCCCAGGCCTCGGTTGCCTCGCGCAGGGCGCGGTGGCGCCCGACGCCCGCGGTGGTGAACTGCCAGAACTTGTAAAGCACGACCGCCGAGACGACGATCGACAGCGCACCCAGCAGGATGACGACCGGGCCGCCAAGGTCAAAGATCCGTTGCAGGGCGTCTCGCAAAGTCTCGATCATCCGATGATCTCCACGTCCGTGCGGCTGCGCAGGTCCAGGTCCTGCGTGCAGGCGTCGGCACTGTCGGCCTCGCAGGTCTCGGCGCCGTTGATCAGAAGGCGGCCCAGGTCGGAACAGGCCAGGCCGGAAACAAGGAACTGGCGCACGCGGGGGCGGGCGGCGGGAAGATCCCCGAAATCGAACAGGGTCATACGATCCACGCGGCCCTCGGTGTCGAACAGAACCGCCTCGTAGACGGCCTGCGCGATGTCGTTGGTGTGGCCGTTCTGGATCAGGAAGCTGATGCGACAGGCGCCGTCGACCGGCTCCAGCGCGTTGAGTTCCAGCGAGACATGCGCACCCTGCACGGTTTCTGCCTGCGCGGGTGCCGCAAGGGTGATGGCAAGGGCGCAGAGCGCCAGACTGCCAAAGGACGGAAGGTTCATCAAACCAGCCCCCATCGGTGGGTTTTCGTGTCTGGCTGGGGCTGGACACCCTGGCTGGTTAATCATGTGCCTAGCAGGCGGGGTCCTGTCAGGCAATACCTGACAGAAAGAATTGGCTATTGAGGGCGGCGCGGATCGGGCGCCGGTCCCGTAGCTCGCTGCAGGTCGATCAGCTGCTCCAGCGCCAGACCCGTGCTGTCAGACGGATCCGTGCCGGATTGCAGCATCTCGCGCCAACAGACCGTGCGGAAACGGTCGTCCTGATCCTGGCGGGGGGCGCTCATGCCGCGCGGGCCTGGATGCTCTGGATCGAGGTGAAGCCCTCGAACCGGGGCGCACCTTCGTGCAGCTTGCGGGTCTGGCCGGCACGGGCGTGGGCGGCACGGAATTCCTCGCTGCCGGTCCAGGCGCGGAAATGAACCTCGGTTTCCCAGACGGTGTGCGAGGCATAGAGGATCCTGCCGTCTTCCTCGGGGCCGCGCAGCATGTCGAATGCGACAAATCCCGCCATGTCGCGGAGGTGGCTTTCGCGCGACAGCCAGAGATCCTCGAACTCGGCCGCGTTTTCGAGCAGGACGGTAAAACGGTTCATTGCCAGGTACATGGCGGTCTCTCCTCAGTTGGTTTTCAGGCTGGCGCAGGGATCGTCACGCTCTGCCGGGGGTATGATGGTGACCGTGTCGAAGGGCATGTCGGCCGTGCCTTCGACAAAGCCCGTTGCATGGGTCGTCACCTCTGGCGCGGCTCGGGCGATCATGGCGGGAACGCCCCAGTCGGTGCGGGCATGACCATTGCCCGCGATCACTGCGATGGGAGGGCCGTAGCGGTCCAGCGCCTCCAGCGCGGCGTGGGCGAAGACGGCGTCACGGTAGCGCTGGACCTCGACCATGCCCGCCATCATCTCGCGCGGCATGGCCCGGCAATGGGCCTCGAACTGCATCTCTTCGCGTTGGGTCTGCTGTGCCTCGGGCAAGGGGGCATCCAGGCCGAACCTTGGCGCATCGCTGCCAAAGAGCGCGGCGGCGCCATCGCCATAGACCGCACGCACGTTCTCGCGCGGTGCTGCAGCGCCGACGATGCGCGCCGCGCCCAGGGCGTCGAAGATCGGGGCGTACAGCGCGTAGTCCGGCCAGCCAGAATTGCCCCAGATCGCGGGGATCTGGTCGCGGTCCTGATCGGCGCGGCGTGCGTCGTCGGGTGTCAGCATCTCAAAGACCACGGCGGTGGGCTGCAAGGTTTCCAGTGCTCGCGCCTGCCCGATGTGCGCGTCGGGATTGTCGTGGACCTCTCCGAGGATGACGATATCGGGATCGGCGAGCGCGGGCGTGGCAAGGCAGAATATGAGGGCGGCAAGGCGCATGGGTGACCTTTCAGGCGGATGCTGCGTGCGGCAGGATAAAGGGAATGTCCGCCGGCGGCGGGGCAGAGACGCGCAGCGCACAACCGTAGGCGCGCGACAGGGTGTCGTCGGTCAGGACGTCGGCAGGGGGGCCGAAGGCCACGCGCCGCCCATCGGCGAGGACGGCGATCCGGTCGGCGAATAGCGCGGTCAGGTTCAGGTCATGCATGACGGCCAGGACCCCGCCACCGCCGCGCGCAAAATCCCGCGCGATCTCCATCACCTGCAACTGGTGCGCGATGTCGAGGCTGGAGACGGGTTCATCCAGCAGGAGCCAGCGCGGCGCGCCGTCCTCGACCGGTGCCCAGACCTGTGCCAGCACACGCGCCAGCATGACGCGCTGCGCCTCGCCGCCCGAGAGATCCTGGAACAGCCGGTCGGCATAATGCGCCAGCCCGACGCGGGCCAGTGCCTGCATCGGCACCTCTGGCCGGTCACCCGCCGTGCCCGCCTGTAGCCCGATGCGCACGACCTCGACCACCGTAAAAGGAAAGGCCAGCCGCGAGGTCTGCGGCAGCACGGCGCGCGTGGCCGCCAGTTTCCAGGCGGGCTGCCCCGAGACGTCCTGCCCGTTCAGGCGTACGTGGCCCTCGTGAGGCAGGGTGCCGTCGATCGCACCCAGCAGGGTGGATTTGCCCGACCCGTTGGGGCCGACGATGGCCGTGATCTCGCCCGGCTCTGCGGTCAGGCTGACGCCGCGCAGCGCCTCGCGGCGGCCATAGCGGACCCGGATTTCCTGTGCCTCCAGTGTCATGTTTCGACCATCCCCCGTCGTTTCAGCAGGATCCACAGAAAGACCGGCGCGCCCAGAACGGCGGTGACGATCCCGATGGGCAGTTCGGCGGGGGCGATGATGACGCGGGCGATCACATCCGCCAGGATCAGCAGGCTGGCCCCCAGAAGCGCCGAATTCAGCAAGAGCGTGCGGTGATCCGGGCCGGACCGCAGCCGCAGAAGGTGTGGCACCACGATCCCGATGAATCCGATGCCGCCCGAGACGGCGACCGCGGCGCCGGCGGCACCCGCCACGGCAAGGATGGCGATGTTCTTCATGCGCTGGACGTTGATGCCGATATGGGCGGCGGTCGCCTCTCCCAGCGCCAGCGCGTTCAGCCCGCGCCCCAGCATCAGGGCCGCGCCGATGGACAGCAGGATCAAAGGCCCTGCCGCGAACACCTTGGCCCAGCTTGCCCCGGCGAGCGACCCCAGCCCCCAGAATGTCAGGTCGCGCAACTGCCGGTCATCGGCGATATAGACCAGGATGCCCGAGAGCGCCCCGGCCAATGCCCCCAGCGCGATGCCTGCCAGCAGCATTGTCGCGACAGAGGTGCGCCCGTGGCGGGTGGACACGCGATAAAGCAGCAGGGTCGACCCCCAGCCGCCAAGGAAAGCGGCGAAGGGCGTCAGATGGTTGCCGGTCAGCTCCTGCATCCACGCGGGCAGCAAGGCGCCCAAGACGATGGCCAGGATTGCGCCCAGCCCGGCGCCTGCGCCCACGCCGACAATGCCCGGATCGGCCAGAGGGTTGCGGAACAGCCCCTGCATGGCCGCGCCGGACACGGCCAGCGCGGCACCCACAAGGATACCCATCGTCAGGCGTGGCAAGCGGATGTCCAAGAGCACAACCCGTTCCATCTGGCTCAGGGCCTCGCCGCTGACCAGTTTGCCCAGCAGGGCGGTCAGGGTCACATCGGCGGCGCCAACCTGCAGGCTGGCCAGCGCGCAGAGCAGCAGAAATGCGGCCAGCATCCAGTGCAGCACGCGGGCGCGGGCCAGACGGTCGCGCGGCGGGACAAGAGGGTACGTGATCGCGGTCATCGGATCAGCCCGGCGTCCCGTAAAGCGCCGCGTTCAGCGCCTCGACCGCCTCTGCCGTGCGCGGGCCGAAACCCAGCATCAACAGCCCGTCCATGCGCACCACGGACCGGGTCTCTGCCGCCGGGGTCAGGCGGATGGCGGGCATGTCGAACAGCTCGTCGTCCGCCGCCGCATGGTCGCCCGTGCGGTCCATCATCAGGATCACGTCGGGGGCCGAGATGCCCACGGCCTCGTCGGTCAGGTGCTTGTAGCCGGTGAAATCGTCGATGGCGTTCACGCCGCCGGCCATGCGGATGATCGCATCCGCCGCCGTGCCGGTGCCCGAGGCATTGATCTTGCCGCCATCGGTGGACAGGACAAAGAGCACGCGTTTGCGATCCTCAGCGGGTACGTCCGCGCGTGCCTGTGCCGCGTCCAGTGCCGCGCCGACCTCTGCGGCCAGTCCCTCGGCCCGGTCCGGCACGCCCAGGGCGCTGCCGATGATCTCGATCTTGTCCAGGATGCCGGTGGCGTCCAATGCGTCGGGCACTTCGACATAGGCCACGTCGGCTGCGCGGATCACGTCGAGGGCCTCGGGCGGCCCGGCGCCTTCCTCTGACAGGATCAGGCTCGGGCCGACCGAGAGCACACCCTCGGGAGACAGCGCGCGCATGTACCCCACGTCCGGCAGGTTGGTCACTGCCGGGGGGTAGGTCGAGGTGGTGTCGCGGGCCAGCAAGCGGTGCTGCTGGCCAAGGGCCGCGACGATTTCCGTCACAGATCCGCCGATTGACAGGACATCCGCTTGCGGGTGGGCAGGCTCCTGCGCGGAGACAGTCAGCGCGACAAGTCCTCCGAACAGCGCGGTCGAAAGTCCGGTGAATATGGCCAGACCGTTGGAAAACCCAAGGGGCCTCATGCCGGCACCTCTTCGCGTGTCGGCAGCGCCGCGACGATCCGGCCCCAGGCGGGCCGCGAGTCACGGCCTTCCTTGCCGAGGCCGAAGACCTGGAAGATCAGGGCGCCATCGGCATCGAAGGCCTCGACAGAGACCGCGGGCCCGCGCTGCGTGGGTTTTTCGACGGCCCAGACCTCGGCCACCTTGTCCAGCCGCAGGTGCAGGTTGAATCCGGGGTCCATGACGTTCTGCCAGGGGCCCATCGGGTGAAGGGTCTTGATCGGGCCGGAATGGATCTGGATGCAGCCCCGGTTGCCGACAAAGATCATCACATCGATCCCGGCATCGCGCACCGCCTCCAGCATGGCGTTGACCGCCTCTGGCGCCAGCGCGCACACAAAGGGCTCGCCCGCGATCCGGTAGGCGCCAAGACGGTTCATCTTGAGCTTGGAACAAAGCCGCAGGAACTGGTGCGTGTCGGTTAGCCGCGCCCATTCCTCGCGCAGGATGTCCAGCTTGTCGGGACGCGATTTCGCCGCCTCGACGGGTGTGCGGGGCTCGACCGCCTGACCCGGAGCTTGGTCGGGCAGCGCCAATTCGGACACCAGACCGGCCCATGCGTCATGGTTCGAGGTCTCGCGCAGGTGGATCTTGTGGATCGCGTCGCCCGCCGCATCGAAGACCTGCAACGACCGGCGCGGGGCGGCGCCGTCCTGGCCAGGCGTTTCGACCGCGTAGGCATGCACCCAGTGCGAGGGGAAGATGCGCAGGTCGATGTCCTCGGCCAGCACCATCGCGGCATGTTCTCCGGGATGATAGTTGGCATAGGTCCCGACCTTTTCGTGCACGCAGCCCTCGACCCGGGTCAGGGCCATGACCTCGCCCAGGCGCTCTGCGCCCGGCATGATCCGGTCGGGGTGGGCGTCGATGCGGGTTGTGCCGTCACTGACACGGGCGGCGACAAGCTGGGCCTCGGTGATGCCCAGCTGAGTGGCAAGATCGCGTGTGCGCATCCTGGGGTTGCCCGCCTCGGCGGCACGGATTTGTTCTGGTGACGGCGTAAGCTGCTCGGTCATGACGTCCTCGGGTCAGGGAAAGTCTGCTGGCTTCGCCGGACTGCTGCCCCGCGTGGCTTACGCTAATTACTTGACTATTTTAGTCTGAATACCCTAAGGCTGCAACCCGTCACGATAAGTTTTATCGCCCAGGCAACAATTCGCCCGCGCCAGCCTTCGCAAGCCACGGCACCTACATGGACACGAAGGAAGGCGCATATGCTCACTCATCTCCTGCGCGGAACCACCGCGCTTGTCTGCATGTCGCTGGCTTTGCCAGCGGCTGCACAGGACGCCCCGGGGTTCCTTGGGACGCTGGTTCTGACCGGCGGCAAACGGGACCTCACCTATGGCACGGCGCTGTCGCGCACCGTCATCGACGAGGAAGAGATCCAGGACCGCCAGGCCAGCACGGTGGCGCAGCTTATTGATTCCGTGCCCGGCGTGACCCTGGTCAACGGGACCACGCCGCAGGGGTCCGGGATCAACATTCGCGGGTTCGGCGCGAACACCACCTATGGCTCGGACCAGAAGATCGCGGTGCTGGTGGATGGCGCCGCCGTCGGGTCAGAGGAACTGTACCGCATCGGCACGCAACTCTTCACCGATCCCCTGCTTTACAAGAACGCCGAGGTCCTGCGCGGCACCATCGGCAGCTTTGCCTACGGGTCGGGGATTGCCGGCGGGGTGGTCAAGCTGGAAAGCAAGGATGCTTCGGATTTCACCGGCGGCGTTCCGGGCTTTGCCGGGGCCCAGACCTTTGAATTCAGCTCGAACGGGGCGGGGAAGGTCAGTTCGACGACCCTGGCCTGGCAGCCTGCCGATCGCGCGGAGTTCCTGCTCAACTACACGCTCCGGGATCAGGACGACCTGACCTCGGGCGACGGGCGGACCATCGGCAACAGCGCCTTTCGCACGCCCTCGGGGCTGGCCAAGGCCAAGTTCACCTTTGGCCAGGACGACGCGCATGAGCTGACTTTCAGCTATTCGCAGACCGTGGCCGATGACAAGGACGTGCCCTATGACCAGTTCGCCACAACCGGAGGCACATTCGGCAATGTCGACCGGCTGACCGATACGCGGCAGGCGGTGATCGACTACCGGTTCAATCCGGTCAGCGACCTGGTGGACATGCGGGTGAACCTGTCCTTCGCGGACCAGGTGATCGAATATGACTATCTCCCCGGCTCATCACCGCTGGAGGGGACGCCGACCTTTCCCGTTCTTGTCAGCACGGTCAACGCGGACCAGCGCTATCAGACGACCAAGCTGACCCTGTCGAACCGGGCCCTGTTCGGGTCGGACGCTATCGGGCATGACCTGCTTGCGGGCGTCGAGTTCATTCACCGGGACCGCAAGGACAACGATGCCGCCGGCGCCCCGGGCGGGTCGGACCGGCGCTTTGCCCTGTTCCTCGTGGACGAGATCTCGATGGGCGCCTTCACGGTCACGCCGGCGCTGCGCTACGAGACCTCGACCGTCGAAAGCGCCACCACCTATGGCAAGTTCACCAATGATGCGCTGATGGGCGGGCTGGCCCTGTCCTATGATATCGGCAACGGGGTCTCGGTCTTCGGCAGCGCCGCCTATACCGAGGGCCTGCCGATCATCGACGACCTGGGCGCCAGCGCCACGGCACTTGCCCGCATGGATACCACCGAAAAATCGCATACCTTCGAGTTCGGGGCTGAATACACCGGCTCGGATGTCTTTGGCACGGGCGATACATTCACCATTCGCGGCAACCTCTATGCCACGACCATGTGGGACATCACCAGCTACACCGCCGCAGGGTCCACCTCGACCAACCTCGACCGGGTCGAGACACGGGGACTGGAGCTGGAGGCCTCTTACGGGCATGCCAGCGGGGCCTATGTCGATTTCGCGGGCCACGTCGGTTCTGGTGAGGAATTCGCCCCGGGGGCGGGCGGCATCACATGGCGCAACACCGCCGCCGACCGCGTGCAGCTGACGCTGGGCAAGAAGTGGGAGGACGGGTTGGATCTGAGCTGGGAGGTGGTGCATTCCGCCGACCGCCGCGATGCGCTGGGCGTCGACCTGGACAATGTCACCGTGCACAACCTGCGCGCCACCTGGCGGCCGGACCGGGCGGCCTGGATGGCGGGCACCGAAGTGCGGTTCGGGATCGAGAATGCCTTTGACGCCGACTACGTCGGTCACCTGTCCTCGCCCACGCGCAAGGCGCCGGGCCGGACCTTCAAGGTCAGCCTGACCAAGACGTTCTGAGCCGATCCCTCTGGCCAGGCACGTGCGGGCGGGTCCGGGGGCTTCCCCGGGTCCGCCCGTTTTCCGTTGGGTTCATTTCACGCGGGTGCCGTCGATGATGCGGACGCGGGTGGCGGCGCCTGCAAGTGGCCCCGCATTGCGCAGGATCGCCAGCAGCGCCAGCCGGTCGGCGGGGGCAAGCCGTGCGCCGTCCAGTCCCCGCAGCGCCTGCATCAGGCCGGGCGGCAACGCGGGGTACAACAGGCACCCCAGCAGCGTCTCCGCCGGTGGCCCCATCGCGGGCCAATAGACACGGTTCCCGCCGGGCAGCGGTGGCAGGTCGTCGGGCAGGGTGAGCCTCTGACCCGCATTGACCCGCACGTCAGGCGCATAATCGGCGGGCAGGACGATGTAGAACTGCCCATGTTCATCCAGCGACAGGCAGACCAGCGCCCCGGCGCGGTCGGCTGCCACTGTCAGCCGCATCAGGCTGTCGGCGCAATCACTGGGGACGCGGGCCGCGTCCGTGGCGCGGCAAACGGGGTAGATCCCGGCCCGCCCTCCGGAGGGTGTCAGGGTCAATTGCCCCTTGCCCATCGCCGCCAGCGCGCCCGCGATCCCGTCCAGCCCGGTGCCCTGCGCCATGTTGGCCGGATCCAGCAGCGCCCGCAGATGCGCAGGCATCCGCAGCGAGGACAGGTCCAGCGTGCGCGAGGCCCGCAGGGCACCGTCCTGCGACAGGCGCAGCACCAGTTGAAAGCGGTTGCGGTCGATCAGGCGGACACTTCCGCCCAGGTAATAGCCGCTCGCGGGCGGCGGGCCGCGCCGTACACGCGCGGGGGGCGCATCACGCAAGAGCGCCGTGACGGAATTGGCCGCGTCCAGCCAGGCCTCGACCGCCATGTCCGCCAACGCCCGACCGACGGGCGTTTCCAGCCCCGAGGTCTCGTTCACGAAGGCGCCGATTGTGATCTCGGCCCGCGCCTCGGGCAGCATGTCCAGGAATTGGCGGATGGCGGCGCCGATGGCGGCCCGCGGATCGCCCCCGGCCTGCCCTGTCAACCCGGTCAGTGGCCTGTCCGAGGTCTTGACGATCACGCGCCCGTCGCTGAGATCGACCAGCGTCAGCCGCAGGGTCACGTCGCCGCCCGCGATGCCGGTTTCCCCGACCAGCACGAAATCCGCCTCTTGCCGGAGGGTGGATTGCACGGTCTCCTGCCAGGCGGCGGTGCCCTGCCGGTTCAGCACCAGGGCCAGCGAGGCGCGCAATTCGGCACTGCCGGCCAGGATGCGGGGCTTGGCAGGCCAGTCGGCGCACATCTCCTGGGCGGCGCGGCTCATGACTGCCTCGACCTGGGCCACCGGCAACGGGGTCTCCGCCGCCAGCGGTGCCGCAAGCGCAATGGTGCTGCCGGCCGGGATCTGTCCCTCTGCCATCCGGCAGAGTTCCGCACCCAGCTGGGTTTCAGCCTGCGCCAAAGCGGTGCGGGGCAGGAGCAAGGCCAGCGAGACAAGGGCGGACAAGAGGGCAAGGCGCAGCATGGGTCAGTCTTCCGTGACGTATTCGGCCAGCACGTTGTCCTCGCTGCCGGGCAACAGGCTGGGCGACTGGCGCAGGTCCTGCTGGGCCAGTCTTTCGTCGATGTGATCGCGCAGTTCGGACAGGCGGATCCGCCCGTCGCCATCGGCATCCGCCGCACCGCGCAGCCCCTCCAAAGTGTAATAGCTGAAGGCGCCCTGTTCCTTGTCGTCCAGCCAATGCGCGAATTGAGGCGTGCGGAAATCGGTGGCCGTCAGGACGGACACCCGGGCCTTTTCCTGCGGCGGGGCCACCGCGACGCCGAAGGCGCCCGAGACGCCGGGCACCAGGCTGCCCTGCGTCGACAGGCCGGAAAAACAGGCGTCCAGCAGGACGGTGACGGATTTCACCGGCAGGGTTTCCAGCTGGCGGATCAGCATGTCCAGCGGGTATGCGCCAAAGCCGGGCTCGGCGGCGGGCACGTCCACGGGCAGAAGGTAGCCGCTGGGCAGGCCCTCTTCGTGAAAGACCGGGACACCGTGGCCGGAGTAGATCACCACGATCTCGTCGACAAAGCGCGCCCGGCGGGCCAGCCGCCCGTCCGGCACCTCGTCGGTGCCGAACCAGCGCGCCATGCCGATCGAGTTCAGGTCCTTTTCGACGATGATGTTTTCCTGCGGGACGTGCAGGGTCTCTCGGAAATAACGGGCAAAGGCCTCGGCATCGTTGTGGGCATAGGCGACGGGCGGCGCCTCGGCATAGCTGCGGTTGCCGATGATCAGGACCAGCGTTTCGGGTCGGGCGACGGCCACGGTGACAGGCGCCTTGAGGGCGGGCTGAGGGGCCGCGATCACCGGTTGGCGTTCGGGCAGATCGGGCCAGAGCGCCTCTGGCAGCGACCACAGCCGAACCGTGCCGTCCCAGCTGGCGGTCAGCAGGCTGCGCCCGTCGGGCGCGAAATCCACCGCGTCGATCGAAGCGCCGTGACCGTCGAAGACCTGCAGTTCCTCGCCCGTTTCGACGTTCCAGAGATAGGCCTTGCGGTTCCATTCGCCCGTCAGCGCCAGCGCGCCGTCCGGGCTGAGATCGACGGCGCGGATCGCGGCCTCATGGCCGGGAAAGCGGCGCAGGACCTTGCCGGTCTCCACTTCCCAGAGGATCGCGCTTTTGTCCCAGCTGCCGGTGATCGCTTGCTTGCCTTCGGGGCCAAAGGCCACAGAGAGGATCAGCGCCTCGTGCCCGTCGAGGCGGCGGATCTCCTCGCCGCTGGCCATGTCCCAGAGCCGGGCGGTGCGGTCGGTGCTGCCGGTCAAGAGGCGGGTGCCGTCCGGGCTGATGGCAAGCGAGGTGATGGTTTCCGCGTGGCCGGCAAAGCTGCGCAGCTCGGCGCCGCTGCGCAGGTCCCAGAGCCGGGCGATGCCGTCATTGCCGCCGGTGACGGCCTGCCGCCCGTTGGGGCTGTAGGCGGCAGAGGTAAAGCGCCCGCCGTCCTGCGTCAGCTTGAGGACTTCCTTGCCGGTGGACAGGTCCCAGACCCGCGCGGTGCCATCGGCACTGGCGGTCAGGGCGCGGGTGCCGTCGGGGCTGAAGGCGACACCGCTGACGCGATGTTCGTGGCCTTCGAGGATGGCCAGCCCGCGCTGGGTCGAGACCTCCCAGAGTTCGGCCGTGTAGTCGGCGCTGCCCGTCAGGACATGCCGCCCGTCGGGGCTGAATGTAGCGGCGTCGATGGCGCCCTGGTGGCCGGTCAGCACGGTCGAGGCCGGGTCTTCGGCCCAGAGCGGGCCGATTGGGCAAAGCACGGCCAGGGCAATCGCGAGGGCGAACCGGGGCATGGGCGGGTTGCGTCGCATGGTGGAGGCCATCCTGTATGTCTTACCAGGTGATGGTGATGTTGCCGTCCTTGTCCTTTTGCAGCGTGCCGGGCAGGGGCTGTTCGGGCGGGGCAACCGGCTCGACGCTTTCGACGGGCGGCGGAGCCGTCGGTGCGGCTGCGGGGGCGTTCGCCTCTGGCCTTGCGGGCAGCAGCAGCGTGACCTCGACCCGGCGGTTGATCGCGGCGGTCGGATTGCCGGGCGTCTTGAGACGCGTCTCGCCAAAGCCCACGGCCACCAGGCGTTGCGGGTCGATCGGAAAGTTCTCAACCAGGAAGCGCGCGACGCTTTCGGCGCGGCGTTCCGACAGCCAGAGATTGTAGGCATCATCGCCCGTGGTGTCCGTGTGGCCCGCGATCAGGTAGCGGTGCGGGCGCAAAGCCGAGGAGGCCAGCGCATGACCCAGCGCGGCCAGGTCCTCACGCGCGCGCCAAGTCAGTTCGTAACTGTCGAGCGCAAAGAAGACCTGCAGGTCGATGCTGTGCTGCGGCACCACCCAGACCGTGCGCCCGCCGATCTGCACACCGCGTGCGGCCTCTTGCGCAGGGGCGGTGCTTTCCTGCTGGACCGGCGCCAGCGAGGTGATGATCTTCTGGATGTCTTCGGCCTGGTCGGCCTGTACGGGCAGGGCGGCGGCAAGGGCAAGGCTCAGTCCGGTGAGCCACTTGGGGGCGGTGATTGTCATGTCTCTTCTCCCTTGGGTACGGCGGCGTGGGGTCAGTTTCCGCGCAGCAGGTCGGTGACGCCGCCAGAGCTCAGGCCGGCCCCCGAGGGCGCGCGGCGGCTTTCCAGCGGCACGTCGGTTGCGGGGGCGGCGGGCGGCGTGGCGGGTGTTGCCGAAGCGGCGGCGCCGGTGATTTCGCGCAGCAGGCCGGAGTCTTGCAGGATCGCGCTCAAACGGGTGCTCTTGTTGAAGCTGCGGTCGTCGTTGGGGGTCATGCCGCCGGAATGGTGCAGCGCCACGGGGCGCAGTTCGCGGTCAAAGAGGATCGAGCCGGAACTGCCGGGCTGGGTGTCGCAGCGGTGGCGCAGGATCGGCCCGCCGTCCTGCTCGCGCAGGGCGAAACAGCGGAACCGCGTCATGACCTGCGGGCGGCCCAGCGGATGATGGATCACCATCAGCGGATCGCCCGGGTCGACGGCGACATCCTCGATCAGCAGCGGCAGGACATCCTGCGGCATGTCGGTCATGCGCACGAGGCTGAAATCCAGTACCGAATGCCAGTCGGCAGGATCAATGGACAGCGTGTAGCGTCGTGTGTCCTTGTCGCCCTGCACCAGGTAGCCGGTCAGGATCGAGGCGGCGAGCAACTTTTGCGAAGCGTTCTCGGGAATGCAGTGGTGGTTGGTCAGGACCCAGCCGCCGGGCAGGATCGCGCCGGTGCAGGTCACCAGGTCACGCCCGCCCCGGTCGTTCTGTTCCAGCAGGTCTACCCGACCGATGGCCGCGGCAAGGCGGCGGATGGGATCGTCAGCGGGCAGTTCGCGGATCGGCTCGAACGCACCGTCCTGGGCCGCGATATAGGCGCTGGCATTGCCGGAGCTTTCCAGGAAGACGAGGTCGGTCTTGCCATAGTCATCGGCAGAGAAGGTCGCGACCTGGGCCAGTGCCGGGCCCGTGGCCAGCGACAGGGTGAGGGCGAAGGCGAGACGGAACATCCTGTGGGTCTTTCGATCTGCGGGGGCCTTGGGATGCGCCGAGGCACGGCGCATCCCGGTCTTCGATTGGGTTCAACGGTTGCCCATCAACCCGATCTTCTGGATCTCGAAGCGGTTGCCCGCCATTGCGATCCGGGCCTGGACGCCCATCGACTCGACCATCAGGCGCAGGTTGCGGTTCAGCCGCGCCACGTCCGAACAGGTCTCGTACCAGTAATCGGCGCTGGTCATGGTCACGCGGACAGGGCGGTGGTGGTCATAGCCCTTGAAGCCCGCCAGGTAGCCTTCGATCAGGGTCATCTCCTGGGGCTGGAACCCGGTGAAGGCCAGCGTGTAGGCGGTGGTCAGGCCGGTGCAGCCCGCGGGTGCCGGGACGACCGGCTGCTGGGCGACGGGGGGTGTCACGACAACCGGCTGTTGCGGCATGGGTTGGGGGCTGGCAGGCGAGAGCACGTCGAGTTTCGTGGCCAGGACGCGACCGACTTCGGCGCCGATGGTCTTGGCCTCGTTGCCGACATGTTCCAGCACGCAGTCGCGGTTGCAGACACGCGGCAGCGAGGCGACAGGGATCTCGCCTGCGCCGGGGCCGAAGGCGACCTCGAAATTGCCGAGGCTCTGCATGGTCTGTGCGTGCAGCATGCGGCCCGTCACCCGGATGCGCAGGTCCAGCACGTCGGGGACATAGGGGTTCTGGTTGGCCGAGGCGTAGATCTGGATCGGCAGGATCACGTCGATCGGCACGTTGGGCACGCGCTGGGCCAGGGCGATCAGCTCGGCATCCGACCGGCGCACGCGGTTGGGATCGGTAAAGCTCATGATGACGCCGGTCTGGTCGTAGACGCGAAAGCCCATCGTCTGCATCTCGGTGATGACGGCTCGCAGCACGCGTTCGAACACGCGCGAGTTGCCGGGCACCGTGTCGAGGTCTGCGTCCTCGGGCACCGGCAGGATGTTGGGCTGGTCGCCTGCGTAGCCTGGTGCCGGGGCAAGCGAGAGGGCCAGCACGAGCGCCAGGCTCGCGAAGGCGCCCATCAGGGTCTTGGTCAGGGTTTTCATGTGGGACTCCTCCAATGTGGTCCGGATTTCCGCGCAGCGCCTGGGCGGGCGCGGCGCCAATGGCTTAGTGAAGAACGATGATGCGGCCGTCGGGCTGGACGATCACGCGGCCCGAGGCCGGCAGGGCCGGGTCGCAGTCGATGCCCGGCTCGGGCGAGAAATCGTCGAGGTCCAGCGCCTTGCCGTCCGGGCTGACGACACCGGCGGGGCAGGGCGGCAGCGGCGGAACGTACTGCGCGCCGGTCTGCGGCGGCAGCATGGGTTGCGGCGCCGGCTGCTTGTCGAGGTCGCTGGTCTGCGGCGCCGGTTGCGGCACGGGCAGAGGCTGTGGGACCACCGGCTGTACCGTGTCGATCAGCGTGATCTCGACCCGCCGGTTCTCGGCAGCATAGGGATCGGCGGGGTTGCGCGGATAGCGCTCGCCCCAGCCGACCACTTCCAGCCGCCACGAGGGGATAGAGTGATAGCGCATCAGGTAGCGCTTGACCGCCCAGGCCCGGCGATAAGACAGGTCGACGTTGTAGTCCTCGGGACCGCGCGCATCGGTGTGCCCGGCGATCAGGTAGCGGTTGTTCATCAACTGCGCCGACCGCAGGGCCTGGCCGATCAGGTCCAGGTCCCGCCGTGCGGGCGGCGTCAGAAAGGCGCTGTCATGGGCGAAATACACCGTCACGTCCAGGCTGTAGCCATAGTTCAGGACGATGGGCCGCCGGTCGATGATGATGGTCGTGGGCCGCCCCAGGATCACCGGCGGCAGGAACACGTCCGGCAGGGGATGCGTGACCACGGGTGGCGATCCGGTCGGCGGCGTGGCGGGCTGACCGGCCATCGGCGCCAGCGACTTGATGATCGCGGTAACGCTGTCCGCCCGCGATGTGTCCAGTTGCAGGGTTTCGGTATTGGTTTGCGCATGGGCCGGAGAGAGGGCTCCGACCGCGACGGCAAACAGGATGGAAAGTCGTTTTCGGGTCTTGTGCATGTCGTCTCCCCCACGGCGATGCGTTGGACACCCGTCAAGGAAACCGTCTGATACTGATACTGCACTGGTATTCGGGTGCCTGTGTTTTCAGCCTCCTCCAATCGGGGACAGGCCACCTTGAGGCAGATCAAGAAATATGCGTATTTTGGAATACCATTTCGAGACAAATGGTTGCGGCGGGTTCTTGACCTTCTGAACCCGTTCGGTCGTCCGGATACGCCCTGCCGGACGATGGGACAGCTGCGCGGCCGAATCCCGCGGCCCGGCGTCAGTCAGAGCCGATCTGCGGCTCCAGCAACGCCTTGAACCCGGCGCGTGTCTTCGGCGCGTCGAAAGCGGCAAAGGTCTGCATGATCCGGGCGCGTTCGGCATCCTGGCGCTGATGCAGAACGGTGGTGAGCGCCCCGATGCTGCGGGCGATTTCCAGCTGCCCGTCATGATCGGTGTCCGTCAGCCTGCCGGTGACAGAGGACAGGGCCTCTTGCTGGACGACGCTGTCATTGAAATCGCCCAGGTTGTCCTGGAGCTTTTTCAGCGCCTTGATGAGGCGTTTCATCTCTGCCTTGCCAAAGAGCGGGGCAAAGAACTCCATCAGGTAGCGCAGTTTCTTGCACTGGATGCGCAGCTGGTGGATCTCCGCGTCCGCCGTGTCCGCGTCGATGGCGCGGGCGATCTTGCGGACCTTGCGATAGCGTTTCCGGATCAGCTGCCGGGCGTAGTCGCGGGCCGGGTGATCGGCCTCTTCCCCCCTGCGCAGGCGCTCTTGGGGTTTTGCAAAAAGGTCCTGCAGGGCCGCGATCTCGGCGGCGTAGGTCTCGCTCTGCAGGTGGCGGCAGAGCGCGTCATGGGCGCCGTGCCGTTCCCTGGCGAAATGGTCGAACAGAAGGCCGACGCCGGGGCGCAGGCTGTCGGGAACCATCTGAACGTAGCGAGGGCGTTCGATCAGGTAGACGTCGAGGTCACGCAGGAGGCCCGTGACGGACATGAGGGCCGACAACCGCGCCTTGAGGTCTGCGACCTGTTCGGGGCTGTAGACCCCCTTGAACAGAGACAGGACAGAGCGGATCTTGCGCAAGGCAACACGGTAGTCGTGCAGGAACTCGCTGTCGTGATCGGCGATGATGCCCGGTTCGTTGGCGCGCGCGACGGGCAGGTGCGCGGCGATGATTGCCGAGGCCGCGTCAAAGGCCGGCATGTCCGGCAAAAGCGGCACATCCGGCTTGGGCTGATAGGCGGTCACGCCGGGGGCAAGCGCCTCCAGCGCCTGGCGCGGGGGGCAGAGGGAAGGGTCGGACCGCAGGTGTTTCACCAGCCGCTTGAAATCACCTTTCCGGCCGGACAAGGGGCGCAGCCCGAGCAGGCTGACCTGATGCCCGTCTTTCGTCGTCAGGAGGCGAAGGTGGCCGTGGCACAAGAGCCTGTCCTTGGCGTCGCGGAGGGCAACGTCCTGTGCCCGGCTCTCTGCCGCGACCAGATCAAGGAGCCGTCGCAGCGGCGACAGGCGTTTTGCAAGGATGTCGGTCACGGGGCCTTCCGGCATCTCGTCGATGAACCCGGCCCGGGCGCTGTCCTGCCGGGTTTCCGCTCCGCCAGCGTCCAGCAGTGTCAGGGTTTCCTCCGCCGCGACAAGAAGCATCCCGGCATGAGCCAGTTCCGTGTCGAACGTGTCGACCAGTTTGGCTTGCGTGCGTGTTTCATGGCCAAGGGGCGAAACGCGGTGGTCCCCGGCCAGCGTCGCGCGCAGATCGCCGTGGAACAGCAGGGTTGTCGGTTCGGTCTTGCTCATTTTTCTCCGTTGGGTTGGCTGGGCTTCCTCAGTTCCTCTCTAGGGCCAGACTGTCACAGTTGCGTGCAATGGTGAACGGGCGGGGGATGGACGCCGCGTCAGGGTTCAGAAGTGCCGTCGATGTGGTCCGGTCGGCGCAGCGGGACAGTTCGGGGGCTTTATCGGATTGCCCTTGCCTGCGGGCTCTGCAAACCTCTGCCGTGGGGCGTTCGGCAATGCGCCGGGCAAGCGCCCCGGCTTTGGGCTGTCGGAGCGGGTCGCGGCGGCCGAGGGAAAGGAACCTGGCGGATGATGATCTCACCCGATTATTGCCTGGTCATGGCGCGCTACAACGCCTGGCAGAACCGGCAGATGAAACATGCTTTCGAAGCCCTGGACGAGGCGCAGCTTGGAAAGGATCGCAAGGCCTTTTTCGGGTCGATCCTGGGGACAGCAAACCACCTGCTCTGGGGCGACATGATCTGGATGTCGCGCTTTGCCGGCACCGCACGCCCCGAGGGCGGGATCACGGAAAGCCCGACGCAGACCGCGTCGCGCGGAGAATGGGAAATCGCGCGCTTCCGCACGGATGCCGAGATCCTGCTTTGGGCGGAAAGGCTGCGGGCTGTGGATCTTGCGGGGGAATTGTCATGGTATTCGGGGGCGGTGGGGCGCAACGTGTCGAAGCCGATGGCTCTATGTGTGACGCACATGTTCAACCACCAGACCCACCATCGCGGCCAGGTGCATGCCATGCTGACCGCCGCCGGTGTCGCGGCCCCGGTCAGCGACCTGGCCTTCATGCCGGAAGAGGGCCCCTGGCTGTGACGGGCGGGCCGGACGGACGCTGTTTCGCCTGACGGCGAAAGACGCCCCGCCCGCCGCCCCGCAGGGGCCGTGTGAAACGAACAACAGGGAAGGGAGTGACCCATGTTCAAGGCACTGGTTGTCGACAAGGACGAAGAGAGCGGCAAGACCTCTGCTGCGGTACGGGAGATCGGTCCGGATGACCTGCCCCACGCCGAGGTGACGGTGGCGGTGGAATATTCGACCGTCAACTACAAGGACGGGTTGTGCATCGGGCCGGGGGGCGGGCTGGTTCGTAAGTACCCGCATGTGCCGGGTATCGACTTTGCCGGAACGGTCGAGGAGTCCTCGGACGACCGATACAAACCGGGTGACAAGGTCGTGCTGACCGGCTGGCGCGTCGGAGAGGCGCATTGGGGCGGCTATGCGCAAAAGGCGCGGGTCAAGGCCGACTGGCTGGTGCCGCTGCCCGAGGGGCTGGACACGCGCGCGGCGATGGCCGTGGGCACTGCCGGGCTGACCGCCATGCTGGCGGTCATGGCGCTGGAAGATCACGGGCTGCAACCCGGTCACGGGCCGGTCCTGGTGACGGGGGCGGCGGGCGGCGTCGGCTCGGTCGCCACGGCGATCCTGGCCCGGCTGGGTCACGAGGTGGCCGCTGTCACCGGGCGGCCCGAACAGGAAGACTATCTGCGCGCGCTGGGCGCGACGCAGATCGTCCCGCGCGAGGAGTTTGCCGAAGTCACCCGCAAGCCGCTGGAAAGCGAGCTGTGGGCCGGCTGTGTCGACGCGGTGGCGGGGGCCATGTTGGGTCGGGTGCTGAAACAGATGAAATACGGCACATCCGTCGCGGCCATCGGCCTGGCCGGCGGCGCCGCGATCGAAGGCGCGCTGATCACGCCTTTCATCCTGCGCGGCGTCAACCTGCTGGGTATCGACAGCGTGATGCAGCCCTATGACAACCGCGTAAGGGCCTGGCAGCGGATCGCGCGCGATCTGCCGATGGACAAGCTGGAATCGATGGTCCAGCCCGCGACGCTGTCCGACTTGCCGCAACTTGGCAAGGACATCCTCAAGGGCCAGGTCAAGGGCCGCGTGGTGGTGGACGTGAACGCATGAGCTATGACGATCAGAACATCTTTGCCAAGATCCTGCGCGACGAGATCCCCTCGACCCGGGTCTATGAGGACGCGGACACGCTGTGCTTCATGGACATCTTCCCGCGGGCCGACGGTCATTGCCTGGTGATCCCCAAGACACCCTGCCGCAACCTGCTGGACGCCTCGGCCGACCAGCTGGCCAGCGTCATGGCGACCACGCAGAAGGTGGCCAATGCCGCGATGGCGGCGCTGGGCGCGGACGGGGTCACCGTGCAGCAGTTCAACGAGGCGCCGGGCGGGCAGGAGGTCTTTCACCTGCATTTCCACATCCTGCCGCGCTGGGAAGGTGTCTCGCTGCGTCCGCCGGGGCAGCCAGGGGACATGGCGCAGATCGCCGAAATCGCCGGGAAACTGCGCAAGGTTCTGGACTGAACCGCGTGCCTTAGGCCGCGCCCGCCAGGGCGCGCGGTGCCGATGACAGCCCCGCTGCCGGTTTTCGGCTGCGGGGCTATTTTGTTGTTTTGGCAACATTTTCGCGACCTGGGATGTCGCTTTTGGTTGATCGAGTGTCTTGATGATTTGTCCTCACCCTCGTTTCCGGGTTAGGCTTTGAAGGTCGCGACGCCGAGCAGGACGTCACGGACATGCAAGTGCCGGATGGCCGTTCCGCCCAGGACGCGCGCTTCCGGCAAAAAAATCAAAGGGAGTGGGACGTGTTCAAACGGATCATGGTGCCGGTCGACCTCAAGCACATAGATCGCCTTGAAAAGGCGCTCGGATGTGCGGCCGATCTGGCACGACACTACGAGGCCACGGTGGTCTACGTGGGCGTCGCGGCGGCGACGCCCAGTTCGATCGCCCATACGCCGGCGGAATTCGCCGAGAAACTCAAGGAATTCGCCGAGGCGCAGGCCGGGGCGCACGGGGTGTCGACCGAACCCCACGCGGTCACCAGCCACGACCCGTCGATCGACCTGGACCCGACGCTGTTGAAGGCGGTGGACGAGACCGGCGCGGACCTGGTCATCATGGCCAGCCATATTCCCAACATCACCGATTACATCTGGCCCTCGAACGGGGGCACGGTGGCGGGCCATGCCAAGGTCTCGGTCATGGTGGTGCGCTGACGGCGAACAATTGGCGCACAGACGCCGATCATCCAAGGAAACGCAAGTACAGGGAGGCCTCACATGGCTGACACCTCAGACGATCAGGGCATACCGGAGCCGGAAGGCGTCTCGGACCTGATCGACACCGATTACGAAATCGGGCAGGACAACATCGAAACACAGATCGGTCCCTTCGGTCTGGACATTCACAATCCGGTTTTCCTGATTTCCGGTTTGTCGATCATCGCTTTTGTCTTTTACACGCTCGCTCTGCCGGAACAGGCGGGCGAGATCTTCAGCTGGCTCTTTGGTGCCGTGACCAAGGGCTTTGACTGGTTCTTCCTCGGTGCGGCGAACATCTTCGTTCTGTTCTGCTTGCTGCTGATCGTCCTGCCGGTCGGCAGCGTGCGGCTGGGCGGTCAAGATGCGACGCCGGATTACGGCTATGTCGGCTGGTTCGCGATGTTGTTTGCCGCCGGTATGGGCATCGGCCTGATGTTCTACGGCGTGTCGGAACCGATGAGCCACTTCTCGTCGTCCTCCGGTGGGGCCTATCACAACGTGAGCTTCTCCGGCGAAGTGCCGGAGGAAGGGGCGCCAGCCGGGTTCGAAAGCCGCGAGGCCTTTGACGCGGCGGTCGGACTGACCAACCCCGATCCTGCGGCGCTGGCGGCTGCGCTGGATGACGCGGTTCCCGCCGATCAGCGCGATGCCTTCACCGTGTCGCCGAACCGTGCGGACTGGGCACCGCTGGGCGGCGCCGCAGCGGACGAGCAGGAGGCCGTGCGGCTTGCCTTTGCCGCGACGATCTTCCACTGGGGGCTGCACCCCTGGGCGATCTACGCTATCGTGGCCCTGGCGCTTGCGCTCTTCTCCTACAACAAGGGTCTGCCGCTGACGCTGCGCTCTGCCTTCTACCCGCTGCTCGGGGATCGCGTCTGGGGCTGGTGGGGTCACATCATCGACACGCTGGCGGTCTTTGCCACGCTGTTCGGTCTGGCCACCTCGCTGGGCTTTGGTGCGACGCAGGCCAACGCGGGTCTGAACGAGCTCTTCGGCATCCCCGTCGGGTCGGCCACGGAAGTGGTCCTGATTACCGCGATCACCGCCGTTGCGCTGGTTTCGGTGGTGCGTGGCCTCGACGGCGGGGTCAAGGTCCTGTCCGAGATCAACATGGGCCTCGCCTTCCTGCTGCTGGTCTTCGTTCTGCTGACCGGGCCGACGATCCTGCTGCTTACGGGCTTCGTCGACTACCTGGTTGCCTACATCGAGTACCTGCCGGCACTGTCGAACCCGATGACCCAGACGATCGCGGGCGAAGCGGGCCGGGGCGATGTCAACTTCAGCCAGGGCTGGACCTCGTTCTACTGGGCCTGGTGGATCTCCTGGTCGCCCTTCGTCGGCATGTTCATCGCGCGCGTCAGCCGTGGCCGCACCGTGCGCGAGTTCATCATCTGCGTGCTGCTGATCCCCTCGCTGGTCTGCGTCCTGTGGATGAGCGTCTTTGGCGGCACCGCGGTGCACCAGGTGGTGGCTGACGGCTATACAGCCGCGCAGAGCGCCTCGCTGGAACTCAAGCTGTTCAAGATGCTGGACGAGTTGCCGCTGGCGGCGATCACCTCCTTCATCGGCATCATCCTGGTGATCGTGTTCTTCGTCACTTCCTCGGACTCCGGTTCGCTGGTGATCGACACGATCACGGCGGGCGGCAAGGTCGACGCGCCGGTGCCGCAGCGGGTGTTCTGGTGCATCTTCGAGGGTGCCGTGGCCATCGTGCTGCTGCTCTCGGCGGGTGGCCTGTCGTCGCTGCAGTCGATGGTGATCTCCACCGGCCTGCCGTTCACGGTGGTCCTGTTGGTGATGTGCTTTGCCATCTGGAAGGGGCTGATGGCCGAGCGGAAGGCGCTGTAAGCGGTCATCGCAATACATGACAGGAAAGGCCCCGGCGGTGACGCCGGGGCCTTTTCCGTTTCGCCCTGGCGGCATGGGTTGACGCGCGGCGTCACAGGCGCATTGTCTCCGGCAAGCAAGAGCGATTGGGGTGACATGCTGGATATCGATTTCGTGCGGGCGCAGTTCCCCGCCTTTTCCGAACCCTCTCTTCAGGGGCAGGCCTTCTTTGAAAACGCCGGCGGGTCCTATGCCTGTCAGCAGGTGATCGACCGGCTGACGCGCTTTTACACCGAACGCAAGGTGCAGCCCTACGGCCCCTTTGCCGCCAGCGCGGCAGCAGGGGCGGAAATGGACGAGGCGCGCAGCCGTTTGGCGGCGCTGCTTGGCGTGGACAGCGACGAGCTGAGCTTTGGCCCCTCGACGACGCAGAACACCTATGTCCTTGCGCGCGCCTTTCGGCAGTTCATGCAGCCCGGAGAGGCGATTGTCGTCACGAACCAGGATCACGAGGCCAATTCCGGCCCCTGGCGGCGGCTGGAGGCCGAGGGCATCGAGATCCGCGAATGGAAGATCGACCCGGACACCGGGCACCTCGACCCCGAGGCGCTGGAACCGCTGCTGGACGAAAAAGTGCGGCTGGTCTGCTTTCCGCACTGCTCCAACGTCGTTGGAGAGATCAACCCGGTGACGGAAATCACCGCCCGCGCCCATGCGGCGGGGGCCTTTGTCTGCGTCGACGGGGTCAGCTATGCGCCGCACGGTTTCCCGGATGTGGGCGAGCTGGGGCCGGATATCTACCTGTTTTCCAGCTACAAGACCTATGGCCCGCACCAGGGGATCATGGTTGTGCGCCGCGCGCTGGCCGAGGTGCTGCCGAACCAGGCGCATTTCTTCAACGGCGACGTGCTGACCAAGAAGTTCACGCCTGCCGGGCCGGACCACGCCCAGGTGGCCGCCTGTGCCGGCATGGCGGATTACGTCGATGGGCTGGCCGCACATCATGGCTGTGAGGCGCATGAGTTGCACGACCTGATGCGCGCGCATGAAACACGGCTGTTGCAGCCCCTTCTGGACGCGGTTTCGGGACGCAATGGCGTTCGCCTGCTGGGGCCACGTGACGCGGCCAACCGTGCGCCGACCGTGGCGCTGGCCTTGCCAAGCTTGGCCGAAGCCGCGGCGGCGGAGCTGGCGACGCGTGGTATCATGGCCGGGGGAAGCGATTTCTACGCTGTGCGCCCCTTGCAGGCGATGGGGGTCGACCCGGCGCGCGGCGTGTTGCGCCTGTCCTTCGTGCACTACACCAGCGAGGAAGAGGTGGCCAAGCTGATCGAGGCGCTCGACGCAGTTCTCTGATCCGGGGCTTGTCCTTTGCAGGTTTGCGCTATGTCGCATCCGGCAAGCCAGAGGAGGAGCGCGCCTTGTCCGACACATCTCCCGTTATCCTCTGGGTCCGGCGCGACCTGCGTCTGTCCGATCATCCGGCGCTGGATGCCGCCTGCAAGGCCGGACGCCCGGTGATCCCGGTCGTGATCCGCGATGCGGTGATGGATGGGCTGGGCGCCGCGCCGAAATGGCGGATGGGGCTGGGCATCGGGCACCTGGCAGAGCGGCTGGAGGCAAAGGGATCGCGGCTGGTACTGCGGTCGGGCGACCCGGTGGAGGTGATGCGGGCGCTGGTGGAGGAAACCGGGGCAGGGGCCGTTTACTGGATGCGGGCCTATGACCCGGCCAGCGTAGAGCGGGACACGGCCGTGAAATCCGCGCTGAAAGAGGCTGGCGTCGAAGCGACCAGCTTTGCCGGGCACCTGATGTTCGAACCCTGGCGCGTCGAGACGAAGCAGGGCGGGTTCTACAAGGTCTTTACCCCGTTCTGGAAGGCCGTGCGGGGGCTGGACGTGGCAACGCCGTTGCCGACGCCGGGCCGGATCCCGGCACCGGATGCCTGGCCGAGCAGCGAGTCACTGGAGGATTGGGCGTTGGAGGCCGCGATGCGGCGCGGCGCGGAAGTGGTGCGGCCCTGGGTGCAGCTGGGCGAGGAGGCGGCGCAGGGCAGGCTGGGCGCATTCATCGCCGAGAAGGTGGCCGCCTATGGCGACACCCGTGATCTGCCCTGGACCGATGGCACCTCCTGCCTGAGCGAGAACCTGGCACTGGGGGAAATCACTCCACGCCAATGCTGGCACGCCGGGCGGCGCGCGATGGAGGACGGCAAGAAAGGGGCCGAGACCTTTCTCAAGGAACTGGCCTGGCGCGAGTTTGCCTATCACCTGATGTGGCACACGCCGCACCTGCTGGACAGCAACTGGCGCGAGGAATGGGACGCCTTCCCCTGGAACGAGGACGAGACCCGCCCGGAGGTCATCGCCTGGAAACAGGGGCGCACGGGCATTCCCTTTGTCGATGCCGGCCAGCGCGAGATGTATGTCACCGGGCGGATGCACAATCGCACCCGTATGATCGTGGCCTCATACCTGACCAAGCATCTGCTGACGCACTGGAAGATCGGGATGCGCTGGTTCGAGGATTGCCTGATCGACTGGGACCCGGCCTCGAACGCGATGGGCTGGCAGTGGTCGGCCGGCTCCGGTCCGGATGCGACGCCCTACTTCCGGGTCTTCAACCCCGTCACCCAGCGCGAAAAGTTCGATCCCAAGAGAAAATACATCGACCGCTGGATCGCGGAAGACCGCAGGCACCCGTCCGAAGAGGCGCTGAGCTATTTCGATGCGGTCCCGGTCAGCTGGGGGCTGTCCGCCGGTGACGGTTATCCCGACCCGGTCGTCGACGCAGACGAAGGGCGCAAGCGCGCCCTTGCGGCCTATGAAAATCGCGGGTTCTGATCCCGTGCCGGACGGCTCAGTTGGTCACGCCGCCCATGCGGTCCATTTTGACCCAGCCGCTGGAATTGCCGGCATAGGCGATCTTGCAGACCGGCTTGGCGTCGGAACAGGTCTCGACGTAGCCGCCTTCGCCGGGGGCGAGGGTGCCGACCTTCTGCGTGAACTCGACGTCGCTATAGACCGCGATGGGCAGGGCGGACATGTTGAAGTAGGGGATGTCGCGCGCCACGTTGCGTTCCCAGGATCCACCAGAAACCGGTTTGGGCTGCACCTCGCGGACGGGTTCGGACAGGGTCATGGCCGGTCGCGCTTGCGGAGCCTTGGTCTCGCCCTTCTCGACGCCAACGAAACTCATCACCTTGCCACATCCAGAGGTTGCAAGAGCCATGAGGCACACCGCTACCAATTGCTTCTTCATCTGTCATCTCCCGTTGTGAGGGAACGTATCGCTCCGGACTGATACCAGAAAACACCATGTTGACGAAAATCCAAAGCACAAATCCTTGCCACAGGTGGTTTGGGCCATAAACTTCGATAAAATATCGGCTTCTCGAAAGAAACTTATGCTATTGACAGACACCCAGGGGCAGGAACGGCTGCCCCGGTACTTCGCGCGGGTCTTCGACATGGCCCGTGGGATGGGCTGCGGCCGGCTTGATTTCGTGCTGCGCGACGGGCGCGTGTTTCGTGCCGAGGGTCGTGTGCCTGGCCCGGTGGCAGAGCTGCACCTGCATCACGACGACATCTTTGCCCGGCTGATCCGCGAAGGCGACCTTGGGTTCTGCGAGGCCTATCTTGACGGCTGGTGGTCCACCCCGGACCTGATGGCCTTCCTTGACCTTGTGCATGCCAACGAGGAGATGTTCGACGGCTACCCCGGCGGTGGGCTGGTGCGCATGTGGGAGCGGTTCCGGTTCTGGATGCAATCGAACTCCAGGAAGCAGGCGAAAAAGAACATCGCCCATCACTACGACCTGGGTAACGATTTCTACGGCCTGTGGCTGGACGACACGATGACCTATTCCTCGGCCCTGTTCCGCACCGGGCAGGAGAGCCTGGAAAAGGCGCAAGAGTTGAAATACGCCTCGATGATCGACCAGATGGGGGCGAGGCCGGGCGATCATGTGCTTGAAATCGGCTGTGGCTGGGGCGGTTTTGCCGAATATGCCGCCAGGGAGCGCGGATTGCGCGTGACCGGGCTGACCATCAGCCAGGAACAATTCGCCTATGCGCAGGACCGGATCGCAAAGGCCGGGTTGACCGATCGGGTGGACCTGAAACTGCAGGACTATCGCGACGAACGCGGCAGCTATGACGGGATCGCCTCGATCGAGATGTTCGAGGCCGTGGGCGAAAAATACTGGCCCACCTATTTCGAGACCGTGCAGGCGCGCCTGAAACCCGGTGGACACGCCACGTTGCAGATCATCACGGTGCAGCACAAGCGGTGGGAGATCTACCGCCGGGGTGTGGACTTTATCCAGAAGTACATCTTCCCGGGCGGGATGCTGCCTTCTCCCGAGGTGCTGCGCGCCGAGGTCGAGCGTGCCGGCCTTCAGGTGGTCCGCAGCCTGGAATTCGGCGAGAGCTATTCCCAAACCCTGCGCCGCTGGCACGAGACCTTCAACGACCGCTGGGACGAAGTTTCCGCCCTTGGATTCGACGCGCGGTTCCGCCGGATGTGGAATTTCTACCTGGCCTCTTGCGCGGCGACCTTTCACAGCGGTAACTGTGACGTGACCCAGATCACCATCGCAAAGCCCGCCTGACTTATGCCCAACGCCGCGAAACTGATTGCTGCCCTCGGTCTCGCGGCGCTGGGATGGATCGTCTCGGACATGATCAGGCCCCTGGTGCCCTTCAGCGTCGATTTCGGCTGGTTCAACTACGTCAACGCGGCGATAGGCGTGCTGGTCGGCTGGCTTTTCCTGGGGCCCCGGGCGGGGCAGGGCATCACGTCCGCGATCAACAACGGTATCACCGCCGCCATTGTCATGGTCATCGTGGGCCTGTTGGTACAGGGCGTAAACGAGATGGTGCGCCTGTCCTTTGCCCGCCGCTATGACACCCCGTTCGAGGCGATTGCCGCCATCTTCGAGATCAGCCTGGACTACGGGATGATCCTTCTCGACATGCAGGTGATCGTGACGCTGCTGGGCGGCGGGATCGTCGCCGCGCTCGTGGCCGAGGCCTTGGGCAGACGCTGGAGTTAACCTTGTCAGACCTGTTTTTCTACGGAACGCTGCGGCATCTGCCGCTGCTGGAACTGGTGCTGGGCCATGCGCCCGAGGTCGAGCCAGCGCAATTGGCCGATCACGCGGTGCTCTGGGCGGCGGGCCAGGCCTTTCCGATGATCGTGGCGCAACGCGGGGCGCGGGCCGAAGGGCTGCTCGTGCGGGGGCTCAGCGAGGCGGATCGCGCGGCGCTGGATTACTACGAGGGCGGTTTTGCCTACGAATTGCGCCCCGTGACGGTCGAGACCGGGGCAGGGTCTTGCGCGGCAGAGGTCTTTTTCCCCGTGTCAGAGGAGCGCTGGAAACCGGGGGCGCCCTGGTCGCTGGACGATTGGCTGGACCGTTGGGGCGGGGTGACGATGCGCGCCGCGCAGGAGGTCATGGACCGGCGCGGCGCCTATGCGGCGCGCGAGGTGGCGGGGATGCTGCCGTTTTTCCGCGCGCGGGCCTGGGCGCAGGACATCGCCGCAGAGGGCGCGCCGCAGACCCTGCGCCGCGCCAGCGGGATCGAGGACGTGGATTACCAGGGGCTGCGCGGTCGGCCCTACCGCGGATTCTTCCGGATCGACCCGTTCCGCCTGCGCTACCGTCGCTTTGACGGGGAATGGAGCGCGCCGCTGGAACGGGAGTGTTTCATCGCTTTCGACGTGGCACTTGTGCTGCCCTACGACCCGGTGCTGGACAAGGTTCTGCTGATCGAACAGATGCGCTTTGGCCCGATCCATCGGGGCGATCCGGCCCCCTGGGTGCTTGAGGCGGTGGCCGGTGTCATCGACGCCGGCGAAAGCCCCGAAGAGGCGGCCCGGCGCGAAACGGTCGAAGAGGCCGGGCTTGAGGTGCACGCCCTGCTGCCCGCCTGCAAGGGCTATGCCTCACCGGGGTACACCACGGAATTCTATCATGCCTTCGTGGGGCTTTGCGATCTGTCCGGTCGAGACAAGAGGATCGGCGGGCTGGACGAAGAGCACGAGGACATTCGCAGCCATGTCGTCACTTTCGATCATGCGATGGAGCTGATTGAGACGGGAGAGATCAACGCCTTGCCGCTGGCAATGCTGATAAACTGGGTGGCGGCGCGGCGGGCGGACTTGCGCGCGGGGCAGGTCGGGCAATCGTAAGGACACAAGGGAGTGACCCGGATTCAACGGGTTACAGGATGGGTCGGCGGGCGTTCGCGCTCGGTTGGCTGCCTTGCGCTGTGCATTGATCGCGGCGCGCCCGGGACGCCGATGGCGCGGGCCGGACTGGCGCGGCCGTGAACGGCGCGCCGCTGCGTCTTGAGTTCCCCCGACCTCGGCCCTACACCAATGGGAACACGTTTCGGAAAGGACACGTCATGCGCAAATCGCAGGACCTCGCACAAGCTGTCGGACAGACGCCGCTGATCAGGCTTCGCAAGGCATCGGAGCTTACGGGGTGCGAGATCTGGGGCAAGGCGGAATTCATGAACCCGGGCCAGTCGGTCAAGGATCGCGCGGCGCTCTACATCATCAGGGATGCCATTGCGAAGGGACAGCTTGCGCCCGGCGGCACCATTGTTGAAGGCACCGCAGGGAATACCGGGATCGGCCTGGCGCTGGTGGGCGCCTCGATGGGGTTCAAGACCGTCATCGTCATGCCCGAGACGCAGAGCCAGGAAAAGAAGGATATGCTGCGTCTTGCGGGGGCCGAGTTGGTGCTGGTGCCGGCTGCGCCCTACAAGAACCCCAACAACTATGTTCGCTATTCGGGCCGGCTGGCCGAGAAACTGGCCGCCAGCGAGCCCAACGGCGCGATCTGGGCCAACCAGTTCGACAACGTCGCCAACCGCCAGGCCCATATCGAGACCACCGGCCCGGAAATCTGGGAACAAACCGGTGGCAAGGTCGATGGCTTCATCTGCGCGGTTGGCTCCGGCGGGACGGCGGCGGGTGTCGGCATGGCGCTGCAGCCAAAGGGCGTGAAATGCGGGATCGTCGATCCGATGGGGTCCGGTATCTACAGTCTCTACAAGGACGGTGAGGCCAAACCCGAGGGCAGCTCAATCTCCGAGGGGATCGGGCAGGGGCGGATCACCGCCAACCTCGAAGGGTTCGAGCCCGACTTCCTGACCCAGGCCAGCGACGAAGAGGCGCTGCCCATCGTGTTCGACCTGCTGGCCGATGAAGGGCTCTGCATGGGCGGATCGACCGGCATCAACGTCGCAGGCGCCATCCACATGGCGCGCGAGATGGGGCCGGGTCACACGATCGTCACCGTGCTCTGTGACTATGGCACCCGCTATCAGTCCAAGCTGTTCAACCCGGACTTTCTGCGCGACAAGGGCCTGCCGACCCCGCCCTGGATGACGCGCGGACCGTCCAGCATTCCCGGTGTATTCGAGGACGCATGACCTCCACTTCCCGTTTCTTTCTGCGGGCGCTGACGGCGCTTGCCCTGTCGCTTTTTCTGTGGACCGCGGCGGCCCTGGCCCAGCAGGCCACGACGCCCGACTATTCCGCTTGGGACACGATCGCCACGCGGGCCGAGGCGATGATCGACGCCGAGCGCGCCTCTGACGACCGGCTGGAGACCCTGCGCACGCAGGTGGCGGACTGGCGGGAACAATTCCTGGCAGCACAGAACGCCAATGCCTCTCGTATCCAGACCCTGCAGGCGCAGATCAATGCGCTTGGTCCGGAGCCGGAAGATGGCACCGAGACTGCGGAGATCTCGGAGCAGCGGGCGGTCTTGAACCAGCAACTGGCCCAACAGCGGGCTCCGGTTCTGAGGGCTGAAGCTGCCTATTCCCGCGCCGATGCGATCATCGGCGGGATCGACCGGATCATTCGGGAACGGCAGGCCGATGCGCTGCTGGAATTCGGGCCGTCACCGTTGAACCCGGTGCATTGGCCGGGCGCCCTTCAGAACGTCCAGACCACCTTTGTCACGCTCTGGCAGGAGATCGTGCAGAACGTCAGCACGCCTGCCAACCGCCGGGCGGCCGTGCGGAACGCGCCCAGCGTGCTGTTGTACCTGGTGATCGGCATCATGCTGATCGCGCGGGGCCAGTACTGGGCGCGCGCCGGTGTCGAGAAACTGCGCGCAGGCACGCGGCGCGGCACGGGTGTGTTCCGGTTCCTGGTCTCTCTGGGCCATATCCTGTTGCCCTACCTGGGGATCGTTGCCCTGCTGCAGGCGGTGGCAGCGACCGGATTCGCCATCGACGAATGGGACGTGCTGCTGAACAAGCTGCCGCTCTGGGCTGCGATGCTGTTCGGAATCCGCTGGCTGGCGGACCAGGCCTTCAACAAGGACGATGAGGTGGCGGCCCTGCCGCTGCCGGCAGAGGAACGCCCCAAGGCGCGCCGCCTGTCGAACCTGCTGGCTGTGCTCTACGTGATGGAATCCTTGGTCGCCACGCTGATCGAACTGGACGGGTATTCGCCCCAGACGGCGGCCGTGGTGCAATTCCCTATACTGGTGCTGTCGGCCTTTTTGCTGTTCCGCCTTGGCCGCTTGCGCAACGACGCGGCAATGGTCGGATCCGACGCCGCGCGCGAGGAAGGCGCCGGGGATTTCCGGCTGCGCTTTGCCAAGCTGTTGGGCCGGATCACCCAGATCGTCGGCATCATCGGCCCGATCATGGCTGCCATCGGCTATTTCAAGGTGGGCGAGGCACTGGTCTATCCGACCATCGCGACGCTGGCGCTTGTCGGCCTTGTCATGGTGCTGCAGCGTTTCATCAACAACCTGCACGAGTTGATCCTGGGCCGTCAGCCGGACCATTCCGAGAGCCTGCTTCCGGTGCTGGCAGGGTTTATCCTGTCCTTGGCCGCGCTGCCCCTGCTGGCGTTGATCTGGGGCGCGCGCGTCGCCGACCTGACAGAGATCTGGGCCCGTGCGCAGGAGGGGATTTCCCTGGGAGACACACGCATCTCGCCGACCTCGATCATCGTGGTGGTGCTGGTTTTTGCCGCCGGGTACATGCTGACCCGGCTGATGCAGGGGGCCCTGCGGACGTCGGTCCTGCCCAAGACCAAGATGGACCAGGGCGCACAAAACGCCATCGTGTCCGGCGTGGGCTATGTCGGGGTTTTCCTGGCGGTCATTATCGCGGTCACGGCCGGGGGGCTGGACCTCTCGTCGCTGGCGATCGTTGCGGGTGCGTTGTCTGTCGGTATCGGTTTCGGCCTGCAGAACATCGTGTCGAACTTTGTCTCGGGGATCATCCTTCTGATCGAACGACCCATCGGCGAAGGCGACTGGATCGAGGTCAACGGCACCCACGGGATCGTCAAGGACATCTCTGTCCGCTCGACCCGGCTTGAAACCTTCGACCGCTACGACATGATCATTCCCAACGCCGACCTCGTGTCGGGGACGGTGTCGAACTACACCCGCGGCAATTCGCTGGGACGGATCATCATCGACGTTGGGGTGGCTTACGGCACCGACACGCGCAAGGCCGAGCGCATTCTTCTGAACATTGCGCGCCAGCACGACATGGTTCTGATGAACCCGGCGCCGGCGGTGGATTTCATGGGTTTTGGCGCGGACTCGCTGGATTTCCGTATCCGGGCGATCCTGCTTGACGTGGGACAGGGCCTGGCGGTCAAGACCGAGATGCGTCACCAGATCGTCGAGGAGTTCGCCCGCGAGGGTATCGAGATTCCCTTTGCGCAGCGTGATCTGTGGTTGCGCAATCCGGAGGTGCTGGCCGACGCGGTGGAAAGCCGCTGGAGCGCATCGCAGGAACGCGATGCCCAATCGGGGCAGTCCCGCCCGGTGGCGCGCAAGTCCAATGCCATCATGGGGGATGAGCGCGTCGCAGAGGATGGCGAGGACGGATGAACCAGACCCTGCTCTACCGCGACGATCCCTACCTGCGCGATGCGCCTGCCGAGGTCGTGGCCCTGACCGACGAGGGCGGCATAGTGTTGTCGCAGTCCCTCTTCTATCCGACCGGTGGCGGCCAGCCGGGTGACAGCGGCTGGCTGGAATGGGATGGTCGGACGCTGGAGATCGCGACCGCGGTCAAGGGCGATGGGGGCGCTTGCGTCCTCGTGCCGGCGGAACCGGCACAGCTGCCGGCGGTCGGGACGAAACTGGTCCAGATGCTGGATTGGGAACGGCGACACAAGCACATGCGCATTCACACCGCGCTGCACCTCCTGAGCGTGGTGATCCCGTTGCCTGTGACAGGCGGGCAGATCGGGGCCGGGACAGGGCGTCTTGATTTCAAGATGCCCGAACCGCCACAGGACCGTGATGCGGTGGAAGAGGCCCTGAACCGGCTGGTCGACCGCGACCTGGAAGTGACGGAAGGCTGGATCACCGAGGCGGAACTGGATGCACGTCCGGAACTGGTCAAGACGATGTCCGTTCAGCCGCCACGCGGCGCGGGGCAGATCCGGCTGGTCCGGATCGGCTCGGGCAGCGAGCAGGTGGACCTGCAGCCCTGCGGCGGCACCCATGTCGCGCGCACCGGGGAAATCGGCGCCCTGAAGCTGGGCAAGATCGAGAACAAGGGCAAGCAGAACCGGCGCGTGTCCATCGCACTGGCGTGATCGGCTGGCGGGGACGGGGCGGTTGAAGCAATGGGCGCTTCCGCGCGCACTTATCCGCATCTCGCCAGATGACGGTTTTGCCCCGCGTGGGTGAGGGTGGCTCGGTGGAGTGCAGCTTCTGGCCTCACCAGAACTAAGATCGGCAGTCGGGGTGGGCCCTGTCAGCGTTTCTTGAGCGGGACGCCGTAGAGCTCCATGCGGTGGCCTTTGAGCCGGTAGCCCAGTTTTTCCGCGATCTTTTCCTGAAGTGCCTCGATCTCGGGATCGACGAATTCGATCACCTCGCCGCTGTTGAGATCGATCAGGTGATCGTGGTGTTCGCGTTCCGCGTCCTCGTAGCGGGCGCGGCCGTCTCCGAAATCGACCCTTTCGAGAATGCCGGCCTCTTCGAAGAGCTTGACGGTGCGATAGACCGTGGCGATCGAGATATTGGGATCGCGTGCAGAGGCACGGGCATAGAGATCCTCAACGTCCGGGTGATCGGTCGCGCGTTCCAGCACCTCGGCGATGGTCCGGCGCTGGTCGGTCATGCGCAGGCCCTTGGCGGTGCAGCGGTCTGAGATGCTATCGGTCATGGGCCCGGAGTCGTTGGTCTGGCGCCCGTTTTAGGCAAAGCGGCGGGCGAGGCCAAGCCTCGAACGCGGCGGGCGCGTGCGACGTAGACGGCCAGGGTGACGATGACCACGGCGCCCCCCAGGATCATCCGGCGCGAAGGAGCCTCGCCGGTGCCGAGCCAGACCCAGATCGGGGCGAGCACGGTTTCGAGCAGCAACAGAAGGCTGACATTGGCGGCGGCGGTGTGGCGGGACGCCTGGCTGAGGGCAAAGAAGGACAGCGGCAGGACCAGGATGCTGGCCACGAGGATGGCCCAGAGCGTGCCCTGTGTCATCTGCGCGGGGCCAGTGACGGCCCAGCCTGTCGTCCCGGCGATCAGAGCGCCCAGGCCGATGGCCAGCAGCAGGGGCATGTCCGGATTATGACGCAGGGTGACGAAGTTGAGCGCCAGAGCGAAAGCCACGCCAAGACCGCAAGCGGCGCCCGTCAGTGCGGCTGCATCCAGTGCAGCCGCGCCCTTGTCCGTCACGGCGAGCGTCAGTCCGGCCAGCACCAGTAGAATGGCGATCCAGGTGGCGCGCGAGGTTGTCTCGCCGTGCAGGAGGCGGGTCAGAAGCGCCGCCCAGACCGGCACGCTGGCCACGCCGAGAAGCACCGGCGCCACCGGTGAAACAGCGATGCCGATCGGGAACAGCATCGCGTTCAGCGCGTGGCAGGCAATCACCATGAGCGCGGTCGGCGCGGCAACCCCGGTCAGGTCGGCGCGGTGGGTCCGGCTGGTCAGGGCCCAGGCGGCGAGGAAGATGAGTGCCATGCAGATCCCGCGCCAGCCCAGCATCTGAAAGCCGGACATGCCCGACAGCCGCATCAGCAGCGCGTCGGGTGTCAGGATCAGCGCCCCGGCCAGCGCGAGGCCGAGGCCGAAGGCCGGGGTGCGTGTCATGGATGTCTTAACCGTAGAGCGGTTGCAGGCCCATCTGCATGTGCAGCATGTTCACCACCGCCTCGTCGAGCTGCATGGCCTTGGCGAGTGTGTCGAGGTATTCGGCCTCGGCCTGGGTGTCGACGCGGATCGTCATCAGCGAGGCGGAATAGACCTGCATGCGCTGCGCTTCGGGGACTTCCGAGGCCAAGGCCTCGGGATCGACCGGGGCCTTCAGCTGCGCCTGGATGAAGGCGCGGTCCTCGGGATCGGCATCCTCGCCCAGTGTTTCGAGGATCTTGGCCTGTTCGGCCTTGTCGATGCCGCCGTCGCTCTTGGCGGCCTGGATCATCGCACGCAGCATCAGGGCAGCGGCTGCTTCGGCCTCTGGCGCGGTGGAATGGGCGTTCATGGCGTCCATCAACCCGGCGGCGCCCTTGCCCTGGGCCTGGGCCGCCGACCCCGCGAAGGCCGCAAGCATTCCGGCCATGCCGGAGCCACCTTCGCCCAGTTGCGACAGCAGCCCGCCACCCTTTCCGCTACCGGCCTGGCCCGTGAAGGCGGACAGGTCCATGCCACCGGTCTGCATGTTCTTCATCATGTCGGCCAAGGGATTGACCCCTGCGCCACCGGCGCCGGGCATGCCGGGAAAGCCGCTTTTCTGCGCCGCTTCCATCATCTCCTGCCAGCCGCCGCCCTGGGGTGCCTGGCCGCCCATCAGCTTGCCCATCTGTGCCTGCAGCGTCGCGGTCGGCGTTTTCGCCGGAACCTGCGCGCCGCCGCCCAGGAGACTGCCAAGCCCCTGGCCGCCGGACAGACGATCGACCCCGCGTGCGGCGGCGTAACCGATGGCGAGTTTTGCCAGTGTTCCCATCAGACCCATGTGCTTTCTCCTCTCAGCCGATGATCTCCCTTGGAAGACTGTGACAGATGTTTGCCGCCGCGCACAGGGGGAGCGTCGGCGGCGGATTGACCTTGCCGGCGTCCGGGTGTCCAAGAGGGCATGGAACGCAAGCAACAGATGGACCTCGCCGGTGCGGTGGGGATGGTGGTTTTTGCCAATGTCCTGGCTTTCAACCAGGTGGCGATCAAGCTGACCAATGCCGGGATCGGCCCGGTCTTTGCGGCGGGGCTGCGCTCGACCCTGGCGCTGGCGGTGCTGGGGATCTGGCTGCTGGTCAGCGGTCGGCGGATCACAGGCTTGCGGCGCACGCTGTGGTCGGGGCTGTTTCTGGGTGGTCTGTTCAGTGTCGAGTTCATCCTGTTGTTCACCTCGCTGGACCTGACCAGCGTCTCGCGCGCCTCGATCACCTTTTACGCCATGCCTGTCTGGCTGGCCCTGGTGGCGCATTTCACCCTGCCGGGTGAGCGGCTGTCTTCGCGGCGTCTGCTGGGGCTGGTTCTGGCGATGGCCGGGGTGGGCTGGGCGCTGGCGGATCCGCAGAGCCGGGGGGCGGGGGACATCCGCGGCGACCTGCTGGCGCTGCTGGCCTCATGGGCCTGGGCGGGAATTGCACTGAACGTACGTTTGACTCGCACCTCGGAGCTGAATGCCGAGGGACAGCTGTTCTGGCAGCTTGCGGTCTCGGCGGTGGTGCTCTGCGTGGTGGCGCCGCTCTTTGGACCGCTGTGGCGAGAGACCGACCTGTTGAGCCTTTTCGGGCTGGTTTACGGGACTTTGGTGGCTTCGCTCGGCTTCCTGTTCTGGTTACGGTTGATGGGGATCTATCCGGCGTCGGACATTGCCTCTTTCAGTTTTCTGTCCCCGGTCTTGGCCGTGGTCTTCGGCTGGCTGGTCTTCGACGAGCCGGTGGGGCCGGATTTCCTGGGCGCATTGGCGCTGACGGCCGTGGGGATCGTGCTGATCAACCGGCGCCGCAAGACGCGGGCAGAGGTCCCGCCCGGTCCCGGGCAGGAGACTCTGCGCAAAGAAGGCTAGGCTTGGGCAGAGGCCCCGGGTCAGGCCCGGGGCGGGGTCACGTCCGGTGGGTCATGTCCCGCAAAAGGTCGCACGGACCTTTTCGCCGCTCGACGGCGGGCGGCGCAGGTCGGCATAGCTTTCGTTCAGGTCGAATGGCGCCGAAAGCGCGGCGTTCAGGCGGTGGAATGGCGCATCGTCGCCCGCCACTGCGGCCTCGATCATCTGTTCGACTCGATGGTTGCGGGGGATAAGAACCGGGTTCACCGCGCGCATCAGCGCCTGCGGGGTCTCCTCCTGTTCCAGTCTCGCCTGCCAGCGTGCCTCCCATGCGCCAAAGCCCGCACGGTCGGTGAACTGGTCGCGAGCATCGCCATCCGTCAGGGCGCGGAAGGTATTGGTGAAATCGGCGCCGCCCTTATGCATCAGGGTCAACAGGTCGCCGATCAGCGACAGGTCCTCCTGCGTCGGGGTGGACAGGCCGATCTTGGCCCCGAACCGCTCCAGCCAAAGCGCGCGCAGACGGTCGGGCATGGCGTGCACGGCCTTGGTGAAATCCACGACAGCCTTGTCGGTGTCGGGCATCAGCGGAACCAGCGCGGTGGCCAGCTGCGCCATGTTCCAGACGATGATATCGGCCTGAGCGGCATAGCCGTAGCGGCCGAACCGATCGATCGAGGAAAACACCGTGTCCGGGTCATAGGCATCCATGAAGGCGCAAGGCCCGTAGTCGATGGTTTCGCCGGACAGCGCACAGTTGTCGGTGTTCATCACCCCGTGGATGAAACCGACGCCCATCCATTGCGTCACCAGCTGCGCCTGCCGTTCGATCACGCCGTTCAGCAGGTCCAGCGGGTCGCGTGCATCCGGGTAGTGGCGGTCGACCGTGTAGTCGTAGAGCGTCTGCAGACGATCGTTGTCCTGGCGCGCGGCAAAGACCTGGAAGGTGCCCACCCGGATATGGCTTTGCGCCACGCGGGTCAGGACGGCGCCGGGAAGGGGACGTTCGCGGATGACCTCCTCGCCCGTGCGGATCGCGGCCAGCGCGCGGGTTGTCGGGACGCCAAGCGCGTGCATCGCCTCGGAGACGACGTATTCACGCAGGACCGGTCCCAGCCAGGCCCGGCCATCGCCACGGCGAGAGAAGGGGGTCGGGCCGGAGCCCTTGAGCTGGATGTCCCGGCGGATGCCATCGGTGCCGACGACCTCGCCCAGCAGCAGGGCGCGTCCGTCGCCCAGCTGGGGGTTGAACTGCCCGAACTGGTGGCCGGCATAAAGCTGGGCCAGCGGCTCGGCCCCTTCCGGCACGGCGTTGCCGCCGAATTGGGCTGCCAGCGCGGGGTCCTCGGCGCCGGTAATGCCAAGGAGATCGGCCAGGTCGTGGTTGAAGGCCACGGTTTGCGGCGCCTTGACCGGGGTGGGGCCGAGACGCGCAAAGAAGCCCTCGGGCAGGCGGGCATAGGAATTGTCGAAGGGGATCTGCAAGGTCATGCCCGAGATATAGGGGCCCGATCACGGTTGCGCCAGCAGTCTTGCCCTGGCTGTCCGAGGGCTATGGTTGTCGGGGACGCAACGAACAGGAGCAAGACGATGCAGACGGACAATGCCTACGCGATGCGCCTGATGGACCGGCCCGAGTTTGCCTCGAAGCCGCAGCCGCTGACGTTTTCGCCGGACACGCTGGTCACGACCGCCGCGCAGGCGATGAACGAACGCAATTTCGGTTCGGTTGTCGTGGTGGATCCGGACAATCGCGTGTTGGGCGTGGCAACGGAACGCGACATCCTTCGCAAGGTCGTGGCCCGGAATGCCGACGCCGCCAGCCTGACGCTGGAGGAGATCACGACCCGCGATCCACGCGTGGCGCGGGAAACCGACGAGGTCATCGACTGGCTGCGCATCATGTCGAACGAGCGCTTCCGCCGCCTGCCGGTGGTGGACGAGCACGAGCGCATCAAGGCGGTCTTCACCCAGGGCGATTTTGTCAGCTACACATGGCCCGACCTGATCTACCAGGCCAAGGAGCTGGCCAAGGCAAGCGTCGGGCGCAACTATCCGATCTGGCTGATCGGCGGGGGCATCATGCTCTACTCGATCCTCATGGTGATCGTCGTGAGCGCGATGTGAGCCGGGCTCAGAGCACCCGGCTCATGAAGATGTAGCGATCACGGGGCTTGAAACGCGCGCGGCCATAGAAGCGCTGCGCGCGTTCGTCCTCGCGGTCGACTTCCAGGTGCAGGGCACGCACGCCCGCCTCGCGCATGGCCTTGGCGATGCCGTCCAGCGCCTCGATCCCCATGCCACGCCCGCGCACGGCGGGGCGGACGTACAGCTCATCAACGATGGCATCCAGCCCACCGAACTCGACCGACCATCCGAAGGTCAGCACGATATAGCCTACCGGTGCGCGGCGCGGGCCGATCAGCCAGGCGGCGCCGTGGGGCGATCCCTGCAGCAACGGCGAGATGGCGGTGGCGCGATGCTCGTCGTCGGTGCCATAGCCCATTTCGGTATGGAAGGCTGCGACGAGCGGCAGCAGCTTGTCAGCATCCGCTTCGCCAGCGAGGTGGAGGGATTTCATAGCCGCGCCAGCCTTTCGGTCAGCAGGGCGAAAAAGCCGTCTGCATCGACATCGCCCATGAACATGGCGTTGGGGGCGCGGTCGGTGACGCCCCACCAGTCAGCCACCGTCATGCCGCGCGTCAGGTCGGAGCGGGTCTCGGTCTCGACGTTGATGAACCGTCCTGAAAAGAGATCGGGTTGCAGCAGGTAGGCGGTGACACAGGGGTCGTGCAGCGGGGCACCGTCCGATCCGTACTTTTCCTTGTCGAAGCGTTCGAAGAAATCGGTCATCTGGGCGACGGCGATGCCGACCGGGGTTCCGAGGGCGCGAAAGGCCTCGTTCCGGGCGGATGTGACCAGCGCCTTGTGCGTCACGTCCAGCGGCATGACGGTGATCGGTGCGCCGCATTTGAACACGATTTCAGCGGCTTCCGGGTCGACGTAGATGTTGAACTCGGCAGCGGGCGTGATGTTGCCCACCTCGAAGTAGGCGCCGCCCATCAGGACGATTTCCTGGATGCGCGTCGCGATGTCGGGCGCGCGTTGCAGGGCAGCAGCGATGTTGGTCAGCGGACCCAGAGGGCAGAGCGTAACAGTCTTTTCCGGCTGGGCGCGCAGGGTGTCGATGATGAAGTCGACGGCATCGCCGTCCTGCAGCGGCATGGTCGGCTCGGGCAGGTCGGGTCCGTCGAGGCCGGTCTTGCCGTGGACATGTTCGGCGGTGACCAGGTCATGCGCAAGGGGCCTGTCGCATCCGGCAAAGACAGGGGTCTCGGGCTTGCCCGCCAACTCGCAGACCATGCGGGCGTTCCGCGCGGTGAGTTCCAAGGGCACGTTGCCGGCGACGGCGGTGATTCCCAGGACCTCGAGCTCGGCGGGTGATGCAAGGGCCAGGAGGATGGCCACGGCGTCGTCCTGGCCGGGGTCGGTGTCGATGATGATCTTGCGCGCTGCCATCTGTCTCTCCTGCTCGGTGCCGGAGGAGTGACACGGGGCAGGGGGCGGCGCAAGCTGGATCGGCGGTTCGGCGGGGGCTTGCCGGGACGTCGTGTCCAGCCGCTAGGCGGAACAGCTGGCCCCGCCAAGGACGCAGAACTTGGCGCAATGGGGATGGTTCAGCGAGACGTCGCGTTCTGCCGCCTCAAGGGTTTCGCCCAGGTCGAATTCCGGCTCGTAGGGCAGGAGGGTGCAGGCCACGACAGAGGGGCGTGCGGCGCCCTTGCGCTTGACCACCATGCGCGAGGAGGAACACATCACCTGTGTCGGATGCTTGTCGAGAATGCCCCAGCAGGCGGTGGTGATCTCTGGCACCTCGACGCTGAGATCCATTTCCGGGAAGAGGACGGTCATGCCCGGATCATGTGCGTCGATGTCGAACCCCTCGGTCCGGAACAGGCGGGCGAAGCCATCGCGCGACTGCGCTTCGGTCTCGTCCCACATGGTGCGGCCGGCGACCGCCATGCGGATGCCGGTATCGCGCAGCCAGCGCATCCCTTCGAGTGTTTTCTCGAATGTGCCCGCGCCACGTTCGGCATCGTGTTGGCGCGCCGACCAGTGATCAAGCGAGATGCGCAGCGTGAGCCGGTCGCCATATTCCGCCTGTAGTGCCTGCAGTCCTTCGCGCACGATGGGGCGCATCATCGGCCGCATGGCATTGGTCAGAATCAGGACCTGGTACCCCCGGGCGAGGCTGCGGCGAGTCATTTCGATCATCTGGGGATTCATGAAGGGCTCGCCCCCGGTGAATCCGATCTCAGCCACACCCCAGTTTCGCGCCTCAAGCTGGTCGAGATACTCGGTGACTTCGTCCGCGGTGATATAGACCAGCTTGTCGTTATCGGGCGAGCTTTCGATGTAGCAGTTCAGGCATTCGATATTGCAGAGCGTGCCGGTGTTGAACCACAGCGTCTGGGGATCGGACAGGGCCACATGCGCGCGCGGCTCACCCTTGGCGGTGTGGGCCGGGTCCTTGAACTTGTCGATATTGGCGGTGGAAGCGTCTTTCATTTCCAGTCCTTCAATTCGTCACCCAAGGCGTACGCAGTAGGCAAAGCCTGTGCCAGTCACAAGATTCCGCCTGACGCCATTGTGATGCATCAATTGGGTGTTAGACTTTGAAACGAACATGGGGTATTCGAAGCGCGAACAGGATGCGTTAGCGCTAACGGAACATTGCCGAAGGCAAGAGGCGGCCCGCGCCGCCCAACAGGAAAGGCAGGGGACTCATGGTTTCACGCGTAATTCCGGTCGACCCTTTCGATCTGGTGATTTTCGGGGCGACGGGCGATCTGGCCCGGCGCAAGATCCTGCCGGGGCTGTTCAGGCGCTTTTGCAGCGGCCAGATGCCCGAGGACGCACGGATCATCGGTGCCGCTCGCAGCGACATGGACACCGAAGGGTTTCGGCGCATGGTGGCCGAGGCCACGCGCGAGTTCGGCGGTGGCCGTCATTGCGAGGACGGCACGCTGGAACAATTCCTCGAACGTATCGACTACGAGGCGGTCGACGCGATGGGGGAAGGTGGCTGGGAGGCGCTGAAGACACATCTGCGGCCGGGGACGGTGCGGGCGTTTTATTTCTCGGTTGGGCCGGCGCTGTTCGGTGCGCTGGCGGAACGGCTGCGGCATTTCGGGCTGGCGGATGACGAAAGCCGCGTGGTGGTCGAGAAACCCTTTGGACATGACCTGGACAGCGCCAAAGCGCTGAACGCGACCCTGCGCCAGCACTTTCACGAGGATCAGATCTATCGGATCGACCACTACCTGGGCAAGGAAACGGTCCAGAACCTGATGGCGGTACGGTTCGGCAACATGCTGTTCGAACCGCTGTGGAACGCGCAATACGTCGATCACATCCAGATCACCGTGGCCGAAACCGTCGACGTGGGCGGGCGTGGTGGCTACTACGACAAGTCCGGCGCCATGCGGGACATGGTGCAGAACCACCTGATGCAGTTGCTGTGCCTGATCGCGATGGAACCGCCCGCGCGGTTCGAGCCGGATTCGGTGCGGGACGAAAAGCTCAAAGTGATCCGGGCGCTGGACCCGGTGGACTATCATCATATCGTGCGCGGCCAATACGACGCGGATGACGACCAACCCGGTTATCGCGCACATGTGGAAAATCCGCGGTCGACCACCGAGAGTTTCGTCGCGATGAAATGTCATATCTCGAACTGGCGTTGGGCCGGAACGCCCTTCTACCTGCGCACGGGCAAGAAGCTGCGGGCCCGGGCCAGCGAGATCGCCGTGGTCTTCAAGGATGCACCGCATTCGATCTTTGGCCCCGAGGCGGGCACGCATCGCAACGTGTTGTCGATCCGGTTGCAGCCCAATGAGGGCATGACACTGGGCGTGACCATCAAGGAACCGGGGCCGGGCGGCATGCGGCTGGTGGATGTGCCGCTGGACATGAGCTTTGCCGAGGCGCTGGGGCCGGAAGCGGAAGAGGTTCCCGATGCCTACGAGCGGTTGATCATGGACGTGATCCGGGGCAATCAGACCCTGTTCATGCGCGGTGACGAGGTCGAGGCCGCCTGGGCCTGGACCGACCCGATCATCGCCGGATGGCAGAGCCGGGGCGAGGTGCCGAAACCCTATGACCCGGGCTCGGCCGGGCCGGATGATGCGTTGATGCTGATGCATCGCGACGGGCGCCGCTGGCGCGACATCCGCGTATGAGCCTGGCAAGGCAAGGGAGGCCGGGAGCATGAGTTACGAATTCATCGAGTACCAGGACCGGGAGATGCTGGTCATCGACCTGGCCAACCAACTGGCCGGCGATTTGCGGCAGGCCCTGTCCCAGCGCGACCGGGTCGGTTTCGCGGTGCCGGGCGGGACCTCGCCCGGGCCGGTCTTCGACGATCTGAACACCGTCGACCTTGACTGGTCGCGTGTCGACGTGCTGCTGACCGATGAACGCTGGGTGCCAGAGGACAGCCCGCGGTCGAACACCGGCCTTCTGCGTGAGCGGCTGCTGATCAATCGGGCGCAAGCGGCGCGGTACCTGCCGCTCTATGCCCCGGCGGAACAGCCGGAAGGGGCGCTAGAGGCGCTGCAGGCGCCAATTGCCGAGGAACTGCCTCTGGCGGTGGTTCTTCTGGGCATGGGGGCCGATCTGCACACGGCTTCGATCTTTCCGGGGGCGGACCGGCTGGAAGAGGCCCTGTCCGCCAAAGCGCCCGTCCTGCTGCCAATGCGGGCGCCGGGCGCGCCCGAGCCGCGCATCACGTTGAGCGCCCCGGTGCTGAACGGGGCGCTGTCCAAACACGTCCTGATCTTTGGCGAGGACAAGCGTGCCGCGCTGGAAAGCGCGCGCGGCAAACCGGTCGCAGAGGCGCCGATCAACGCGGTCCTGTCCGAGGCGCGGGTGCACTGGGCGCCGTAAGCTGCGCGCCGGGGTCGCAAATCTGTCATTTTTTGCCTGCTATGGGGTGGGCACATGTTCAAAGGGTCGCATCACGGGCGGCGAGGGGGATGGAATGTTCGAAGAACTGAAAACACTGGCCACAGGCATCGGCGAGCGCCGGATCGAAACGCTGTTCGCGGATGAGGGCCGGGCAGGGGCGTTCTCTTTGTCCGCAGAGGATATGCTCTTCGACTATTCCAAGACGCAGATCGACGCCGAGGTGCGCGCAGGCCTGCTGGCCCTAGCCGAGGCGCGCGGCGTGGCGGCCCGTCGGGACGCGATGTTCGCCGGGGAAAAGATCAACGAGACCGAGGGGCGCGCGGTGCTGCACACAGCGCTGCGCAACCTGGACGGGGCCGAAGTGCGGGTGGATGGCGTGGACGTGATGCCGCCGGTGCTGGAGACGCTGGGCCGCATGGAGGCCCTGGCGCGCGAGGTTCGCGGCTCGGGCATCACGGATGTCGTCAATATCGGCATCGGCGGCTCAGACCTTGGCCCGGTCATGGCGACGCTGGCGCTGGCGCCTTATCACGACGGGCCGCGCACGCATTTCGTGTCGAATGTCGATGGCGCAGATATTGCGGACAAGCTGGCGCTGTGTAACCCCGAAACAACGCTGTTCATCGTTGCCTCCAAGACCTTCACCACCATCGAGACGATGACCAACGCGCGCACCGCCAAGGCCTGGCTGGCCGGCAAGGGCGTGTCGGACGAGGGGCGTTTCGTGGCGCTGTCGTCGAACAAGGAAAAGGCAGCGGAATTCGGAATTCCGGCGGAGCGCGTGTTCGGATTCGAGGACTGGGTCGGCGGACGCTACTCGGTCTGGGGGCCGATCGGTCTGTCGCTGATGCTGGCAGTGGGGCCGGAGGGGTTTCGCGCCTTCCTGACCGGCGGCATGAAGATGGACCGCCATTTTCAGACGGCACCCCTGGCCGAGAACCTGCCGGTGCTGCTGGCGCTGGTGGGCATCTGGCACAACCAGGTGCTGGGCCATGCCACGCGCGCGGTGCTGCCCTATGACAACCGATTGCTGCGCCTGCCCGCCTACCTGCAACAGCTGGAAATGGAATCGAATGGCAAGGGCGTCAGCATGGACGGCGCCGATCTGCCCTATCACTCCGGTCCGGTGGTCTGGGGAGAGCCGGGCACGAACGGTCAGCACGCCTTTTACCAACTGATTCACCAGGGCACGCGGGTGATCCCGGCGGAATTTCTTGTCGCGGCAAAAGGCCATGAAGCTGATCTGAAACATCACCACGACCTGCTGGTGGCCAACTGCCTTGCCCAGTCCGAGGCACTGATGCGCGGCCGGTCGCTGAACGAGGCGCGCGGCAAGGTGGCGGACAAGTTCGAAGGCGACGAGTTGGAACGGCAGGCGCGGCACCGGGTGTTCCCGGGCAATCGTCCGTCGACCACGTTGATCTATCCGCTGCTGGACCCCGAAACGCTGGGCAAGATCATCGCGCTTTATGAACACCGGGTTTTTGTCGAAGGGGTGATTCTGGGCATCAACTCCTTCGACCAATGGGGGGTGGAGCTGGGCAAGGAGCTTGCGACCGCCCTTGGGCCGATGGTGACGGGGGCTGCGCCGGTCGAGGGAAAGGACGCGTCGACCGCCCAGCTTTTGGAGTTCGTGCATACGCACGGACGCGGCTGAAGTTCCGGCAGTCGAAAAAAATATAGCGGGGAACATGAGCGAAAAGAGACACGTTCTTCAGGCAGATCGAACGGAAAAAACGGAAGGAGTTCAACATGAAACGCTTCATGATGACCGTCGCTACAACCGCTCTCATCCCCGCTGTCGCTCTGGCGGAAAGCCACGAAACCGGTGATGCGATGGACCCGGCCGCCGACCCGATGCCGATGGAGCAGGCCGACACCGCGGATCCGATGGCCGCTGACCCGGACGTCGCCAAATCCGACGATCCGGAGATGACCGACAAGGATATGGCCGAGAGCGACGATCCGGCCGCACCAAAAGCGGATGCCACGGATACGGCAAAGGCGGACACCGGGCTGACCGCGCCGGTCAAGGCCTCGGTGATCGTCGGTGCGCCGATCTACACCCTGTCCGCCTCGGAAAGCGTCGATTGGGACGTGAACGTGAGCTATGACACCGTGGCCGACGAATGGACGCGCATCGGCTCGATCGACGATTTCATCGTCGACGAGAACGGCGAGATCATGGGCCTCGTGGCCGAGGTCGGCGGTTTCCTGGGGGTGGGTGACAAGTTTGTCATGCTGCCGATGGATGAAACCAAGATGATCATGGTGAGCGAGGCGGATTACGCCGTCGTCACGCCGTTCACCAGCGATCAGCTGTCCGAAATGGAACGGGTGGAGTAACTCGCTGCAAGGGCAAAGCAATTGCGCCCGGGGCCCAGTGCCCCGGGCGTTTTCGTGCGCGTCATCCGGGAATGTTGAACCCCGGCGCGGCGAGTTCGAAACCTTCGAAGCGGAAGCCAGGTGAGACGGTGCAGCCCACAAGGGTCCAGTCGCCCAGGGAGTGCGCGGCCTGCCAGTGACCGGCTTCGACGATGCCCTGCGGGCGCTGACCCCTGGCCAGGTCCGGTCCCAAAACCATGTCGTCGCGTGGGCCATTGTCGGTTGCGGACCGCATCAGGCGCAGCGGGCTGCCGGCGTAGTAGTGCCAGATCTCGCCGGCATCGACGCGGTGCCAATGGCTGCGCTCTTCCCCTTTCAGCAGGAAATAGATGCAGGTTCCCGGCGCGCGCTCGCCGCTGCCGGTGTCGGCCTCCCATGTCTGCCTGTAATGCCCGCCTTCGGGGTGCGGTGACAGGCCCAGAAGGGCGATGATCTCGTCAGCGGTCATGCAACGTACGGTCCTGTGAGGATTGGTTAAGAGCTGCGGCGCACCCTCAGGCCATCGAGAGTGAACCGAGCAGGAGAGACTGGATGTCGACTCTGACCCCCCGTGTCCTCAGGATGGCCGAGGAAATCGTTGCCCGCGAGGGCGGATATGTCAACGATCCGGACGATCCGGGCGGTGCCACGAAATATGGTGTCACGATACATACAATGCGCCGTCTTGGGCTGGACCTGGATGGCAACGGGCGCGTCGATGCCGCCGATGTGCGCCAGATCACCCGCGAACAGGCGGTGACGATCTTCCTGACACATTACTTCCTGAAACCGCGCATCGCCGAATTGCCGGAGCCGCTGCACGCCACGGTCTTTGACATGTACGTGAATGCGGGTGGCAACGCGGTAAAGATCCTGCAGCGGTTGCTGAACCAGATGGGCGAACAGGTGACGGTGGATGGGGCCATCGGGCCGCAGACTGTCGCCGCTACGGCGCGCGCCTTTGCAAAGGCGCCACATCACATGGCGGACGCCTACGGGATCGCGCGGCGCAACTATTACTTCCGCATCGCCGACAACCGCCCGGCGTCGCGCAAGTACGCGCGGACCCGCGCCGGCGGCAAAGGCGGCTGGATCAAGCGCGCCGAGGAGTTCATCGCGCCCAAGTACCACATGACGGAGGCCGAGTTTCACGCACGGGTGGCGGCATGGGGCTGATCGGTCAGCTTCTTGGTGTGCTGTTCGGCTCTGGCCGCAACGTGGTGACGGAGACGGCGGAGGTGTTCCGCGTCAATGCCGAGGCCCAGGCGCAGCGCGGCGCCGAGGCACAGGCCGCGGCGCTGGCGCAGATGGCGGGCGAGTTCCGCATTCGCCGTCGCGGCTGGTTCGACAGGCTGATGGACGCACTGAACCGCGTTCCGCGTCCGGCGATGGCCCTGGGGACGCTGGGCATGTTCGTGGCGGCGATGGTCGATCCGGTCTGGTTCGCGGCGCGCATGGCGGGCATCGCGCTGGTGCCAGAGCCCCTGTGGTGGCTGCTGGCGGCCATCGTCAGTTTCTACTTCGGCGCGCGCCACCAGGCCAAGGGGCAGGATTTCCAGCGTGACCTGGCGGTGACGATGGCGGCGGTCCCGCAAGTGGTGCAGACGGTCAAGGATGTCGAGGCGCTGCGAAATGTGACTCCGGATGCCGATGCCCCGGTCGAAACCGCGACTTTCGAGGTGCCATCGGACAACCCGGCGCTTGCCGACTGGAGGCGGACCGCCGGCTAGCCAATCTCCAAGTTTCATTTCGATGGCCGCGCTCCTGCACGGGGGCGCGGCTTTTTGATGGAGCAGGGCGGCACGCATATCATTGCGACAATGTGATCGGGGTATCCGGGCGAAAACGATTGGCCCGGAAGGGCGGCGCAACTATAACCCGAGACATGATTACAGAACTCGGACACTTCGCCCTGATCCTGGCCTTCCTGGTCTCGCTGGTTCAGCTGGTCATGCCCCTGGTGGGCGCGCACAAGCGGTGGCCCGGGTGGATGGCCGTTGCAGAACCGGCGGCGACGCTGCAATTTCTGCTGGTCGCCAGCAGTTTCGCGGCGCTGACCTATGCCTTTGTCGTCTCCGACTTCTCGTTGAAGCTGGTCTATGAGAACAGCCACTCCGCCAAGCCGATGATCTACAAGATCTCGGGCGTCTGGGGGAACCACGAGGGGTCCATGTTGCTCTGGGTTCTGATCCTGGCGCTTTTCGGGGCCTGCGCGGCCTGGTTCGGCACCAATATCCCACCGACTTTGCGCGCCCGCGTGCTGGCAGTGCAAAGCTCGGTCTCGGCGGCGTTCTATGCCTTCATCATCTTCACCTCGAACCCCTTCACGCGTCTCAGCATTCCGCCGATCGATGGCACGGACCTGAACCCGTTGCTGCAGGACCCGGGGCTGGCGTTTCACCCGCCGTTTCTCTACCTGGGGTACGTCGGGCTGAGCATCTGTTTCAGCTTTGCGGTCGCCGCATTGATCGAGGGACGGGTGGACGCGGCCTGGGGACGCTGGGTGCGCCCCTGGACCCTGGCGGCCTGGATCTTTCTGACCATCGGCATCGCGCTGGGGTCATGGTGGGCCTATTACGAACTGGGCTGGGGTGGCTTCTGGTTCTGGGACCCGGTCGAGAATGCCAGCTTCATGCCCTGGCTCTTTGCCGCAGCGCTGCTGCATTCCGCCATCGTCGTGGAAAAGCGCGAGTCGCTGAAAAGCTGGACCATCCTGCTGGCAATCCTGGCTTTCGGTTTCTCGCTGATTGGCACCTTCATCGTGCGGTCCGGCCTGCTGACCTCGGTCCACGCCTTCGCCAATGACCCGGTGCGTGGCAAGTTTATCCTCTATATCCTGCTGTTCTTTACCGGCGGTGCGCTGACGTTGTTCGCGGCGCGGTCGAACGTGATGGAATCCAAGGGCGTCTTCGGCGTTGTCAGCCGTGAAAGCGCCCTGGTGGTGAACAACATTCTTTTGGCGGTTTCCAGCTTTGTCGTCTTCGTCGGCACCATGTGGCCCTTCGTGGCCGAAATGCTGTTCGACCGGAAGCTGTCGGTGGGTGCGCCCTTCTTCAACATGGCCTTCACACCCTTCATGGTGGTGCTTGGGTTGATCCTGCCAGTGGGCGCGATGATCAGCTGGAAACGGGGCAAGCTGGATCGCGTGCTGCGGTCTCTGACACCTGCCTTCGGTCTTGCCATCGCGTTGATGGGGCTGGTCTGGGCGATGCAGACCGGACGCAGCCTGATGGGACCGATTGGCGTTTTCCTGGGCACCTGGATCGTTGCCGGGGCCGTCACCGACCTGATCGGGCGCACCGGCCAGTCGCGGGATTTTTCGCGCCTGCTGCGGTTGCCACGCGCGGAATGGGGCAAGGCTGTCGCCCATGCAGGCCTTGGGATCACCATGTTGGGGATCGCCGGGCTGCTGGCCTGGCAAGAGGAAGACATCCGTGTCGCCCATATCGACGAACCCTGGGCCGTTGGGGATTTCGAATTCACCCTGCTGAGCGTCAACAGGGTTCAGGGGCCGAACTACAACTCCACGATGGGGGAGGTCCGGGTGACGACCGATGGGCGTGAGATCGCCGTGCTGAACCCGGAGAAACGTGTTTATCCGGTGGCCCAGATGCCCACGACCGAGGCAGCCATCGACTACCGCGTGATGCGGGACGTCTACGTCGTGATCGGCGATCCGCAGGACAACGGCGGATGGGTCATGCGGATCTATATCAAGCCGCTGGCCAACTGGATCTGGGCCGGGGCGATCATCATGGCCCTGGGCGGCTGCCTGAGTCTGTCCGACCGGCGTTACCGGATTGCCGCCGGGGCGCGGAAATCGGCACCGGCACAGGGGGTGCCCGCGGAATGATGGGGAACACCGGGCGGCGGGGACAAACCCCGTCCTACATCCTTGGCCTGTTGTTCGCCCTCGTGGCTAACGTGGCGCTGGCGGTTCAGCCGGACGAGATGCTGGACGATCCAGCGTTGGAGGCCCGGGCGCGGGATATTTCAGCCGGGCTACGCTGCCTCGTCTGCCAGAATGAAAGCATCGACGAAAGCAATGCCTCGCTGGCGCGTGACCTGCGCATCCTGGTGCGTGAGCGGATCATGGCGGGCGACACCAACGAGGAAGTGGTGGCGTTCATCGTCGATCGCTACGGCGAGTTTGTCCTGCTGAAACCCACGACAGGCGGCTGGAACTGGCTGCTCTGGGCCTCGGGGCCGGGGCTGTTCCTGCTGGCGCTGGTCGTGGGTATGGCCTATGTGCGCCGCCGCTCGCTGGCGGCCGGGGCAGGGGATGAGGGGCTGTCTCCGGAAGAGCAGAAGCGCCTGGACGAATTGCTGAAGGGCGAGGAGGGCTGAGGCCCCCGGGCGTCGTCAGGCTGGCGCGCCCATCTGTTTTGCCACGAACCACTGTGTCCCACAGGGGGTGCGAAACCCGCCGCGACGGTCGCCGTCACCCTTGTCCAGCATCGGTTGGATTTCTTCCGCCCCCAGTTCCAGCGCCTTTGCATGCGCCGCGTCCGGATCGGGCAAATAGAGATGCACGACCGTTCCGGCGGCGCCTTCTGCCCCGCCCATCATCAGCACGGAATCCCCGATGCGGCACTCTGCGTGCAGGATCCTGTCACCATCGTGAAAGACCCGCAGCCGGGTGGCGCCAAAGACGGTCTCGCAGAACTGCAGGACCGCCTCGGGATCGGGAACGACGAGATAGGGCGAAAGATCTGTATAGCCGTCCGGTTTGTAGCTCATGGACGCAAGCATGACAGGCGGGGGCTGCTAGGGTCAACGGCGATGGACCGGACCCCGGCTTTCTGCTAAGCGGTTTTCACGGGTCCGCAGTTCACCCAGGCGCCGCCTTTCGCTAAACCTGCGACAGCATGATCCCGTGGATTGCCTTCGCGATACCCCTGGACAAGGGCGGCCCTCCTTTCCCCGATATGGGGACGCGGTATCGGTGACGGAGGACATCATGTCTCGTGATCCCATTGCCCTGACCATTCCCGATCTCTCGGCCTTTGCCAAGTCCCTGCGCGCAGGGTTGGACAACCCGCCCTCGCACCTCGAGATGCTGGGGCTGATTGCCCGCGCTGCGGGCTATCGCAACTACCAGCACATGCGCGCGCGGCTGGGCGACAGCCCGGCAGAGCCTCTGGACGACCGTGCGGTTGCCCGCGCCGCCCGGTTCTTTGACGATGCGGCCCGGTTCACGGACTGGCCGGGGCGCACATCCGTACAGGGCCTCTGCCTCTGGGTGGTCTGGGCGCAGCTACCGCCGGAGACCAGCTGGACGGAACGTGAGATCAGTGCCCGGATCGACAGGCTTTGCGTCTTTCGCGATGCGGCCCAGATTCGCCGGGCGATGATCGAACACGGGCTGTTGCGGCGCGATCGGGCGGGCTGCGCCTATGTCCGGCTGGAACGGCGTCCCAGCGCCGAGGCGCGTGCCCTGATCGCCCGTGTGTTGCGCCCGTGACGCGGCGTTTGGCTTTGCCATTCCCCCGGCTGCGATGTTTGATGCCGCCAAGGTTACAGGGAGCAAACCCATGCAATACGACATGATCACCTACGCGGTGGCCGAGGACATCGCCACCGTGACGCTGAACCGGCCAGACGTGATGAACGCATTGAACACCCAGATGCGGGCCGAGATTACCGATGCGGTCGAGCGTGGCGGGCGCGAGGCGCGGGTTGTCGTGCTGACGGGCACCGGCCGGTCGTTCTGTTCGGGGCAGGACCTGGGCGATGGCGGCAATGCCGCCAACCTGGACCTAGAGCGGACCCTGCGTGACGAATACGTACCGATGCTGCGGGCGATCTATGACTGCCCGGTGCCGACCATCAGCGCGGTGAACGGCGCGGCCGCGGGGGCAGGCGCCAACCTTGCGCTCTCGGCCGACGTTGTGATCGCGGCGGAATCGGCGTTCTTCCTGCAGGCTTTCACCCGGATCGGGCTGATCCCGGATGCGGGGGGCACATGGTTGTTGCCGCGGCAGATGGGGCTGGCCAAGGCGATGGGCGCGGCGCTGTTCGCCGAAAAGATCACGGCGGCGCAGGCGGATGCCTGGGGCATGATCTGGGAAGCAGTGGCCGACGACGTCTTTGGCGCCCATGTCGCGGCGCGCGCGCGGCATCTGGCGCAGGGGCCGACGGCGGCCTATGCGCGGGTGAAACAGGCCCTGCGCGCCTCGTACGACAACGACCTGGAGGCACAACTGGGTGTCGAGTCGAAACTGCAGGGGGAATGCGGCAAGACGCGGGACTTCAAGGAGGGGGTCGTGGCCTTTCACGAAAAGCGCCCGGCGGTTTACGAGGGGCGGTGAGGCCTGCAGGGGGCTCTGCCCCCGCCTTCGGCTCCCCCGGAGGTATTTTTCGGCCCAAAGAAACAGCGAGGGGCCAATGGAAAAGGCCCGGGCGGTGCGCCCGGGCCTTTTCATTTTGATCTGTCCCGCGTTCAGCGGTTTTCGATGTCGACGTAGTCGCGCATGGTCTCGCCCAGGTAGAGCTGGCGCGGGCGGCCGATCTTGTTCTGCGGATCGTTCAGCATTTCCTTCCACTGGCTGACCCAGCCGACGGTGCGCGACAGCGCAAAGATCGGCGTGAACATGGAGGTCGGGAAACCCATCGCCTCGAGGATGATGCCCGAGTAGAAATCGACGTTCGGGAACAGTTTCTTCTCGGAGAAATAGGGATCGGCGAGCGCCTGTTTCTCCAGTTCCTTCGCGGTGGCGAGGATCGGGTTGTTTTCGACGCCCAGCAGGTCCAGCACCTCGTCGGCGGATTGCTTCATGACCTTCGCGCGCGGGTCGAAGTTCTTGTAGACCCGGTGGCCAAAGCCCATCAGGCGGAAGCTGTCGTTCTTGTCCTTGGCGCGGGCGATGTACTCGGGGATGTTCTCGGGCGAGCCGATTTCCTTGAGCATTTCCAGGCAGGCCTGGTTGGCGCCACCGTGGGCTGGGCCCCAGAGGCAGGCGATGCCGGCGGCGATGCAGGCAAAGGGGTTGGCACCCGAGGACGAGGCCAGGCGTACGGTCGATGTCGAGGCGTTCTGCTCGTGGTCGGCGTGCAGGGTAAAGATCCGGTCCATCGCGCGGCTCAGGATCGGGTCGACGACATATTCCTCGGCCGGGACCGAGAAGCACATGTGCAGGAAGTTCGCCGCGTAATCCAGGTCATTGCGCGGATAGACGAAGGGCTGGCCGACCGAATACTTGTAGGCCATCGCGGCGATCGTCGGCATCTTGGCGATCAGGCGGTGCGATGCGATCTCGCGCTGGCGCGGATCGTTGATGTCGGTCGAGTCGTGGTAGAAGGCCGCCATCGCGCCGACCACGCCCACCATCACGGCCATCGGATGCGCGTCCCGCCGGAACCCCCGGAAGAAGTTGTACATCTGCTCGTGGATCATCGTGTGACGGGTGATCGTGTTCTCGAAGTTCTCGAGTTCATCGGCCTTGGGCAGGTAGCCGTAGAGCAGCAGGAAGCAGACTTCGAGGTAATGCGATTTCGAGGCCAGCTGGTCGATCGGGTAGCCGCGATGCAGCAATTCGCCCTTGTCGCCGTCGATGAAGGTGATGGTCGAATCGCAGGAGGCGGTCGAGGTGAAACCGGGGTCGTAGGTGAAGACACCGGCCTGGCCGTAGAGCTTGCGAATGTCGATCACGTCCGGACCGGCGGTCGGCGAATGCATCGGCAGTTCAAAATCCTTGCCGTCGATCGAAAGCGTCGCGGTCTTGCTGGTCTCAGCCATGCTTGTCATCCCTCTTATATCGTGAAGCGGGGCCGTGAGACGGCCCTGCCGGTTGAAGTCACATGGCCGGTCCGGGGCTTCAGCCCTCTTGTTCGGCCGCGGCCCGGGCCAGGCGCGAAAGGCTTTCGTCGCGGCCCAGGACGAGCATCATGTCGAAGACCGAAGGCGTCACGGCGCGTCCGGCAAGAGCGGCCCGCAGCGGGCCGGCCAGCTTGCCGAACTTGGTTCCCTGATCCTCGGCGAAACGGTTCAGAACCGCCTCCAGTTCGTCTCGGGACCAGCTAGCATCTTGCAGGTGCGGCGTCAACGAGGCCAGTATACCACGGGATACCGTGTCAAGGTTCTTCGATGCCTTCTCATCCGGCTGAATGGGCGTATCCGCCAAAACAAAATGCGCCTTTTCAAGTAGTTCCGGCAGTGTCTTGGCCCGGTCCTTGAGGCAATACATCGCACGAAGCAATCCGTCACGCTGCGTCGCGGTCAGGGCGGATTCGCCTATGGCTGCAAGAAACGCCTCGATTTCTTGCAGCAGTGCAGCATCGTCGCTGATCGCGATGTGCTGGCCGCAGAGGTTTTCCAGTTTCTTGAGATCGAACCGGGCCGGCGACTTGCCGATCCCGTCCAAGCCGAACCACTCCTGCGCCTGCGCATCGGTAAAGAATTCGTCGTCGCCGTGGCTCCATCCCAGCCGCGCCAGGTAGTTGCGCATGCCCGCTGCCGGGTAGCCCATCTTCTGGTATTCGTCGGCGCCAAGCGCGCCATGACGTTTCGACAGCTTCTTGCCGTCCGGCCCGTGGATCAGGGGGATATGCGCGTAGACCGGCAGCGGCCAGCCCATCGCGGCATAAATGCCCATCTGCCGCGCGGCGTTGTTGAGGTGGTCGTCGCCCCGGATCACATGGGTCACGCCCATGTCGAAATCGTCGACCACGACGGCCAGCATGTAGACCGGCGTCCCGTCCGAGCGCAGCAGCACCATGTCATCCAGCTGGTCGTTGCGGATGGTGACGCGTCCCTGAACCTGGTCCTCGATAACCGTCTCGCCGTCCTGCGGTGTTTTCAGGCGGACAACATGGGGGGCGTCCGGATGCGTGGCGGGATCGGCATCGCGCCAGGGGCTCCGGAACAGGGTCGAGCGTCCCTCGGCCCGGGCCGCTTCGCGGAAGGCCTCGATTTCTTCCTGCGTAGAGAAACACTTGTAGGCCGCGCCCTTGGCGAGCAGCTGATGGGCAACCTCGGCATGGCGGGGGGCGCGTTCGAACTGGCTTACGACCTCGCCGTCATGGTCCAGTCCCAGCCAGTCCAGCCCGCGCAGGATCGCCTCTGTCGCTTCGGGGGTCGAGCGCGCGCGATCCGTGTCCTCGATCCGCAACAGGAACTTGCCGCCACGGCCCCGGGCATAGAGCCAGTTGAACAGCGCGGTGCGGGCGCCGCCGATGTGCAGGAAACCGGTGGGCGAGGGGGCAAAGCGGGTGACGACCTGGGCGTCGGACATCTTGGTTAACCTTTTCATAACGGCATCGGGGCTAGGCTTTGCCGTTCCTTAACGAGCCGCCCAACGGGGGGCAAGCATGGGTCAGGTCCTGACGTGGCTGGCCGCCCTCCTCCTGGGGCAACGCGGCCATCTATTTCCCTGGGCGCCGGTTTGCCTGGCAACCGGCATCGGGGTCTATTTCGCGCTCCGCGCCGAACCTTCGGCGGCGGTGCTCTGGGCCTGTGGCGGGCTTGGCTGTCTTGCCCTGGTCCAGCATCGCGCCGGACCGCTTTGGGGGCCCTTGCTGGGCGCGGTTGCGCTGGCGGCAGCCGGGTTCGCTCTGGCGGGTGTCCGGGCGCAGCAGGTGGCCGGGCCGGTGCTGGATTTCCGGTACTACGGCGCGATCGAGGGACGCGTGATCCAGATCGACCGCTCTGCCTCGGACGCGCTGCGGCTGACGCTGGACCGGGTGGTGCTGGAACGTATGGACCCGGACGAGACCCCACACCGGGTGCGGGTCTCCTTGCACGGGACACAGGGCTATCTCGATCCGCGTCCGGGCCAGGTGGTGATCCTGACCGGGCACCTGTCGCCCCCCGGCGGCGCGGTCGAACCCGGCGGGTTCGATTTTCGCCGCCACGCCTGGTTCCTGCGGTTGGGGGCCGTGGGCTATACGCGCTCGCCGGTCTTGCTGCTGGAAGAGGCGGGCGAGGGCCTGCCCGTGGCGCGGATGCGGCTGTGGTTGTCGGCGCGGGTCCAGGCGGCCCTGCCGGGTGAACGGGGCGCCTTTGCCGCCGCGATCATGACCGGGGACCGATCCGGCATGGGGCAGGAGACGTTGCAGGCGCTGCGGGACAGCAACCTGGCGCATCTTCTGGCCATCTCGGGCCTGCACATGGGACTGTTGGCGGGCTTCGTGTTCGCGGCCCTGCGGCTGGCGCTGATTCTGCCGCGTCACGCGCGCCATCACTGGCCCGGCAAGAAGCTGGCGGCCCTTGGGGCGTTGCTGGCCGCCGCAGGCTACCTTGCACTTTCGGGTGGCAACGTGGCGACGGAACGGGCCTTCATCATGGTGGCGGCGGCGCTCTGTGCTCTGATGCTGGACCGCCGGGCATTGAGCCTGCGGAGCGTGGCCATTGCGGCGCTGGTGGTCCTTGTGATGCGGCCCGAGGCGCTGCTGGGGCCCGGGTTCCAGATGTCCTTTGCCGCCACGACCGCGCTGGTCGCGGTCTTTGAACAGTTCAGCCTGCTCCAGCGCGACCGCAAGTGGCCACGCTGGATCGCGCCGATCCTGTCGGTCGTGGTGTCCTCGGCCGTGGCAGGGGCGGCAACGGCCCCGGTGGGTATGGCACATTTCAACCAGGTGGCACATTACGGGCTGTTGGCGAACCTGGTGGCCGTGCCGGTTATGGGGATCTGGGTGGTTCCGCTGGCTGTGCTGGCGGCGCTGCTGATGCCCTTGGGGCTGGATTGGATCGCTTTGGAACTGATGGCGCTGGGACTGGGCTGGATCCTGGGCGTTGCGCATACGGTGGCGGGTTGGGAAGGCTCTGTCGGACATGTCGTGGCACCCGGTTCCTGGGTGCTGCCGCTGATCGCCCTTGGCGGGCTGCTCTTGTGCCTTTGGCGCGGCCGTGGGCGGCTGGCCGGGTTGGCGCCACTGGGCCTGGCGGTGGTGCTTTGGGTGGGAACCGACAGGCCCGGGGTGCTGATCTCGGACAGTGGCACGCTGGTGGGGATCATGCTGCCGGAGGGGCGGGCGCTGTCGCGCGAACGCGGTTCCGGATTCGTGGCGGGGGTCTGGCTGGAAAACGACGGGCTGGGTCATGTGCAGCCCGAGGCGGCGGCGCTCTGGCCCGCGCCGGTCGAGGACCGCGTGGCGCGGGCCACCATCGGGGATCTCGAGATCCTGCACCTGCAGGGCAAGCGCGCCGCGCGCAGCGTCACCAGCTGCCATTCGGGTCAGATCGTGGTGTCCAGCGTGGCGCTGAGCCTGCCGGGCGGCTGCGAGGTCTTCGACCCGCCGCGCCTCGAAGAGAGCGGATCCGTCGCGGTCTGGCTGAGGGGCGGTGTGCAGGTGGTGACGGACCGTGACCTTTCAGGCCACAGGCTCTGGCACGGTGGCGCGCCGGAACCGGTACGGCTGGCGCGCTCTGCGGTTGCGGATCAGTAGGTGCGGATCAGGCCGACAAGACGGCCCTGCACGGTGACAGCCCCCTGCGGCAGCACGCGCGGTTCGTAGATCGGGTTCGCGGCCTCGAGGACGATCATGTCGCCCTTGCGGCGGAACCGTTTCAGCGTAGCCTCGTAGCCTTCGATCTGGGCCACGACGATGTCGCCGTCCGAGGCATCCGAGGTCTCGCGGATCACCACCACGTCACCGTCGTTGATACCTGCTTCGATCATCGAGTCGCCCTTGACCTCAAGCGCGTAGTGGCGGCCCTGGCCGTGCAGCATCTGTCCGGGGACAGAGACCCCCGGCGCGGGATCGTTGATCGCCTCGATCGGGCGACCGGCGGCGATGCTGCCGACCAGCGGCAGCTCGGCCAGGGTCGCCGGTCCAAGGTCGAAAGCACCCGACGGCCGGTTGTCGGGGCGGTCGCCCTCGATCACCTTGGGCGAGAACCCGGCAGGCTGGCCGCCAAGGCTTTCGGGCAGTTTGACGATCTCGATTGCGCGCGCCCTGTGGGCGAGGCGGCGAATGAAGCCGCGCTCTTCCAGCGCGGTGATCAGTCGGTGAATGCCGGATTTCGATCGCAGGTTGAGCGCGTCTTTCATCTCGTCGAAACTGGGGGGGACACCATCACGTGTCATCCGCTTGTTGATGAAGTCGAGAAGGTCGAGTTGTTTCTTGGTCAGCATGCTCAGCCCCACAATTGTTAACTTTTGTTCTATGGCTGTTCATGTTTTGTGTCAACGATCATGTGGATAAGCCCTGCGCCCTGTTGCGCATTGGCGTCAACCGGGCGCAGGGAGTAACCTGTCCTTGATGGTCTGTGAGGCGCCGCGCGGAGGGCGCTACAGAGGCAGGTAGTCCACCGTATCGCCGATCTGGCGTGCCGCATCGCCCACGGGGCGCACCAGCAGCGCGTTTGCCTTGCCCAGGACGCTGAGCAGGCTGGAATCCTGACGGTCCAGGGCCCTGATCCCGTCGCCGTCGAGTTGCGCGCGCATGTAGTGTTCGCGCGGGCCATTCTGCGTGAGCGGAGCACTCAACCGGGCTGTAAGCCGGGGCGCGGGTGCGGTGCCCAGCCCCAGCATTGCCCGGATCACGGGCGCGAGGAAGACGTGACCGCAGACCATCGCAGACACCGGATTGCCCGGCAGGCCCACCATCATGGCACCCTGCAACCGACCCGACATCAGCGGCTTGCCGGGACGCATGGCGACCTTGTGAAAGGCCCGTTCCATCCCCAGTTCGCCGGCCACGCGCGCCACGAGGTCATGGTCCCCGACCGAGGCGCCGCCGATGGTGACAACCAGATCCGCGTCCCCGACCAGCGAAAAACAATGGACCAGCGACTCCGATGTGTCGCGGGCGATGGGCAGGATGCGGGGTTCCGCGCCGAGGTCTCGCAAAAGCGCGTGCAGGCCAAAAGTGTTCGAGGCGATGATCTGGTCCGGGCCGGGCGTGTCACCCGGCATCACCAGCTCATCCCCGGTCGAGATCAGTGCGACGCGCGGTTTTCGGGTGACGGGCACCTCGGCAATGTTCATCGCCGCCAGCAGGGCCACGTCCTGCGGTGTCAGGAGCCGGGGCGCCTCGACCGTCTGGCCGATGCGGAAATCGGTGCCAGCGGGCCGAATATAGGGATTTTCGTCCAGATCGTCATGGAGCGTGATGCTCTCGCCGTCGCGGGTCACGTATTCCTGGATGACGATGCGCGTGGCGCCCTCGGGGACCGGGGCACCGGTAAAGATGCGCACGGCCTGACCGGGGCCGACGCTGCCTTCGAAACGGGTCCCGGCGGCACTTTCGCCGATCACGGTCAACCTCTGGCCCGGCGCGGCCCCGGGGACGGCATAGCCGTCCATCGCCGAGGCGGGAAAGGGCGGCTGATCGCGGCGCGCCGTGACGGGCCTGGCCAGCACACGGCCCGCGGCCTGCACTAGCGGGACGGTTTCCACCGGCAGGGGTGCGGCAAGGGCAAAAAGCTGGTCGAGCGCCTCGGAAACGGAGATCATCTGGCACTCCTTTTCAGTTCGCTTTCTTCCCACTGCCTGTATTTAAGACCCGTCTGATCATGAACAAGCAACTCCAACCCGCTTGTAGCTTGCCCCATGATGAAGTCGCTGGCCCCTGACGGGCTCTTGAATGCCAAGTTTTCCAATAGTACGTCATGATCAGTCGCCCTCTCGAGTGCTCCTGTCGCCAACAATTGCTGTCGTTTCTTAGCAATCGAAATAAGCGAGGGGGGAATATCATCGCTTGGACGAAGTCTTGCGCCCGCGAGTACGACAAATTCACCATCAATCAAGTCAATCTTGGCTTGCCACCCCTTTGAGTGGCGAACGAGAAAACGCTCCGAATTTTCGGAAGGCATCTCCGAGAAACTTGTTGCTGCGCGTCTCCCTGATTCAAAAAGATCAACTCGAATTGCGGGTAAGACCATCAGAACGGTTTCTACGAAGCTTTCCATGTTTGTGATCGCGGCTTCGTTCAAGCTCGCCCGGGGCGGTGCATTCCCATTCTTCAGGCGGGCACCTGCAGACTTCGCCAACTCGACCAAGCGGCTTTCCAAGTATTTTACATGAGCTTTATGCAGAGCATCACCGGCGGTCGTAACAATTACCACCTCTTCCCACCAGTCTTTGTCGGTGTCGTGGCCTGGTATGCGTTTTGCGACGTTCTCGGCTTCGCCAATATATGCGAGCGGCCCTTGGTTGTCGGATCCAATGAGAACGTAGACACCTGTCTGCTGCGAATGTGCACGTTTCAAGCCGTCGGCGAGTCGCGAACGGGGAATGCGTAGAATATGGCCCGTCCAATTGAACACTTCTGCTGTGAGCATTCCGTCTGGGCGGCCATCGACGAAGAAAAGTTCCAGGGATCGGCCTTTGCTCATTTCGCCTCGTAACGCCCCGATTTTCCGCCATCTTTCAACAGAACGCGGATACCGCCGATCTGCATGTTCTTGTCCACTGCCTTGACCATGTCATAGACCGTCAGCGCGGCGGTCGATACAGCGGTCAGCGCCTCCATCTCGACCCCGGTCTGGCCGGAGGTCTTGACCGTTGCGATGATGCGCAGGCCGGGCAGGTCCGGGTCCTGGGTCAGGTCGACGGTGACCTTGGTCACGGGCAACGGGTGGCAAAGCGGGATCAGCTCGGGCGTCTTCTTGGCGCCCATGATGCCCGCCAGCCGCGCCACGCCGATCACGTCGCCCTTTTTCGCGCGGCCCTCGGTGATCATGGCAAAGGTCTCGGGCGCCATTGTCACATGGCCCTCGGCGGTGGCGATACGGTCCGTCACCGGCTTGTCCGAGACATCGACCATATGGGCGTTGCCCTGGTCGTCGAAATGGCTCAGCCCGCTCATGCCGGCACCGGGTTCTTCAGCAGCGCCTGTGTGGCGGCGGCCACGTCCGCCTGCCGCATCAGGCTTTCGCCGATCAGGAAGGCGCGCGCGCCGTGCCCGGCCATGTCGGCGAGGTCGGCAGGCGTGTTCAGGCCGGATTCGGAAATCAGGAAACGGTCCTCCGGCAGGCGTTTCGACAGGGTCCGCGTGGTGTCCAGCGTGGTCTCGAAGGTCTTGAGGTTGCGGTTGTTGACCCCGATCAGGGGTGAGTTCAGCGTCAGCGCCCGGTCGAGCTCTTCGCCGTCGTGTACCTCGATCAGGGCATCCATGCCCCAGCTCTGCGCGGCCTCTTCCAGCTCGGCGGCCTGTGCGTCGCTGACGCTGGCCATGATGATCAGGATGCAATCGGCACCAAGCGCGCGGGCCTCGGCCACCTGGTAGGTGTCGTACATGAAGTCCTTGCGCAGCGCGGGCAGCGAACAGGCCGCGCGGGCGGCGGTTAGAAAGGGCTTGGCGCCCTGGAAACTGGGCGTGTCGGTGAGCACCGAGAGACAGGTGGCGCCCCCCGCTTCGTAGGCTTTCGCCAGTGCCTCGGGGTCGAAATCCTCGCGGATCAAGCCCTTGGAGGGAGAGGCTTTCTTGATCTCGGCGATCAGGCCGTAGCCGCTCTCGGCGGCATCCATCAGGGCACCGGCAAACCGGCGCACCGGCGGCGCGGCGCGGGCCTCGTCCTCGACCGTGCCGAGCGGTTTGGCGGCCTTGTCGGCGGCGATCTCTTCCAGCTTGTAGGCCTTGATCTTGTCGAGAATGGTGGTGGTCATCACGGTCCCTTGGGCGTCGTCCAGTTGATCGGCGTCTGGCCCTTGTCCATAAGCCAGTCGTTGATGCGGGAAAAGGGGCGCGAGCCGAAAAAGCCCCGGCGCGCGGAGAGGGGCGAAGGATGGGCGCTGGACAGGACAAGGTGGCCGTCGCCGGTGATGTGCCTTGCGAACCCTTGCGCGTGACCGCCCCAGAGCAGGAAGGCCCGGGGACGGTCCGACAGCGCGGCCAGCACCTGTTCGGTCAGTCGTGCCCAGCCCAGTTTCGCATGGGCCCCGGCTTTGCCCGCCTCGACCGTCAGCGCCGTGTTGAGCAGGAGCACGCCCTGCTCGGCCCAGAAGTGCAGGTCGCCGGTATCTGGGCAGGCGCCGAGGTCATCCGTCATTTCCTTGAAGATATTGTTCAGCGACCGGGGCAGGGGGCGCACGTCGGGTTCGACGGAAAAGGCAAGTCCATGAGCATGGCCCGGCGTCGGGTACGGGTCCTGGCCCAGGATCACCACCCGCGTGCGGTCCGGCGGGCAGGCGTCGAGCGCGGCAAAGACCTGATGGGCCGGCGGCAGCACCTGGGCGTCACTTTGTGCAAGCTGCCCCGCGATCCGGGGCAGATCCTGCACGAAAAAGGGCAGGTGGCGCCAGTTGTCGGGCGGCGTCAGGGCGGCGTGGGTCACGCCGCCTGCGTCGCCTTTGCCAGCGCCTGCACCTTGCCGAGCGCTGCACCGCTGTCGATGCTTTCCCGCGCCAGCGCCGCGCCCTCTCGCAGGTCGGCGGATTTGCCCGCGATGGTCAGCGCGGCAGCGGCGTTCAGCAGAACCGCGTCGCGATAGGCCGATTGCGCACCGTCCAGAAGGGCGCGGAAGGCGCGGCCATTCTCCTCGGGCGTGCCGCCGACGATCTCCTCGAAGGGGTGCACGGGCAGGCCTGCATCCTCGGGATGTAGCTCGGCCTCTCGGATGCTGCCGTCCTCTTCCAGCGCGGCGATCCAGCTGACCCCGGTGATGGTCAGCTCATCCGTGCCGTCCGACCCATGCACCAGCCAGGCGCGCTCGCTGCCCAGCTGGCCCAGGGTTTCGGCCATCGGGCGGATCAACTCGCGCGTGAAGGCGCCGGTCAGCTGGCGTTTGACGCCCGCCGGGTTGGTCAGTGGCCCTAGGATGTTGAAAATCGTGCGCGTGCCCAGCTCTGCCCGGACCGGGCCGACATGGGCCATCGCCGGGTGATGCATGGGCGCCATCATGAAACAGATCCCGACCTCGGCCAGCGCCTTTTCGACCTTGTCGGCGGGGATCATGACCTCGATCCCCATCTGCCCCAGCGCATCCGCCGCGCCGGACTTGGACGAGAGGTTGCGGTTGCCGTGTTTCGCGACCGGCACACCCGCACCGGCCACGACAAAGGCGGTGGCGGTCGAGATGTTCAGCGTGCCCTTGCCGTCACCGCCGGTGCCGACGATGTCCATCGCGCCCGTGGGCGCGGCAACCTTGTTGCACTTGGCGCGCATGACGGCGGCGGCGGCGGCGTATTCGTCCACCGTTTCGCCGCGCGTGCGCAGTGCCATCAGCAACCCGCCGATCTGGGCGGGGGTGGCTTGTCCGTCAAACAGGATCTGAAAGGCGGTCTCGGCCTCGGCGCGGGTCAGGGGGCGGTCCGCAGAGGTGCCGATGAGGGGGCGAAGATCGTCGCTCATGCCGGCACCTTCATCGCGTCGAGGAAGTTGCGGAGCATGGCATGGCCATGTTCCGAGGCGATGGATTCGGGGTGGAACTGCACGCCGTGAATGGGCAGCTCGCGGTGCATCAGGCCCATGATGGTGCCATCGGCCAGTTCCGCCGTCACCTTGAGGCTGTCGGGCAGGTCGGATCGACGCACCACCAGGCTGTGATATCGGGTGGCTTTCAGCGGCGAGGGCAGGCCCGCAAACACGCTTTCGCCCTGGTGATGGATTTCGCCCATCTTGCCATGCACGATCTCGTCATGGCGTACGACCGTGCCGCCAAAGGCCTGACCGATGGTCTGATGCCCAAGGCAAACGCCCAGAAGAGGCATGCGAACCTCGGCGGCGGCCTCGGTCAGGGCAAGGCAGATGCCCGCCTGGTCGGGGTCGCAGGGACCGGGGGACAGCACGATGCCCTCGGGTTTCAGCGCCATCGCCTCTTGCACGTTCAGGGCGTCGTTGCGCCAGACCTGTACCTCTGCGCCCAGCTCGCCCAGGAAATGGACGAGGTTGTAGGTGAAACTGTCGTAATTATCGATCAGGAGCAGCATGGCGCGGGTCGCCTTTGGACTAACGTTTACAGGTCTATAGAGCGGGGACGTGATCGGGGGCTGGCGGCCCGGGGCCACGTCGCGGTATACATGCGCAGGCCCTCCCGGTGGCGTCAAGCCCGCCAGGGGGACCGGACTGCAGGACAAAGGCGCCGGGACAGGCGCGCAAGAGGTCGGAGAGAGCAGCATGGCACGGGGTTTTCTGTCTGGGGCGATCTGGGGCGCGGTCTTTTCCGGGGCCGGGCTGGCGGCGGTATCGCTGAACACGCCATTGCCCGAAAGCCCGGCCATCGTGCCGCCGCCGGGCGGGGCGGTGGACAGCAGCCTGCTGGACAAGACGCCCGATGCGGGCCCGGATGCCGGGCCCGACGGAAAGCCGGTGGCCCAGCCCGATCCGGCCACTGAGACAGTGGATGACCCGGCCCCCGATGCCTCGGCGCCGCGCGTGGTCGAGACACCCGAGGCGGGCGATGTCGCCGACCCGAAACCGGACCTGTCAGAGCCGGGACGCCGCCCGGTGCCCGAAAGCGGCGTCGACCGGCCTGCTGCGCCGGCTGGGGCACCAGCCGCGCCCTCGGGGCCCGTGGCGGTAGGGGCGGATACCGCGCCACTCGCGGCCCCCCGGGTCGGCGGGGCGCCGGATGCACCAGAGGGCGCTGCCCCGGCTCCGGATGGAGCAGCGCCGGTTTCCGTCGGGCGTGACGCGCCGGTCAAACCGGGGGCAAAGACCTCGGCCCCCGGCGCACCCCGTCCCGAAGCCCAACCGATCATCGTCACCGGCCCGGCCCAGCCGCCGGCCCCGGTCGTACCCGACGGCGACAGCGCACTGGTGACCGAACGGGTGGACGGGCCCGATGCGGCCGACGCGGCACCGGTGGACCCGGCGCCGGTCGATCCTGCACCCGAGGCGCCCGAACCCGCCACTGTTCCCGATCCGGACGCGCCCGCGTCAGAACCCGATGGGCCGCGCGCGGCCACCCTTGCTCCGGATCCGGCGCTGGAACCCGTGCTGGAAACGACGGAACCCGCGCCAGAGCCCACGGGACCGGCCATCGGCAAACCCGCGCGCTCGCTTGTGGATCGCGCAACGCCTGCCGCCCCTGTTCCAACTCCCGAGCCAGAAGACACCGAACCCGCCGCGCCGCCCTCTGCGCTGGCAGCCCTGCCTGCGGACAGCCCGCTGGTGCGGTTCGCCGCCCCGGTCGAGGTGGCCAGCGATGTGCCGCGCATGGCCATCGTGCTGATCGACGACGGCAGTGGCCCGCTTGGCCCCTCCGGGCTGGAGGCTTTTCCCTTTCCGGTGAGCTTTGCCATTTCTCCCAACCATCCGGACGCCGCCGCGGCGGCCCGGGGGTATCGGGACCTGGGATTCGAGGTGCTGGTGCTGGGGGACATGCCCGACGGTGCCCAGGCCGCCGATGTCGAGGTCGCGATGGAGGGGCTGATGCGGGCGGTGCCGGATGTCGTGGCCGTGCTTGAGGACCCGGATGGCGACCTGCAGGAGACCCGCGATGTGTCGAGTCAGGTTGCGGCCTTTCTTGCGGATAGCGGGCATGGGTTGATCACCCAGCCCAAGGGGCTGAACACGGCGCAGAAACTGGCGCTGAAGGATGGTGTGCCCTCTGTCACGCTGTTCCGCGATTTCGACGGTGAGGGACAGGACGCGACGATGATCCGCCGCACCCTGGACCAGGCAGCCTTTCGCGCCCGGCAAGAAGGCGGGGTGGTCATGATGGGGCGGCTGCGCGCCGACACGATCTCTGCGCTGGTGCTCTGGGGGTTGCAGGATCGCAGCGGCACGATCGCGCTGGTTCCCACCTCACTCGTACTGGCCGAGTCGCTGGCGGCGGAGTAAGGGTCAGGCGGTGGCCGGTGCGTCGGCCCAGCCCTCCAGCACGCGCGCCAGGTCGCCGTAACCCGTATAGCGCCGCTCAAAGGCAAGGCCCATCCGTTCGGCGCAGGCTTCGGCCCGGGCGGTCAGCTCGGCATCCTCGGTCTGGGCGAGGTAGACCAGTTTCTCGTAGTTGCCGAAATACATCTCGCGCAGCTGCGGATGGCGGTCCAGTCCCAGCGGCTTCCAGACGAAGGCATCGAACTGGCGGCAAAGGAAATCCGTGAGGTAGAAGGCGGTGACCTCGTCGCGGGCCTCGAAGGCCGCAAGCCCGTCGAAGAAGGCATAGCAATGCGGGCCGGGGACCATCTCGACCCCCATCTTGTCGCAGGCGGCCCGCAACAGCCCGCCGGTGCCGCAATCGGCGTAAACGACACAGATACGCGCGTAGTTGGGGCGGTGCTTGTCGACCGCCGCGCGCACGGCATCTGTGATCTTTTCCGGGTGGTTGTGCAGAATTGCGGGCAGGCAGGCGAGGTCCATATGCTCCCAGCCATTCAGCCGGATCAGTGCCAGGATCTCTCGGGCGAGCGCACCGCAGGCCAGCAGAAGGATGCGACCCTCGCCATCGGGGCGCAACCCGTGCTCTGTCAGGGCACGGTCGGAAAGCGCGTCAGGTGCGGCTGTCGTCATAGGGGACATGGGCAAGCGCCCAGCGGGCCAGTAGTGCAAGCGCCAGCAGGACCGGCACCACCGTCAGAACCCCGAAAGAAGACACCGCCCAGACCGTCAGACCAGCCGCCACGATCACGGCGCATACAAGCAGGGCAAAGGATGTCACGGGCATTGGGCTCTCCTTCCTTACTGTTTAATATGGGCCAAAGGTTACGAAAGAAAAACCCCATTCGCGCTTTTGAGGCATCAATACGCGCGGTGGTGCTTACTGCGACAGCTTGACCGCCGTGCCATAAGCGACGATCTCGGAGGCGCCTTTCGCGATGGCAGAGGTCTGCATCCGCATGGATACGATCGCATCGGCGCCAAGCGCCTCGGCCTCGGCGGCCATGCGGTCCAGCGCCTGTTCCCGGGCGCCCGCCATCAGCGAGGAATAGCCCGTCAATTCTCCGCCGACGAGCATCTTGAGCGCGGCGACGATGTCCGTGCCCAGGTGTTTTGCCCGCACGGTGGCGCCGCGCACAAGACCAAGCGAGGCGGTGATTTCGCGCCCGGCGACCTGTTCGGTGGTGACGATCAGCATCAGTGTTTCATCCCGTCGTAATGGTCGTCTTCGGCATTGCCGACCCGTTCGGCGATGACCCGGTAGAGGATATAGCCCACCAGCGCCGCGGGCAGCAGCGCCAGCCATGCGAAGGGAACGCTGAACGAGGCCAGAAGCATCATCCCAAGCCAGAAGGTCACGGCGCTGCCGGCCAGGACGCAGACGATGATCAGTACGAGCCTGTCGAGTTTCATGGCACACCCCTCTGCATCCATTCTGACCGCAGGGGGCGCAAAAGAAAAGAGGCGGTACCCGGGCCCCGCCTCATCGACCGGCAGCTATGTCAGCCGGCCGCCATCTGGTTGTGCTTGCGCGAGATGAATTCCTTGGCGGTTTCGACCGCCACGGCCGCGTCGCGGCAATAGGCGTCGGCGCCGATCGCCTTGCCGAATTCCTCGTTCAGCGGGGCGCCGCCGACCAGCACGACATAGTCGTCGCGGATGCCCTGTTCGACCATCGCGTCGATCACCACCTTCATGTAGGGCATGGTGGTGGTCAGCAGGGCGGACATGCCGAGGATGTCGGCCTCTTCCTTCTGGATCGCCTCGATGTAGTTTTCGACCGGGTTGTTGATGCCCAGATCGACCACCTCGAAGCCGGCGCCTTCCATCATCATGGACACCAGGTTCTTGCCGATGTCGTGGATGTCGCCCTTGACCGTGCCGATAACCATCTTGCCCTGCTTGGGCGCGCCGGTTTCGGCCAGCAGCGGTTTCAGGATGGCCATGCCGCCCTTCATCGCGTTCGCGGCCAGCAGAACCTCGGGGACGAACAGGATGCCGTCACGGAAGTCGTGGCCGACGATGGTCATGCCGCCCACCAGTGCCTTGGTCAGGATGTCGTAGGGGGCCCAGCCGCGCTCGAGCAGGATGTTCACGCCTTCTTCGATCTCTTCCTTGAGACCGTCGTAGAGGTCGTCGAACATCTGCTGGACGAGTTCCTCGTCATCGAGTTCGGAGAGGATGATGTCGTCTTCTTCATCGGACATGGCGCGGTTCCCTTGGCTTGGCATGGCATCGCATGCCGTCGTTTGAACGACTATTCGTCGTTTTCTGCAGATTTCAATTGGCGGATTGCGACATTGGGTAAAGCTGGACCGACCTGCGACACCCAAGTGCCGCGAATCTTGCCAGTGTTCCCGTTGTGTTCTAACTTGTCGGCATGAAACCCCCATCCCGCCCTGTCGATCCCGAACGCGCCCGCGGCCGCGCCGCGACGAGTCGCGACTGCGGCCGCTACGAACGGCTGCGACGAGAGGATGCGCATGATGGATGGGACCTGCCGGAAGAGGGCGGGGTGTTCCGGACCGAGGTCAGCGAGGAAGTGCCGCGCAAGGTGATCACCTACGTCCGGTCGCCGGACCTGCCCTTCGACAGGTCGCTGAACCCGTACCGGGGCTGCGAACACGGTTGCATCTACTGTTTCGCGCGGCCAACCCATGCCTGGCTGGGCCTGTCGCCTGGCCTGGATTTCGAGACACGGCTTGTGGCGCGGCCCGCCGCGCCCGAGGTGCTGGCCCGCGAACTGCGAAGCAGGCGCTACCAGGTTGCGCCGCTGGCCATCGGCACCAACACCGATCCCTACCAGCCGGTCGAGCGGGACCGGGGCATCATGCGTGCCTGCCTTGAGGTGCTGCGCGATTTCCGGCACCCGGTGGCCATCGTGACCAAGGGTGTGCTGATCGAACGCGACATCGACATCCTGTCGGAAATGGCGGTGCAGGGACTGGCGCGGGTGGGCATATCCGTGACCACGCTGGACCCGGTCCTGTCGCGCCGGATGGAACCGCGCGCGCCCGGGCCGCAGCGCCGCTTGCAGGTGATTCGACGGCTGACAGAGGCGGGTATCCCGGTGCGCATCATGGCCTCGCCCATGATCCCCGCGCTGACCGACCCGGAACTCGAGTCGATCCTCGAGGCCGGGGCAGAGGCGGGCGCGGATGCGGCCAGCTGGATCATGCTGCGTCTGCCGCTGGAGGTGGCCGACCTCTGGCAGGATTGGTTGCATCAACACTATCCCGACCGGGCCGGGCGCATCATGGGCCACCTGCGCGACATGCACGGCGGTGAGGTCTATTCCTCGAAATGGTTTTCCCGCATGCGCGGCGAGGGCCCCTATGCCGACCTGGTGGCCGCCCGTTTCCGGCGCGCCGCGCGGGCGCTGGGGCTGGACCGCGACCAGCCCGCGCTGCGCTGCGATCTCTTTGCCCCGCCTGCACGAATGGGCGACCAACTGAGCCTGTTTTAGCCGGCGGTTGTCGGGTCGATGCGGGTCTTGATCTCGGTAATCGTGTCGGCAGGAAAGCCGCTCAACTGTGCGTGTTCGCGGATCGCATCCTCGTCCTCTGCCAGGTAGACGCAGAAGGTCTTGTCGCCGGCGACATAGGAATGGTTCCACTGCACCCGAGGCGACAGTTTCGCCAGGGCGGCATTCGATGCGCTGGCCGCGCCGCACAGTTCGTCCTGCGTCATGGACCCGGCGCCGGGAATGTTGCGTTCGATCAGATAGGTCTTCATCTGGGCCTCCCTGGTGGACAAGACTTTGTTGTCTCATCCCCAGTAGAGCGCAGTTCTGTCCTGCGATCATTTGAGTTATTCTATCCGACGGGTAACAGAATGTTGTCGAGGGAGCATGCCGCTTTCGCATCTCAATGCGTGGCGGGCGGTGGATGCCGTTCTGAGCGAAGGCTCGGTGGCGCGCGCAGCCGGAGAGCTGGGCGTGACGCAGGCCGCCGTCAGCGCGCAGATACGCCGGCTGGAAGAACGGCTGGGCCGGACGCTGTTCCGGCGCACCCCCGGAGGCTTGGAACCGGTCGAGGATCTGGCTGGCATGGCCCATTCGCTGCGCAGCGGGTTCGTGAGCATCGCCTCGGTCCAGGACGCGCTCTGTTCGGGGCAGGTCGAGCGGCGCGTGGCGCTGACCGTCACCCAGACCTTCGCGGAAAGCTGGCTGCCCCATCATCTGCCGGATCTTTTTGCCCAGGTCGGTGCCGTGGACCTGCGCATCGACACGAGCTGGGAGGTGGTGGACCTGGCCAGTTCCGATGTGCATTTTGCCATCCGCTTCATGGCGCCGCCCGGCCCCGGCTACGGTGCGGTCGACCTGTTGCCCAGTGGGGTGGTGCCGGTCTGCACGCCGGATTTCGCCCGCCGCTACGAACTGTCCCCCGGCCAGACGGATCTTGGCGCCGTGCCGATCGCCCATATCGACGTGCCCACCTCGGACGCGGCCTGGCTGGATTGGCAGGGCTGGAGCCGTGCCACCGGCATCGACATATCCAGCGCCAGCGGCGGGCCGCAGTTCGCGTTGCAGGGCAGCGGAGCAAGGATTGCCCGGGCCGGGATCGGCCTGGTGCTTGGCGGGTTGTCCGACGTCGTGCATTCCGTGGAAAGCGGCGCCCTGATCATGCCTTTCGGAGCGGAAGCCGTTGTCCCGGCGCAGTACTGGCACCGGCTGTTGTGGTATGAAAAGCGCCCGCTGGGTCCGTTTCAGCGCAAGTTCCGGGACTGGATCAGCGCCCGTGCCGCCGATGACCGTGACAGGATGCGCGTGCTGTTCGGTGTCTGACCGGGTCCTAACCGTTGTCGACGACCAGCCGGACCATGCCATAGCGGCCCAGGGTCTGGGCTGTGTCGCGTTCAGGTTCGGCGTCGAACGCTGCATCGTGCAGGCCCAGTTCATCCATCGCGACACGCCGTGCAACGCGCAGTGCTGCCCTTGTCGCTTGTCCGCCATTGACCTGTAGATACCTTTCAAGATCGCTCAGAACATCCGCGACCCATCTGTGATCCGCCATGATTTACCCCTTACCTGCCAACCGAATCCCATCCGGGTCGGCGGGACGAAGGTAGGGCATGGGAATTAACCAGACCTTGATCCGGATCGAAGTGGCGGACGCGAAATCCGCCACTGTCCGGTCAGCCGCGCCGACGCCGTCCCCGGCGCTCGCGGGTGGGGCCGTCGTCGCCCGTGCCGTCGCTGTCGGACGAGAACCCACCCAGCATGCCGGTGATCTGTTCCAGCGTCGGGCGCGGGCCCTTTTCGCGGGTTTCCAGGGCCGCGCGCATGGCCTTGAGGTGTTCGGGCATCGTACCGCAGCAGCCGCCAATGATCCGGGCACCGGAATCGCGCGCCATGACAGCGTATTCGGCCATCAGCTCGGGCGTGCCGTCATAGTGGATGTGACCGTCGACGTATTTCGGAATGCCGGCGTTGCCCTTGGCGATGATCGGACGTTCCGTGCCCTGTGCGGCGAAGCCCAGCACCGTGCGCAAGAGGTCAGACGCGCCGACGCCGCAGTTGGCCCCGAAGCCCAGCGGCGGGTTCGGCAGGCCCTCGACCATCTTGACCATGTCGGCCGAGGTCATGCCCATCATCGTGCGCCCCGCGGTGTCGAAACTCATGGTGCCACACCAGGGCATGCCCACGTTGGTAAAGGCCTCTGCGGCGGCCTTGTATTCCTCGGGGGCCGAGATCGTCTCGACCCAGAGTACATCCGCGCCGCCGTCCTTGAGGCCAGCGGCGGTTTCCTCGAACATCTCGACCGCGCGTTCGTGGGTCAGGTTTCCGGCCTCGCCCATGATCTCGCCCGTCGGACCGACAGAGCCCGCGACGATCACCTCGCGGCCCGAGGCATCGGCAATCTCGCGGCCCAGTTCGGCCGCAAGTTTCGACAGTTCATAGGCGCGGTGCCCGGCCTCGTGCAGCTTCAGCCGCGAGGCATTGGCGCCGAAGCTGTTGGTCAGGAAAAGATCCGATCCCGCCTCGACCGCGCCGCGGTAAAGCGCGCGGATCTTGTCCGGTTCATCCTCGTTCCAGAATTCGGGGGCATCCCCGGACTGCAGACCCATGTTGAAGAGGTTGGTACCCGTCGCCCCGTCCGCCAGCAGCCAGTCGCGCTGTGTCAGGGCCCGGGAAAGTGCGTCGCTCATCGTTCTTGCCTTTTCCGGACGTCGTTGATTTGCGTGTTTCACATCTACCCACTGGAGGCAAATTCATAATCATCATCATTGTCATGAGGGTTGTTTGCCACACCAAGGGGCAGATGTCGGCCCGATCAGATCAGCAGGACCTCGGGCAGTTGGTTTTCCAGACCCATCGCGTGGCCCAGCGACCACGCCCCGGCGCGCAGGATGTTGACGCCCCAGGCCGCAACCTCCCGCGCCAGAAAGAGGGCCCGGTGGGGCAGGCGCCGGCCGGGTTCTGGGCTGGCGCAAATCGCCGCGGGCCGCCCGGCCCAGAAGAAAGAAGCCTTGGCACGCCAGGCGTGAAATGCCTCTGTCACCACGATCAGGTCGGCGTCGGGTGGTAGGGACGGGCGCGAGAACAGGGCGTTCTGCAAGGTCGACAGCGAACGGGATTCCAGGCTGAGGGCCGTATCTGGCAGGCCTTTTTCCCGGGCAAGGCGGGCCAGCAAGGTGGCATTGCTGCTGCGGCCATCGGGTCCGCCGCCGGTCAGGTGCAGGTGCTGGACAAGCCCGCGCTGGTAGAGGCGCACCGCTGAATGGACGCGGCCTGTTTCCGCGTCCTGCACTGCCTTGCGCTGTTCGTCGCCGCCGCCGAGGACAACTGCGATGTCATACGAACGGTCGACGCTGCTGCAGGCCGGGGTCAGCAGCAGCGAGCCCAGTGTCAGCGCCACGCAGGCAAGGGTATAGATGACCGCCGCGCGGACCAGCCAACGCAGCAGTCGTGTCATTCCCACTCGATCGTGCCCGGGGGTTTCGAGGTGATGTCATAGGTGCAGCGGTTGATGCCCTTGACCTCGTTAATGATCCGGGTGGCGGTTTCGCCCAGGAACTCATGGCTGAACGGGTAGTAATCCGCCGTCATCCCGTCAACCGATGTGACCGCGCGCAGGGCGCAGGCATAGTCATAGGTGCGCCCGTCGCCCATCACGCCCACGGTGCGGACCGGCAGGATCGCCACGAAGGCCTGCCAGATCTCGTCGTAAAGGCCGTGCTTGCGGATCTGGTCGATATAGATCGCATCCGCCTTGCGCAGGATCTCCAGCTTTTCGCGGGTGATCTCTCCGGGGCAGCGGATCGCCAGACCGGGGCCGGGGAAGGGGTGGCGGCCGATGAAGGAGGCGGGCAGGCCCAGCTCATGCCCCAGCGCGCGCACCTCGTCCTTGAACAGTTCGCGCAGCGGTTCGACCAGTTTCAGCCCCATCTTTTCCGGCAGGCCACCGACGTTGTGGTGCGATTTGATCGTCACGGAGGGTCCGCCGCTGAACGACACGCTTTCGATCACGTCCGGATACAGCGTGCCCTGCGCCAGGTACTCGGCGCCGTCGATCTGGTCGGCGTATTTCTGGAACACGTCGATAAAGAGCTTGCCGATGGTCTTGCGCTTGACCTCGGGGTCGCTGACGCCCTCCAGCTCACCCAGGAACAGGTCCTGTTCCTGCGCGTGGATCACCTGCAGGTTCATGTGGTCGCGGAACATGCCCACGACTTCCTCTGCCTCGTGCAGGCGCAGCAACCCGTGGTCGACAAAGACGCAGGTCAGCTGCTCGCCAATCGCCTCGTGCAGCAACGCCGCCGCGACCGAACTGTCGACACCGCCCGACAGCGCGCAGATCACCTTGGCGTCACCCACCTGTTCGCGGATCTTGGCGATGGCCTCTTCGCGGTAGGCGCCCATGGTCCAGTCGCCCTTGAAACCGGCGGCGCGTACGAAATTCTCGTACAGGGTCTTGCCGTTGGGCGTGTGGTGCACCTCGGGGTGGAACTGCACCGCGTAGAAATTGCGCGCGACATCCGCCGTGATCGCAAAGGGCGCCCCCGGCGAGGTGCCGTAGACCGCAAAGCCCGGCGCGATTTCCGAGACGTGGTCTCCGTGGCTCATCCAGACCTGCTCGCGGCCCGAGCCATCCATGAACCAGCCGTTCAGCATGTCGATCCGGGTTTCGCCGGGAACGACATAGGCGCGACCGAACTCGGCGGTGCCTTCGCCGGCCACGACCTTGCCGCCCAGATCCTGCATCATGACCTGCTGGCCATAGCAGATGCCCAGGATCGGCACGCCCAGGTCATAGACGCCTTTCGGCGGGCGCGGGCTGCCCTCTCGGGTCACCGAATCGGGCCCGCCCGAGAAGATCACCGCTTTCGGCGCGAAGTCGGCCAGGAAGGCTTCGGTGACGTTCTGGTAAGGGTGGATTTCGCAATAGACATTCAGCTCGCGCAGGCGGCGCGCGATCAGCTGCGTCACCTGGCTGCCGAAGTCGATGATGAGGAGGCGGTCGTGCTGGGTCTCGGTCATGCCTTCCATTAGGCAGGGCCGCGGAAAAGTGCAATCGCGCTGTCAGCCTTCGGACAGAAAGGCCTCTGTCCGGGTAAGGACCTGTTCCCACGCCGGGTCCTGCGGCAAGAGCATGTGGCTGCGGCTGTCCAGCCGGACGAATTGCGCCCCTTTCAGATGCGCGGCCAGTTTCAAGCCCTGGCTGAGGGGGTGGATGGCATCCTGTTCGGCATGAAAGATCAGCGCGGGGACGTCGACGCGGGACAGGTCCTCGGTCACGTCGAAACGGTCGATGACCTGGCGCAGGGTGACGGCGGTCTCGGGGCTGGCGCTGGACAGTTGCATCCGCACCAGTTCGTCACGCTGTTCACGCGTGGCGTCCGGTGCGAAGAGCGTGGAAAAGGCCTGCATGAAAGGGCTGTCGGCCTTGCCCCAGCCTGCCCGGATCATGGCGAGGATGGTCTCTTCGTCCACGTCTTCGGTCCCGGCGGCGCGATGCACGCGGCCTTGAACGTAGCCGCCGACGATCACCATGCGCCGCACCCTGTCGGGCCAGCGCGCGGCGAAGCGGATGGCAACCGGCGCGGCCTGCGAGGCGGCGAAGAGGTCGAAATGGTCGAACCCGGCGGCATCGGCCACCGCCGCCATGTCCTCGGCAAAGACGTCGATGCCGGTCAGCGGCGCATCCCGCGCCGACAGTCCGGTGCCGCGCAGGTCATACCGCAAAAGCTGGTGGCGCTGTGACAGACGGTCGATCAGCGGTCCCCAGACGGTGCCGCCCCGGTCCAGTTCGAGGTGCGACAGCCAATGCCCGATTCGCATCAGGGGCGGGCCGTCGCCGGTCATGCTCCAGGCGATGGCGCTGCCGTCCTGCGACAGGGCATAGGCGACCTCGGTCGGGGTGGTCGTGGGAGGATGCGCGGCCAAGGGGACGTCCCGCAATTCGGCCACAAAGGACAGGCCGCGCCGTGGGATCGTGCGCAGAACGCCCTGTTCCTTGCCGGAATCGCCCACGGCTGCCCGCGCTGCGCTGATCCGTGCCGCGATGGTCGCATCCGAGACGGCAAGGCCTTTCCAGACCACCTCGACCAGCTTGTCCTTGGACACCACTCTTCCGCCGGACTGTGCCATATGCGCCAGCAGGTCAAAGACCTGCGGCTCCAGGTGCACTTCCTGCGTGCCCCGGACCAATGTCCGGCGGTCAAGGTCGAGCGCGCAGTTGTTGAATCTCAGGATCATGCGACCAGTTTCCGGCAATCCCGGCGCCATTGGCAAAGGTTTTCGCAAGGGCAGGGGGAATGACAAGGATTTCACAAGACAAGGACAAGACCGTCTTCAAGCGCGGCGGGCCGTGATCAGGTCAGATGAGGTCATGCCATCCCAGACCCGGAGACAGACAATGACCCAGCAGGACACCAAGATCCGCACCCGCCCCGACGGTTCCATCGACACGGCCTATTACATGGCGCGCGGTCGCCACATGCGCTCGCAGGCGGCCCATGCCATGTTTTCGCCTGAACCCGCCAAACCCCACCGTCGCCGTGGCTTTGCCCGGTTGTTTGGTGGTGTCCCGGCCTGACGCGCCCGGCCAGCCGTCAGGCCCGGCCCCGCGTGCCGAAAAGGGGATGTCCCTTCTCCGGTGCGTGGGGCACCTTGTTCAGCCCATCGAATGAGATTTGACGCGCCCGCGCTGCCGGCCCCGCTTCACGTCCGACTGCCAGGACCAGAGCGCCATGCCCGCCGCTGCGGCGACATAAAGGACGCCGGCCACGATCAGGACCTCACCCGCCACTGGCCCGACATCGGCGCGAGACACCGCCTCGTCCCAGGTTTTCACCGGGGTCGGATGCACCGCCAGTTTCCCGGCAAAGGCCAGTGACTGGATCAGCAGGATCCACAGGTAGTTCGAGCGGATTCGGCGTCCCACGGCGGTCATCAACGTGACGTGATAGGTGGGCCGCAGGTAGTCGGCGGCCAGCGTCTTCTGCCAGTTTTCTTCCAGGTGCAGGTCGCCATCGTCCAGCATGGGGGCGTAGAAATGCTGTTCCATCCAGCGGCAGCGCGCGCGCCAGACGTTGAAGTAGCGGTAGCGCCGCGCCTCCAGCATCAGGAACAGCAGGATCAGGACACCCACCAGCACCAGCGGCAGGGGTGAGGCCCCCGGTGCCGAGAAAGAGATCGACAGCGCGACGCCCAGCGTCACCACCGCCCAGTTGGTTGTCGTGTCCAGCCGGGTGCGCCAGATCGTGCTGCGATAGACCTCGCCCCGGTAAAGATGGGCAACTGCGGTGATCTCGGATGAACTCAGCGTCTTGCGCTCCAGCTCGGGCGCCTCTGCTGCGGCCTCTCCTCCCATGATGCCGGATTCCTTTCCATTTTCGTTCACTCTGCCGCGTCTCTGCGCAGAGGTCAAAGTCGCATCGCCGTTTCGCCGCTTGACCCCGGCTCGGTGGTCTGGCTCCTCTGGGGCAACCGACGGGATGGAGGGCACATGCAGGTATTGACGGAATTCGGCCTGGGCACCTCGCTCAGGCGGGGCGATTACACCGAGGCCTCGGCCCGGGCGCTGCGCGATCTGTTGTGGAAGGCCTCGATCAACGCCGCCGAATGGCTGGGTCGCGAGAAGTCAGAGATGCGGTTGGCGGTGCGCGTGGCGGTACAACAGCCCGACCTCGTGGACCGGGCTGAACTGCAAAAGGTCTTTCCCTACGGCGAGGCGCAGATCGAGGTGGTCTTTGGCGGACTGGACGTGCCGCGTCCCGAAGGGCAGGGCAATCCCACCGTCATGGCGCTGGCCGCGCTGACCGTCTCCTTTGCGGAGGTGGCACCATGAGACAGCGATTGATCGTGCAGATGGGCATGGGCGTGGGCGAAACCGCCGGACTGGCCGCAGAGCGCGCCATCGCCTCGGCGCAGGCGCGTGCGGTCCTGCATGTGGATGTGGATTGCGCGGTGCATGTCACCTTGGGCGTGCCCGAGGCAGCGGAGCTGGACACCAGCGGGGTGAACCGGGCCTTCGGCGCCGCTGAGGTCGAGGTGCGCGTGGTGCCCGGCGGAATGTCCGTGCCGCAACCGGGGGGCGCCGCGCTGGTCATGGTCAGCGCGGCGATCGAGGTCTTTCCGCTGGGGCCGGTGGCCTGACAGCAGGTGACCCGGTCTACCAGCGGTAGGTCAGGCCCAGGGCGATCTCGTTCTGGGACATGCGGGCGCGGACCTCTTGCGGCACGCCGGTCAGCGCCGGGTTGGTGCCCTTGATGCTGTTGTCAAAGGCATGTGTCCAGGACCCGGTGACGCCCCAGCGGTCGTTGATCCGGTACGAGGCGCCCAGCGAGGCATGCCATTGCGGCGTGGCCGGGGTCAGGCTGTTCATGACCGCGTTCTTGCCTTCGGCGAAGGCGCTGGCATGGCTGATCCCGCCGCGAAAGGTCCATGTCTCATTGTGCCGATAGATGGCAGCGAGGCGCCAGATGTCCATGTCCGTCCAGCCGAATCCGATCCCGTTGTCGGCCCCCAGCGGCCCTTGCGGCGGTGCATTCGGGTTCGAGATGGCCGGAATGTCGCCGTAGAAAATGCGCTGATATTCGCCCGTAAAGGTCCATTTCGGCGCGGTTTGCGGCGTGTAGGCCAGGCCGATGGTGGCCGAGGCGGGGATGTCGAAACCGCCTTGTTCGGCGAAAAGTCCAGCATACTTGTCGAACTTCTGCATCTCGATTCGCGTCCGGTAGGAGGCGCCGAACGCCAGCCCGTTGCCCGGTTCCCAGAGGATGCCCAGGTTCGCGCCCCATCCGTGGGACCAGTCGTCGCCTCGGTTGGTGACATTGCCCGGCGCGGTCGACATGAAGGAAAACGCCTCCAGCCCCGTGGCACTGAACCGCTGCACCGCCAGGATCGGCGAGACGCCAACCGTCACCTGGTCGGACAGTTTGTAGGACAGGTTGAGGCTGATGAAGGCCTGTTCGAGGTTTACCCCCAGCGGTTCGGATCCGGCGCCGAACCCGGCAAAGAAGTTTGTCCCGTACTCGGTGTTCATCCCCCCGTTCCCAAACAGAAATGCGCCGAAGGTCAGTCGGTCGTTCAGCACCCAGTTTGCGCCGCCGCAGGGGATCAGGAAATAGTCGTTTCGGCTTTTGTGGGTGCCGGGGGTCAGTGGGCCGCCCGGCGCGATCTCGACCGAGCGGTCGGGTAGAAAGCTTGTCAGGCATAGACCGGCCATGTTGCCGACCTTGTGGCCCATCGCAGGGTTCTGCGCCAGGCCAAGGACGCCCGAAGGCACCGCGACACCAGCCCCGGCCATCCCTTTGGAGGCGCCTCCGAATCCGTTTGCGAAATAGCCGTTCGTGGCTTCTGCCGGGCCTGTGCCCAACCCGCAGAGAACCAGTGCGCCGGCCGTGAGGCCGCGCAGTTTCATGAGCACCATCCCGGGTGTCCCTCCCTTGTCAGCGACCGCTGTCCGGCCTGCTTTGGATTTGGTTTGTCCGCCCCGTCGTTGCAGGCCGGATTTTGTATTCCGTAATTTTGATATTAAGCATTCGGAATGTAACTTGTCACCAAATATTATTCTCCGGGTCATCAAATCGGGATCGTCCCTCCAGCGGTCCGATTCCCGGCGGGCAGGGGCAAGGGGCCGCCCGCATGGCAAAGACCGGTGGAGGAATGTCGCTTTTTCCCCGCACCTGCCGGAAAAGACCGATGGACCCCCTGCGCGAAGCGTTAGAACGGGGAATGATCCGGCGGGCCGATGACGGCTCCGCTCCCGCAGACGAGGGCTGAAACAGATGGCAGAAGCAGCAGCGCGCAAACGGTCCAGAGGTGGCGGCGGTGCCGCACGCCGCGCGGAACGGACCTCGGTCCAGGTGGAGACCGCTCGTTACATCGAGCGAAACATCCCCAACATGGAGCTGCTGGACGAAGCCGCTCTGGAGATGATCGAAGAGCACGCCGAAACGGTGCTCGAAGAAGTCGGCGTCAACTTCGTACAGAACCCCGCGGCGCTGGAGCGTTGGCGGGCCGCTGGCGCCAATATCGACGGCGAGCGCGTGCGCATTCCGCGCGGCCTTGCCCGCGAGCTGGTCAAGACCGCACCGTCGCGGTTTACCCAGCACGCCCGCAACCCGGCCAAATCCGTCGAGATCGGCGGCAACAGCCTGGTGCTAGCCCCGGTTTACGGCCCGCCCTTCGTGCGCGACGCCGACGGCGGCCGCCGCTACGCCACGATCGAGGATTTCCGCAAGTTCGTGAAGCTGGGCCAGATGTGCAAATGGCTGCACCATTCCGGCGGCACCGTCTGCGAACCCACCGACGTGCCTGTGAACAAGCGTCACCTGGACATGCTGCTGGCGCATATGACCCTGTCGGACAAGCCCTTCATGGGGTCCGTGACCGAACCCAGCCGCGCGCAGGACAGTGTGGACATGGCAGGCATCCTGTTCGGCAAGGAGTTCGTGCAGGAAAACACGGTGATGACCTCGCTCATCAACATCAACTCGCCGCTGACTTTCGACGACGTGATGATGGGCGCGCTGGAAATCTACGCGGCCAACAACCAGGCCTGCATCATCTCTCCGTTCATCGTGGGCGGTGCGATGGCGCCGGTTTCGGTCGCGGGCACGCTGGTGCAGGTGCTGGCGGAAACGCTGGCGGGCGTGGCCTATTCGCAGCTGGTACGTCCCGGCGCGCCGGTCATCATGGGCGCCTTCGTGACGTCCATCGACATGAACTCGGGCGCGCCGACCTTCGGTACGCCGGAAGCGTCGCAGGTCACTTATGGCGCCGGGCAGCTGGCGCGGCGCCTGGGGCTGCCGTTCCGGTCGGCCGGGTCGTTCTGCGGCTCGAAACTGCCCGATGCACAGGCCGCCTACGAGACGGCGAATTCGCTGAACATGGGCCTCTTGTCCGGCGTGAACTTCATGCTGCATTCCTGCGGCTGGCTCGAAGGCGGGCTAGTCGCCTCGTTCGAGAAGTTCGTGATGGATGCCGACCAGCTGGGCACGCTGCACAAGATGGCGCAGGGGGTGACGGTGAACGAGGACACGCTGGCGATGGATGCGATCCGCGAGGTCGGTCCGGGCGGTCACTACCTGGGCTGCGCGCATACGCAGGCCAACTTCAAGACCGCCTTCTGGCGCTCCGAGGTCTTCGACTACAAACCCTACGAAACCTGGTCCGAGGAAGGCGCCCGCGACACCGTCGCCCTTGCGACCGCCCGGGTGCAGAAGCTTCTGGATACCTACCAGCAGCCGATGCTCGATCCCTCGATCAACGAGGCGCTCAACGCCTACGTGGCAGAGCGCAAGGCCTCGATGCCCGACGCCTTCTCCTGAGGGTCGGGCTGAAAGATTGCGGGCGGCCTCAGTAGGCCGCCTCGCGCAGGATACGGGCTTCGCCCATCATCGCGGTCAGCACCTCGACATGGCGGCTGACCGAATAGGCGGCGTCATCGGCATGGCGCCGCTCGTTCAGTTCAGCCTCGATCTCGACCAGCCGCATCAGCGCGGCGCCGGGGCGGGGCAGGGCGCCATATCCCAGCAGACGGTTGAGGTGCGGATTGCGCCGATAGTCCTGCGCCCCGATGCGCGCCGCGCGGATCAGCAGCCGCGGGCGGCGCAGGTCGTTCAGCAAACCAAGAATGTCTTTCATCGTCTCGCTCCATGCAGTTCGCGTCATGCGAATACCGGCTGACTATGCACAGCTTTGGCGAGTGTTGCGTGCGGGGCGTACGGTCCGAACGCAGAGTTCAGAACTAGTTTAACTTTCTTATAAACAATCACTTTTGCGGTGTTCTGTTAACGGTCCAGTAAGGAACACACGTTTAGGTTGCTCAAGTTGCCACTGGGGATAAGTCTGTGGAAATTACCCCTCTTTCAGTATGCGCCCATGCGTGACGCGCGGCTCGACATCCCGGCGGATCATCTGCCGAACTGGGTGCCCGATGCGGCGCGCGTCTACCTTGCGCATACCGAACAGGGGTGCTCGATCCGGGAACTCGCGCGGCAAGCTGGGTGCCACGCGTCGACCGTCCTGCGACAGGTGCGCAGGATCGAGACCCGCAGGGACGATCCTTTGGTTGATGCGGCTTTGTGCAACCTGGGGGCTGCCGGGGAAACGGATCCGGCACAAGAGACCAGAAAGGACACGGACCCGATGAACGCTGCCATGACACCCACGCCGCCGGACGAGGCCACGCTCGCCCGCGAGGCACGGCGCGTGCTGCGCCGATTGTGCGAAAGCGGCGCAGTGCTGGCCGTTGCGGTCGAGATGGACAAGGCCGTGGTCGTGCGCGACACCGGCGATGGCGGCAGCACGCGCACCGCCGTGGTGGATGTTGCCGTTGCCCAGGCGATGGCGCTCAAGGACTGGATCGGCTGCGATGCGCCGGGGCGGATCTCTCGCTATCGCATCACCTCGGCGGGGCGCGCGGCGCTCAACCGCCTTGTCGCCGAACAGGAAAGCCGTGTGCGCGGCTTTGCCGAGGCCCAGGCCGGGTTCGAGACCGGGCGCGACGCAGAGGCTGCGCTGGACGAGGTCGAGCGCGATCCGCGTGCCCGCAAGGGGCGCTACATGCTGGCCGAAAGCCCGCTGACCGCCCTGGGGCGCCGCCGGAGCAAGGATGGCGAACCCTTCCTGTCCGACGAACTCATCGCCGCAGGCGAACGTCTGCGAGAGGATTTCGAGCTGGCCCAGATGGGGCCGCGCACGGCGCAGAACTGGGACCAGTTCCTGACCGCCGGTGTTGTCACGGCCCCCGGCGGGCAGGAGGACAGCGGCTCCGCAGCCGCGCAGGCCCGCCTGCAGGCGGCACTGCGCGACCTGGGCCCCGGCCTTGGGGACGTGGCACTGCGCTGCTGCTGCTATCTCGAAGGACTGGAGACCACGGAAAAAGGCTGGGCTGGTCGGCCCGGTCGGGCAAGATCGTGCTGCGCATCGCGCTGCAGCGTCTGCGCCGCCACTACGAGGAGCGCAGCAAGGGGGGCGGTGACCTGATCCGCTGACGCAAGCTCTGCCCCTAGGGCAACCCCGACAGACACCTCTTGCATGGCCCCGGGGCGGCATCACGCCGCTCCGGGGCCTAAGCTTTTGAAACACCGGGGAAAGGTGCAGGGGGAAATCGTTAACATCGGGGATAGGCCGCAGGGACTGCGGCCGGGTACTCTGGAAACGCCCCCTGCATTACGGTAGTAAGGGTAAGGTCCTTGCCACATGAGGGGAAATTTCCGTGCGCGATCTCAAAATGCCCGCCGAACGCCACCCGGAGAAGGCACATCGCCCGGACAATGCGCAGCCGAAGAAACCGGAGTGGATCCGGGTCAAGGCGCCCGGCGGCAAAGGCTATGCCGAGACGCGCCGGATCATGCGCGAGCACAACCTGGTCACCGTCTGCGAAGAGGCAGGCTGTCCCAACGCGGGCGAATGCTGGAACCAGGGCCACGCCACCATGATGATCATGGGAGAGATCTGCACCCGCGGCTGCACCTTCTGCAACGTCGCCACCGGGCGGCCCGATGACCTCGACGTGTTCGAGCCGGGCCGCGTGGCGGATGCGGTGCAGAAACTGGGCCTGAACCACGTCGTTATCACCTCGGTCGACCGCGACGACCTGGACGATGGCGGGGCCGAGCATTTTGCCCAGACGATCCGCGCCGTGCGCCACCGGGCCCCCGGCACAACGATCGAGATCCTGACGCCGGATTTCCTGAAATGCGGCCCAGAGGCGCTGGAGATCGTGGTGGCCGCGCGGCCCGACGTCTTCAACCACAACCTGGAAACCGTGCCCGGCCTCTATCCGACCGTGCGTCCCGGCGCGCGCTATTTCCACAGCTTACGCCTGTTGCAGCGGGTCAAGGAGATCGACCCGACGATCTTTACAAAGTCGGGCATCATGGTGGGCCTGGGCGAGGACCGGCAGGCGGTCACGCAGATCATGGATGACATGCGCGCGGCGGACGTGGATTTCCTGACCATCGGCCAATACCTGCAGCCCACGCCCAAACACCACCGCGTCGACCGTTTCGTGACCCCCGAGGAATTCGCCAACTACGAGAAATCCGCCTATGGCAAGGGCTTCCTCATGGTGTCCGCGACGCCGCTGACGCGATCCTCTTATCATGCCGGGGACGATTTCGCGCGGCTGCGCGCGGCCCGCGAGGCGCGCCTCGCCAACTGAGGCACTGGGCGTGACCGGGGCGTGCTCCAAAGGCCTGCTGCTGCAGGCTGAATCCGCCCTTGGATGCCTGACGCTTTCGTTTCTTTGCACGCCATTTGGCAGGTGTCGCTCGGCTCGGGACTCACCAAAGTGAAAGCCGGCTTTCTCCCCGGTTTCCTCCCTCGCCTGTTTCGCGCCCTGACAGGCCGGCGCGCCCTCCCCAAGCACAATAGCTGCATCCCCGCGGCGCGGTGGCTGATGCGTTTGGGAAAGGCGGGGAAGGCGGCTGAACCCGGCGCGCGGGTTCAGCCCGGGATCAATTGACCGGGGTCATTCGTCCAGGGGCGGCAGGGCCTTGATGTAGGCGGCCACCGCCTCGCGGTCTTCTGCCGGAAGAGCGGCGAAGTTTTCGACCACCTCGGCCATGTGGCCCCCCACCGCGTCGAAACTCGGGGTGAAGCCCGATTCGAGGTAATAGGCCACGTCGGCTGCGGACCAGTCCAGCTTGTCCGGTGTCAGCGCGGGGATGGTACCGCTCCCCGAGGGGTTCGGCGCGCCGCCCATCCACCGGGCCTTGTCCAGCGCCCCCAGCGGGTTGCGCGGGGTGTGGCATTCGGCACAGTGGGCCAGCGTTTCCACGAGATAGCGGCCACGCTCGTTGTCCGCGGCCTCGATCACGTAGTCATCCGACATGAAGAGGAACTTCCAGCCGCCGACGGAGCGGCGGATGTTGAAGGGAAAACCCACGTCATGCGGCTTGCTGGCCACGTCGCTGGGGTCCAGCGTCTGCATGTAGGCCCAGAGATCGCTCAGGTCCTGGTCCTGCATCTTGGTGTAGGCGGTATAGGGGAAGGCAGGGTAATAGTGCTGACCTTCCGGGGACACGCCGCGCGTCACCGCATTGGCGAAATCCTCGAAGCTCCAGCCGCCGATGCCCGCCTCGGGATGGGGCGAGATGTTTGGGGCATAGAAGGTGCCGAAATCCGACACGAATTCCATTCCGCCAGTCAGCAGCAGCTTGTCCTCGGACCCCTTGGCATGGTGGCACGAGGCACAGCCCGCCGCGGTGAACACCGTCTCGCCGCGCGCGGCATCGCCGGTCAGCCCGTCGAAACGGGCCGCGTCCACGCGGTTGGGGGCTGTCACCCACAGGCCGATCCCGGCGCCGACAATCGCCGCCAGGACCAGAAGTTTCAGAAAGCTGCGCACCGCGGCTTACTCGGGCGCGCGATAGGTGTCGTGGCAGGCCTTGCAGGCATTGCCGAGCGCGCCCATGTTCGGGCCCAGTGCATCGCGGCCAGTGCCGGCGGCGGCTGCCATCGCGGTGGCGGCTTCGCCGAAGTCGGCCCACTTGGACGCGAAGTCGTCCATGTTGCCCCAGATGTCGGCCTTGGCGCGGGTGCCGGCGATCGATCCGTCGTCGGTGCCGTCCGGCCACATGGCGCCCTGCGACAGCGACGACACGGCCACCAGCGAATCGGCTGCGGCCTGTGCCGCCTCGGCGTCATACTCGACCGTGCCGCGCGCCATTCCCCCCAGGACGCCCAGGTTCAGCGCCATGATGTTGAACTGGCCCTGGCGTGCCTTGACCGGCTGCGGAAGGTCCTGTGCGAGGGCGGGGGTGCCTAGAACGGCCAGAAGCGCCAGTGCGGCAAATGGAGTTTTCATGGGTATCTCCCTGTGTTGAATACCTGCAGCATAATATCGCAGGCCAATGTGACAATCACATTCTTGCCTGCCGGATACCATGTGCTCTCGCGCAGGTGTGATCTGCAAGCTCGCGCAGCATCCTTGGCGTTTGACCGGCGGACAACCGCCTGACTATCCTTGCTGCAGATAACGTCTTTTTTCACGGAGTCCTTTGCCATGTCCCGTTTCCTTGCCGCGCTGATCGCGCTCTGGCCGCTGGCCGCATCCGCCCAGGGCGCCCTTGACCGGGAAATTTCTCCAGCCCTGGCCGAAGCGCGCGACGCCTGGCTGAACGGGCGCTACGAGGGGATCTGGGATACCGTGCGCGCCGCGGCAGAGGCGGGCGACCCGGTGGCGCAGAACATCCTGGGCGCCAGCCTGACCGAAAAGGACGGCAGCAGGGGGCTGGCCTATGATCCGGCGGCCGGGCTGGACTGGTACCGGCGTGCCGCCGAACAGGGATTTGCCCGGGCACATTTCAACATGGCGTTGTTCTGGCAGAACGATCACGACGGCTTCGGCATCGACTATGACAAGACCCGCGCCCTGGCCGAAGAGGCGATCGCGCTGGACTATCCGCAGGGCTGGAACCTGCTGGGTGACATGTATTTCCACGGTCGCGGCGTCGAGGCGGACAAGGTCATGGCGCTGGAGATGTACCGCAAGGGGGCGGATGCCGGCACCTTCAACGGGCTGCGCGAGGTCGGCTATGCCTATTACCACGGCAATGGCGTGGCGCGGGATGTGGACCTCAGCCGCCTCTACCTGGAACGCGCGGTGGCGGCGGGCGACACGAAATCGATTCCCGACCTCGCCTGGCTGTACGAGGGCAACGATGGCATCGCGCAGGACCTGCTGAAATCCTACCTTCTCTATCGCATGGGCGTAGAAAAGGGCGTGGCCAAGGCGGCCTTCGAACTGGGCCTGTTCGTCGCCTGGGAGGATTACGAGGGATTCTGGCACGATCCGGTCAAGGGCTACGGCTATTGCCTGCTGGGCCTCGACTGGGGGCACAGCCTGGAAGAGGGGGATGCCGTCGCCGACTGCGAGGAGATCGCCGAGGGGTTCGACGAGACCCGGCGCGCCACGGCGCGGGCCTTTGCCGAGAGCCTCAAGGCGCGCTGAGCCTCAGGCGTCCTGTGCCCGGCATCCCTGCGCCCGCAGCCTGCGGGCCGAGATCCGGGGCAGGGGCATCTCGCGGATGATCCGCTCGGCGCCGTATAGCGCAAGGTATTCGTCAAAATTGTCGAAGGCGCGGCGGCCGCGAAAGTCGATGAAGGTCTCGGCCGGGGCACCCTCGGCCAGGATCACCGAATGGGCCTCGGTTTCGACGTGATACCATGTCATCCGGGCGGGGAGGTCGCGCGCCGGGATCCAGCGGATGCCCGCGCCATCCACCAGCGCCGCGGCGTTGACCACCGTGCCGTCCAGCACCAGGCCGTGATCGCCGGTTACCACGAGGTCGCGCAGGGGCAGGCCCCGCCCCAGCGCCCCGGCACCGATGCGCACCGCCTGCAACGCGCGCGGCGGGCCGCTCTGCCGTCCGATCCACAGCACGGGCACGGGGATGCCGTCGGCGGTGTCGACTATGTCGCCGGTCCGCAGCTCTGCGACCGGCAGCGTTCCTCCGGGTACGGCGATCCGCGTTCCACCGGCAAAGCATTGCACTTCGTAGGCTCCCGCATCGGCAAAGGCGCTGCCGTCATTGCCCACGCCCGGCACATCGTAAAGCGGCTTGCCCCGCGCGTCCGCCAGGGCCGAGACGCCCACGTCCAGCGCCGGGTTGGTGGCGCCGTCGACCAGCGCCACGGTCGCGACCGGCCCGCCGTTGTAGGCCAGCGTGTTGGTGCCGAAGATCAGCGCCCGGTCGACGTCGATCACGTTGCCGCCGTTGTCGGTGAAATCGCCGGTCACGTTGGGGCCGATATCCGCCGTGTTCCCGCTGACGATGGTATTGGTCAGCGCCATCGATCCGAATTGCTGGAAAATGCCGCCGCCCGTGGCGCCGGTACCCGCCGCGACATTGTCGGTCACCGTGCAGTCGATCAGCGTCAACTGGGTGCTGGCATTGCCGCTGGCGCTGATCCCGCCGCCTTCGCCGGGATAGCCCGCAATGACCGTGTTGTTGGTGAAGGTCGTGTTCGTCGCCGTCATGACCCCCTGGCTGAAGACCGCGCCACCCTTGCCGAAGGCATGGTTGTAGGCAAACGTACTGTCGGTGATCGTCAACGTGCCGTTGTTCCAGATCGCGCCGCCCGGGCCGTTCGGGGCCGCGTTGCCGGTGAAGGTACAGGCCTCCACGATCAGCGTCGCGTCGCCCGCGATATAGACCGCCCCGCCGCCGCCGACCGATCCACCGGTCAGCACCAGCGCGTTCAACGTCAGGCTGGACACGCCCCGGACCGCAAAGATCTGGTCGACTCCATTGGCATCCAGCGTGATGTCGGCACGCCGGTCGGCCCCCAGGACATCGCCGTCGATGGTCAGGTCCTTCTCGATGCCGATCCGGCCCTGCGTCAGCTCCACGCGCCCGCCGGCAAGAGCGGCGTCGAAAACCACCGTGTCGCCCGAGGCCGCCTGTTCGACCGCTTCGCGCAGCGTGGTCAGCCCGTCGTCTGCCGTGACGTCCCCAAGCGATGTGACCGTGATGACCGCCATGATGCCAATCCCCCCGGGCGCAGCCTGACACCAAACCCGCGGCGGACAAAAATGCCCTTTCGATGCATCTTAGGCAGCCGGTCAGGCACCCCAGTGCTCAGTCGGTAAAACGGACCTTGCCGATATAGGGCAGGTTGCGGTTGCGCTGCGCAAAATCGATGCCGTAGCCCACGACGAATTCGTCCGGGATCTCGAAGCCGGTCCAGTCGGCCTTGATCTCCACCTCGCGCCGCGTGGGCTTGTCCAGCAGCGCGATGACCTTCAGCTTGCGCGGCTCGCGCCCGCTCAGCATGTGCAGGACATGGCTCATGGTAAAGCCGGTGTCGATGATGTCCTCGACCACCAGCACGTCGCGTCCCTCGATCCCCGACCGCAGGTCCTTGAGGATACGCACCTCGCGGCTGCTTTCCATGCCGTCTCCGTAGGACGAGGCCTCGAGGAAATCGACCTCCACCGGCAGGTGCAATTCGCGCACGAGATCGGCGATGAAGACGAAGCTGCCGCGCAACAGGCCCACCACCACCAACTTGTCGGTGTCGGCGAACTCGCGGTCGATCTCCTGTGCCAGGGCCTCGATCCGCGCGGCGATGGATTTGGCCGAGATCATCTCGTCTACGACATAAGGACGCTTTGTCATGGCTTTCCCTTGAAATTCCCGCCCGACAATACGAAATCCCGCCGCATTGTTCAGTCCCGAAAAGAGCGACATGCCGACCCACTCAGAAACCCGCAAGCTGCCCTATAGCGCCCAGCAGATGTATGACCTGGTGGGGGACGTGGCCTCCTACCCGAAATTCCTGCCCTGGACGGCAGCGGCGCGCATCCGCTCGCGCCAGGAGATGGGCGATCACGAGGTGATGCTTGCCGACCTTGTGATCTCGTTCAAGGTCTTCCGGGAAAAGTTCGGCAGCCGCGTCACGCTCTGGCCGGCCGACATGCGCATCGACACGGAATACCTCGACGGCCCCTTTCACCACATGGTGTCGAAATGGGGGTTCAAGGATGTCGAGGGCGGCTGCGAGGTCTCCTTCTTCGTCGACTTCGAGTTCCGCAACCGCATCCTGCAAGGGGCGGCGGGCATGTTCTTCTACGATGCCATGCAGCGCATTGTGCGGGCCTTCGAACGCCGCGCCGCAGAGCTGTATGGGTGACATGGGTGCGGGCTTGGCCCGGGCCCCGGCGCCACCAGCGCGCCGTTAACCAACTTTCGCGAATCCCCCCTTGCCGGGGGCCTTCGCCCCCAATTCGCCCGATTTCGGGCGTATCTCCGAACAGGCCGTTACCTCTGTTTCGGAGCCGCTCATGCCCGCCGTCTTCAACATTGCCGCGCTGAAACTGCCGCTGGTGCAGCTGATCGGCCTGCCGCAGGCGGCCAGGAACGCGGCGCAAAAGGTGCCGCCGGGACAGGCGCCGCAATCCGCCGCCCAGGGCGCGCCCTCGGGGGCCGCGCCCAATGGCGCCGGGGCGCCGATGGCCACGGGCGCGGTCCTGCCACCCTCTGCACAGCTGCCCGTTCCCGCCCCGCCGCCCGTCGTCTCGACCAGCCAGACCGGCAGGCTTGCGGCGGCGGCGATCAACGGGCTGGACCGGCGCCCAAAGGACCGCCAGGGCCGGGACCGGCAGGGCGACCGGCGCCGCCGCGACCCACCGTCGGAACAGTCGTCCGAACAGGCCCCCGATCATGCCCCCGATCATGCCCCCGAACAGGCAGTCCTGGACGGCTCGGCACCCCCGCAGGGCCTGCCCGGCGGGCCGGCGCCAGCGAGTTCCGCCCTGCAACGGGCCGCCCCGGCCTATGCCGCCGCCCGCAGCGTCACCGGACCCGACCCGGCAGAGTGACTTTACCTCGCCGGGCATCCGGCTAGTCTGCGCCGCGGACCACAGCCGGAGGCGCCCCATGACATCCCCCTTCACCCCGATCATCGAGGCCGCCCGCGCCGCCGACACCGAGACCGCGCGCGCCATCATGGCGCTTTCCGCGCTCGACTGGGCCGCCTGCGGCATCGCGGGGCAGGGAGAGCCGGTGTCGCAACTGACCCGCGCCCTGGCCGAGGACGAGGGCGGCACGCCGCAGGCCACGCTTTTTGGCGGTGGACGGGCGCCGATGCGGACCGCCGCGCTGGTCAATGGCGCCGCCTCGCACGCGCTGGATTATGACGACACGCATTTCGCCCATATCGGCCACCCCTCCGTGGCCGTCCTGCCGGCGGCGCTCGCGGTGGGCGAGAGGCTCGACAAACCCTTGCAACAGATCCTCGCCGCCGCGCGCCTGGGGGCAGAGGCCTCTGTCCGGTTCGGCCTGCGCTTTGGCCGGTCGCACTACCAGGCGGGCTATCACCAGACCGCGACCGCCGGGGCCTTCGGTGCCTGCCTTGCCGCCGCCGAACTGATGGACCTGACCGAGGATCAATGCCTGCATGCGCTTGGTCTGACCGCCACCCGCGCCTCCGGCCTCAAGTCGCAATTCGGCACGATGGGCAAACCCTTCAACGCCGGCATCGCCGCCGCCAACGGGGTAGAGGCGGCTTTCCTCGCCGCGCGCGGATTCATATCCAACCCGGACGCGCTCGATTGTACCAACGGTTTTGTCCAGACCCACCTCTGCGACGGCAGCACGGACCAGCCGTTGGGCGCCCTGCTGGAAAGCCTCAGCCACAAGTTTCACGCCTGCTGTCACGGGCTGCACGCCACGCTCGAGGCGCTGGCCACGATGCCCGATCTGGACCCGGCGCAGATCTCCGGGATCACAGTTTTCACCCATCCGCGCTGGCTCACCGTCTGCAATTTGCCCGCGCCGACCACGGGGCTTGGCGCCAAGTTCAGCTATCGCACCGTCGTCGCGCTGGCGCTCCTGGCTCATGACACCGCCGCGCTGGAGACCTACAGCGACGCGCTCTGCGCCGATCCGGCGGTGATCGCCCTGCGTGACCGGGTCGAGGTGGTGGGCAAGGATGAGTTGAAAGAGACCGAGGCGCTGGTCACGCTGGACGGCCCCAAGGAGGGGCGGATGGCCAGTTTCGATCTCGAAAGCCCGATGACGCTGGACACACGCCGCGCCCGGCTGCACGCCAAGGCCGCGGCCCTTGTCGGAGAAACCCGTGCCCAGGCGCTCTGGCAGGCCGTGGATCGTGGCGACCGCGCCGCATTCTGCGGGTTGCTGGCTTAGGCGTGACCCCGTCCCGGGCCTGCCCCGGGACCTTTCACCAAAGGAAAACGGGCCCCGCCGGGGCCCGTTCGTCGTCACAGGTCAGCTGCCTCAGCTGGCGTGGTCGTAGGCCCGTTCGCCATGCACCGAGATGTCCAGCCCGTTGACCTCGCTTTCCTCGTCGACCCGCAGCGGCACAACCGCCTTGACCAGGTAGATCAGCACCACCGTCACGACCGTGGTAAAGACCCCGACCACGACCAGCGACCCCAGCTGCGCCGCCCAGGACCCCAGGCCAAAGACCGCGATCATCACCGTGCCGAAAATCCCGCCGACACCGTGAACGGCGAAGACGTCCAGCGTGTCGTCGATCCGCAGCTTGTTGCGGATCAGGTTGACCGCCTCCTGGCAGAGGATACCCGCCACCGCGCCGATGATCAGCGCCTGCACCGGGCCGACAAAGCCCGACGCCGGGGTGATCGAGGCCAGCCCCGCGATCGTCCCCGTCACCATGCCCACCATCGAGGCCTTGCCGAACTTCACCTTTTCCCAGAGCGCCCAGGTCAGCGAGGCCGCTGCCGCACTCAGATGCGTGACCGTCAGCGCCATCGCCGCGCCGCCGTCCGCCGCCAGTTGCGAGCCGCCGTTGAAGCCGAACCAGCCGACCCAGAGCATCGCCGCCCCGATCATGACATAGCCCGGGTTGTGCGGCGGATGCGTCTGCGTCCGGCGCGGCCCAAGGAAGACCGCGATGATCAGTGCCGCCAGGCCAGCGGTCTCATGCACCACGATGCCACCGGCGAAATCCTTGACCGCCTCACCGAACAGAGGCGCATCGCCGGCCAGCAGGCCGCCGCCCCAGACCCAGTGCACCACCGGCGCATAGCACAAGAGCATCCACAGCCCCGAGAAGATCAGGACAAAGCCAAACCCCACGCGCTCGACGTAGGCGCCCACGATCAGCGCCGGGGTGATGATGGCAAAGGTCATCTGGAAGGCAAAGAACAGCACCTCGGGCAGGGTGCCCGCCAGCGTGTCCGCGTCGATGCCGTTCAGAAAGACCTTGTCCAGCCCGCCCCAGAGCGCGTTGCCCTCGCCGAAGGCGATGGAATAGCCAATGGCAAACCACAGCACGCTCATCAGGCAGGCGATGGCATAGCAATGCATGAAGACGCTCAGCACGTTCCGTGCCCGCACGAGGCCGCCGTAAAACAGCGCCAACCCCGGCAGCGTCATGAACAGCACCAAGGCTGTCGCCACGATGATCCAGGCGGTATCCGCTCCGTTCATGTCTCTTGTCCCTCCTCTTGGATTGCGGGGCAGAAAGACGAAATTGGATGCGGAAAAAAGCGGCATCAGGGTCAAGAGGCGCGCAAAACGGTGGCTCTTTGCAAAGAGCCTCAAGAATAGGCTTAAATTTTGGATAATGCCCGCATATCGGGCAAAGAAAGGAAGTCTCAAGCTCCGTCTACGATGGCTTACCCCGGCGTACGGCGGCGGGCGACGGAATCGTTAAACTGCCTGTTTTCTAGGCATGTTGCGATGCCTTCAGGCTAGCAAAAGCCCGATGCGCCCCCGGAACGGCTTGGTCAGCCACCCGGTCAGGCGTCCGGGGTCACTTTGTACAAAATGCTGGAATCGACGTACGTTTCGTACGTTTTGTACAAACTGAAAGCGCCCGTCAAAGCGCCGAAAGGATCAGGTCCAACGCGTGTTTCGTTGCCGCGGCGCGCACTTCTGCGCGACCGATTGCACCATGTTCGATGGTCTCGGTGATCACGCCCGTTGCGCTGGCCAGGCCGTAACAGACCCGGCCCTCGGGCTTGAACTCGGACCCGCCGGGCCCGGCAATCCCGCTGATCGCAACAGCCACATCCGCCCGTGCCGCGGCGCGGGCGCCAAGCGCCATCTCGCGCACGACCTCTTCGGACACCGCGCCATGCGCTTCCAGCGTGGCGGGCAGGACGCCCAGCATTTCGGTCTTGGCGGCGTTGGAATAGGTCACGAACCCACGTTCGAAGACCGCCGAAGATCCGGCAATATCGGTCAGCGCGGCAGCGACCATGCCGCCGGTGCAGCTTTCGGCTGTGGTGATCGAGACTCCGCTTTCAGAAGCCTTTTCAATGACCTGCCTGGCAATGCTCACATCAGGACTCCATGTGACAGGCCGGCGAGGGCGATTGCGACAATCGCGGCGAACAGGCCCGCCACCACGTCATCCAACATCACGCCCAAGGGGGTGCCCATGCGGTCGATGCGCCCGATCACCCAGGGCTTCCAGATGTCGAAGAGACGGAAGAGGACAAAGCCCGCGACCCAGCCGGGCCAAAGCCGCCAGACATCAACGCCCATGAACATGGCGCCGTAACTGACTGGAAAGATAGCAATCCACTGGCCTGCAAGCTCGTCGATCACGACCCAGGATGGGTCTTCGCCGTGGCCCTGCGCGGTCAGGTGTTGCACCGCCCACCAGCCCAGCCCGAAGGCCAGCAGCGTCAGCACCAGCAAAAGCCAGAACCCGCCCAGCAGGTGAATCCCGTAGGCCAGCGGCAGCGCCGCCAGCGATCCCCAGGTGCCCGAGGCGGGCCGCAGGTAGCCGACCCCGCCGACAGAGGCCAGCCATCTCATGCCGACACCAGCGTCGCGGTGGCCAGCGCCGCGATCCCTTCTTCGCGTCCGGTGAAGCCCAGCCGTTCCGAAGTGGTGGCCTTGATCGAGATGCGTCCCGCGTCCAATGTCATGATTTCCGCCATTTTACCCGTCATTTCATGCGCATGCGGTCCGACCTTCGGGCGCTCGCAGATCAGCGTCACGTCGATGTTGCCGATCGCGAAGCCGCGGTCCCGCGCCAGTTCGACCGCATGGCGCAGAAATATCTCGCTGGCCGCGCCTTTCCACTGCGGGTCCGAAGGCGGAAAGTGCCGCCCGATGTCCCCCTCGGCCAAGGCGCCATAGATGGCGTCGGTCACGGCATGCATGCCCACATCCGCATCGGAGTGGCCTTTCAGCTTGTGACTATGCGGAATCCTGACGCCGCAGAGGATGACATGGTCGCCTTCCTCGAAGGCGTGAACGTCAAAGCCATTTCCCAGGCGAATGTCCATTTGTCCTCGCAAGTAACTGTCAGCGCGGGAAAAATCCCCCGGCGTGGTGATCTTTAGGTTGGCCTCGTCGCCCTGTGTGATGGCCACGTCCAACCCGGCGGCGCGGGCCACGGCCACATCGTCGGCGGCCCCTCCGGGATGCGCGCGATGGGCGGCCAGGATCTCGGCAAAGCGGAACCCCTGCGGCGTCTGCGCGCGGTACAGGCCCTCGCGGTCGCGGGTGCCGGTCACGCGGGTGCCGTCGCCCGTCCAGAGTGCATCGGTCACGGGCACGGCCGGTGCGGCGCCGGGATGGTGGTCCAGCGCGTCCAGCACGGCGTCGATGACCGCAGGCGACACGCAGGGCCGGGCAACATCGTGGATCAGGACGTGGTCCGGCGAGTCCTGCGCCAGGGCCTCCAGCCCCGCGCGGACCGAGGCGGAACGGTCCGCACCACCTGTCACGATCCGCAGGTCCAGCCCCGCCGCAACAGCCTGTGCCTGAGTCATGTCGTCGGGATGCACCACCATGACCAAGGGGCCGCGCCCGGCAAAGGCCTCGAGCGTCCAGCGCGCCACCGGCTTGCCCGCCACGCGCCGCCATTGTTTCGCCAACCCGCCGCCGGCCCGCGTTCCGCGTCCGGCCGCAACGATGATGATCCCTGTCTGCATGGTCCGTCCGATCTGTGCCGTCCTCTCATAGGCGCAGGTACGGTGGTGCGCAATCCGGCGGGGTGATTGATTAAAAAATGGGCATTTGTTCTGGGGGCGCCCTCGAATTGGGCCGGATAGATTGAAGAAAACAAAGCTCTCCCATAAGTCTCGAAGACAGAGGTTACTTACACGCCATCGCACAAGGACTGGGCAATTGGGCTTTGATCTTGGAGACCGGCGGATCACCGTACCCGTTTTGCTGGCTCCGCTTGCGGGAATCACCGATCTGCCGTTTCGCACGCTTGTTTCGCGCTTTGGCGCGGGGCTGGTCGTGTCCGAGATGATCGCCAGCGGCGAGTTCCTGACCGAACGTCCCGGAACCCGCGAAAAGGCGGAACTGGGCGCACAGATCGAGAACACCAGCGTGCAGATCGCCGGGCGCGAACCGGGGCCGATGGCCGAGGCGGCGCGCGTGGTCGCCGACATGGGCGCGCGGGTGATCGACATCAACATGGGCTGCCCCGCCAAGAAGGTGACGGGCGGCTGGTCCGGATCGGCATTGATGCGTGCGCCGGATCACGCGCTGCGCCTGGTCGAGGCGGTGGTGGAGGCGGTCGACCTGCCGGTGACGCTGAAGACGCGACTGGGCTGGGATGAGGATCACCTGAACGCGCCGCAGATCGCCCGCAGTGCCGAGGCGGCCGGGGTGAAGATGATCGTCATTCATGGCCGCACACGCTGCCAGTTCTACAAGGGCAAGGCCGATTGGGCCGCGATTTCGGAGGTGAAGAAGGCGGTGCAAGTGCCTGTTATCGCAAATGGAGATGTGATTGACGCCAAAGCGGCGCGCGCGGCGTTGAGCCGCTCTGGCGCCGATGGTGTCATGATCGGGCGCGGGGCGCAGGGCGCGCCCTGGCGCCTGGCCGAGGTGGCCCATGCGCTTTATGGAACGCCAGCGCCGGAGGTGCCCGAGGGCGCGGCTCTGATCGACATGGTGTCGGGGCACTACGAAGCCATGCTGGGCTTCTACGGCAAGACGCTGGGCAACCGCGTCGCGCGCAAGCACCTTGGCTGGTACATGGACGCGGCCAATACGCCGCCGGGCCTGCGCAAGCGCCTGTTGACCGAACGGGACACGCAGGCGGTGCTGGATCTCCTGCCCGAGGCGCTGAGCGCCGAGGTGGAGGCAGCCTGATGAGTGAAACAGACCCCAACATCTGGTCTTCGCTGCCCGTTCCGGCCATCCTGATCGACGAGGACGATCGCATCGCCGACCTGAACCCGGCGGCCGAAGGCTTCATGAACAATTCCTCCAAGTGGCTGACAGGTCAGCCGATCTGGGACCGGCTGGCGGTGGATGCTCCGCTGGAGGAAAGCTTTTTGAGGGCGCGAGAGCATGGCACGCCGCTCTTCGTCAATGACGTCGACGTGGGAACGGGCGCGCGTCCGCCGCTGGTCTGCAACCTGCAGATTGCGCCGTTGTCCGGGCGTCCGGGCTGGATGGTGATGCTGATCTCGCCGCGCGAGCTGGCCGGGCGCATGACGCAGAGCCATTCGGTGAAATCCGCCGCGAAATCGGCCATCGGCATGGCCGAGATGCTGGCCCACGAGATCAAGAATCCGCTGGCCGGTATCGCCGGAGCGGCCCAGCTTCTCAGCATGAGCATCGGCCAGGATGACCTTGAATTCACGGATCTAATCGTGGCCGAGACGCGGCGGATCGTGAAGCTGCTGGAGCAGGTCGAGCAGTTCGGAAACCTCTCGGCGCCGGAACTGCGCGAGGTCAATATCCACGATGTGCTGGACCGTGCGCGGCGCTCGTCGCTGCTGGGGTTCGGGGCGCACATGAAGATCATCGAGGACTACGATCCCTCTTTGCCGATGGCCCTGGGAGACCCGGATCAGCTGCTGCAGGTTGTCCTGAACCTGATCAAGAACGCCTCGGAGGCCGCCGATCCGAAGGAGGGCGGGACGATCCGCCTGCATACCTTCTACGAACACAGTTTCCGGCTGCGGCGGGCCGATGGCTCGGGCCAGACGCTGCCGTTGCAGGTCGAGATCATCGACGACGGCCCGGGTCTGCCCCCGGACATCAAGGGCGACATCTTTGACCCCTTCGTATCGGGCAAGGAGAACGGCACCGGCCTCGGCCTGGCGCTGGTCAGCAAGATCATCTCGGATCACGACGGATGGATTTCGGTCGACAGCGTTCCGGGCAAGACGGTTTTTCGCATTTCCCTGCCGCGGGCACCTGCGGCGCCAAAGGAGAGCAGCTAGATGGATGGCACAGTTCTGGTCGCCGATGACGACCGCACGATCCGCACGGTTCTGACGCAGGCGCTGACACGGGCGGGATGCAAAGTGCATGCCACGTCCAGCCTGACGACGCTGATGCGCTGGGTGAGCGAGGGCAAGGGGGACGTGGTCATCTCCGACGTCGTCATGCCCGATGGCAACGGGCTGGAGATGCTGCCCAAGATTTCCGAGGACCGGCCCGGGCTGCCGGTCATCGTGATCTCGGCGCAGAACACGATCATGACCGCGATCCAGGCGGCCGAGGCCGAGGCCTACGACTACTTGCCCAAGCCATTTGACCTGCCGGACCTGATGAAGCGCACGGCGCGGGCGCTGGAAAACCGCAACAAGGCGCCCAAGCGCGAAGAGCCCGTGGTGGGTGCGGATGAACCGGACGAGTTGCCGCTGGTGGGCAAGACCCCGGCGATGCAGGGGCTGTACCGGCTTGTCGCGCGGGTGATGAACACCGACCTGCCGGTGCTGATCACCGGCGAAAGCGGCACGGGCAAATCCCTGATCGCCCGCGCGCTGCATGATTTCAGCGATCGGCGAACGCTGCCCTTTATCACTGTCACCGGATCGGATCTGTCGGACCTCGACGGGCCGGCGCGGGTGCTGGCGCGGGTCAAGGGCGGCACGCTCTTGATCGACGAGATCGCCGACATCAGCGACGAGATCCAGGCCCGCGTGGTGCGCATGATGGATGTGCCGGGCGATCACGTTCCGCGTTTCCTCGCCTCGTCCCAGCATGACCCGCAGTCGCTGATCGAGGACGGCAAGGTGCGACAGGACCTGTTCTATCGACTCGACGGGGCGGCGATCGCGGTGCCCAGCCTGCGTGAACGGGTCGAGGACATCCCGCTCTTGGCGGAACACTTCCTGAACCGGGCCGAACGCGAAGGCGCGCCGAAACGCTGGCTGTCGGAAGGGGCGGCGGACCTGTTCCGCGTCTATTCCTGGCCTGGCAACGTGCGCCAGCTGGAAAACGCCGTGCGGCGCCTGAGCCTTACCAGCCGGGCCGAGGAAATCACGCGCAGCGAGGTCGAGGCGGTGCTGGGCAACCAGCCGGAAACCGGACCGGTCCTGCGCGGCGGCGACAGCGACAAGCTGGGCGAAAGCGTGGGCCGCCACCTGCGGCGCTATTTCGACCTGCATGGCGCGATGCTGCCGCCGCCGGGGCTTTATGGCAGGATCATCCGCGAGGTCGAGGCGCCCCTGATCGAGATCGCGCTGGAGGCGACGGGCGGCAACCAGGCCAAATGCGCCGATCTGCTTGGCATCAACCGCAATACTTTGCGCAAGAAGATCACCGACCTTGATATTCGCGTGACACGCCGCCGGAAGTTGATGTAAAAGGGCCACATAAGTGTGGCCCCGCCGCCTCGGCGTGGTGAGAAGGCCACAAAATATGGCGGTCGCCGGTCTCTGGATACCCAGAGTCGGCACATTGACGAGGATAGGCTGTGGCCACGCGGGCACGCTCTTTGTACCGATTTCCGACCTGGGGGTCATTCTCACGCCTGCGTCGGACAAGGCTTTTCCAGAATATCGTGGCACTGTTCCTGGTGGCGCTGGGGCCGGTTCTGGCCTTTGCCACCTTCATGGTGCTGGGACCGCTGGACCAGGGGGCAGGGGCGCTGTCGCTGCGACTCGTCCTGCTGGCCGACCTTGTCTATGTCCTGCTGCTGGCGGCGCTGCTTCTGGCGCGGGTGGCCCGCATGGTGGCCGACCGGAGGGCGCAATCGGCGGGTTCCCGCCTGCACCTCAGGCTGACCGCGGCCTTTGCGCTGATGGCCCTGCTGCCGACCGTCACGGTGGCGGTCTTTGCAGTGCTGACCATCAACATCGGCCTGGAAACCTGGTTTTCCAGCCGCGTGCAGAACGTCGTCGGCGCCTCGCTCTCCGCCGCCGAGGCCTACGAGGAAGAAAGCCGCGCCGGGCTGATTCAGGATGCGCGCGCCCTGGGGGCCTTTCTCGATGCCAACCGCCGCCGCAACTTCGTCATGGACGACGGCGAGCTGCGCCAGGTTCTCAGCCAGGGGCAGGCCCAGATCCAGCGCGGGCTGCGCGAGGCCTTTGTCATCGACAGCGCCGGCCGCATCCGGGCGCGCGGCGAACGGTCCTACCTGTTCGATTTCGAGGAACCTTCGGTGGCCGACTTTCTGCGCGCCGATGCCGAGGGCGTGACCGTGATCCCGGACTGGGACAACAACGAGTTCCGCGCCCTCTTGCCGCTGGAAGCTTTTGCCGACCGATACCTTTATGTCAGCCGCGAGGTCGACGGGCAGATCCTCAACCTGCTGGACGAGACGCAGGAAACCGCGCGGTTCTACCAGCAGCAGGAAAGTGAACGGGGGCGGCGGCTGTTCGACTTTGCGCTCTTGTACCTTGGCTTTGCCTTGTTGCTGATCCTGGCGGCGACCTGGGCGGGGCTGTGGTTCGCCGAGCGGCTCAGTCGCCCGGTGGGGCGCCTGACCGGGGCGGCGCAGCGCGTCGGGTCCGGCGATCTGGACGTGCAGGTGCCCGAAGAAGAGGGCGACGACGAGATTTCCATGCTGGGGCGTTACTTCAACCAGATGACGCGCCAGTTGAAAGGCCAGCGCGAAACCCTGCTGGAGAACACCCGCCAGATCGAACGCCGCCAGCGGCTGTTCGATTCCGTCCTGTCCTCTGTCACTTCCGGGGTGGTGGGACTGGACGCCGAAGGCAAGGTGACTTTCGTCAACCGTTCTGCCGAGCGGTTGCTGGGCTGGCACGAAACCCACCGCGCCGTGCCGCTGGGCGTGGCGGTGCCCGAGTTCGGCGCGCTCTTTGAACGGTTACGGGCCGAGGCGGTGGAAACCGCGCAGGAAGAGGTCAAGGTCAGCCGCGAGGGGCGGCTGGAACACCTGCTGGTGCGCCTGTCCACGCGGCGGCGCCAGGATCGCTCGCTGGAGGGCTACGTTGTCGCCTTTGACGACGTGACGAACCTGGTCAGCGCACAGCGGATGGCCGCCTGGGGCGACGTGGCGCGGCGTATCGCGCATGAGATCAAGAACCCGCTGACGCCGATCAAGCTGTCGGCGGAACGCATCCAGCGCAGCTTTGCCAAGCGGTTGGACGGACCGGATGCGGAAAAGGTCGCGGACCTGACGGAACGGATCATGCGCCGCACCGACGACCTGCGCCGCATCGTGGACGAATTCAGCAAGTTTGCGCGGATGCCGGAACCGGAACGTCGCCCCGAGGACCTGTGTGAGATCCTGCGCGGCGAAGTCCTGATGCAGGAAACCGGCCAGCCTGGTGTCCGCTTTGTCACCGACCTGCCGGAAGAGCCGATGCCGGCGGAACTGGATTCCACCATGATCGGCCAGGCGCTGACCAACCTGATCAAGAACGCGGGTGAAGCGGTCGAGAGCCTGCAGGAAAAGGGCGCGCCCGAAGACTATCAGCCGGAAATCCGCGTCACGGCGGAGGCGCAGGAGGGCCGCGCCGAGATCCGTATCATGGACAATGGCATCGGCCTGCCCGAGGACCGCGCGCGGCTGTTTGAGCCTTACGTGACGACACGCGACAAAGGCACCGGTCTGGGCTTGCCGATCGTCAAGAAGATCATCGAGGAACATGGCGGAACGCTGGTGCTGGAAGATGCGCCCGCCTTCGCCGAGGGCGCGCACCAGGGCGCGATGGCGGTTGTGCGGCTGCCGCTGAACCGTGCGGCAGAGCTGCCGCGGGCGGCGGAGCTGGAAGATGTTTGAGCACGAAGAAATGAGAGGGCAGAGACAATGAGCGACATCCTGATCGTCGACGACGAACGCGATATCCGGGAATTGATCGGGGATATCCTCGAGGACGAGGGCTTTGCCACCCGGCTTGCAGGCAACAGCCAGGAGGCGATGAACGAGATCAACGCCGAGCCGCCGGCGCTGTTGATCCTGGATATCTGGCTGAAGGACAGCAAGATGGACGGGATCGACATTCTCAAGACCGTCAAGCGCGACAACCCCGATATTCCCGTGGTCATCATTTCGGGCCACGGCAATATCGAGATCGCCGTGGCCGCCATCAAGCAGGGTGCCTATGACTTCATCGAAAAGCCCTTTAACATCGACCAGTTGCTGGTGGTGATCCGGCGCGCGATGGAAACCTCGATCCTGCGGCGTGAGAACGTGCAGTTGAAACGTGGCGAGGTGAAATCCGCCGAGATGATCGGTGAAAGCGCCGCCTTCCGCGCGCTATTGGGACAACTGGAAAAGGTCACGAAATCCAACGGCCGGGTAATGCTGACCGGCCCCGCGGGGGCGGGCAAGGAAGTGGCCGCGCGCTATATCCACGCCCAGTCGAACCGGGCCAAGGCGCCGTTCGTGACGGTCAACTGTGCCGGGGTCGAACCCGAGATGATGGAGGCGATGCTGTTCGGTCGCGAAACCGCCAAGCGCGGGATCGAACCGGGCCTTCTGGAGCAGGCGCATGGCGGGGTGGTCTATTTCGACGAAGTCGCCGACATGCCCACCGGCACCCAGTCCAAGATCCTGCGCGTGCTGGTGGACCAGCAGTTCACCCGCGTCGGCGGCAACGACAAGGTGCGTGTCGACCTGCGCGTGATCTCCTCGACCAACCGCGACCTGCAGGACGAGATCGCCGCCGGCCGCTTCCGCGAGGAACTGTACCACCGGCTGAACGTTGTGCCGATCGCCGTGCCCTCGCTGGCCGAACGCCGCGAGGACATCCCGGTGCTGGCGGGGCATTTCATCGAACAGTGCAACCAGGCCCAGGGCCTGCCAGTGCGCGAACTGACCGAGGAGGCGGTGGCGCTGATGCAGACGATGACCTGGCCGGGCAACGTGCGACAGCTCAAGAACCTGGTCGAACGGGTGCTGATCCTGGGCGATGGCACCGGGCCGATCGAGGCGCGGGAACTGCCGCAGGAAACCGCGCCGGGCGAGGATGCGGAGGGACGCGTGGTGCTGTCGGGCACGTTGGCGACGCTGCCGCTGCGCGAGGCGCGCGAGGCCTTTGAGCGGGAGTACCTGCTGACCCAGATCAACCGGTTTGGCGGCAATATCTCGCGCACCGCCTCTTTCGTGGGCATGGAGCGCTCGGCCCTGCACCGCAAGCTGAAGTCTCTGGGCGTCGTCACCTCGGCCAAGTCCGGGGCGCGGGTGGCGCGCGTGGATGCGCCGATCTCGGAAGTGTCCTGAACGGCGTGGCCGGGATGAGGATGACACGGCGGGCGGCCCTGGGAATGGGGGGCCTGGCGCTGGCGGGCTGCGCGGCGCCCCCAGGGGCCGGAGTGCCGGGCGAGGCGTTGCCGGGTCCCGCCTTTGCCGAGGTTCCGGAGGCCCCCGCAGAGAAGATCGCGCTGCTGGAACGGGCCGTGCTGGACCTGGGGCCGGACGTGGACCCGGCAGAAGCGGCAGCGGTGGCGCGCATTTCCGTGCGCGAGCCTCTGGTCTGGGCGGACCGCTGGGACGCTGTGGACCCGCCGCTGATCCACAACATCCAGGTGAACACCGGCCGCAAACCGCGCGGGCTGTGCAAAGACTGGGCGGACGATCTCGAGGCGCGGCTGAAGCGTGAAGGGCTGCGCAGCCTTTCGCTGCATCGGGCCATCGCCAATGCCGACAACCTGCGGATCGAACATTCGACGGTCATCGTCTCGACCCGTGGCGCGCCGATGGACCGGGGGCTGGTGCTGGACCCCTGGCGGCTGGGGCGGGGGCGGCTGTGGTTCGGCCCGGTTGCCAGCGACCCGAAATACCGCTGGGTGCCACGCGCCGAGGTCTTTGCCATGAAACGGGCCCGCCGCGCGCGCCGCGAGGAGCGATAGTCGTCGGAACGGGACTGTTTGCGGCTTTGCTGCAAAGGCGCCCGCCCGCCGACCCTGATGCGCGCCATTCGGCGCGGTCTTACCGCTCAAGGAATCACCAGGGAACAGGCGTGCCGCTGTTCCCCGAACCCATCCCTCGCTTTCCTGCTGCCTGGACCAGCCATCACCGGGGCGCAAGGGCAAGCCGCGCGTTCGCGCGGGGCTGTGCCCCCTTGCGCCCCGGCGCCGTCTGGCCCCGATCGGCATCATGCGAGAGATGGCTCCGGGGAACAGCGGCTCGGGACCGAGGATGCAACCCATTGACGGCGCTGCCCCCGCGTGCGAGGCAATGAGGCCAGAGCCGGGACGCGGTGCAGATCGGAGCGCAGGGCGCATGAAGGTCATCATTTGCGGGGCGGGCCAGGTTGGCTGGCAGATCGCCCGCCATCTTGCCGGAGAGCGCAACGACGTCACGGTGGTGGACAACAATCCCGATCTCGTGCGCCGCGCCACCGACACGCTGGACGTGCAGGGGATCGCGGGCTTTGCATCCTACCCCGACGTGCTGGACAAGGCGGGCGCGCGCGACGCCGATATGGTGATTGCGGCCACCTATTCCGACGAGGTCAACATGGTCACCTGCCAGGTGGCGCATTCGGTCTTTGCGGTGCCGCGCAAGATCGCGCGGCTGCGGGCCGAAAGCTACCTGACGGCGATCTATTCCGACCTCTACCGGCGCGATCACATGCCCATCGACGTGGTCATTTCGCCTGAACGCGAGGTGGCCGACGCAGCCCTGCAGCGGCTGGCGGCACCTGCGGCCTTTGACACCGAGAGCTTTCTGGACGGCAAGACCCAGTTGATGGGGCTGACCATCGACGCGGGCTGTCCGATCGTGAACACGCCCTTGCGGCAGCTGACCGACCTGTTTTCCACGCTGCGCTCCGTGGTGGTGGGGGTCCGGCGCGAGGGGGTGCTGTTCGCGCCGGAATCCGGCGACCAGCTGTTCGAGGGGGACAGCTGTTACGTCATGGTGCATGCGGATGACGTGCAACGCACGATGGAGATCTTTGGCAAGTCCCTGCGCAAACAGGAACGCGTCGTGATCGTCGGCGGCGGCAATGTCGGCCTGTCCGTCGCGCGGCGGCTGGAGACCGGCAAGATCCGCGTGCGGGCCAAGATGATCGAGCGCAACCGCAAGAACGCCGAACGGGCCGCCGAAGAGCTGGAGCGCACCATCGTCCTGCATGGTGACGGGCTGGACGCGGCGCTCTTGGTCGAGGCCGGGGTGGCGCGGGCGGATGCGGCGCTCTGCGTGACCGATGACGACAAGGTCAACATGCTGGCCGCTGTACGGGCCAAGGCGGCCGGTTGCCCGATGGTGATCGCGCTGATCAACGACCCGACGCTGGTGCCCTTGATGGAACCGCTGGGGATCGACGCCTATATCAACCCGCGGTCGACCACCGTCAGCTCGATCCTGCGCCATATCCGGCACGGGCGTGTCAGCCAGGTCTATTCCATCGGCGATGCCGAGGCCGAGGTGATCGAGGCCGAGGTCCTGTCGACGTCGCCGATCTCCGGCAGCCGGATCCGCGAGATCGACTTTCCCGAAGGCGTCCTGGTGGGAGCGGTCCGCAAGGGGGACAAGGTGGTCAAGCCCACCGGCTCGCTCAGGATCGACGAGGGCGATCAGATCGTCATCTTTGCCCTCGCCGGCGATGTCCCGGAGGTCGAGCGCCTGTTGCAGGTCTCGATCGATTTCTTCTAGGCGCGGTCCGGTGAGGCAGATGGGGACCTTTGCCGTGACAGGCGTACAAGGGCGAGGCAACCGCCGATGAAGACCATCGCGCGTCTGCCTCTGTTCCTGCTTCTCACCGGGCTCGGTTCCTTCTCGATGCTGCTGCCGGCAGTCTTTGCCTATGTCATCGAAGAACACCACGACGCACGAACCTTTTTCTATGGCGCGCTGCTGGGGCTGATCCTGACCGCGCTGGTGGCGCTGGCCCTGGGCAACCGGCATCACAACCAGAGCGCGCTGCGCCAGCTCGTGGCGCTGGCGGCGGGGTTTGTCGTGCTGCCGCTGATTTTTGCGGTGCCCTTCCACGAGGCGGTGCGGACCACCGGCTTCGGCAATGCCTATTTCGAGATGGTGTCGAGCTTTACCACCACCGGGGCCACGATGTTCGACGCCGCGCGCCTGTCCGGGCCGGAACACCTGTGGCGGGCGCAGGTCGGCTGGATGGGCGGGCTGGTGATGTGGATCGCCGCTTCGGCGATCCTGGCACCGCTGGCGCTGGGGGGATTCGAGGTCACGGCCAGCGGTGAACCCGGGCAATCCATCGCCCAGGGCGCCATGAACACCGGGCCGACCAGCCCGGCGGAACGGCTGATGCGCAGCGCGCACGTCCTGTTCCCGGTCTATACGGGGCTGACTTTGGCGCTGACGGTGATGCTGCTGGTGGCGGGCGATCCGCCGCTGGTCGCGGTCAGCCATGCGATGTCGGTCATGGCGACCTCCGGGATCACGCCGCTAGCTGACCTGGGGGCCGCGCCCAGCGGCCTCGCGGGGGAGATGATTCTCTTCTGCTTTCTCTTTTTCGCCCTGTCGCGGCTGACCTTTTCCGCCGATACCCGCCAGGAACGGGGCCTGTTCTACGACCCAGAGTTCCGTCTTGGCGTCATGATCGTTGTGGCCGTGCCTTTGGCCATGTTCCTGCGCCACTGGGTCGCCTCTTTCGAGGTGGGAGAAGAACAGAACTGGATCGCGGGTCTGCGGGCGCTCTGGGGCGGGCTGTTCACGGCGGCCTCGTTCCTGACCACGACCGGGTTCATCAGCGGCGACTGGGATACGGCACAGGACTGGTCCGGGCTGCCGACGCCGGGGATCATCCTGATGGGGCTGGCGCTGGTGGGCGGCGGCGTGGCGACGACCGCCGGGGGCGTCAAGCTGCTGCGGGTCTACGCGCTCTATCTCAACGGCAAGCGCGAGATCGAGCGCCTGGTGCATCCGCATTCCGTGGGGCGGGCGGGCCCCCTGGGGCGCCGCATCCGGCGCGAAGGGGCCTTTATCGCCTGGGTTTTCTTCATGTTCTTCGCGCTGACTCTGGCGGCAATGACGCTTATCCTGGGGGCCTACGGGGTGGATTTCGAACGGGCTACGGTGCTGACCATTGCGACACTGTCGAACACCGGGCCACTGATCGAAACCGCCGCGGTGATCGACCTGGCGTCGATCCCCTGGGACGCGCAGTTGATCCTGTGCCTGGCGATGGTGCTGGGACGGCTTGAACTGCTGGCAATCATCGTGATGATCAGTCCAGAGGTCTGGCGCGAATAGTTGCGCAGGAACATCCCCCGGGCATCGGGCGCACGGATTCGGGGATTTTCGGCTGGAAACTCCCGCCGCAGCATACCATACTCTCCCAGACGAGGGCAGCCCGGCGCGCGGGCACGGCAAGAATAAAGGCAATTCAATGGCTTCTGATAGACAGAACCTGCAGGACGCGTTTCTAAACCACGTCCGCAAGACAAAGGTCCCTGTGACGGTCTTCCTGATCAACGGGGTCAAGCTGCAGGGTGTCATCACCTGGTTCGACAATTTCTGCGTCCTGCTGCGCCGTGACGGCCAGTCGCAGCTTGTCTACAAACATGCAATCTCGACCATCATGCCCAGCCAGCCGATCAACCTGTATGACGGCGAAGGGGACGCGTGAGAGAACACGCGCCGCCTGTGACCCGGGCGTGGGTCCTGCATCCTGACATCAAGAGCGACCCGGCACGCCGCGATGCCCAAATGGCCTTGGAAGAGGCCGTTTCGCTGGCACATGCCTTGCCGGGGCTTGAGGTCGTGGGATCGCAGATCGTGCCGTTGCGCGATCCGAATCCGGGTGCGCTGTTCGGCTCGGGCAAGATCGAGGAGTTGCGCGCCAAGCTGGAGGCCGAGGACATCGACCTGGTCCTGGTCGATGGCCCGGTGACGCCGGTGCAGCAGCGCAACCTCGAACGCGACTGGAAGGTCAAGCTGCTGGACCGGACCGGGTTGATCCTGGAGATCTTCTCGGATCGTGCGGCCACCCGCGAGGGTGTGTTGCAGGTCGAAATGGCGCACCTGAGCTACCAGCGCACGCGCCTGGTGCGCGCCTGGACCCACCTGGAACGCCAGCGGGGCGGGCTGGGATTCGTCGGCGGCCCCGGCGAAACCCAGATCGAGGCCGACCGCCGTGCCATCGACGAACAGCTGGTGCGCCTGCGACGGCAGCTCGACAAGGTCGTCAAGACGCGCGAGTTGCACCGAAAGGCGCGGGCCAAGGTGCCTTACCCGATTGTCGCGCTGGTGGGCTATACCAACGCGGGCAAGTCGACGCTGTTCAACCGGCTGACCGGCGCCGAGGTCATGGCCAAGGACATGCTTTTTGCGACGCTGGACCCGACGATGAGGGCGGTACGCCTGCCGACGGGCGCCGATGTGATCCTGTCGGACACGGTGGGGTTCATCAGCGATCTGCCGACGGAACTTGTGGCCGCTTTCCGGGCAACGCTGGAAGAGGTGCTTGCCGCGGATGTGGTCGTGCATGTGCGCGACATCTCCCACCCTGAGACCGAAGAGCAGGCCGAGGACGTGCGCGGCATTCTCGACAGCCTGGGCGTGGGCGAGGAAACCGCACAGATCGAACTGTGGAACAAGCTGGACCGGCTGGGGCCGGAAGAGCTGGAAACCGTGCGTATCCGCGCCGCACGCAACCCGGACGTCTTTGTCACCTCCGCCCTGACGGGCGAGGGGCTGGACGCGTTCCTTGAGGCGGTGACAGAGGCGCTTGGCGCCGAACGGGTCGAAGAGGACCTGGTGCTGGGCTTTGCCGAGGGCAAGCGCCGGGCCTGGCTGTTCGAAAAGGGCCTGGTCGAGGACGAGCGCCAGGAAGAGGACGGCTTTCACCTGCGCGTGCTCTGGTCCGCACTCGACAAGGCGCGGTTCGAGACGCTGGGCTGACCGGCTCCCGGTGGACATGCACCCCGTTTCATGCGATCCGGGGTGCATGTTGATCCATGTTCAGACATCCGGCGCCCTGCGCCGCATCCGAATTACGCTCCCGGCCTGAACCGCCGGGCCGGGTGAGCTGTCGTCTGAACGTCTATGGCGCGGGATGCGCCGCACAAGGATCACTGTCATGTCTTCTGAATTTCCGACCCTGCACATGATGTGCGGGAAGATCGCCGCTGGAAAATCAACCCTTGCGGCCCAACTGGCCCGCCCCGAGGGCACCGTTCTGATCACCGAGGATAGCTGGCTGGACGGGCTTTTCGCCGACCAGATGGCCACGCCGCGCGACTACCTGCGGTGCACGGGGAAACTGCGGGCGGTCATGGGGCCGCATGTTGCGGCGCTGCTGGATGCCGGGGTCTCCGTCGTGCTGGATTTCGCGGCCAATACCCTGGACCAGCGCGCCTGGATGCGCGGCATCCTGGAGGCGACGGGCGCCGCGCATGAACTGCACCTGTTGGCCCCGCCGGACGAGGTCTGCCTGGACCGGCTGCGCAGGCGCAATGCCTCGGGTGCACACCCCTTTGTCGTGACGGATGAGCAGTTCCACCAATTCTCCCGCCACTTCATGCCACCGGGGCCGGAGGAAGGGTTCTACGTGGTGCGGCACGACTCCTGACGGGGCCGGAGGTCCCGGGGCAGGCCCGGGACGGGGTCAGATCACGGCGCTGTCACGTTCCAGCAGGTCGCGGGCAATCTCCCAGCGCCGGCGTTGCCGTTTCGAGGGCGACACCGGCGTATTGGCCCAGAGGCTGATCGCGAAACAGCGTTGCAGGAACAGCCGGACCTCGGGTGCGGTGACATCGTCGCCATAGCCCTCGCGCAGCGCCGCCAGGACGGACTCGTCCCCGGTGAGCTCAAGCACGTCCAGGGCAAGGGAAAAGACGTCGCGCAGAGGTTCGTCCTCTTTCGCGTTTTCGAAGTCGATGCCCCAGACCGTGCCCTCGGCGCCGCTGACGAGGTTGGAGAGGGTCAGGTCGCGGTGGGTGATGGCCCGGGTGGCAGGCAGGCCACGGACCGTGGCGCGCGTCTCCTTGAGCGCGCGTGCGGCAGAGACCAGCCCCTTTGCGTCGATCGGAGTACGCTCACCGGCCTCGACCGCATCCACCAGCCGGGTCAGCCAGTTGACCTGTCCCTTGGGCAGGAATTTGCGATCACGCAGGCTCAGCCCGTGGTAGGCGGCCAGCCATTCCCCGGCGGAGCGCAGCAGCGGGCCGGGGGCCTCGGTTTCCAGCCGTTCACGAAAGTCGGGGCCGCCCGCGTCCTGCATGACCAGCGCGCCCTTGCCGAACCACAACACGCGCGGCACGCGATAAGGACCATGCGAGAGCACCGCCGCCAGTTCCGCCTGCCGCAGCGCCTGGCGCGAGGCCTTTGCCTCGGCCTTGCGCGGCCAGAGCTTGACCACCGCCGGGACACGTCCGCGCGACGGGCGGTAAACCCAGGTATCCGGACCGTCGCGGAGCACTTCCAGCCGCCCCGACCACTCCGGCCAGAGCTTTTTCAACACCTCGGTCGCGCGGGCCTCGCTCATGGTTTGACCAGCCGGGTGATCCCGACAGAGGCGGCGCGTGCCAGACCCACGTCCAGCGACATCGGGATGTATTCGCCGCGCCGCCAGAGTTGGCCAAGGTCGTCGTAGTGGCGCGACAGCGGGTGGCCCGACTGGCCTGTGGCAGAGACAAAGACCGAACTGTCGGGATCGGCGAAATCGTAGACGCCGCGATAGCCTGCGCCATGCACATTGGCGAAAGGATCGGGATCGCGCCCCGAGGTCACGCCCCGTTGAAGCGTGTGATCACCGCCCGAGGTCGTCTGGCGGATGTTCACGAAGTACCGCAGGATGGGCACCTGGCCCAGAACCGGGTGTTCGTGCGTCGCCAGGTGTTCGTCCCCCCAGCGCAGCGATTCCAGCGCCTTGCCGGAATGTTCCTCGATCCAGATCAGCGCGTCGTCCAATGCCAGCCGTGCGATGTCGGTGCAGCTTTCCACTGCCGCTGACCGGATCACGTCGCACCAGGCGCTGGCCCCGTCCACATCGCGAAAGACGCGCTCGATGAACAGTGGCTCGACGTGGTCGAACTCTTCGGCAAGCGGGCCCAGATCGTCGCGGATCAGGCGGGCCTGCAACGCGCGGAGCCAGGCAGAATAGAGCAACGGCTCGGGCATGTGCTCGTTCATCTCGCCGTTCCAGTTGGCCAGCAGATCCAGCGCGCGCTGGCGGCGGCGTTCCGGCGTGCCCTCGGGCGCGGCCTCGGAGGTGTACCACAGGTCCCGCCCGATCAGCGGCAGCAAGGTGCGCGCGGCAGGCGACACCGTGTCCAGCTGGGCCTCGACGAAACTGTCGCGGGTGTGGACCTTGCGGCCCTGCATCATGGTCTGCCAGCGCTGCACGCGCTGGCTGTCGCCCCAGTTATAGCTGACGTGGTCAGGGAAGGCGCGGTCCACCAGCTTGTTGTTGGTATTGCCGACGATGCCGCCCTCGGGGGCGAGGAACTCGGGGTTGGCCGAAAAGGGAAAGATCCCCTGCCAGCGGTTCGCCGCGATCCACCCGCGCGAGGGCAGGCGGCCCAGGCTTTCATGCGCGGGGTCGCGGCGCGGCATGGCGCCGACCAGCTTCAACGCCACGGTATCCGCGTCGATCAGGGTCAGGTTCTGCGAGGGCGCGACATAGAGGCGGGACGCTTCCATCGCCTCTTCGACCGATTGCGACATCATCAGCCCGATGGCGGCGGAGGCCGAGGTGTCCTGGTGGCTGAGCGCGGTCCAGGCCAGCGAGACCAGGTGCCCCGGCGGCGTGATCTTGTCCAGGTTGAATTGCGAGGCGGGCAGGATCGGGCCGTTGTCCGTCCACAGCAGGTTCAGCGTGACCGGCGCCTCACCCTTGATGCGGATGATGGATTGGCGGGTTTCGAAGGGTTTGAAGCCGTCGGGCGTGCGATACTCGCCCTGGGCGTCCGGGTTCAGCTCTTCAAAGTACAAGTCCTGATCGTCGAGGTAGGACGAGGTGATGCCCCAGGCCAGTTGCTCGGACCGGCCCACCATCAGGGCCGGAATGCCGGGGATCGAGGCGCCGATCACGCCGCCGGATTTCAACTGCATCCGGGCAAGATACCAGAAGGTCGGCGCGGTAAAGCCAAGGTGCGGGTCATTGGCCAGCAGCGTCCCGCCCGAGGCCGAGCGTTCCGGCGCGGCGGCCCAGACGTTGGACGCGCCCGCCAGCCCGCGCCGCGGCACCGGCCACAGGAAATCCCCCCCCACCGGCGCGGCACTGGCCTGGCGCGTGCCGCTGCCCTGCGGCAGTTGCGCGACACGGGGCAGGGCGGCGACACCGCTGCCGGGCATGTCGGGCAGGATGTCGGACAGGCGTTGTTCATCCCCCAACAGCAGGGAGGTCCGGGCGCGCAGCACCTCGTCCCCGATCTGGCCCGACAGTTGCAGCGCCATCAGCTTGATCACCGCCAGCGAATCCGCCGGTTGCCAGGGCGCGATTTCCGCCTCGAAGAGAAAGAACTCGGGCGCGCCGCGTCCCAGGCTGTTGGCGTTGATCTCGGCGATGCGCGCGTTGATGCCGGCGGAATAAGCTTCCAGCGCGTCCAGCGTGCGCGCGTCCTGATGCTCGACCGAGGCCTTGGCGGCGGTGTAGATGTCCAGCCGGCGCAAGAGCGTGTCGGTGCGCAGGGTGCGGCGGCCAAAGAGTTCCGACAGGCGGCCCTGCGCGGTGCGGCGCATCATCATCAGCTGCCACAGCCGGTCCTGCGCGTGCACGTAGCCCAGCCCGAAGAATGCGTCGCGGTCCGACAGGGCCATGATATGCGGAACGGCGGAATTGTCGCGCACGATCTCGATATCGGCGGTGATCCCGGCCACGGGCAGGGTCTTGTCGTAGTCGGGCAGCGAGCGGGACCCGAGGTAGTAGGCAAGTGCCACGCCGATGACGATCAGGGCGACGGCCAGGCTGGCCAGCCGCAACAGCCATCGGAACACAACCGCCATTTCGTTCTCCGTCCATATGGGCTAGGTCAGATCGCACCGGGATTAACTTGCCAGCCCGGGCTTGCCAAGGGCAGGCTGGCTGACGCGACGAGGGGAGAACAAGATGGCGAAAACGGCGTTTCTGGGCCTTGGGGTGATGGGCTATCCGATGGCGGGCCACATGGCCAAGGCCGGGCACGAGGTCACGGTTTACAACCGGACCGCCGCCAAGGCCGACAAATGGGTGGCCGAATACGGCGGCGCAGCGGCGGCAACCCCGCGCGAGGCGGCGCAGGGCGCGGATTTCGTCATGGCCTGTGTCGGCAACGACGATGACCTGCGCGGGATCTGCACCGGCGAAGACGGTGCCTTTGCCGGCATGTCCTCGGGCGCGACCTTTGTCGATCACACTACCGTGTCCCAGCAGGTGACGCTGGAACTGGCCGAACAGGCGGCGGAGCGCGGGTTGGGATTCGTCGATGCGCCGGTGTCCGGCGGGCAGGCGGGGGCCGAGAACGGCCAGCTTGTCATCATGTGCGGCGGCGATCAGTCGAACTACGACGCGGCAGAGCCGATCATGCAATCCTATGCCAAGCTGTGCAAACGCCTGGGCGACAGCGGCGCCGGGCAATTGTGCAAGATGGTCAACCAGATCTGTATCGCGGGTCTCGTGCAGGGCCTGTCCGAAGGGCTGCACTTTGCCGAGAAGGCGGGGCTGGACGGTGCCGCGGTGGTCGATGTGATCGGCGGCGGGGCTGCTGGGTCCTGGCAGATGGTCAATCGCTACCAGACGATGATCGCCGACGAGTTCGAGCACGGGTTCGCCGTCGACTGGATGCGCAAGGACCTGGATATCTGCCTGCGCACCGCAAATGAAAACGGCGCCTCGCTGCCGGTGACAGCGCTGGTCGACCAGTTCTACAAGGACGTGCAGAAACTGGGCGGCGGGCGCTGGGACACGTCCTCGCTGATCAAGCGCCTGCGGGCGATGGGGTAAGGCCGATGGCTTTTGCCGGGGACCTGGCGCTGCGCCGGGCCCCCGGCTGATCGGAGCGGATGCCCTACCGACCCAGATCCAGTGCCCTTCTGATGCTCGGGGCCGGAGCGGCGCTGCTGGCGGTCGGAGTGCTGACAGCCGGTTTCTACCGGAGCCACGTGGATTCGACCCGGCTGCGCGAGGCCGAGCTTCGCCTGTCCGACCTGTCGCAGGAGCTGTTGGGCGCCATCGGCTTCGATGGCATGATCCATGACTTCAAGAATTGCGTTCTGCGCGGTGCCACCGAGCCTGCATATTGCGACAAGGCCGAGGTCGAGGCTCGCCGCGCGCTGGCGGTATTGGATCGCATGGACGAGGTGGCCGAGGCGAACGGGCTGGTCCTGGACCTGGCCGCTGTCCGGGCGTCGGCGGCGGATTACGGCGCCCGGGTGGACCGGGTGCGCGCGGCGCATGACCGGGGCCTGAGCGCTGGCCAGATCGATGTCCTGGTGCGCTATGACGATGAACCGGCGGTCGAAGGCCTGCGCGCCACGCTGGACCTTGCGCGGCAAACCCTGGACGACCGTTTGACCGCGCTGCAGCGTGACTACGCCGCGATGACCCTTGTCGGAGTGCTGTTTCCGCTGGTGCTTTCGGTCTGGTTCCTGCTGGCCGCCCGTCGCGATTTCCGGGCCGCGATGGAACGGCAGGCCCAGCTGGATGCCATCTTTGCCGCGTTGACGGGCGGACTGGTGGGATTCGACGAGGCCGGGCAGATCGTTCTGATCAACCCCACGGCGCGCCGGTTCCTGCATGTCGGCGATCGCGCGGTGCCATTTGACTGGCCGGAACATGTCAGCCTGCCGTCCGGCCCGGAGGGGGATGAACCGCCCCTGGATCCCGTCACATGGGCGATGTCCGCCGGGTCCAACGGTGAAGAAGTCCGGCAGCTTCGTATCGCGATCGGGCAGGAACCGGATCGTTACATGCGGCTTGGCAGTGCCCGGATCAACCTGCCGGGCACCCGGTTGAGCGCGCTGCTCTACATGCAGGACGTGACCCTGGAAGAACGCAACCGGCAGGTGATCGAACGTGACAGCCGGTTGGATGCGCTGGGGCAGCTGTCAGGCGGAATTGCGCATGATTTCAACAACCTTTTGGCCACTCTTCTGTTTTCGATGGAACTTGCTTTGCAAGAAGAACAATCCGAACGCGCCGCATCGCTGCTGCGTCGCGCACGAGAGGCGGTCTGGTCCGGTCGCGGCCTGACGGACCGGTTGTTGGCCTTTGCCCGGCAACAACCCGGCCGGGTCGAGGTCTGTGCCGTCGACGGTGTACTGGAAGATATTGAGATCCTGTCGCGTGCGGCCCTCAGCGGTGAGGTCGCGCTGAAACTTTTGCCCGAAGAACCGCAGCTGCAGGTACGATGCGATCCGGGGCAATTGCAGAATGCCTTGCTGAACCTTGTCCTGAACGCGCGGGACGCGATCCGGGGGGCGGTCAGGGCCGGGACCATCACGCTTGGCGCGCGGGCGGTTGGCGATGATCTTGTCGAACTGTCGGTCGGCGACGATGGCGAAGGCATGTCGGACGAGGTGCGCCGCCGCGCGGCTGACCCGTTCTTTACCACCCGCCGCGGCCACGGCGGCACCGGGCTGGGGCTGGCGATGGTCTATGGTTTTGTCCAGCAGTCCGGCGGGGACATGCGGATCTACTCGGTCCCGGGGCAGGGGACGACCGTGCGGCTGACGCTGCCGCGTGTCGCCGGAACCCCGGGTCTGACAGTGGCGGACAGCTGGGCCGACATACCTGCCGGGGCGGGAGAGACGGTGTTGCTGGTCGAGGATGAGCCGGATCTGCTTGATCTCACCCGGGGACTGCTGCAGCGGTTGGGGTACGAGGTCGTCACGGCGCCCACGGCGCAGGCGGCCTGGGCGCTGATCGAAGCCGGGCAGGCCTATGACCTGCTGTTGACCGATGTCTTCATGCCCGGGGGCCTGTCCGGGCTGGACCTCGCGGAACGCGTCGCCGCGCGTGACCCGGCGCGCCCCGTGATCCTGATGTCGGGGTTTGCCCTGCATCCGGACGTGGGCGCGGCCGGTCCCCGGTTCCGCCACCTGCAGAAACCCTGCACGCCGCTTGTGCTGGCCCGGACCCTGCGCGAGGCCCTTGAAACGCGCTGAGAGCGGGACGAGGGGCCACGCGCGTCGCAATCGCTATTGTCATTCCCATCCTGCTGGCCTTATGTTAGCGGTCAGGTTGCGCGCAGATCATGCCGCGCCGAAGATTTCGCTGACCGTGGACCCTGACATACCGGACCCGGCCAGACCGATCGGGCCGCAAGGCCATAGTCCCTGCCCGGACCGCCACAAGCGACGGGCGCAATGAATGGGCGCCGTCCCGGCCCAATGCCGCAGACGCGCGTCGGAGAAGAACCGCGATGAAGCGCGCGACTGACATGAGGCATGAGGCAGGGACATCGGTTTCCCGCCATGCCATCGCGCACCATCTCGCCCAGACAAGACACGCTTCAACCGCCGCGCGCCCCCCGGGGCCGGCGGTGCGTTGGGTGTGCAAACGGATAACATGGCAAAGAAAATGCTCATCGACGCCACCCACGCGGAAGAGACCCGCGTCGTGGTGGTGGACGGAAACAAGGTCGAGGAATTCGACTTCGAGTCCGAGAACAAGCGGCAGCTCGCCGGCAACATCTATCTAGCCAAGGTCACACGGGTCGAACCCTCGCTGCAGGCGGCGTTCGTCGATTACGGCGGCAACCGTCACGGCTTCCTGGCCTTCTCGGAAATCCACCCCGACTACTACCAGATCCCCATCGCCGACCGTCAGGCGCTGATGGAGGAAGAGGAAGAGGCCGCGCGCGCCGCTGCCGAGGAAGAGGAAAAGCCCAAGAAGTCCCGCTCGCGCTCGCGCAAGCGGTCCACGAAGGCATCCGACAAGACGGACAAGGCGGAGAAGGCCGACAAGCAGGCCGAGACCGCCAAGGAAACCAAGCCGCGCGAACCCAGCGGCATGGAAACCATCGACCTCGACGACGACCTGGAAACCGGCGAGCCGGGCGAGGGCCTGTCGCCGATGGAAACCGTGCACGAGACCCCGGTTGAAGAGCCGGAGGCCGCTGATCCCGCCCCTCAGGAAACCCCGGTCGAAACCGATCCGGCGCCGGAACCCGCGCCCGTCGAAACGCCTGTGCAGCCTGAGCCCCAGGCCGACCCGGCCCCGGCCGAAGTGCCCGCTCCTGCCGAGGCGCCCGAGGTGCCCGGTTCCGAAACCGCGGCGGACCCCGCCCCGGCGACCGAGGCCTTGACGCCTCTGGACACCGAGGCCGCCGCCGAACCGGCGCCGACCCCGGACGACGAGGACACCGCCGAAGCGGCAGAGCCCGAGGACGCACCCGAGAGCGAAACGCCGCCGCGCCCCATCGCAGAAGGCACCAAGGACGAGGCCGCCGTCGTCTCGCAAGAGCCGGACACCGGCGATGATACCGTAACGCCTGAAGAAACTGCGGAAGAGACCCCGGTCGAGGCGCCCGACGCGTCAGAGCCGGTGGCCGAGGTTGTCGCAGAGGCCGATCCTGCCCCCGTGGCGGAGGACAGTGCCGAGGACGACCTCGCGCCCGAGGCGTCGGACGATGACGACGAAGAAGACGAAGACGACAAGGACGATGCCGCGGCGCGCGATGCCTCGATCGAGTCCGTGGCCGACGACGACACCGAAGAGGACATCCGCCCGGTCCGCAAGCCGCGCCCGCGCCGCTACAAGATCCAGGAGGTCATCAAGGTCCGCCAGATCATGCTGGTGCAGGTCGTCAAGGAAGAGCGTGGCAACAAGGGCGCTGCGCTGACCACCTACCTGTCCCTGGCGGGCCGCTATTGCGTGCTCATGCCCAACACGGCACGTGGCGGTGGCATCAGCCGCAAGATCACCAATGCGACCGACCGTTCCAAGCTCAAGGAAATCGCGCAGTCGATCGACGTGCCCAAGGGTGCGGGCCTGATCATCCGGACGGCAGGCGCCAAGCGCACCAAGACCGAGATCAAGCGCGACTACGAGTACCTGCAGCGTTTGTGGGAGCAGATCCGCGAACTGACGCTGAAGAGCATCGCGCCGGCCAAGATCTACGAGGAAGGCGACCTGATCAAACGGTCGATCCGCGATCTCTATTCGCGCGAAATCGATGAAGTCCTTGTGGAAGGCGAACGGGGATACCGGGTCGCGAAGGACTTCATGAAGATGATCATGCCGTCCCACGCCAAGAACGTGAAACACTACAACGAACAGATGCCGCTTTTCGCGCGCTACCAGGTGGAAAGCTACCTGGGCGGGATGTTCAACCCGACCGTGCAGCTGAAATCCGGTGGTTACATCGTGATCGGCGTAACCGAGGCGCTGGTGGCTATCGACGTGAACTCGGGCCGCGCCACCAAGGAAGGCTCGATCGAGGAGACCGCGACCAAGACCAACCTGGAGGCTGCCGAGGAGGTGGCGCGCCAGTTGCGTCTGCGCGATCTCGCGGGTCTGATCGTCATCGACTTCATCGACATGGACGAGCGCAAGAACAACGCCGCCGTCGAGAAGAAATTGAAGGACAAGCTCAAGACCGACCGCGCCCGCATCCAGGTGGGCCGCATCTCGGGCTTTGGCCTGTTGGAAATGTCGCGCCAACGCCTGCGCCCCGGCATGATCGAGGCGACGACGCAGCCCTGCGCCGCCTGCCACGGCACCGGCCTGATCCGCTCGGACGACAACATGGCGCTGCAGATCCTGCGCCAGATCGAGGAAGAAGGCGTGCGCCGCCGTTCGCGCGAGGTGCTGGTGAAATGCCCCATCGGCATCGCCAACTACCTGATGAACCAGAAGCGCGAACATGTCGCCATGATCGAGGCGCGCTACGGCATGTCCGTGCGCATCGAGGGTGACCCGCATCTGGTGGCGCCCGACTTCTCGATGGAGAAGTTCAAGACCGCGACCCGCGTCGTGCCCGAGGCCACCGCACCCGTTGTGTCTGTCGACACGTCGTTGATGGATCAGGTCGACGAGGACACCGAGGCCGAGCAGGAAGAAGAGGAAGAGGCGCCCCAGGCCGAAAAGCCGGAGACCCCCTCTGACGACAATGGTGACGAGGGCAAGCCCAAGAAGCGCCGTCGCCGCCGCCGCCGCAAGTCGAAGTCCAAGGACAACGGTGAGGGATCGGAGTCCGGCGCAGAGGGCAGCACCGACAAGGACGACTCGGCCAAGGAGGCCGAGAAGCCGGTCGAGGCTGCCGAGGCTGCGGATGAAGCCAAGACCTCCGAGGCGGCTGAGGCGGATGCGCCCAAGGCAGACGAGGGTGAGGATACGGCCAAGCCCAAGCGGACTCGCACCCGGTCGCGCCGCACGCGCAGCAAACCCGCCGATGCCCAGACCGAGACGGACGAGGTGGAGGTGGCAGTAGCCGAGACCGCCGAGGCCAAGCCCGAAGCGACACCGGAGCCGACACCGAAAGCCACCGAGGCGCCCGCCGCCGAAGTGGCGGAGCCAGTCGCCGAGGCGGCGCCTGTCGCAGAGACAGCGGAAGCGCCCGAACCCGAGGTGAGCGAAGCCTCGGCCGAGCCCGCAGCGGAAACGACCGAGGACAAGCCCAAGCGCGCGCGCACGCGTCGCAAGGCCTCTGACGTGATTGCTGCCGTGGTTGGCACCCCGGTCGCGGAAACCGCCGTGGAACCGGCCTCGGCACCCGAGGAAACGACCGAAGACGCATCGGAAGAGGCTCAGCCAGAGGCCGCCGCAGCGCCTGCGGAACCTGTGGCCGAAGAGGCACCGGAACCGGTGACGGAAACCGCCGAGGCTGAGGACAAGCCCAAGCGGCGCGGTTGGTGGTCCCTGGGCCGCTGATCCGATAATGAAACAAGAAAAAGGCCCCGCCGAACCGGCGGGGCCTTTTTCGTTTTCCCGGAGGCCGTGGCTTACGCGGTCAGGCGAGTCGCCTCAATCGTGCGATCCAGCCGATCGCGAATCTCGGCGGGCAGCAGGCGGCGCGAAGAGACGCGGGGCCGGTTCATTTCGGGAATGATCCGCTCCGCCCCGTAGAGGTCCAGATATTCCTGGAAATTGTCGAACTGGCTGCGGGCGACCGCGTCCACGAATGTTTCGGCCGGGGCCCCGTTGGCCAGGATCACGTCATGGGCGGCGGTTTCGATATGGAAATAGGTCACGCGTTCGGGGAGCTGAGACATGGGAACAAAGGCGATGCTGTCGCCGTTCACAAGGGCAGCCGCGTTCACGACAAGTCCGTCCACGATCAGGCCGTGATCTGCCGTAACAATCAGATCGCTGTGGGGCAAGCCATTGCCCAATGCCCCGGCACGAACGCAAACGGCCTGCAGGGCGTTGCCCGCCACCGCGTTCAACCGTGTCACGACGCCGATCCAGATCACCTGTGTTGCGCCGCCCTCATCCGTGGCGACAAGATCGCCGGACCGCAACCGCTCGACTGCAACCTCTCCTCCCGGTGTTGCGATCAGCGTACCGGGGGCAAAGCAGGCGCCGGTGAAGGTCGCGCCATTGTCAGTGTAGGTGGCCGGTGGGCCAGCAGGGACCTCGTCCATGAAGACGACGTCGTAGGTCGGATCGGAGTCCCAGTTGAACACCGGCCAGACCTTGCCGTTCACGACCGCCGTACCGACGTAGGTATAGCCACTTGAGAACGCATTGACACTGTCGCCGATCTCGAAACTGGTGTCGGCTTCACCATCCGTCAAAACCTCGTTGAACGGCCCCTGGACCGCGGCGCCTGCCAGCGCGCCGTTCTCATAGGTGACGGAGTAGGTGGCCGTGAAGCTGCCCATGATCGTATCCTTTTTCACAAACTGAAGGGGCGCCGCCGCAGGCGGACAGCCAAATTGTGACGCCACTATACAGCTTTGGTCCCAGTCACCAAGCCTTACGACCGAGGCTGGGCAAATCGGCCCGGCGCCGGGACATGTCAGCCGTCATCCCTTGCGGATGCGCCAGGTGATTGCGCCGTCCGCTTCCTCGTGGCCTTCCAGCACATGCCCGGCCTCGACGCAGAAATGCGGCACGTCCACCACCGCTGCCGGGTCGTCCGTCATCAGCAGCAGAAGCTCGCCCGGGGCGATGCCCTGCAGGCGCTTGCGGGCCTTCAGGACGGGCAGGGGGCAAAGCAGGCCGAGGGCGTCGAGTTCATGCGTCATGCGCCTGATCTAGCCGCTTGTCCCGGCAAAGAAAAGCGCTCTCGCGCCATGCCGGAGATGTGACAGAGAGGTCAGGTGACGCCGCCGCGCCAATAGCCTATGTCGGACCCATGTTCGGAATCGAGATCATCGACGCATCGCTTTTGCCCGCCATGTTCGTGGCGCTTCTGGCCGGGGTCATTTCCTTTCTCAGCCCCTGCGTGCTGCCCGTGGTGCCGCCTTACCTTGCCTATATGAGCGGGGTGTCCCTGACGGATCTGGGCGACCGCGCGGGGGCGACACGGAACAAGGCGCTGATGCCGGCGCTGTTCTTCGTGCTGGGCCTGTCGACGGTCTTTCTGCTGATGGGATTTGCCGCCTCGGCGGTGGGCGCGGCCTTTTTGCAGTACCAGGACTGGTTCAACACCGCCGCGGGCATCACCGTCATGGTCTTTGGTGCGCATTTCGTGGGTGTCTACCGGATCGGCTTTCTCGACCGCGAGGCGCGGCTGGACGCGGGCGACCGGGGCGGTTCGGCCTTTGGCGCCTATATCCTGGGCCTGGCCTTCGCTTTTGGCTGGACCCCCTGCATCGGTCCGCAACTGGGCGCGATCCTGAGCCTTGCCGCCTCCGAGGCCTCGGTTACGCGCGGCACGGTCTTGCTGGGGGTCTACGCGGCGGGACTGGGCATTCCCTTTCTGCTGGTCGCGGCCTTCCTGCCCCGGCTTGGCGGCCTCATGGGCTGGATGAAACGGCACATGGAACAGATCGAGCGGGCGATGGGCCTGCTTCTGTGGACCATCGGGCTCTTGATGCTGACGGGCGGCTTCTCGTCGCTGTCCTTCTGGCTGCTGGAAACCTTCCCGGCGCTGGCGACCCTGGGCTGAGGCTGCTGCCTTACTCTCGCCGAAAAGCCCCGTTACCATTGTCGCAACAATGAGGTGCGGACGATGGGCATTGGTCAGGCCGAAACATCGCAGGACGTCAGCAGGCGCCGGGTCTTCTATATTCCCGGCTACGATCCGATTCATCCGCGCCGCTACCGCGAGCTTTACCGCAAGGAGGGCGCCACACAGGCGGCGATCTCCGGCTACGAGATCGGGCTGAAGCCCAAGCGCACCGGCGGGCTCTACGGCTGGCATGTCGAAAGCGTGATGGCGGGGCAGCAGGTCTCGGCGGATGTCGAGGTTCTGGTCTGGTCCGACATCGTGCGCGACAGCATGTCGACCTCCATCCCCGCCACCTACGCACAGCTTGTCCGCACCGCCTGGGAGTATATCGCGTCCGGCGCGCTGTTCCGGTTGATGCGGCTGCGCAAAGGGCCGGTGATTGCTGCGCTTTACCCGATCGGAATGCTCTTGCTGCAATTGGGTTTGGCTCTGCTGGTGGGGTGGGCCGGGTTCGCGCTGATCGCGCAGCTGTCGCCTTGGCGGGGCATCGGGGCAAACGCACTGGGCCTGCTCGTCTGGGGCAGCATCGCCTGGGCGCTGCTGCGCTGGTTCAAGAAGAAGGACGGCAAGCTGTTCGCCTATTACCTGATGCATGACTACGCCTATTCGGCCCGGTTCCGGGGGGCAAACCCGCCCGAGCTGGAGGCGCGCATGGGCGAGTTCGCCGGGATCATCGCCGAGGCGTTGCGCGACGATGTGGACGAGGTGCTGGTGGTCGGACATTCCTCCGGCGCGCATCTGGCGGTCTCGATCCTGGCCGACCTGATCCGCGCGGGACGGGTGCCCGCCGATGGCCCTAAACTGGCGTTCCTGAGCCTTGGGCAAGTGGTGCCTATGGTCTCTTTCCTGCGCGACGCGCACCGGTTGCGGGCTGACCTGCGATACCTCAGCGCGCGCGAGGAACTGACCTGGGTCGACGTGACGGCGCCGGGCGATGGCTGTGCCTTTGCGCTTTGCGATCCGGTCAGCGTTTCGGGTGTGGCGCCAGGGAACAAGCGCTGGCCGCTGGTTTTTTCGGCGCAGTTCACGCGCTCGCTGTCGCCCGAGCGTTGGAAGGAACTGCGGTGGAAGTTCTTTCGCCTGCATTTCCAGTACCTCTGCGCCTTCGACCGACCGTTGGACTACGACTATTTCCAGATCACCGCCGGGCCGGTCAGCCTGGGCACGCGCTATGCGAACCGTCCGCCCTCGGCCAGCCGGATCGACGTGGCGGTGTCGAAATACACGAGCATTGCCGCATGACCCCACCGAAACCGGCGGCGCGGCCTGACCGGGTCTCGCTCTGGCGCTATATCAAGCTCTTCCGGCAGGACATCCTCTCGGCCCAGCCCGCGCGGCTGTACCGGGCCAAGATGGCCGAGTTCCGCACGCCCTTCTTTCGCTCCTACCTGCTGAACCAGCCTGACCTCGTGAAGACGGTGCTCAAGGATCGCCCGATGGATTTCCCGAAATCCGACCGTATCGGCGAGGGGCTGCGGCCCCTGCTGGGCGAGTCCGTCTTCCTGACCAATGGCGAAACCTGGCTGCGGCAAAGGCGCATCATCGACCCGGCCTTCGAGGGCGGGCGCCTGCGTGAGACCTATCCGGCCATGTGGGACGCCGCGCAGGCCGCGCTGGCGCGTCTGACCGCGCGGGCAGGGCAAGAGGTGGAGATCGAGGAGATCACCAGCCACGCGGCGGCGGACGTGATCTTTCGCACCTTGTTTTCCATCCCCATCGAGGACGAGATCGCGCAAGAGGTCTTTCACGAGTTCCGCGCCTACCAGCGCACCCAGCCGATCCTGAACCTGGCCGCCTTCATCCCGGTTCCGCGCTGGATGCCTCGGTTCTTCCGGCGGGACACCAAGGCCGCCGCCCGGCGCATTCGGGGACTCATCACCCGGCTGACCGAGGACCGGCAGGTGGCGATTGCCGCCGGGACCGCGCCCGACGACTTGGCCACCAAGATCATGACGACGCGCGATCCTGAGACGGGCCAGACCTTCAGCGCTCAGGAGATGGTGGACCAGGTGGCGATCTTCTTCCTTGCGGGGCATGAAACCAGCGCCTCGGCCCTGGGCTGGGCGCTGTACCTCATGGCGACGCATCCCGAGTGGCAGGAGAAGGTGGCCGAAGAGGCCCAGGTGCTGACGACCTGCGATTTCGCCGACATCTCGAAACTGCGGATCAGCCGCGACGTCTTCCGCGAGGCGTTGCGCCTCTACCCGCCGGTGCCGATGATGGTGCGCGAAACCACCTGCCCGGAACGGTTCAGGGATCGCGACATCCCGCAAGGCGCGCAGATGGTGCTCAGCCCCTGGCACCTGCACCGTCACGAGGGGCTGTGGGACAACCCCGACGGTTTCGATCCCGCCCGCTGGCAGACCGAGAACGGCAAGCGCTGCGGGCGTGAGGCCTACATGCCCTTTTCCGCCGGGCCGCGCGTCTGTACCGGGGCCGGTTTCGCGATGGTCGAGGGCGTTTTGCTGCTCTCGTTGATCCTGCGCGACCTGCGGGTGACGCCGGTCGCGGGCCGCGAACCGGTGCCCGAGGCGCATCTGACCGTGCGGTCGCGTGACGGGATCTGGCTGCATGTGACGCGGCGCTGAGGCGGAATACCGGCGAAATCCCGTCTGTGCGTCGCAGTTAGCGATAACCCTTGTCGCGGCCACTATACCCACCGCACGGCCTGCGCTATCGAAGCGGCAAACGCCTTTCTTCTCATCACACGAGGATTTCATGGGACAGGACGCCGCCACCTTTGCCAAACAGGTCGACCAGATGCGCACCGGAGCCGGTTTCATCGCCGCGCTGGACCAGTCCGGGGGCTCTACGCCCAAGGCGCTGCGTCTCTACGGCGTGACCGAGGACATGTATGACGGCGAAGACGCCATGTTCGGCGAGATCCACGAGATGCGCAGCCGAATCATCACGGCCCCGGATTTCACCAATGCCAAGGTCATCGGCGCCATCCTGTTCGAACGCACAATGCGCGGCGAGGTCGAGGGCCGGCCAACGCCGCAGGCGCTCTGGGACGTGCGCGGCATCGTGCCCTTCCTGAAGATCGACAAGGGGCTGGAAGACAAGGCGAACGGCGTCCAGCTGATGAAGCCGATCCCGGGCGTCGAGGAGACCCTGAAAGAGGCCGCCGAGTTCGGCATCTTCGGCACCAAGGAACGGTCCGTCATCCACGAGGCGAACCCCGAGGGCATCAAGGCCATCGTCGCTCAGCAGTTCGAGCTGGGCATGACCGTGCTGGCCGCGGGCCTTGTGCCGATCCTGGAGCCCGAGGTTGACATCAACTCGGCCACCAAGGCCGAGGCCGAGGCACTGCTCAAGGCCGAGATCAAGGCGCATCTCGATCAGCTGGCCGAGGGGCAGGACGTGATGCTGAAACTGACGATCCCGACCGAGGACGGTCTCTATGACGACCTGGCCGACCATCCCCGCGTGATCCGCGTGGTGGCCCTGTCCGGCGGCTATTCCACCGACGAGGCCTGCGAGCGCCTGGCGCGCCAGCCCAAGATGATCGCCTCGTTCAGCCGCGCGCTGGCGGAAGGGCTGACCAAGCAGCTCTCGGATGCCGAGTTCAACGCGGCGCTGGCGGCGAACATCGACAAGATCTACAAGGCTTCCGCCTGATCCACGGCAGTAGCCGACAGTCAAATCAGCCCCGCGTCCACACCGGACGCGGGGCTTTTTGCTGATCTGTCGCGAGTTTTCCGGAAAGCTTTGCCGTGATTTCAGGTGCTTGGCGCCGGACGGGGGTTTTCCACACCTGCGCGGGCCAAGGATTGCCGCCTATCTTGCGTCTCATATTCGACGTTCGGACCAAGGCAGGACGCAACCGCCCCCGGACGGACCAAGGACCCAGGACCAAGCTTTTTAGTCAAAGGAACAAACCCGTGAAAAACTTTGCCAAGATCGCCTTCGCCGCCCTCGCCCTGACCGCCACCTCCGCTGCCGCAGGGCAGGGGGACAAGATCACCGCGATGGGATACGGCCATTCCCAGCAACAGGCCAAGATCGTCACCATCCAGACCTGGACCGCTGCGGCGCATGAAAGCTATGGCTACGCCGACTGGAACACCGCCTATGTCGGCCAGATGGAATGCGTGCAGAACTACGCCAAGAGCACCAACGAAATCACCACCTTCTCGCGTGAGGTGATCCGGGTCGGCGGCGACCAGAGCGCGCCCTGGTCCTGCATCGTGAGCGGCTACCAGGACGTCAAGACCGGCTACAACGGCGGCTATGATGGCTACAAGCCGGCCAAGGGCTACGGCCACAAGGCCCCTGCCTATGGCAGCCACAAGAAAGTGCCGACTTTGGGCTATGGCAGCGGCTATGCCGGTCACGCCGGCGGCTACACCGGGGGCTATGGCGGCGGCTACGGCGGCTCGGCCTACAAGTACTGATTTCGGGCTGGTCCGAGCGCGGCCATCCCCACGTTCCTCCTGGCCGCGCCAGCCCCGAAGACCCCGGTGCTCCCCTCCCGCACCGGGGTCATTTCATGCCTGCCTCATCCGGACGTGCCGCGCCGCCAGTCGGCCAGCGTCTTGCCGGGTTCGTCCACGAAGAGTCCGGGCAAAGGGGTGAGATCGTCGATCCGATCGACCCGCAGGCTTAGGAACCCGCCCTCTGTCTCGTCCCAGCCGACGCAGGTCCAGACCCGGCCGAAGTAATCCAGGTGCAGGGGGCGGATGTCATGGCTCTTGCCGCCGGTACTCACCCGCAGGCGCTGACGGGCGCGGATCGCCGCGCGGATCACCGGCATATGGACAAAACCGCGCGCCGCCTCGGCAAAGGATTCCGTGGCAAAGCCGAAAGGGGCGGGGGCGGGGCCTGCGTCCTCTGGCAGGACCGCCTCGATCTTGGCCGCCAGGGACCGCGCGGCACCGGCCTGTTCCGGCAGGTCGGAAGCCCCCAGCGCGGCCAACGCGAGGTGCAGCGCCTCCAGCTCGTCCTCGGTCAGGTTCAGCGGCGGCAGGGTGATCGCTGCCTGCACCGTATAGCCGTATCCGCGCGCGCCCTCGACGGGCACGCCAGAGGCGGCCAGAACTTCCATGTCGCGGTAGATCGTCCGCACCGAGACCCCCAGGTCCTGGGCCATCGCCTCGGCGGTGTGCAGCTTGCCGTCGCGCAGGCGCTGGGTCAGCGCATATAGCCGGTCCTTGCGGTTCATCCGCCTGCGTCCTTTCCTTTGTCCAACCGGCGAGCGGGGCCGGGATTCGCGCCTGTTGCCCGGTGTCGCGGTGGGCGATTCCGAGCAAGAAGCCGCGTACATACTGACAAAATCCTGACAACTGACAAGCTCATGACAAAACGAGTGCGCGAGCGCGGCGCTTTGGCCCTTTTTCGGGGCTCAAAGTCTATATAGATAGCCGCAGTGGCATTGATGCGCGGAGCCGGTGCGGTCTCCGCCGACCTGAGGAGAGATATCATGGGTATCGGAAACATCGGCCTTCCCGGCCTTCTGCTGATCGCCGTCGTCGTGCTGGTGCTGTTCGGCCGCGGCAAGATCTCGTCGCTGATGGGCGAAGTGGGCAAAGGCATCACCGCCTTCAAGAAAGGCGTGAGCGACGGCCAGCAGGAACTGGAAGACCAGAAGGCGGACGAGGCCAAGGACGTGACCCCCGCCGAGGAAAGCAAAGACAAGGACAAGGTGTAAGCCACCATGTTCGATCTCGGCTTCGGCGAACTGCTGGTCATCGGCATCGTTGCGCTGATCATCGTCGGTCCCAAGGACCTGCCGGTGCTCTTTCGCAACGTGGGCCGGTTCATGGGCAAGGCGCGCGGCATGGCGCGCGAGTTCAGTCGCGCGATGAACGACGCGGCGGATGAATCCGGCATGCGCGACGTGGCCAAGACCTTCAAGACGGCCACCAACCCGGTCAGCAGCGCGATGGACGGCGTCAAGGACGCCGCCAAGTCCATGACCAACCTGGACCCAGACAGCGAGACCGGCAAGCTGGCGAAGGAACGCGACGAGGCCAGGAAGAAGATCGAGGCCAACGCCGCGCGCAAGGCCGCCGAGCGCAAGCAGCGCGAGGCCGAAGAGGCCGCGCGCCGGGCCGAGGAACTGGAGGCCTCTCTGAAGGCTCCCGATGAGGCGGCCGCGCCCAAGGCGGCCCCGGACGAAGGGGACAAACCGGCATGAACAATGCCCAGGACGAGATCGAGGACAGCTCGGCCCCGCTGATCGAGCATCTGGCAGAGCTGCGCACGCGACTGATCCGGTCGGTGGTGGCGCTGCTGATCGGTATCTGCATCTGTTTCATCCCGCTGGGCGGCGATTTCATCGCCGAACACATCCTGCGGTTCCTGCTGGTCCCGATCGAAACGACGCTGCGCGCGCTGGGAGACCCCTCGCCGACGCTGCAATACACCAGCCCGCAGGAATACCTGTTCGTGCTGTTCCGCATCGGTCTGGTCTTTGGCTTCGCGATGGCCTTTCCGGTCATCGCGCACCAGATGTGGCGCTTCGTGGCGCCGGGCCTCTACCGGTCCGAGAAAAGCGCCTTTCTGCCCTTCCTCGTGGCCTCGCCGGTCATGTTCCTGTTGGGGGCAAGCTTTGCGCATTTCGTGGTGACGCCGCTGGCAATGGCCTTTTTCCTGGGGTTCACCGATGCGCCTTCGGTCTTTGCCAACCTCATGTCGGGCACGGTCGACCCTGACGGGATCGCCGCCGCCGTGGTGCCAGAGACGAGCGAAGGGCTGAAGATCACCTTCTTCGGCAAGGTCAACGAGAGCCTGCAAACCTCCCTGGTCTTCATCATGGCCTTCGGCCTGTGCTTTCAGCTGCCGGTTCTCTTGACGCTGATGGGCAAGGCGGGGCTGGTCTCGGCCGATGGTCTTGGCAGCGTGCGCAAATACGCGATGGTCGGCATCCTGGTGCTGGCCGCGCTGGTGACGCCGCCGGACGTGGTCACGCAGGTGATCCTGTTCACGGTGGTCTACGGTCTCTACGAGATCTCGATCATCCTGGTGCGCCGCGTCGAGAAGAAGCGCGAGGCCGACCTGAAAGAACAGGGTCTGTGGTTCGAGGAAGAACCCGACACCGAGAATGATCCGCTGATGGACGAGTTCGACGAAGAAGAATTCGACGAAGGCGAGGGCCGCCAGAAATGAGCGGAAAGAAGGCCAAGAGCACCGCGGCGCTGGAACGCATCGCCGCGGCGCTGGAACGGATGTCGCCGGCACCGCAGGCAGAGCCGGAGTTTGACGGGGCAGAAGCCTTTGTCTGGCATGTAGAGCCGGACCGGCTGGTGCCTGTGCCTCAGGTCAACCGCATCCCGCTGGCGTTGCTGGTGGGGATCGACCGGTCCCGGGACACGCTGCTGGAGAACACCCGCCAGTTCGCCCGTGGCCTGCCGGCCAACAACGCGCTGCTTTGGGGCGCGCGGGGCATGGGCAAGTCGAGCATCGTCAAGGCGATCCACGCCGCCGTCCGCACAGAGGGGCACGACCTGAAACTGGTCGAGTTGCAGCGCGAGGACCTGGCTTCTGTCGGTCGTCTGCTGAACGTGTTGCGGAGCACCGATCATCGCTTTGTGCTGTTCTGCGACGACCTGTCGTTTAGCCATGACGACGAGCACTACAAGAGCCTCAAGGCCGTGCTGGACGGTGGCATCGAGGGACGGCCCGAAAACGTTCTGTTCTATGCCACGTCGAACCGCCGCCACCTGATGCCGCGCGACATGATCGAGAACGAACGGTCCACGGCCATCAACCCGTCGGAGGCGGTCGAGGAAAAGGTGTCGCTGTCGGATCGGTTTGGCCTGTGGCTGGGCTTCCACCCCTGTTCGCAGGACGAGTACCTCGAGATGATCCGGGGCTATTGCGACGCCTATGGTGTCAGCGTGGTCGAGGACGAGCTGCGCGCCGAAGCGGTGGAATGGCAAGCGACGCGCGGGGCGCGGTCTGGCCGGGTGGCCTGGCAGTTCTTTACCGACCTGGCGGGTCGCAAGGGCGTCTCGCTGGGGTGAACTCTAGGCCCCCGGGCGTTCGCCACGGCGTGAGGCGATCCGGGTCAGCGGGCCGAGGTTGAGCCACTCGGGCAAGCGCCGCATCGCCCAGCTGTCTCCCAGAACTTCCAGCCGCCGGGTTTCGACCGCCCGGGAGGGGCTGATGTCTCCGCGCAGCAGATAAATCGCATCCGGCAGCGTGCAGGCGAGGTAGAGGTTCACCTCGCCGCCCGGATCGTCGACACAAAGCTCACAGGTGCCTTTCTGGTTCAGGAACCACCAGAAACGTTTCGAGTCGACCTGGTCGGTCAGGTCGAGCCGGACCAGGCAGCGCCCGGGACCGAAGGCCCCCGGATCGCTGCCGCTTTCCAGCCCCCAGACAAGCAGGCCCAGGTCGATCTCGTGTTCTTTCAGCGCGCGGCGGGTCCAACGCTGGCCCCAGATGCCCAGGGCCTCGACCAGCGGTACGAACTCCTCCCCCGCTTCGGTCAGGCGGTAGCCGGGGCGTTTTTCTCCCATATCGTAGCGTTCGATGACGCCTTCCTCGATCAGCCATTTCAGGCGGGACGACAGCAGCGAGGGGGACATCAGCGGCACACCGCGTTTCAACTCGCTGAAGCGGCGCGGACCGGCGGCGAGATCGCGGACGATCAGCGCGTTCCAGCGCTCGCAAAAAAGCTCCGCCGCCTTGGCGACCGGACAGAACTGGCCGTAGGATTTCACGCCGGCCCCCGTTGCTACAGATCTTGAACTATACCGCATGGGCCTCCGTGCGTCACCTTCAGGGGACAAGCCAACAGCCTTGGAGGACGGACCATGACCACATCCACTGCTGCGGCCGGACAAGTTTCGACATCGGCCGCCGAAATCTACGACGCCTTCTTTGTCCCGGCCCTGTTTGGCGCCTGGGCCGGGCCGCTCTGTGACGCTGCGGGAATCGAGGCGGGCAACCGCGTGCTGGATGTCGCCTGCGGCACCGGAGCGACAACCCGAGAGGCGGCGCACCGGGCCGGCGACCGGGGGCAGGTCACCGGGCTTGACCGCAATGACGGCATGATTGCCGTGGCCCGCCGGAACGAGGCCGGCATCACCTGGGTCGAAGGCCCTGCCGAGGACCTGCCCTTTGCGCCGGAAAGTCTAGACGTGGTGTTGTGCCAGTTCGGCCTGATGTTCCTTGACGACCGGGTGGCGGCGATCGGTGAAATGCGGCGGGTGCTGCGTCCCGGCGGCAGGATTGCCCTGTCGGTCTGGGACCGTGTCGCCAACTCGCCGGGCTATGCCGCCATGATCGCGCTCATCGACGAGATGTTCGGTGCCGATGCCGCCGGGGCGCTGCGCGCGCCTTTTGTGCTTGGCGACATGGCGGCGGTCAGGGAGGTGCTCGAGGCCGGCGGGCTGGGCGGGGCGCATGTCACCACCTTGACCGGCACAGCGCGTTTTGCCTCGATCCGCGACTGGGTGCGCACGGATGTCAGGGGATGGACCCTGTCGGAGTTCATCGATGACGCGGGGTTCGAGGCCCTGGTGACAGCGGCAGAACAGCGCCTGGCGAGATTTGTCGGCGGTGACGGCAGCGTGGCGTTTCCGGCGCCCGCGCATATCGCGGTCTGGACCAAAGGACCGCAGTCCGCCTGAGTCCGGGGGGCAAACGGACCGGCCCCGTCGCAAGGCGACGGGGCCAATACTATGCTTGCGGGATCAGCGCAGGTAGGACATCGGGTCCGCGCTGTCGAGACCCTGGCGCACTTCGAAGTGCAGGAAGCCGACCTCGCCCGGGGCGACGCGCGCGATCTGCTGTCCACGGCTGACGGAATCGCCCACGTTCACGCTGATGTCCGCGACGTTCAGGTAGACCGTGTTCACGTTGTCCGGGTGACGGACGATGATGAAGCTGGAGCCGTTGGTCTTTTTCGACACGCTGATGACCGATCCGGCGGCGGCGGCCGAAACCGGCGTGCCGGGCGAGGCGCTGATGTCGATGCCAGGGTTCGAGCCGGGATTGTATTCGCGGATGATCGAGCCGGAGACCGGCATGGTCATGCTGCCCTTGGCCTTGGCCTTGTTCTGGCCGATGTCGGCCACGGGTTCTTCGGGCTTGGGCGTCGGGTCGGCGGTGCCGCGCGGTTTCGGTGTCTCCGCGGGCAGCGGCGCCGCAGCCGAGGGCGGCACCGGCGTTGGAGACCCCGATCCCGGGGGCGTGGTCGCGGGGGCGCTGCTGCGCGGCTCCGTCGGCTTGGCGACGGGGATCAGCAGGTACTGGCCTTCGCGGATCGCGAAATCCCGGTCCAGCCCGTTCCATTCCGACAGGGCGCGCGGCGACACGTTGTAGAGCCGGGCGATGGTAAAGGCGGTTTCGCCACGCGCGACCTTGTGCCGGACGGGTTCGACGCCGGTTTGCGGGTCGGCTGAGCGGCGCGAGGTGTCCGGGGCGCCGTCGATCGCGTTGGAGGCCAGGGTGGTCACGTCCACGCTGGACGGCGGACGGATCGGGCCGGTGGTGGTGGCGCCGGTCGCGGGCGAGGGTTCCGCCACGCGGCGGGGCAGGGCGATGATCTCGCCCCGGCGCAACGGATCGTTCGGACGGATGCCGTTGTACCGGCCCAGCTCATCGGCCGGCAGTCCGATGCGGGCGGCCACGTCGGCCAATGTATCGCCCCGCTGGGCCACGGCGACCTGGTAGCTGGGGTAGGAAATGATGCCGCGATTGTCCGGTTCCGGCCGGGCGGTTGTCGCCTTGAGCGCGGCATCGGTGGTGTCGACGCCACCGCCGATCCCGCCGCGCAGGTCGAAATCGAGCCCGTCGGAACAGGCGGAAAGCAGGGCAACAAGGGCAAGAGCCGTCATGGGGCGGGAGGCAAGTGTCATCTCGATATCCTCACATGCACCCCTTGTCTCCGGGGCGTCACAGGTTGGCGGCGCCTGTCCGACACCACACCGGGCGGTCAGTCCTTGCCAAGCCCTTCGACCAGGGGAACGAAACGCACCGGACGCATCTCGTGATACTCGTACCCACTGTCCGTCCGCGTCACGCGGATCAGGCTTTGCACGGCGTCGGACTGGCCCACCGGCACGACCATGATACCGCCAATCTTCAGTTGCGCCAATAGGGGGCCGGGCGGGTCTTCGGCGGCTGCGGTCACAATAATGCGGTCAAAAGGCGCCTGGTCGGGCAATCCGAAAGAGCCATCGGCGGTGAAAGCGGTGATGTTGGTCAGTTCCAGCGCCTCGAAGACCTGGCGCGCGGCGTGGACCAGCCGCCGGTGCCGGTCGACCGTGTAGACCCGCCGTGCCAGCTGCGACAGGATCGCCGCCTGGTAGCCCGATCCGGTGCCCACCTCCAGCACCTTGTCGCGCGGCCCGATCTTCAGCGCCTGGGTCATCAGGCCCACGACGGAGGGCTGAGAGATGGTCTGACCGCAGGCAATGGGCAGGGGCATGTCGTCATAGGCGCGGTCGGTGAAATAGCCCTGGATGAAACGCCCGCGGTCGATGCTTTCCATTGCGTTCAGCACGGCTTTGTCCGTCACGCCCTTCGAGCGCAGCGCAAAGAGGAATTGCATCTTGGCTTCGGCGTCGAAGCTCATGAAAAGGCGTCTTTCAGGCTGTTCAGCGCTGCGTGGTCGGTCAGGTCGGCCAGCATCGGCGTGACCGTGATCCAGCCCTTGAGGTTCATGTCCGCGTCGGTGCCGCTGTCGGTCGCGGCCCGCTGGTCGCCGCCGCGTACCCAGAGGAACCGCCGGCCGGACGGCGAATGCGTCGCCTCGACCGAAAAGCGGGTGTCGCGGCGCAGGCCCTGCGGCGCGACGGTGGTGCCCGCCACGTCAGCGGCTGGGACCGGCGGAAAGTTCACGTTGTAGAAACGGCGATAGCCGCCCGCGTGGGCGGGATCGGCGGCCAGGATGGCACGCACCGTGGCGGCGCCATGTTTTGCCGAGGCTTCGAAGGGATTGTCGGCCTGGGCATTGGCGGGGCCGTAATATTGCGACAGGGCAATGGCGGGCAGGCCCTGGAGTGCGGCCTCCATCGCGCCGCCCAGCGTTCCGGAATAAAGCGCGTTCTCGGCAGAGTTGTTGCCCCGGTTCACCCCCGACAGCACCAGGTCCGGCGCATTGTCCTTCAGCACGTCGTGCAACCCGGCCAGCACGCAGTCTGCCGGGCTGCCTTCTGCGGCGAAGGTACGTTCGTCCAGTTGGGCGATCATCGTCGGGTGGCTGTAGGATATGCAATGCGCCACGCCCGATTGTTCAAAGGCGGGGGCCACGGTCCAGACCTCGCCCGATGGCCCGGCCAACTCGGCGGCGATGTCGGAAAGAACCTTGAGACCCGGCGCGTTGATGCCGTCGTCGTTGGTGATGAGAATGCGCATGAAAGGCGTGCCCGTGCTGATTTGTTCTTCTCTAGGGGCTGGGGCGCCTGCGTTGCAACCCTATCATGGGCGCTGAGGTCCGGCACCTCGGGGGCGAGGTGCCGAAGCCACGGATTGTCAGGCGAGTGCGGCCAGCAGGCGCGCGGCCTCTGCCTCTGGCGTGGCCAGGGCGTCGCGGTTTTCACCGGGATGGAACCGGGCGCGTACGGCGGTGGCCATCGGGCGCGGTTCCAGCACATGGACACGGGGGCCGGTGCGTTCGGATTCCGCCGCCCAGCTGCGGGCCAGGGCGATCTGCGCGGCCTTTGTGGTGCCATAGAGACCGTAGAATTTCTGTCCCTTCACCGGATCGTCGAAGAACAGCGCCTGGCCGGTCTCGCCCAGCAGGGGGGCCACGAAAGGCACCAGGTGGCCCATCGCGTCGGCATTGGTGGCCAGCGATTTCTGCCATTCCTTCGGGTCGATATGGACCGCCGGGGTCAGCGCACTGGCATGAACCGCCGTATGTGCCCAGAGCGCCAGCGTGCCCTCGCCCTCGGGCGTCTCGGGCGACCAGCGGTCATGGATCGAGCGGCAGAGGTGGGCCATCGCGTCGCGGTCGGTGACATCCATCGGCGCCAGGGTGGCCTGGCCGCCCTTTGCCTTGATGCGGTCATCGAGCTCTTCGAGCCCGCCGACGGTGCGGGCCACGGCGATGATGTGAAAATCGGGCGCAAGCGCCTCTGCCAGGGCAAAGCCCAGGCCACGAGAGGCGCCGGTGATGAGGGCGAGCTTGGTCATGTCAGGCCATGTGCCGGGCTTTCGCGGGCGCGTCAAGCGCGGCGCGTTGCCTCAATCCGCGGCCAGGTGGGGGCGGATGTCGTCGCCGCAGGCAGCGTAGATCTCCAGCAGGTCGTCAAAGGAAATCCCCTGGGCCTGCGCCTCGGCCAGCGGGCCGTCTGTCGCCGTCACCTGCGGGCGCTGCGCCGGGTCGGGCAGGGTCAGGGTGACCGCGCTATCGGCCTCGTCCTCAAACAGGGGAAGGGCGTTGGCCAATAGCCCCTCGGCGGGGCCGAAGGGCTGGTCCGGGTTATCGACCGTGGCCAGATAGGCGCGAAACACCGGTTCGGGCACCTCGACCCAGGGACCGAAGGAGAACACGTCGTCGCTGCCACGCAGGGGCAGGGTCAGCACCGCGCGCAGGAAATAGCGCGCCCCGATGCGGCAGAACTCCGGCCCCAGCCGGTCGTCCCCGATTTCAAGGTCGTCCTCATCCGGGCGCGGCCCGTGCGGCCAGTCGTCCGGCGCGTCGAACCCGATGTCGTAGATGCCGGAAAACTGTCGCCCGCAGCAGGGGCAGGCCCGGTCGGGGTCATTGAAACGGCGCCAGCGGCTGTCGAGGGCAAGAAGGGTCATGGCTCTGGTGTGCGGCGCTTTGCCGGGGTGGTCAAGAGGCTGGGCAGCCAGTCCGCCTTGCGGCATGCTGGTGGCATGGGAAAGACTGGAGAGTGACGATGCTGAAACGGAGTCTGATGGTCTGTGCCTTGCTGGTGCCGGGGACCCTGGCGGCGGATGAGATCTCGGGCAACTGGTGCGCGCCGGACGGGCAGATGCTGACCATCAAGGGTAGCCGGGTGGTCGCCCCCTCGGGGATCGAGACCGATGGCCAATACAGCCGCCATCGCTATCAGTTCGTCATGCCCGAGGGAGGGCACGACGCGGGCGTGACCGTCGTGATCCGGCAATTGTCGGAGGAAGAGGCGCTGGTCAGTTTCGGCGAAGGCGCGCCCGTCAGCTGGACGCGCTGTCGCGACGTGACCAGCTGACCTTATTGCGCGACGGGCTGGGTCAGCCAGCGGGTCTTGCCCTGTTGCAGCAGGGCGATGCGGCCATCCTCGATAGCCACGATCGGGTCGCGGCCGATCTTGTCACCGGCTTTCAGCGTGACGACCTTGCCTCGTGAGGTCCGCACAAGGGCCTTGCGGGCCTCGCCGCCGCCGAAGGTGCCCAAGAGGATCAGCTTGTCGAGGTTGCCCGTCGCGGGCGTGGTGGCCGCCGCGATGACGGCCTGCGGTGTTGCGGTTTCCTGTGCCATGTCCTGGTTCCGTTTTGAACAGATCAGGGGCCATACTGCGGTGCAGCATCAGGGGGAAGAGCGGCACACTGGCATGTGCGGAGGCCTGCCGGTGCGGCCTCCGTCCTGGGCGCTTTTCCGCTATCGCGGGGTGCAGGCGAAGGCGGCTATTCCGCCGCCTTCATCTGAAAGCCCTTTTCGATCATGTCCGCCGGTTCCACCGGGTATTCCCCCGAGAAACAGGCGTCACAGTATTGCGGGCACTTGGTGTCGCGGCCTTCGGCCTCGCCCACGGCGCGGTAGAGACCGTCGAGCGAGATGAATTTCAGGCTGTCGACGCCCAGGTGGGCGCACATCTCGTCCTCGGACATGGTGGCGGCCAGCAGCTTTTCGCGCTGGGGCGTGTCCACGCCGTAGAAACAGGGCCAGGCGGTCGGCGGGCTGGCGATGCGGAAATGCACCTCGGCGGCGCCGGCGTCCAGGATCATTTCCTTGATCTTGCGGCTGGTGGTGCCGCGCACGACGGAATCGTCCACGAGGATCACCCTCTTGCCCTTGATCAGCGCGCGGTTGACGTTGAGTTTCAGCCGCACACCCATGTTGCGGATCTGCTCTGTCGGCTCGATGAAGGTGCGGCCCATGTACTGGTTGCGCACGATGCCCATGCCGTAGGGAATGCCGCTTTCATGGGCGAAACCGATGGCGGCGGGGGTGCCGCTGTCGGGCACCGGGCAGACCAGGTCCGCGTCAACCGGCGCCTCTCGGGCCAGTTCCACGCCGATCTGGCGGCGGGTTTCGTAGACGGACCGGCCGCCGATGATCGAATCGGGGCGCGAGAAATAGACATGTTCGAAGATGCAAAACCGCGGTTTCGCCGGGCGGAAGGGGCGCGACGATTCCACGCCCTTCTCGGCGGTGATGACCACCATTTCGCCCGGTTCGATCTCGCGTACGAATTCGGCGCCGATGATGTCCAGCGCGCAGGTTTCGGACGACAGGCACCAGCCGTCGCCCACCTTGCCCAGAACCAGCGGGCGCACACCCAGCGGGTCGCGTACGCCGATCAGCTTGGTCCGGGTCATGGCAACGACGCTGAAGGCGCCTTCGACACGGCGCAGCGCGTCTTCCATCCGGGCCGGGATGTCTCGTTGCAGGGACCGGGCCATCAAGTGGATGATGCATTCGCTGTCCGAGGAGGACTGGAAGATCGAGCCACGCTCGATCAGCTCGCGCCGCAGGGCCTCGGCATTGGTGATGTTGCCGTTATGGGCAATCGCCGCACCGCCCATGCTGAATTCGCCGAAGAAGGGCTGCACGTCGCGGATCTGGGTCTGGCCCTTCGAGCCGGCGGTGGAATAGCGGACGTGGCCGATGGCGAGCTGGCCGGGTAGCGTTTCCATCAACGAGGCGCGGGTGAAGTTGTCGCGCACGTAGCCGAAGCGCCGGGCAGAGTTGAACCCGTGGTCGGGGTGGTGCGAGACGATGCCGCCCGCCTCCTGTCCCCGGTGCTGCAGGGCGTGCAGGCCGAGCGCGACGAAGTTGGCGGCGTCGGTCACACCGACCACGCCGAAGATACCGCATTCCTCTTTCAGCTTGTCGCCATCGTCCGGATCGCGGACGGCGTCGAAATCGAAAGGATGTGCCGGTGGGAAAATAGGGTCGGACAAGAGCAGCTCCGAATCCGCTTCGCATTTGCAGCATTACTTAGTCGCCAGCGCGCCGAATGTCACGAAACGATTACAAGAGGTTTCGCAGCCTCGGCCTTGGGCGGCGGCGCAGACCCGCTCAAAGGGCCGGTTGCACAACCTCTGCGTCTCTTTTGGCCTGGGGCTATTCTTTCGATGGTTGCATGATCCCGCCCCGGGACCCTTTGCTGCCCCGTTTTGCATCCTGCAAACAGGATGGAGGCAGCCGAATGTCGGCACCACGCGCCTTTTTGCGGGCTCTGCCAACTACAGGCGAGCCGGGGAACAGATTGGGGGTGATTTCGGGGCTCAGGTCAGGGCGCTTCGCAGACGCTGACCAGTTGTTCGTACTGCGCGGTGATCCAGCCAAGCGCTTGCTCGGGGTTCTGTTCCTCGATCTGGTCGGTGAACTGGGCAAAGACCGCCGCCGACCGCGAGTCGTTGATCATCGGAATATCCTGCGAGGTGATCACCACTTCGTAGACGAAGAAGGCGATGGCAACCAGCAGGATGCCGCGCGCCACGCCGAAGAGAAAGCCAAGCGCCTGGTCCAGCCCGCCAAGCGCAGACCGCTTGATGAGCGAGGAAAACAGCGGCGTGAACAGCGACACGACCACAAGCGCCAGGGTAAAGATGGCGGCAAAGCTGGCGATCACCGCCAGTTCGCAGCTGTCGGCCAGGAATTCGCCGATGACCGGGATCTCCTTGACCAGCGGTTGCAGTTGATCGGCAAAGAGAAAGGCCACGATGGCGGCGGCGACCCAGCCCAGGATCGCCATCGTCTCGCGCACCAGGCCACGGGAATAGGCCAGCAACGCCGAAAGCAGGATGACGACGCCCACCACGCCATCGACGATTGTAAAGCCTTCCATCTGCCGCGTCCGCCTCTTCTGCTCGGGCCCTCTGGCCACTTTGTCGTGACTGTTACCGTGGTTTCCCCCGGTCCGCTATCCCGCACCGAAGACATCGCCGACAAAAGCGGTCAGATCGGGCATCCGGGTCAGCGCCATGCCGCCGGACGCCGTGGCCTTTCCTCCCTCCGGCAGGATCGCCTTGGAGAAACCAAGTTTGCGCGCCTCTTTCAATCGGTTTTCGGACTGCCCGACGGGACGCAGGCTCCCTGATAGGCTGATTTCGCCGAAAACGACAGTATCCGGGGGCAGCGGGGCGTCCTCACGGGCGGAAAGTAGCGCAGCGGCCACAGCAAGATCGGCGGCCGGTTCGCCCACGCGCATGCCGCCCGCCACGTTCAGGTAGACGTCCAGACCGGCAAAGGGGATTCCGCAGCGCGATTCGAGAACCGCCAGGATCATCGCCAGCCGCCCGCCGTCCCATCCCACCACGGTCCGGCGCGGCTGGCTGTGCGGGCTGGGGGCGACAAGGGCCTGGAATTCGACCAGAACGGGCCGCGTGCCCTCGATCCCGGCAAAGACCACCGATCCCGGCGCCGGTTGGCCGCGTTCGGCGAGGAACAGGGCCGAGGGGTTGGGCACTTCCGACAGGCCGCCGCCGGTCATCTCGAAGACGCCGATCTCATCGGTGGGGCCAAAGCGGTTCTTGACGCTGCGCAGGATGCGGAACTGGTGCCCGCGCTCGCCCTCGAAGTAGATCACGCTGTCGACCATGTGCTCGACCACGCGGGGGCCCGCCAGCTGGCCCTCCTTGGTCACGTGGCCGACCATCATGACGGCGCTGCCGGTGCGCTTGGCAAAGGTTGTCAGCTCATGCGCGGCGGCGCGCACCTGGCTGACCGATCCCGGCACGCTGTCGACGTTGTCGGCCCACATGGTCTGGATCGAATCGATGATCGCCAAGTCGGGGCGGCTTTCGTCCAGGGTCGTCAGGATGTCCCTCAGGTTGGTTTCCGTCGCCAGTTTCACCGGCGCCTTTTCAAGGCCCAGCCGGCGGGCGCGCAGCCGCACCTGTGCGCTGGCTTCCTCGCCCGAGATATAGACGACCTTCAGCCCGGCATTGGCAAAGGCCGCCGCCGCCTGCAACAGGAGTGTCGACTTGCCGATCCCCGGGTCGCCCGCCATCAGCACGGCGCTTGCAGGCACCAGCCCGCCGCCCAGGACACGGTCGAACTCGTCCAGGCCGCTGGCGGTGCGCGGCGGCGGATCTTCCTTGGTGGACAGGTCGCTCAGCACCACGGCGCGGCCACGCGACTTGCCCAGGCTCTTGCCCGAAGGACCCTGGCTCAGCGGCTTTTCCTCGACGATGGTGTTCCACTCGCCACAGGTCTCGCAGCGGCCCGCCCACTTGGTGCCGACGGCGCCGCAGGACTGGCAGACGAAACGGGTCGAAGCTTTGGCCATGTGGTCTCCGCTGGCAGGTCACGGGGGGCTTATGCCGCATCCCGCCGCCGGGGCCAATGGGGCGGCGGAGCCTTGCGACGCGCGCGTGTTTCTTTGGGCCGAAAATACCTCCGGGGGTGAATGGGCCGCAGGTCCAGAGGGGGCAGCGCCCCCTGACCCGGTTGGGTCAACCCAACGGCCGGGACTTTTCCACAAGGCCCAGCACGACCGATCCAAGGATGCAGCCGGTGAACAGGTAGAGCCCCCAGGCGGTTTCGACCCGGCCCACGCCCATGCCCTGCGCCAGCGTGATGTAAAGCGCAATCAGGAAGACATCCGCCATCCCCAGGCGTCCGATCACGTTCAGGGCGGGCAGGGCGCGCCTGTTCAGAAAGCCGAACTGTACCAGCGCCAGCCCCAGTGTCTTGATCAGTGGCGCCACCAGCGCAAAGAGCGTCACCAGCAGTGCCAGGAATACATCCGTACCCCAAAGTGACTGCAAACCCGAGACCAGGCTTATCTCGCTCATGCCGAACAGCGGCAGCAACCCGGCACGCATCAGTGGTGCAAACCAGGAAATCGGGTAGAGCAGGAACAGCAAGAGGTTGAGCCAGCGCAGGTGGCGGCGCCAGTCCGCGGCCCCCGAGGCCGCTGTCACGAGGTCCACCACCACAGACCCACGAGCCCGGCCAGCATCGCCAGGTGTATGAGATCGATCCAGCGGGCCCGGACACCGGGCAGCGTCCCGCTCAGGCCCAGGATGATGGAGGGCACGACAAGGACGGGCAGGCCGCCGCCCTCGGCCATGGTGCGTGCGGCAGCCGTGTAGAGAACCCCGTTGTTGAGGCCGAAAGCGGGCGCAAAGACCGTCGCGACGCCGGCCAGCGACATCATGAACGCCACCAGCGCCAGTCCCTGGGCAAGGCCCCGGCCGAGCAACAGACGCAAGAGTGCGAGGATCGCCAGGACTTCCAGGTAGAGGAACTTCTTGGCGAAGAGAAAGAAAAGAACCACCGGATCGGGCTGGAAGATGCCGTTCATCGCACCGCCTCGATCGGGCCCTCGGCGCGGCCAGAGATGAACTGGTCGACGTAAGGGTCGCCGCTGCTGTCCAGCTGTGACACGGGGCCGGTCCACTGGATGACGCCATCGTGCAGCATGGCCACGCGGTCGGCGATGGCGCGGACGCTGGTCATGTCATGGGTGATGGTCATGGCGGTGGCGCCCATCTCGGTCACGATCTCGCGGATCAGCTCGTTGATGACCCCGGCCATGATCGGGTCCAGCCCGGTTGTCGGTTCGTCAAAAAAGATGATTTCCGGCTCTGCGGCGATGGCGCGGGCAAGGCCGACCCGTTTCTGCATCCCGCCCGAAAGCTCCGCCGGCAGGCGGTCGGCCACATCGGGTTTCAGGCCCACGCGACGGAGTTTCTCGATCGCGACGGCGCGGGCCTCGTCGCGCGGTTTCTTGAGCGAGCCGCGCAGCAGGCGAAAGGCCACATTCTGCCAGACAGGCAGGCTGTCGAACAATGCCGCGCCCTGGAATAGCATCCCGAAGCGGGCCAGAAAGGCGTCGCGGTCGGCCTTGGTCACGTCCTGTCCGTCCAGCGTGATGGTGCCGCTGTCGGGGGGGACGAGGCCCAGGATGCATTTCAGCAGCACCGATTTGCCGGTGCCCGAGCCGCCGATGATGACCATCGAGCTGCCCTTGTCGATGGTCAGGTTCACGTCGCGCAAGACGTGGTTGTCGCCAAAGGCCTTGGAGACATGGCTGAGGTCGATCATGAGGCACCATCCAAGGGGCCAGGGACAAGCGCGTTCGAACGCGCTTGGAAAGCGTCTTCCAAGACGCTTTTTCGGCCTTTGGCCAATCGGTTGCGCAAGCTGACGCTCATAGCGAAAAGAACGCCCCCGTCAGCAGGAAGTTCGCGGCCAGGATCAGCACCGCCGCCGCCTCGACCGAGCCCTTGGTGGCGCGGCCCACGCCCTGGGCGCCGCGGCCTGAGGCCATGCCGAAATAGCAGCCCATCAGCGTCGCCAGCCCGCCAAAGGCGCAGCCCTTGACCAGCGAGGAAATCACGTCGAGCGGTTCCAGGAAATCCATCGTGTTCTTGAGATAGGCGGCCGGGTTGAACCCCAGCGAACCGGTCGCCACCGCGTAGCCGCCGAAGATACCGATCACATCCCCCACCGCCACCAAAAGCGGCACCACGATCAGCCCGGCCAGCACTCGCGGCGCGACGAGGTATTTCATCGGATCGGTGGACAGCGTAACCAGCGCGTCAATCTGTTCCGTCACCTTCATGGTGGCGATTTCTGCCGCGATGCTGGAGGTCACGCGTGCGGCGATCATCAGGCCCACAAGTACCGGGCCCAGCTCGCGCACCATGCCGATGGCGACAATCTGGGGCACCACCGCCTCGGCGTTGAAACGCGCGCCGCCGGAATAGATCTGCAGCGCCAGGGCTGCGCCGGTAAAGATCGCCGTCAGCCCGACGACCGGCAGCGAGAGCCAGCCGATGTTCAACAGCGCCAGGCCCAGTTCGCGGCCATAGAAAGGCGGGCGCAGCACGTGGCTGAGCGCGGTCAGAGCAAAGAGCGTGACACGCCCGACGACGGCCATCAGCGCCAGCGTGGCGCGCCCCAGCGCGCCGAAGGGCGACAGCAGGATCACGCGCCGGTGTAGGTGCGGGCGTAACGCGCACCCAGCGAGGTCAGGATCTCGTAGCCGATGCTGCCGGCCCAGTCGGCCAGTGTGTCGACGCTCTGGTGACGGCCCAGCAGTTCAAGGCTTTCCGGCGTTTCCGCCACCGCCGTCACGTCGACGCCTATCAGGTCCATCGAGATGCGGCCCAGTACCTCGCACCGGGTTTCCCCCGCCCAGAGATGGGCTTTGTGGCTCATTGTGCGCAGGATGCCGTCGGCATAGCCGGCGGCAACGGTGGCGACCCGGGTCGGCCTTTGGGCGGTCCAGGTGTTGCCATAGCCCACGGTTTCGCCCGGTTCGACGTCGCGGACCTGGATCACCGGCAGATCGACAAAGGCCACGGGCCGCGCATCGACGAAGGGCAGACCGCCATAGACGCCGATCCCGGGACGGGTGATCTCGAAATGATAATCCGGCCCCAGCAACACCCCGCCGGTGGCCGACAAGGACCGGGGCGCCTCGATCCCGTCGGTCATCTGGCGGAAGGCCTGCAACTGGCGGGCATTCATCGGATGATCGGGTTCATCGGCGCAGGCAAGGTGGCTCATGATGAGGGCAGGGTGCTGCGACAGGGCGATGTCGCGCAGCGCGCTCCACTCTGCGGGTTCCATCCCCAGACGGTTCATGCCGCTGTCCAGCTGGATGCCGAATCCGTGGCCCGGCAGGCTTTCCACATGGCGCAGCATCTGGTCGATGGAATTGATCATCGGGGTCAGCTGCGCATCGCGGATCAACCCGGCATCGCCCGCCATGTGGCCGGAAAAGACGCAGATTTCCGGACCCGGGCCCAGGATGCGGCGCAACTCGGCGCCTTCTTCGGCGATGGCGACAAAGAACCGCCGCGCGCCTTCGGCGGCCAGCGCCGGGGCGACCTGTGACAGCCCGAGGCCATAGGCATCCGCCTTGACCACGGCGCCGGCCTCGGCCTGTGCCATGTCGGCAAGTGAACGCCAGTTGGCGCGCAGCGCCGCGAGATCGATGGTAAGACGTGCCTGAGCCATGCCCGCTGTCTTTCTCAGGTTCTGGGTGAGGGTCAAGCGCGAAATCGCCGCGCGTGCGGGCTGGACGGCGGGCCTTTGCCGCTTATGCTGGGTTTCCGGACGGTACGGGAGGGTCAGGAATGTATGCGGCATTGCGGCTTGAGGGTCTGCTGTTCCTCCTGGCGCTGCGCTATCTGACCCGTATTCCGGTGCCGCGGGGGCTGCCGGTCTCGGACGACCTGATGGTGCGGGCGGTGAAATACCACCCCGCCGTGGGCGCGCTGGTGGGCGGGATCGGGGCATTGGTGCTTTGGGCGGCGGCGCCCGTCCTGCCCTGGTCCACGGCGGTGATCCTGTCGCTGGCCGCCACCCTGCTGGCGACGGCGGGATTTCACGAGGCCGGGCTGGCCGATGCGGCCGAGGGGCTGTCTGTGGGCCAAGACCGGGCCGAGGTCATCCAGATCATGGATCACACCCGGCTGGGCACCTATGGCGCCCTGACGCTGGCCGTTGTCCTGGGGCTGAAACTGACGCTCCTGGCGGGGATGTCGCTGGGGCAGGCTTGCCTGGCGCTGATCGCCGCGCATGCGGTGGGCCGGATGGCGGCGGTGCATGTCACGTTGATCACCGTTCATGCCCGCAGCGAGGGGATGCAGAAATTCGTCCCCAAGGTCACGCCCGACGGATATCGTGTCGCGCTGGCCTGCACGCTGATGGTGCTGGCGCTGGTCTTGATGCCGCTGGGGGGCGGCGCGGTGCTCTGCGCATTCATCGGGGCGATCCTGTTGGCGCAGGCGTTCCGGGCGGTCTGCGTGGCGCGGATCGGTGGATATACCGGCGATTGCCTGGGTGGGTCCGTCCTGTTCGGAGAACTCGGGTTCTACCTCGGGTTAATTATCTGGTTTCAAGTGTAATATCAGGCCATTGCATGGCGGTCTTCAGGTGGCGCACGAAGGCGTCTCTTTCAGCCTTCGGCAACCCGGCCCGGCGGATCTGACGCCTCTTGTCCCGGGTCGGATTGCCGGTCTGCCCGACGGTCGTTCGATTACACCTGGCCCGCGTCGCCGTGCTGCCACGGCTTGACGAGGTTGCCGAAGCGGGTGAACTGGCTTTCGAAGGAGAGTTCGACCGTGCCGATGGGGCCGTGGCGCTGCTTGCCGATGATGACCTCGGCCTTGCCGTGCAACCGGCTCATGCGTTCCTGCCAGGCGGCCATTTCGTCCAGCCGGTCGTCCGAGGGTTTTTCCCGTTCGGCGTAATATTCCTCGCGGAACACGAACATGACCACGTCCGCGTCCTGCTCGATCGAGCCCGATTCCCGCAGGTCAGAAAGCTGGGGCCGCTTGTCGTCGCGGCTTTCGACCTGGCGCGAGAGCTGGGACAGGGCGATGACCGGGATGTTCAATTCCTTGGCGATGGCCTTGAGACCCATCGAGATTTCCGCGATCTCCTGAACCCGGTTGTCGGCGGTGCCGCGCAGCAGTTGCAGGTAGTCGACGATGATCAGGTCCAGCCCGTGCGTCCGTTTCAGACGGCGCGACCGCGCCGCCACCTGGCTGATCGGCAGGGCGGGCGTGTCGTCGATGTAAAGCGGGCAGGCCTCGAGATCCTTGGCGGCCTGGACGAAGCGGCGAAACTCGGTTTCGTCCATGTCACCCTGGCGGATCTTGTGGCTGGAGATTTCCGAGGCCTCGGCCAGGATCCGGCCCGCCAGCTGCTCGGCGCTCATTTCCAGGCTGAAAAAGCCGACGACACCGCCGTCGATTGCGCCGGTACTGCCGTCCGGGCGTTCGCCCTTCCTGTAGGCCTTGGCGATGTTGAAGGCGATGTTGGTGGCCAGCGAGGTCTTGCCCATCGAGGGGCGTCCGGCGAGGATCAGAAGGTCCGAGGGATGGAGTCCTCCCAGCTTCTTGTCCATGTCGATCAGCCCGGTCGAGATGCCGGCAAGCCCGCCTTCGCGCTGGTAGGCCGCGTTGGCGACATTAACCGCCTCTGTTACGGCCTTGAGAAAGCTTTGAAATCCGCTTTCGGTCTGACCCTGTTCCGCCAGCTTGTAAAGCGCCTGTTCCGCCTCGACGATCTGTTCGCGCGGCTCGGATTTCACGTCGACCTTGGCCGCCTTGTCCGAGATGTTCTTGCCCAGGCGGATCAGGTCACGGCGCACGGCCAGGTCATAGATCATCTGCGCGTAGTCGCGCACCGCGAAGGTCGAGACGGCGGAGCCGGCAAGCCGGGCGAGATAGGCGGTGCCGCCCAGTTCCTTGAGACCCTCGTCGTCCTCCATAAAGGCCTTGAGCGTGACCGGCGAGGCGAGGTTGTTCTTGGCGATGCGTGCAGCGGCGATTTCGAAAATACGGGCGTGCACGGGATCGTAGAAGTGCTGCGCGCTGATGATCGCGGCAATGCGGTCGTAGATGTCGTTCTCGGTCAGGATCGCGCCCAGGAGCTGCTGCTCGGCCTCGATCGAATGGGGCATGGTCTCGGCGGATTGGACCTCGATTCCGGTCGGATTGATTGTGGCGATCTCGTTCATTTTTCTCCCCCACTGCTCGGGATGGCGGCATAGCAAGCGCAGCCGCCGGGGTGCAAAATGTATGTTTCTGGGGATAAGCCGGGGACGCTCCCCACCACATGATATTGCCAGCCGGGGCGCCCTGCCGTCAATATCTTGACAGCACGACTCGGGGCTGTGGTGGGTGTGCCACAGGCAACGTGCTCTTTGCAGAGCTTAACGCGTGGTTAACCCTCGGCGCGGGCGGCGCGCCAGGCGTGGGGATCCTTGAGGAACGACTCGACCTCGGACAGGACGCCGGCATGTTTCGCGGGGGCCTCGGCCAGCACCTCCCACCAGGTGCAGAGGTGGTGCAGGTCTACGCCGTGGTCGCCCAGGGTTTTGATCGTCTCGGGGAAGATGCCGTAGTAAAAGATCACCGCCGTGTGGCCACAGGTGGCGCCGGTGTCGCGAATGGCATCGACAAAGCTGAGTTTCGAGCCGCCGTCGGTGGTCAGGTCCTCGACCAGCAGCACGCGCTGGCCTTCGGTCATGGCGCCCTCGATCCGGGCATTCCGACCGTAACCCTTTGGTTTCTTGCGCACATAGGTCATGGGCAGGCCCATGCGCTCGGCCACCAGGGCGGCAAAGGGGATGCCTGCGGTTTCGCCCCCGGCGATGTTGTCGAAGGCCTCGAAGCCTGCGTTGCGCATGACTGTGACGGTCAGGAAATCCATCAGGGTCGAGCGGATGCGCGGGAAGGAGATCAGCTTGCGGCAGTCGATGTAGACGGGCGACAGCTGGCCGGAGGCGAGCTTGAACGGTTCATCGGTCATGAAGTTGACCGCCTCGATTTCCCAGAGCATCCGCGCGGTCAGGCGGGCCATTTCTTCGGCGGTGGGATAGGTCGAGGGGATCATGGCGCGTGCTCCGGCTGTCTGGGTCGCGCCGGATTAGCGCGTTGCGCGCCGGTTTTGAAGGGGGGATCGCATCCCGCGGGTCTTGTACAAAACGTACGTTTTGTACGCCGAAATCCGCATTTTGTACAAACCGTGCGCAGTGCTCAGCAGCGGGCGTAGATCCGGCCCCAGAACATCCGGTTCGGAAGCGGGTCGGTGGTGCGCGTTTTCTTCAGGTAGCGCCCGCCCAGGGTGTAGGCCTCCGGCTCGCCCATCGCGAGACAGTCCCAGCTTTGCGAGGCGCCGCTTTTCCATTGAACGTAGTGGACCAGTTCGTGCAGCAGGATCTCTCGCCACAGGGGGTTGTCCGTGGGGCTGTCGAAGTCTTCGGCATAGTCGATATGGGCCGGGGCCAACAGGTAGATCGTGCCATTGGGGCCGTCGGTGCGTGCAAAGAGCGCGTTCAGACGGTCGTCTACCCCGTCCTCGGGCATCAGGTGGGCGACGCCGCTGTAATATTCGCGGGTCAGCTCCTGCGGGCTCATGACGCGCACAATCGGGTGCGGCAGGTCATGGGTGTCATAGTCTGTCTCTTCGCCAATCCAGGCGAGCAATGCGTCGATGAGGATATCCACGACCAAAGTCTCCCTTGCAAATGCCAGGAGTCTGAGACGCGAACGGCCGGAAAGTCCTGAACTGGTCCTGAAAGTTTTCTGAATTCTCGCCAAACTCTGCTAATTTGAGGGCTATAGGAGCGTGATTGCCCGAAATGATTGCCGAATCGCAGCAGGCCGACACGACGTCGGGTAGGGAATTTGATGACAGTGCGCTGCGGCCCCATGCGGCCGCGATGCTGGCTTACTTCCGTGCTCGTCCGGGTGAGGTGGTCAGCAAGGAAGAGCTTCTGGATGCAGTCTGGCCCGAGACGCATGTTTCCGAGAACTCGTTGTATCAATGCGTTTCGGAACTGCGCAGGGCGCTGAAAGATCATGCTGGAATGGCGCTGCAAACCGTACCGCGCCGGGGTTATCGGCTGGTACTGGAGGCTACGGGCGAAGAGGCGGGCGCGGGTCCCGGTTCGGGGCAGGTCGCCCGACCGGGCGGCGCGGCCCTGCTGGGTTTGGGTGTGCTGGCCGGAGGGATGCTTGTCGCGCTGGCCGTGCTGCTTTGGCCGGGTCTCAAGGGCGAGGCCTCACTGGCAGAACGTCCTTCCGTGCTGGTCGGGGCGTTCCGCAACGACAGCGACGACGCACGCTGGGACCGACTGGGCCGGGCCCTGGCGGGGGATATTGCCAATACCTTGTCGGATGAGGGGTGGTTGCGCGTGATCGAGGGCGAACAGGGCGCGGCCCGCTATCGGCTTGCCGGCAGCATCCAGGCCGAGGGCGACCGGATCGCCGTGCAGGCGCGCCTTGTGGAAGTGTCCAGCGGAGAGATCGTCTGGGGCGAAACATGGCGAGACGGGACGGGCGGATTCTTTGCAATCCAGGATGCGATCACCGACCGTGTGACCGGCGCGCTGCGCGGGACATGGACCGGTGCGATTGCCAGCAACGACCGCCGCGCGGTGCATCGGCGCGGGACCGAGAACCTCGACGCCTATGAACATTTCCTGATCGGAACCGAGCACAAGCACCGATTTACCCCCGCCGACTACGAGATCGCCGTGGCCCATCTTGAAACGGCCATCGCACTGGACCCGCAGTTTGTTCAGGCCTGGGGTACACTGGCGGTCGTGCATGCCCTGCGCGGCAGCAACGCGGCCACGCCCGAGGCGCTAGCACCGATCTTTGCGGACCGGATCGAGGCGATCGAGATGGCGGCGCGCCTGGCACCGGAAGAACCGCAGGTGCTGGTACAGATGAACTGGCTGGCCGGTCACCGGGGCGAGACGCTGCGCGCCGAGCAGCTGTTGCGGCGGGCGGTGGAGCTGGCGCCCAACAACCCCGACATCCTGGCCGAGGCCGCCTGGATCGGGAACTGGCGCGGCGAACTGGGCGAGGATTCCGTCGCCTGGTCGGATCGGTCCAAGGTGCTCAACCCGGACTGGCCGGCCTGGTACGCCGTGGGCGCGGGTCTGTCGCGGTTCAACCTTGGCCAGTACCGCGCGGCCATCTTGGCGCTGGAAGAGGCGCCCGATTTCATCGAGCGCCATCTTTATACCGCGGCGGCGGCGGCGCATCTGGGCGACCAGCCCGCGGCAGAGGCCGCAAGGGATCGCCTGCTTGAACTGAAACCCGATTTCAGCCTGGACACCTATGCTGTCGCCCGCGCGATCCATGATCCGGCCACGCGTGATCGGCTGTACTCGGGGGCAAGGGCCGCGGGTGTGCCGCTCAGCCCACGCGCCAGTGCAGGGGCATCATTGGATTGAAGACCGTCACCGGGCCGTCGCCGGTCTCGATCTTGTCGGGGTAGCTGACCGGTTCGCCCTTGGTCAGGGTCACGCGCGTCTCGTTCGGGGGCAGGCGGTAGAAGGCCGGGCCGTTGAGCGAGGTGAACGCCTCAAGCCGGTCAAGCGCGCCGTCCTGTTCAAAGACCTCGGCGAGGATCGACAGGGTGTTGGTGGCGGTGAAACAGCCCGCGCAGCCGCAGGCGTTTTCCTTGAGCGGGTCGATGTGCGGTGCGCTGTCGGTGCCCAGGAAAAAGCTGGCGTCGCCCGAGGTGGCGGCGGCGCGCAGCGCCAGCCGGTGTTCCTCGCGCTTGGCGACGGGCAGGCAATAGTAATGCGGCTTGATCCCGCCCACCAGGATGGCGTTGCGGTTGATGACCAGGTGATGCGTGGTGATCGTGGCCCCCAGGTCATCGCCGCCCGCGCGGGCGTAGTCGGCACCCTGGCGGGTGGTGATATGTTCCATCACGACGCGCAGGCCGGGGGTGGCCCGGCGGACCGGGTCCAGGATGCGGTCGATGAAGACGGCCTCGCGGTCGAAGATGTCGACATCCGCGTCGACCACTTCGCCATGCACGCAGAGGGGAATGCCCGCCTCTGCCATCGCCTCGAGCACGCCGCGCACCTTGTCGAAGTCGCGCACGCCGGAGGCAGAGTTGGTCGTGGCGCCCGCCGGGTAGAGTTTCACCGCCGTCACGATGCCGTCCGCATGGGCGCGGACCACGTCGTGGGGGTCGGTTTCCTCTGTCAGGTAGAGCGTCATCAGCGGCTTGAAGTCGGCGCCCTCGGGCAGGGCGGCCAGGATGCGGTCGCGGTATGCGGCGGCCTGGTCGCCGGTCACGACGGGCGGCACGAGGTTGGGCATGATGATGGCGCGGGCGAAGTCGCGGGCGCTTTCGGGGGCGATTCCCTGCAGCATGGCGCCGTCGCGCAGGTGCAGGTGCCAGTCGTCGGGGCGGCGGATGCTGATCTGTTCCATGCCGGAGCCGTTAGCACGCGGACCGGCGCCGCGCCAGCCTGTCGTGGGGCGTCTCAGGCGCTGTCGTCGGTGGCCTCGATCTGGGCCAGGCGGCGACGGAAGCGGGGGGCATGCATCCGCGCCACCACGTTCTCGCACAGGATGCGGGCCAGTTCCGTCCGGCCATCGGCGTCCAGCCGATGCAGCAGGCGGCGCAGGTAGGGCGGGTGGTCCCGCCGGGCGCGCAGCATCGAGGCAAAGAGCGCCGGGGACAGGCGGTCCTCCGCGGCGGCGGAGAGCAGGCCGGGCAGCAGGTCGAGCGCCCGGAAATCGGCCTGCAGCGCGCCGCCCATGAAGGGCGCGCGGTAGCGGGCGACATTGGGTTTTTCGAACAGGGCGGAATGCATCGCATCCAGCCGTTCGCGGGGGTCGTAGATCACCCAGGCCTTGTCGGCGGCGTCGATCATTTCCGGCGCGAACCCGTAGCGCGAGGTGAAGTCCCGGCGGCGTTCCTCGGCAAAGCGGTCGTCCCATTCGGCGACGCGCGGGTCCAGCGTGGCCTGCGGTTGCAGCATCAGGACGCGGGCGCCGGGGGCGGTGACGGAATAGGCGCCGGCGGCATAGCCGCAGGGACCGGCGCCGTAGAACAGCACCGTCTCGAACTCGTCGAAGAAACCGTCGTCCTGCAGCTGGTCGAAAAAGGCATAGACGCGGGGATCGCGGAACCATGTGTCGCCGTGGCTGAGCAACGAGAGCGAGGACCAGCCCGCGCCGCCCACCATGTCGAACCCGATGGGGGTGCGGGTTTCCGACAGCGCCTCGATCCCCGACATGCTTTCAAAGCTCACGATCAGCGTGTCGCCGTCCTCGACGAAGATGGCGGCATGGGTCTTGCCCATCGGTTCGGCAAACCCCTGTTCCTCTCCGATGCGCCTGAGCGCGCCAAGCCACTCGCTGCGGGAGAGGTGGCTGAGGTCGGGGGCAAAAGTGCTTTGGTGCGATTCCATACCGGGCGGTCCCTCGTATTCCGCAAAATAAGACGCGGATTTGAGGCGAATATACCCGGTATTTTCGGCGAGATTGTGGTGCGCGGGTGGCAAAAGGGTGCGGCGGCGCCGTGATGTGAAAGCGCCGCCCTGTGAGGGCGGCGCTTGGTTCTGTGTGTTGCCTCAGGCGGCGCGGTTGCCAGCCAGGCGTGCCTTGAGCGCCGGGGGCAGCAGGCGGCGCGAGCTGACACGCGGCATCGGCATCTCGGCAAGCGCCGGTTCTTCGCCGAACTGCGCGATGTAGTCGGCGTAGTTGTCAAAGCTGCGGCGGCCGACGTGGTCGATATAGGTTTCCGACGGCGTGGCCTCGGCCAGGATGATCTCGTGGTCCTCGGTCTCGATGTGATAGACGGCAAAGCTCTCGCCAAGCTCGGACAGCGGCAGCCAGTCGATTGTATCGCCGTTGACCAGCGCACTGGCATTGACCAGCATCCCGTCGATCAGCAGCGCATGGTCGGCGGTCAGTACCAGGTCACGCTGCGGCAGGCCATCGCCAAGGGCGCCCGCGCGCAGGCGCACGGGTTGCAGGCGGTCGGCCGGGCCGAAGCGGGTCGAGACTTCCTGCGTCCAGACCCATTTCACCGGCACGCTGCGGCCATCGGGCGTGAGCACGGGGTCACCCATCGACAGGGTTTCCACGGCGCGCGCGCCCTCGGGGGTCGAGATCAGGGTGCCCTTGCCGAAGCAGAGGTAGACGTTGCTGTCGCTGGTTTCGGATTGGAACGTGTTCGAGGTGCCGGAATTGGCAACCAGCGTCTGCGTTGTCGCATCGGGAATGACCAGCGCATAGTTGCCGCCACCGTCGGTAAAGACGGGGTATTCGACACCGTCGCCGCCCGAAATCGTGTAGCCGGTGAAGGTTGCTCCGCCGCTGGCGAAGGTGTCGACGCCCGCGTCCAGCCGGCCGTCGTCGTCCTGGTCCACGATTGTGCCCGAAGTGTCATCGGCGGAAAACAGGCCACCCCAGTTCAGGCTGCTGCCCGGGGCACCTTCGGTGCCGTTGAATGTGACGCCGGACAGCAGGACATTGCCCTGTGCTTCGTAGTTGGTGGGCATGTAAATCTCCTTAGCAAAAAGTTGGAACGTTCAACCCATTGAATTGCTAGGGTTTCAGGTTGAGGATTCAACCGTTCAGCCGAAAAAGGTGCAAAAAGAAAAAACATTTTATCCTTGACGTCCGATCCGCGTGCACACGCAGCCGCGCGAAATCAATGCTGGTCGCCGGCCTGTCTTGCGTGGGTGGCGTGACGGGCCAGCACGCGCGCGGCCTGGATCGGCACCGGGCGTGAGGGCGGAGTCATCAGCAGGCGCGCAAAGAGAGCGCGGTAGGGTTCCTGGGCCAGCAAGGCCTCCAGCCTCTGGTGGCGCCAGGCGACCGCCCCGGCGTGCAGCCGGGCCAGCTCCGGGTCGGCGGCGAACGCGGCGCGGCGCTCTGCCACGCCGGGCAGGGACAGGATGCTGCGGTCTTCCTCGTTGCACCAGTTGCGCTCGACCCAGTAGTCCATGCCAAGCGCGTGGTCCGAATGGACCGCGCGGCCCCGGTCGGCCTTGAGCAGGTAGCTTTCCATCGCGCCGAGGGCGTAGTGATTCAGCTGGGCCAGCGCATAGTTCGACCGGCCGTACTGGGAAAAGATGCGGCGGGTGCGGAACTGGTCGTCCAGCTCGCGGCCCTCGCCGTCGAACCAGCGCGCGTAGTCGAGCCTTGACTTGTCGAGCGCGCGGGGGCGGTGGACGCCCAGCCGGGCATAGGTGCCGTCATTGCGGTAGAGCGTCTTGAACATCGCCGCGCGCCAGGGCCAGTGCATGACCACCGGCGCGGCGGCGGTGAATTGCCCGGTGATCGGCGCATCGGCGTACCGCGCCACCCCGGCATTGCCGAAGAGCCGCCAGGTGAGCGTGATGGCCGTGGCCTCGGGCAGGGCGGCGATCAGCGCGGGCAGGGTGCGGTCGCCTGCGTGGACATTGACGTATTCGTCGATGTCCAGCGCCAGCAGCCAGTCGGCCCCGGTGACGGCGGGCGCCGCGTCGGCCAGTTTCAACCCGGTGAACTGGATGCCGCGTTCGTCATGGGGGCCATCGTTGCGAATATGGGTCAGCGGCGCGACCTGTGCCAGCCGGTCGAGGATCGCGTCGGTGCCGTCCTGGCAATCGTTCGAGAGCGCGACCACATGGGTCACGCCACAGGCCAGGTGATGCGCCAGCCAGTCCAGCAGGAAGGCGCCCTCGTTACGGACACAGAGAACGGCGGTGATCTTCACGCGGCGCCCCCGTGGCGGAAGGTCCCGGCGCAGAGGCCGGGACGGGGACATGTCCCGAGAGCCATCACCAGCCCTTGCGGAAGGTGACGACCTTGGCCTCGGAGGCCTTGGGGAAATAGGTCAGCCCGGCGCGGTGCATGGTGTCAAAGACCGCCTGCACGCCCGACTGCCCGATCCATTGCGGGTGCAGCTCGATCACGGCGGCGCGCAAGCCGGACCAGTCGCCGGCCGGCAGCAGATCGGCCTCGGCGCCCTCGATGTCGCAGACCAGGACATCGGGCGTTTCCGCCTCCAGCACCGGGGCGATGGCGTGCTGCATGATCGAGACTTCCTCTGTCACGCTGTCCGGGTCGGCCTCGCGGTCCATCGAGGAGGCGAGGAAGTTCCTGCGGACGTAGAAGGGGACGGGATCGCCCGCTTGCGGTGACAGCAGCGCGTTGCGCAGGTCGACGTTTTCCACCCCGTTGGCCGCGTGGACAGAGCGGATGTAGGGGATCAGCGCCGGGTTCGCCTCGTAGCTGACCACGCGCGCGACCTGTTTCTTCACCGAGAGAAGCGTGGACATGTAGCCGATGCCGCCGCCCAGCTCCAGCACCCGGTCGCCCGGGCGCACGACGCGCATGACCGCGTCGCATTCCTTGCGCTCGTAGGCGTCGGATTTCAGTGCGCCGCGAATGCGGCCCTTGGTGATCTGCGGATGCTTGGGGATCTTCAGCCCGCGCGAGTGCAGGTAGGGATCGCGGGGGGCGGGCTCGGCGCCGTCCATCTCAGGTCTCCATGTCGAGGGCGAGCGCATAGGCCACGCGTTCGGTTTCCGTCAGGTCCAGCGCCAGCGCCTGCCGGTAGAGTTCCTCGAACTCGGGCATGCCGTGCAGTTCGGCGGCCTTGGCGCGGTGCCATTCCAGGGCCCGGTGATGCGCGGCGCGCAGGGTGTCGTCACGCATCAGCCGGTCGTATTCGGCCCGGACGCGGGGGATGTTGCGCTTGATGGTGATGTCACGGTGCACCGACCAGTCCATGCGGATCCAGTAGTTCAGCCCGATGTTGCGGTCGACATGCAGGGCGCGGCCCCTCTGACGCTTGATCAGGAAGCTTTCGGCGGACCGCAGGGCGTAATGGTTGAGTTGGATCAGGTCATAGCCGATGGTCCGCTTGGGACTACGCCAGCCGTTGCGGATCGCCGCCTCCGTCATGTCGCGGCCCGAGCCGTTGACCCATTTCACGCGGTCCTCGAACCCCTCGGCCAGCTTGTTGGGCCGGTGGCACGAGATCTTTTCGTAGGCGCCTATGTTGCGGAACATGGTCTTGAAGCCCCAGACCGTGTGCGGCTTGGGGCAGTATTTCGGGGCGCAGGTGTCGAATTGCTCGATCACGAAACGGTCCTGGAAACGGCGCACGCCATTGTGCCCGAACAGCCGCCAGGTCATCGCGATATTGGTGGCGTCCGGCACCCGCTGGAACACGTCCGAGAGCGTGCCATTGCCGCAGCGGATGTTGACGAATTCATCGACGTCGATATGGGCGATCCAGTCGGCCTGCCTGATCACCTCCTCGTCTAGCGCGGCATCCAGCGCGTGCTGTTGCGGGGACTTGCCGGACCAGGTGTTGTTGTCGCGGTGATGGACGATGCCCAGGGCATCCAGCCGCTGCAGGATCTCGACCGTGCCGTCGGAACAATCGTTGGTATAGATCAGGAAATTGTCGAAACCGACCGCGCGGTGATAGGCGATCCATTCGAGGATATAGGGCCCCTCGTTCTTCATGCAGGCCACGACCACATTGCCGGTCGACCCCTTGGGCAAAAGGCGATGCGGGGCAGGGGTGAAGGCGGCGGCCAGGTCCTCTTCGTTGACGCGGCCCAGCTTGTTGTGTGGGGCGTAGGGCGAGCCGTGCAGCCGCACGAAATTCTGCTTTGCCTGCGCGGGCAGGGTCTCTGCCGCGGCGTCGGTCAGGGGCGGTGTGTCCGGCTCTGCCGGGGTGTCGCCGGTCAGATGGGCCAGTTCCTCGGCCCGGGCAGCACGCTCTTCCTTGTCGCCCTGGGCGATGCGCCAGCGGAAGGCCATCAGGTACTGCGTCGCGCGGAAACCACGCGTCGGGTCCGTCTCTGTCCAGTCGCCGCACATGGGGTCGGCCTCCATGTCCTCGGGCGACATGCCGGGATGGGCGGCGCAAAGGGCGGCGATGTCCTCTTCGAAGCGCATGGAAAGGGCCGAGAGGCCGCCCGCAAGGATCGCGCCGCCGGGCACCTTGATCTCTGCCAGCAGCTTGCGCCAGAGCGGACGGGGCAGCAGGATGTCCTGTCGGTCGAGAAGGCGCAGCACCGCGTCGTTGAACAGCCGCGCGCGGGTCAGCCAGGCCGCCGCGGGCAGGCGCGGCAGATCCTCTGCCTCGGCCTTGCCGATCTGGGCGGAAATGCCGAAGGCGGCGCGCAGTTCATCCGTGGCCTCCTCTGCCCAGAGCCGGTCGCGGTTGATCGAGCGGAACTGCACCGTGTCGGGGCCAAAGACCGCCTCCCATTCCTCTTGCAGGCGGGTGTAGTCCAGCCAGAAGTTGGCGCCCTGCACCTCGCCGAACAGCCCGGCCAGGGGCGCGGTCTCGGGCCGGGTGTCCAGCGCGGCCTGCCAGTAGTCCGGGGCCGCCAACAGGCCCAGTTCCAGGTCCAGAGAGCGCGCCCGCCCGTCCAGGACTTGCGCGCCATAACGTGCGACCAACGCACGGGCCGGTTCGTCCAGCCAGGCAACGATGCGGACATCGGTCGAGATCGGCGCCAGCAGGTCGCGCAGGCGCTCCAGCTCGGCCCGGGTGCTCAGCGAGGTTCCCAGTTGATGCGCCGAGAGGATCAGGGCCTGCGGCGCGTCACGGGCGACCTCATGCGCCAACTGGCGGGCCACCTCGTTACGCAGGGTCTGCTGTTTCTCGGGCAGCATCAGGCCGCGGTTGAAGCGCAGCACATCCGGGCGGTCCGGGTCGCTGACGGCCATGAACAGGCGTGTGTGATTTCGGGCGCCGGGGCTGCGGGCGTAAAGAACGCCCTCGTCCCTGAGCCGCCCGCGCTTGGCGTCGAGAACCCTCTGTATCCGGTCGCTGGACGGACCATCCGGCCCGATATGTAGATAGATCCTCATCACGCTGCCCCTCGTGCCGTTCCGGCCTTGGTTTTCTTGCCTGTCGTCCCCGTTTCGGGGTTCTTGTTCAGCCTGCCCCACCAGGGCAGGTCGATCCTGAGATGTGCCGAGAGCCGCTGCCGTGCATCGGCGGCGCCCACCGGCAATTCCAGAAAGCGCGGATCCTCGCCAAAGAGGTCGCGCAGCATGGCATAATGCCCCTCGATCCAGCGGATGCGCTGGTCGTCGTTGGCGCCATAGCCCTGTGGCAGACCCGGGATGGCCCCGCCGGGCAGGCGATCCTGCCCGAGATTGCCCCAGCGGCGCATGCTGTCCGAAATCTCTGCCGACGGGCGCCAGGTGGCCACGAACAGCATGTCGGGCCGCGCCAGGCGCATTGCCTTGATCATCGTGTAATCGCATTGCGGCCAGAGCGAGGCCGACGAGTTCAACATGCTGATTTCCGTCAGCGCATCGTAAAGCCCGTCGAGATGGGCAAAGGGGTCGCCGGTTTCGAAATAGCCGTTATACAGCTGCCGCGCGATGGAGGTGCCGCCCAGGCCGGGGGTCCGGCAATGCACCCGGCGCACCTTGTGATCCGCCGCCCGCCAGCCGCCTTCGTTCAAGGCATGGGCCAGCGTCGTGGTGCCCGTCTTGGGCAGGCCGAGGTTCACCAGCTTGACGGTCAGGTCGCTCATAGTCCCAGCGCCTCGATCAGGTCCGCCTCGCCGGGCGGAAGCGCGGGCAGGGCCGCCAGGTGCGCGTACATCTTGGCGTAGTCCGCCTGCGCCATCAGAGCATCGCGCCTTTCGCGGTGCAGGCGCACGCAGTCGCCGTGCAGGCGCGCGATGTCCGGGTCCGCCTTCAGGGTGTCCAGCGCGGTCTCGAGCCGCGGCAGGTAGCGCAGGATCGAGCGATCCTCGACGGCGGCATCGTTGCGCTCGCGCCAATAGGTGTCGTCAAAGACGCGGCCCTCGCGGTTCACGTCGCCCCTGTCGTTCTTGACCAGGTAACTGTCCAGCGAGCGCAGGGCATAGTGATTGAGCGTCGCGAAATTGCGCGCCCCGGCGGCGGGAAACTTGCGGATGCGGCGCGGATTGGCGGCCGCCAGGAACTTGGGCGGGACCTTGCGCCCCGAGGCATCGGTCCAGGCCGGCAACTTGTCTTCTGGCAGGGACTTGCGGAAAAAGGGCCGATGCGCGCCGAAATACTGCAGGGGGAAATCGCGGCGCACGAGGCTTTTGACCTCTATCGCGGTTTCGGCGCACCAGAGATCGGGATTGTGGGACCGGGTGAACTGGGCAATCACCGGACGATCAACGAAATCCGTCACGCCATCGTTGGCAAAGAACTGGAAATTGACGGAAATCGCCTGCGGATTACCACATGCGGCGATCAGCGCGGGGATGGTGTGATCGCCCACGTGCACGTTCAGGAACTCGTCGACATCGGCGATCCAGACCCAGTCGGCGCCCGTCACCAGCGGGTGTTTCGCCGCCGCCTTCAGCGCCTCCATCTGGTAGTTGCGGCCCTCGGCGGGGTTGGGCAGGTGCACGACATGGCCGGTTTCCGGACGATCGGATGCGGCAAGCGCGTCCAGCAGCGCATCGGTGCCATCGGTACAGTCGTTGGAATAGAACAGGAAATCACTGATGCCCAGAAGACGATGAAAGGCGATCCATTCCAACAGGAACGGGCCCTCGTTCTTCACGCAGGTTACAGCGGTGATGCGCCGCGCGGCGCCCGCCTTGATATCAGCCATGTCTGCTCGTCTGCCAGAACCCCGGGTTTCTTCCCGGATTTTATAACCCGAATCATGACATTCCGTGAGCACCCCGTCAATCCGCGCCGTCGTCAAGGGCATCGGGGCGTGACTTCCGTCCTATTGACGCCCCTCGCGGGGCTTGGGAAACCGGGGGCAGGAGGACCGCCATGACATTGCCTGCATCAATCGACGAAGTTCAGGAAACGCTGGGCGCCACGGGCTATGTCTGTGGCCGGGCGCTGGCCACCGTCGTGTTCCTGTCGCTGCGCCTGGGCCGGCCCCTGTTCCTCGAGGGTGAGGCCGGGGTTGGCAAGACCGAGATCGCCAAGGCGCTGTCCGCGGCGCTGGGACGGCGCCTGATCCGGCTGCAATGCTACGAGGGGCTGGACGCCTCGAGCGCGGTCTACGAATGGAACTTCCCGGCCCAGATGATCGCCATCCGCACCGCCGAGGCGCAGGGCAGTGCAGACCGCGACGTCCTGAACCGAGAGCTTTTCGGTCCGGATTTCCTGATCGAACGTCCCCTGTTGCAGGCGATGCGCCCGGATGAACACGGCGCGCCGATCCTTCTGATCGACGAGCTGGACCGGACGGACGAACCCTTCGAGGCCTTCTTGCTGGAGGCGCTGTCGGATTTCCAGGTCACGATCCCCGAGATCGGCACCATCAAGGCGCCCGAGCCGCCCATCGTCATCTTGACCTCGAACCGCACGCGAGAGGTGCATGACGCGCTCAAGCGGCGCTGCCTCTATCACTGGGTCGACTACCCGGGCTTCGACCGCGAGGTGGAAATCCTCAACGCCCGCGAACCGGATGTCTCCGAGACGCTGAGCCGCGAGATCGTGGCCTTTGTGCAGTCCCTGCGCACCGAGGACATCTTCAAGAAGCCGGGGGTGGCGGAAACCATCGACTGGGCGAAATGCCTGCTGGCGCTGGACGTGGTGGACCTGTCCCCCGAGGTGATCAGCGACACGCTGGGCGCGATCCTGAAGTACCAGGACGACATCGCGAAAATCGAAGGCTCCGAGGCCAAGCGCATCCTCGAAGAGGCCAGGGCCACCATCGAGGCCGCGTGAGCGGGGTGCCTCAGCCCTCGGGAGGCGCAGGTTGGCCCGGGTCTTCCGGCCCGGTCCTTCGCGTTCTGAGGGCAACGAGGGGTGGAACGACGATCACCAGTGTCAGCGCGGCGGCGGCCACGAGGAAGACGACCAGCATGAGGGTGAAATAATTATCGACGAAAAGGGCGGTCAGACTGCGGGCGTCGAAGAGCAACAGTGCCTCCGGCGCGGTTTTCGAGGCGGTATAGTAGAACTCCAGCGGCACGGCGTTCGCCGTCGGCGCCTGCCGGACCGCAAGGGCAACCACGGCGCCTGGCACGAGGTTCGCCCGGATCGCCGCCTCGCGCGGGCCGGCCTCGAGCGTGACATTCGTCGGCGATACCGGAGGTGTCCGGTCAAGCAAGGCATAGCCGCCGGAGGGCTGTGCCATGAGACAATCCTCGCGCCCGTCGGTGCAGGCGATTTCGAACCTGGCGTCCGCAACAACCTGCGCCAGCGAGACGTTCTTGAGCCGCAATTGGGCGGTGCCGTCAGCAGACTGGCTGAAGCGATAGGTCACGACCGGCTGGCTGCGGATTTCCGCGATGACGGTCGAGATGTAGAAGCCGATGACCGAGAGGATGACCGCCAGGATGGCCGGCGCCTGTTGCGAGGTGAAAAGGTTCATCGAAGGTCTCCTGACCCGGCCGGGCCCCTGAGGGCGCAGGCTATCACCCGAAAGTCGCCTTGTCTTGGGCGGTCAGACTGCGAAGGTACCCGTCATGCCTGAATACCTGCCGCTTGAAATCCCGGAAAACCCGCGCCTTGCGCAGAACATCATCCATTTCGCACGCGCCCTGCGCCGGGCCGGGTTGCCCGTGGGACCGGGGCGGGTGATCGACGCCATCCGCGCGGTCGAGGCGGCGGGCTTTACCGAGCGGATGGATTTCTACTGGACCCTGCACGCCTGTTTCGTGAACCGGCCCGAGCATCGCGTCGTCTTTGCCCAGATCTTCCGCCTCTACTGGCGCGATCCGCGATTCCTGGAACACATGATGTCGATGATGCTGCCCGCCATTCGTGGCGTGCAGGAGGATCACTCTGCCGTGGCCGCCGAGAAACGGGCGGCGCAGGCCCTGTTGGGTGACCAGATGCCCGAAGTGCCCACCGAGGAAGAGGAAGAAGAGGGCACCCAGATCGAGGTCGACGCCTCGATGACCATGTCCGCCGAGGAAAAGCTGCGCAGCCTCGATTTCGAGCAGATGTCGACAGAGGAAATCGCCCAGGCCAAGCGGATGCTGGCGCGGCTGACGCTGCCCGTAAAGCCGATCGAGAGCCGCCGCCTGATGGGATCGCACCTTGGCCACCGGATGGATGCGCGCAAGACGATCCGCGACGCGCTGCGCAAGGGCGGAGAGATCCACTCCATCGCCCGGGCCAAGAGGCGGCCGCGCTGGCCGAACCTGGTGGTGCTCTGCGATATTTCCGGCTCGATGAGCCAGTATTCCCGCATGGTGCTGCATTTCCTGCACGCGGTGGCCAATGAAAAGGGGCAGGGCTGGGCCAAGGTCCATGCCTTCACCTTTGGCACCCGGCTGACCAACATCACCCGGCACCTGGCCACCCGCGACGTCGACGCGGCGCTGAAGTCGGCAGGCGCCGAGGCGCAGGACTGGGAAGGCGGCACGCGGATCGGGGCCTGCCTGCATGATTTCAACCGCGACTGGTCGCGCCGGGTCATGGGGCAGGGGGCGGTCGTGCTGGTGATCACCGACGGGCTGGACCGCGACGATGCGGGCGCGCTGGAAAAGGAGATGGAACGGCTGCATCTGTCGGCGCGCCGTCTGATCTGGCTGAACCCGCTCTTGCGCTGGGACGGCTTCGCGCCCAAGGCGACGGGTATCCGGGCCATGCTGCCGCATGTGGACAGTTTCCGCGCCGGACATTCCATAGCCTCGCTGGAAGACCTGGCCGAGGCGATCTCGCGCCCCGACGACCTGGGAGAAAAGGCGCGGCTGATGAAACTGCTCTAGGCGGGTTGCCGCCTGTCCTTAAGATCCGGGGGAACCCGGGGCGGTGCATCGTGCGTTTCCTGTCCAAGCCCCACGCGGGCACAAGGAAAGGAGACTGCCATGACCCCCATTCGCAACGCCACGGCGCTGGCCGGAGCCCTGACGCTCGTCGTCGGAGGGAGCGCGATGGCGCAGGGGCAGGACGGTGCAAACGCCGCCAAACGCCTACCCCCGGCGCAACTGGAACTGCTGAGCGGAATCTGCGAAGTCGGTGGCAACCTGCCGGACGGGCTGACCTGCGATGATGTGGCCGAGGCGCTGCAGAACAAAGGCGGCGGCAAGGACAAGCCGGACCAGGCCGACGTGGACCCGGCGGCGGACCCGGCCGATGCGCTGAAACCGGCTCAACCCGCGCCGCCCGAGACCGCCGATGTGCCCAAGCCGCCGGAAGCTGCGGAGCCGGCCGAGACACCGGAGCCCGAAGTTGCGGAACCGGCGGACCCGCCGGAACCCGATGCGCCGGAGACGGCGGATGTGCCGAAAGACCCGGCCCCCGAGGCAACGGATCCGCCCGAGACAGCCGATCCCGGCGATGTCCTGGTGCCCGAGGCACCCGAAGCGCCAGAGCCCGCGCCCGAAACCGCGGATGCGCCAAAGGATCCGGCCCCCGAGGCGCAGGATCCGCCCGAGGCCGCCGAAGCGGCGCCCGCCCCGGAGAGGCGTGATCCCCAGGCCCAGGTCGATGCCCTGCGGCGCCTGCTGGAAGGTTCGCCCGCCGCGGCGGCCACGGATCCGCGCGACGACGGCGAACTGGTCGAGGAAACCCTGGACGAGGGCGACGTGCGCCGCTCGGACGAGGATTTCCGCACCGGACTGGACGGCGCGGTGAAGCCGGGCGCCGAAGCGCGCAAGGACAATGGCGACGACGACGGGCTGGAACCCTGGGCCAAGGCAGCCCTGCTGGGCCTTGGCGCCGTGGCCCTCTCCGAGATCCTGGACGAGGATGACCGCGTGGTCTCCAACTCGGGCGACCGGGTGGTTGTCGAACAGGATGGCCAGTTCCGCGTTCTGCGCAATGACGACGTCCTGCTGCGCCGCCCCGGTGCCGAGGTCGAGACCCGCCGGTTCGACGATGGATCGACCCGCACGCGCGTGCGCTACGAAGACGGCTCTGTCGTCGAGACCATCCGCGCCGCCGATGGCCGGGTCCTGCGTCGGGTGCGTGTCCTGCCGGACGGCACCGAGGCGGTTCTCTTCGATGACACCCAGGTCAGTCCCCGGGTGGAGGTAAGCGAACTGCCCCGCGTGACCGAGCGCAACCGCATCGACTATCGCGACACCACGGCGGAGTCGCTGGCGCGTGCGCTGGCTGCGACCGGGGCCGATGGCGTGAACCGCAGCTTTTCGCTGGCGCAGGTGCGCAACATCGACGCCGTGCGCCACCTGGTCCCCGAGATCACGGTGGATACGATCAACTTCGAGACCAACTCGGCGGCGATCCGGCCCGAGGAGGCACAGGCGCTGGCGGTGCTGGGCGAGGCCATGCGAAGGGCCATCGCAAAGAACCCCGGCGAGGTCTTCCTGATCGAGGGGCACACCGATGCGGTGGGGGGCTTTGCCTATAACCTGGCCCTGTCGGACCGCCGCGCGGAATCCGTGGCCCTGGCCCTGACCGAGTATTTCGCCGTGCCGCCGGAGAACCTCGTGTTGCAGGGCTATGGCGAGGGCGACCTTCTGGTGCGCACAGAGGATGCGGAACGTGCCAATCGCCGCGCCGCGGTGCGCCGGATCACGCCGCTGCTTGCGGCGCGCTGACGCTCACGATCCGCCCATTTCCGGACCCCCGGCAGAGCCTCTGCCGGGGGTCTTCCTTTGCGGGTCTGGAATACCTCCGTTGTCCGAAATCGTCGGACGGGGTTTGATGACGCCACGTCACCAGACCCGCTGCCGGGAGTATTGTTTTCATTGCTGGCCGCCCTAACCGGGCAGGGCCGCGCATTCGGTGTCGAGACTGGTGCGACAAGGACTTTACCTCCGTCCATGCCTTTGCTGGAAAGGAATTGCCGAATGAAACGCCTCCTCCTCGCCTCGGCTGCGCTTGGCCTGCTGACGGTTGGCTTTGCCGGCCCCGCCGCGGCCCAGAACTTTGACCTCAAGCAACTCTGCAATCCCGCGCTGGGCATCAAGTGCGATCTCGACAGGGGCACGATCCGCCGGGTGCCTCAGGTCAAGAAGACGCCGCAGGTGATCGTTCAGCCGCCGCAAAAGACCTTACGCACCCCGAAAAAGACCATCCCGGTGCCCCAGGTCATCGTGACCCCGCAGCCCAAGAAGCGCCCCGCGCAGGTCGTCATCCCCAAGCAGGTGACGCCCAAGGTGCGGGTGCCCGACGTCCAGATCGTGCGCCCGAAGGGCAAGACACCGACCATCCGTGTGCCCACCGGGACAATCGCGCCGGGCGTCAAGGTGCCGGACGTCACGATCGCGATCCCGCCCAAAACCCGCCAGCCCGCCATCAAGGTCGCGCCCGGCGGCAAGGTCACGGTCAAGCCCGGTGCCGTGGACCTGGATGCGCTGCGAAAGCAGCTTGCCAAGGATATCGTCGGCGGCAAGCCCTCCGGCGGGGTCAAGATCGCGCCGCGCCCGGGCAAGACCGTGCGACTGCCGGTCGGCAGCATCGACCTGGGGTCCAGCCAGCGACAGGCCGATATCGTGGCCCTGCGTGACGTGGCCAAGGTGGCCGCGGCCGTCGGCATCGCGGCCGGGGCGGTCAAGGTGCTGGACCGGACGCTGACCGCCGAGGACGTGCGCCGCTCGTCCGAGGACTTCGACAAGGTGGCCCGCCAGATCGGTATCAGGACCGGCACGCTGGATTTCCGCCGCGTGGACCTGGGCAAGGTTCTGCAGAACGGTGACAAGGTCATCACCAACAGCGGTGACCGCATGGTGGTGCAGAACAACGGTGTCATGCGCGTGTTGCGCAACGACGACGTGCTGTTGAACCGGCCCGGCACCAACGTGCAGACCTTTCAGTACAAGGACGGCTCCACTCGCAACGTGATGCTCTACCAGGATGGCAGCCAGGTCGAGACGGTGCGCGCACCGGACGGGCGCGTGCTGCGCCGGTCCACCATCGCGCCCGACGGGACCGAGGTCGTGCTGTTCGACGACACGCAGCAGAGTGACCAGGTGGTCGTCACCAACCTGCCAGAGGTCAAGGGGCCCAGCGTCGTCGCCTATCAAAGCGACAGCGACGTGAACGGGGCGCTGGGCGCCGAGACTGCCGTCGATGCGGGGCGGCTGTTCTCGCTGGCGCAGGTGCGTGACATCGACGCCGTGCGCAAGATGGCGCCGGGGATCAACATCGACACGATCCACTTTGCCTCGAACTCTGCCGCGATCCGACCGGAAGAAGCCGAGGAACTGGCCGCGCTGGGCTATGCCATGCTGGAGGCGATCGCCCTTGATCCGGGCGAGGTCTTTCTGATCGAGGGGCACACGGATGCGCGCGGGCAGGAGGCCTACAACCTGTCGCTGTCCGACCGGCGGGCTGAATCGGTGGCCCTGGCCCTGATCGAGTATTTCGGCGTGCCGCCGGAGAATCTGGTGCTGCAGGGCTACGGCGAAAGCGATCTGCTGGTCGTGACCGACCAGGCGGAACAGGCCAACCGACGCGCCGCCGTCCGCCGGATCACCCCGCTTTTGACCGATACCTGATCCTGCCCTCTGAACATGGGACAAGCCCCCGGCACGCGCCGGGGGCTTTTCCCGTTTCACGATCCGAACGAAACATTCTGTTTCTTGCACATTTTAAGTTGCGCATTGATCTGGATCATCCGCCCCTCCTTGCTCGAGTGATATTCTGAAAGTGGAATGTAAATACAAAGGGGGAGAGAGCGCATGACTCTCGACTGGAAACTTGGAGGCGTGCTCTTGGGCGTCGTCTTCTTTGCGGCGGTGCTGCTGGTCAAGCCCATCGGTGTCTCGACGCAATTCGTGATCCTGGACGGGATTGTGGCGGATGCGGTCAACCCGGATTTCATCACTCAGACCGAGGACGGATATACCTCGACCAATGCCTACATGGCCAAGTCGTCGGGCAAATATGCCAAGAGTGCGGCCAATCCGCTGAACTACTCGTTCATCTTCGTTTTGGCGATGGCAGCGGGTGCTGCGCTTTCGGCCTTTTCGCGCGGGGGCGTCGGACGGGCCGAAAAACGGTTGCCGCAGATCTGGGAGGCCAATTTCGGTGACACGCCGTGGAAACGCTATGCCGTGGCCTTTCTGGGCGGGTTTGTCGTGCTCTACGGCGCGCGTCTGGCGGGGGGCTGTACCTCGGGGCACATGATGTCGGGCATGATGCAGACCGCTCTGTCAGGCTACATCTTCGCCGCCGGGGCCTTTGCCGCCGCCATTCCCACCGCAATGATGATGTACAAGGAGGGCTGAACGATGGAAATCCTTCTGGCAATCGTGATCGGTGTCGCCTTCGGGGCGGTGCTGGACCGGATCGGGGCGACCAATCCCAACGTGATCTCGGGGATGCTGACCCTTCGGCGCATCAAGCTGATGAAGACCATCCTGCTGGCGATCGGCACCGGCTCGATCCTGATGTTCGGCGGGCAGATGCTGGGCCTTGTCGACGTGGGCCACATGAGCGTCAAGGCCGCCTATATCGGGGTCTTCATCGGTGGCTTGATGCTGGGCGCGGGCTGGGCGGCCTCGGGCTTCTGCCCCGGCACCGGCGTCTGTGCGGCGGCCACCGGGCGCCGTGACGCGCTGTTCTTCATCGCCGGGGGCCTTCTGGGCGCGGCTGCCTACATGGCGACCTACCCGGCCTGGAAGGCCAGCGGCCTGCTGAACGACATCGCGGGCGGCAAGGTCACGTTGGGCAGCGTTCCGGGATCGTCCTACGACGGGATCTTCGCCGTCTCTGGTGACATCCTGGGCATCGTGCTGGGCTTGGTCTTCGTGCTCGTGGCCTTTGTTCTGCCGGACAACCTGACCGGCCAGAAACGGCCCGCCGAGCTGCCCGCGGAATAGACCGCCACTCACGCGGCAAAAACGCCGTCCCGGGAGACCGGGGCGGCGTTTTTTCAGTCGATCAGAACGCCTTCGGTGACAAAGACCGCGCGATAGGTTTCCGGGCTGTCATCGAAATTCAGGGTTCCGCGCACGGTGACCTTTGTCGCCTCGGGGACGTCGGGCATGGGGCGCTTCATGCTGACCTCGAGCGAGGGACCATAACCGTTCTGACCGCAGAACGGGCAATCTGCCGGGTCCGGCACCAGCAGAAAGGTCGAGACATAGGCCTGTGCCTCGACCGGGACGTAGTAGCCCGTGACCTCGAAATCCTGCGCCTGGTCGCGCAGCGCCTCGGGGATGGTCTTGGCCACCGACCACGAGGTCTCTGTCTCTGTCTCCTCGTACTCGATCGCGCTGATCAGGTCCCAGGGGTTTGCCTCGGCCGTACAGGGGGCAGCAAGGCAGAGCGAGGCGGCGTGGAAGCCGGCGATGAGATGCATCATGGTCATGGCGCAGACGATAGGCCATGCGCCGCGCCCATGCCATGCCGTTTGCGCATGGGGCCGGGGGCTTGGCAAAGAATTGCGCGCCGCCGCCTTTCATGACCCGGTTCGCCTTTGCTATAGCTTGGACAAGCTGGGAGGGTGAGGCAGGGCATGAAGGCATCGGAACTGACACGGCGGCAGGCAACGCGCACAATCGACGGGTTGTCCTTTCCGGTGATCCAGAGGATCGGCGACTATCACCTCGTGGACATGACCGTTTTCGAGGATGGTTTGATCCAGGCGCCGGAACTGATGGACCTGGCCATGTTTGAGGAGGACGTTCACAAGGGGCGGGTCCGGACCTCGATCCCCGATGGCGAACCGTTGCGCCTTGGACGGTCCGGTTTGCTGGACCTGGAACAGGGGGACTGGACGCTCACGCCCGATGCGCTGGTCGAGCGGGTCTATGGCCTGCTGGCCGAGTTGAACCCCGGCCTGGACAACCTGACAGACCTGCAAGGCAGCGCCAGCCATGTCGTCGATGGGCGGTTGCGCTGGAAGCAGAACCGCACCCGCAGTGCGCCCTGGTGCGAGGCTGAGCCGGACAGCGACCATGACCGGAATCCGGGCAAGTGGCTCTGGGCCTTCGAGAGGGGCGGGGAGAGTATTGACCTGGTGCAGCTGGTCCTGTTCCGGAACGATGCGCTGACGGTCACGGGCAGCGGCGGGACGCGGTTTGTGTCACTCGATGATTTCGAGGTGGAGCTGGGACAGGGCCGATACGATTTCCCGCGTGAGGGCGACAGGGTGACGATCCGGGGGCTGGGGGCGGCAACCTGCGCCTATGCTGCGCCGGGGCCCTGTTCGGGTGAGGCGCTGATCGGAGAGTTGCGGGAAAGCGGGCGCGAACTGCGCGGCGAGCCGACGAGCTTCCATGTCTGCCGTTCGGCGGCGGATGCCTATTGGGCGGAGCCAACGGAAGAAAACCTTGAAACCCTGCGGCGGACCTATGAAGCGGTGCCGCCCCACCTGCGGCGCTACTGCGGCGACATGGATGAAAAGGACATTCCCATCCGCAAGGTGCTGTACGGCGACAGCAGGGTCTGAGGCTTTGGTGTGGCACCCGGAATGGAGGGGTGTGGGCGGTGATCCTTTCCTGACGGAAAGGACACCTTTGCCCACCGTAACTTTCGCGATGAGACGCGAAAGTTACACCATCATCTCCTTGGTCGCGCTCAGGGTCACGTCCGGGTAGTCGCGTTCGATCCGGTCGATGTCCCATTGCAGACGCGTCAGGTAGACCACGTCACCGTCATGGTCATAGCTGATGTGCTGCTTGTTGGCGTTGATGAACTTTTCCACCGCGGCCTTTTCGCCGGTCACCCAGCGGGCCGAGGTGAACTGCGAGGCGTCGAACCGCACCGGCAGACCGTATTCCAGCTCGATCCGGCTGCCCAACACCTCGAATTGCAGGGCGCCCACGACACCCACGACAAAACCCGAGCCGATCATGGGTTTGAAGACCTTTGCCGCACCTTCCTCGGCGAATTGCATCAGCGCCTTTTCCAGGTGCTTGGCCTTCATCGGATCGCCCGCGCGAACGCCTTGCAGCAGTTCCGGCGCAAAGGACGGAATGCCCGAGACCTTGAGCATCTCGCCCTCGGTCAGCGTGTCGCCGATGCGCAACTGCCCGTGGTTGGGAATGCCGATGATGTCGCCGGCCCAGGCCTCTTCCGCCAATTCCCGGTCAGAGGCCAGGAACAGCACGGGGTTGGAGATCGCCATCGGTTTCTTGGTGCGCACATGGGTCAGCTTCATCCCGCGGGTGAAATGCCCCGAGGCAAGCCGCACAAAGGCCACGCGGTCTCGGTGCTTGGGGTCCATGTTGGCCTGCACCTTGAAAACGAACCCGGCGACCTTCTTTTCCTCCGGCGCGATTTCGCGCGGGGTGGCCTGTTGTACCTGAGGTTCCGGCCCGTAGGTGCCGATGCCGTCCATCAGTTCCTTGACGCCGAAGGAGTTGATCGCCGATCCGAACCAGATCGGGGTCATGTGCCCTTCCAGTACCGACTGAGGGTTCAGCGCGGGCAAGAGCTCTCGCGCCATCTCGACCTCTTCGCGGAGCTGTTCCAGCAGGTTGGCGGGGATGTGTTCGTCGAGCCTGGGGTCATCCAGACCCTCCATCGCGATGCTTTCCGCCACCCTGTTGCGGTCGGCGCGGTCCATCAGCTCCAGCCGGTCGTTCAGCATGTCGTAACAGCCGAGGAAATCGCGCCCCATGCCGATGGGCCAGCTGGCGGGGGTCACGTCGATGGCCAGGTTTTCCTGGATCTCGTCGATGATCTCGAAGGTGTCGCGCGCCTCGCGGTCCATCTTGTTGCAGAAGGTCAGGATCGGCAGGTCACGCAGGCGGCAGACCTCGAACAGCTTGCGGGTCTGGCTTTCGACGCCCTTGGCCCCGTCGATCACCATGACCGCCGCGTCTACCGCCGTCAGCGTGCGGTAGGTATCCTCGGAAAAGTCGCTGTGGCCGGGCGTGTCCACCAGGTTGAAGCGGAAGTTCCGCTCCTTGCTGGCAAAGTCGAAGGACATGGCCGAGGCCGAGACGGAAATGCCCCGGTCCTTTTCCATCTGCATGAAGTCCGACCGCGTGCGCCGCGCCTCGCCCTTGGCGCGCACCTGTCCGGCCATCTGGATGGCGCCGCCATACAGAAGGAATTTCTCCGTCAGGGTCGTCTTGCCGGCGTCCGGGTGCGAGATGATCGCAAAGGTCCGGCGGCGGGCGATTTCGGGCGGCAGTTGGGGGCGGTTGGTGTCCAGCATGGACGCGAATTACAGCGGATTTCCCGCAGGCACAATCCATGCTTGGACGACGCGCTGGGCATGAGTGGCGAAGGCGCGGCACGGCGGTAGGACGGATAGGGTGACGTTACGTCAATGTCGAGTGTTAACCGTATGCGCCTCAAGTTGCCGCGGTTATCCTTTCGCGTGATATGGCCATCAGGTCGCCATGTCCGTCCGGCTTTCGACTTGCGTTGGCGGGATTGCTCCCTCGAAAATCAGACGCATAGGCCATTCCATGACACTCAATCCCGGCTCTCTTTATTTCACCGCCGTCATTACCGATGCCAACGCGCCTTATGCGGAATCCTTTTCATTCGTGGTGACCCAGGCCGTGGCTCCGGGTGAACAGATCCAGTTCTGGGATGCCGACACGACGCCCGCGGGTTTCACCTATACGGTCGGTGCCGGCGGTCTCAGTCCGCTGGACCGGGTCACGATCGCCGAGTTTTCAGCGACCGCCAACACCTTCACGATCCTGCAGGATCCGTCGGGCGGATCGGTCTCGGGCCTGACCTTGGGCAGTGCGGCCACCTGGACCAACAACAACGCGGAAACCCTCATGGCCGTGTCCGGCAACCAGGTGATCGCGGCGATCAACTCGCGGGACGCCTGGGACGAGAACTTCTCGGACATCGCGGTATACGGCGTCAGCCGGACCGCGATGGACACGTATCTGGCCGGCACGCCTGACCCCTCACCTGTTCTGTCGAATATCATCGGCACGCCGGCGGGGGCGGACAACTACATGTTCACCGGCACGGACCTTACCGGGCTGGACGATCCCGCCAACTGGACCGGGAACATCGACCCGGTCGACCACACGAACCCCAATGTGAACGGTACCACCTACGCCACACAGGACGCCAACATCAGTTGTTTCGCGGAGGGCACCCTGATCGCCACGCCGCAGGGCGAGGTTGCGGTTGAGACCTTGAACGCCGGTGACATGGTGCTGACCGCAGAAGGGGCTGCGGTCGAGGTTCGTTGGATCGGGCGGCAGACCGTCGTAAAGCGCTTTGCCGGGGAAAAGGCGCAATTGGTTCGCATCGCATCCGGGGTGCTGGGCAATCATTCGGATCTCTGCGTGACCGGCGATCATGGCATGGTGCTGGACGGTCTGGTCATCACTGCCGCGGCGCTGGTGAACGGCGGCAGCATCGACTGGGTGCCGCTGTCCGAGACGCCCGACCGGTTCACCGTCTACCATGTCGAGACCAAGGCCCATGATGTGATCCTGGCCAATGGCGCCCCGGCAGAGAGTTTCGTCGATTATGCCACGCGGCGGCGTTTCGACAATCACGCCGAGTACCTGGATCTCTACGGCGAGGATCGAGCGATCCCCGAAAGCCCGCTGCCGCGGATCAGCGCCGCGCGCCACGTGCCGCTTGCCCTTCGGCAGAGGCTGGGGATTTCCGGGGCGGCCTGATCGGCACGATTCCGGTGAGTTCTTGCCGGTTTCGACGGGCCAGTGCGTCGTCATTGGCAGAAATGCAGTTGAAGGCTATCCTGACGGGACCATTTCAGAAGGAGGTTCTTTCATGTCGGACTCGTCGCGCATTAAATCGCGCCTCAATCGGGCGCTCTGTGCTTTCGTTTCGGTGCCGCTCAGCGCGCTGCCCGTTGCCGCTCAGGACGGCAAGCTGCCTGACCGCATTCCGGGGCGGACGCAGGGCCGCACGCAGATCCGCATCGACCGCAGCAGCAAGATCCGCGTTCCGGGCCGGACCACCATCGGCAAGCGCCTGACCACCGGCGCCCGCATCGACGGCGGCCAACTGAGGACACCCAGTGGGATCCGGGTGAACCGGACAAGGATCGGCGACTGATCCTGCGCGCGGGCGGCGTGTGATGGGCGGCACACGGTGCCTTGTGCCGGATTATGCCCTGCCTGACGCGTTATGCGTGCCTTACTGGCGCTTCGACGTGCGCGAGGCCCTTGAGGCCGTCGCCCGTACTGCGGCGCGCCAGTGTGGCGTGATCCTGATCACACCTGATCCGGCAAGCGCCCGCGAGTTTATCGCGACAACGGAGCATCCCGACCACTTCGGCATCGTGTCTGGCGCATTCGACAGCCCCTGGCTGCGGGATCATGCGCCGATCGCCGTTGCCGAGGGGGATGGCATCTGCCTCGTGCGGCCTGCGCGGCCCGAAGGGGACCGCAAGCGCGACCACGCCCTGTTCGAGACCATCCTGCCCGGGGTGCAGGAGGTGACGTGCCATATCGTGGCGGGCGGCAACCTGGTCGGCGGGCCAGAGGGCAAGGGGTTTTCCACGACCGATGTCCTGCGTGAAAACGGGCTGGAGGACCCCGAGGTTCTGGTCGAGACCGGGCGCCAGCTTGGCCTCGATCACTGGCAGTTCCTGACGCCCTTTCCGGACGACATCAGCGCCCATGCCGATTGCATGTTGCGGTTCCTGGGGCCGGGACTTTGTGCGATCTGCGCTCGGGACGATACCCCCGAGGCGCGCGAGGTCAGTGCCGAGATGCGCGCCCGACTGGCCGAAACATGCCCGCAGGTGTCCATCCTGCCGCTGCCCTGCGTGGCGACGGACGGGTTCAACAGCCCGCTCAACTGGGTTCAGCTGGACCGTCGCCTTTTGGTGCCGGAGTTCGACCAGGCCGACCCGCTGGCCAAGACTCGGGCGGACCTGCTGCGCGAAGCCGGGTTCGACCCGGTGCCGATCCCCGCGATGACAGAGGGGCTGGGCGGTGCGCTGCACTGCCTGACCGCCTCGATCTTTGCCACTGCGCCGGAAGGGCGGTGATTTGTCTTGCCGCTGTTACATGGGCATGGCAGTGTGAACGTATAGTGAACATTTGGGAGGGTGACATGGATTTCAAGGCAATAGCACAGGAGCTCGTCGCGGGCTGCCGCGAAGGGCGCGAACTGGAAAATCTCGACAAGCTCTATGCCGCCGACGCCGTTTCGGTCGAGGCAATGACGATGCCGGGGGCCGACAGCGCCGAAACGCACGGGCTGGACGGGATCAAGGGCAAACATGCCTGGTGGTCCGAGAATTTCGAGGTGATCGAAGGGGTTGTCGACGGCCCCTATGTCCACGGCGAAGGCAGTTTCGCGGTGATCTTCGACATCAAGGCAAGGAACAAGGCCACGGGCGACGTGGACGCGATGAAGGAGGTCGCGATCTACACCGTCGCCGGCGGCCGGATCGTGCGCGAGGAATTCTACTACACCACCGCCGCCTAGCCGCCAGAGGACTTGCGCAGAACCTCGGCTGCGTCGGGGCGGGCCAATAATTGTTCTTCGACCTCCAGCGCCCGGGGATCGCTGCGGCGGTGGCCGGGCAACAGGTCGGCAACTTCGAGATCCTTGGGCAGCGCGGCGCGGGTGCGTGTATCGACCAGCATGGATTCCGCGGCGATTCCTTCGGCATAGATGATCTGATGAGTGTCAAAGAGCATCTGGTAGTAGTCCACGAAACCGCCCTTGCGCCGGGCCACGGTGTCGCCGTTCACGAGATGGCGGGCGCGGACCAGCAATTCCGACCGGCCGGCGCCCAGGTGATCGCGGCGCTGGTAGATGAACAGGCGGTGGTCGGGCGAGACCAGCAGGTCACGGGTGTTGTTCAACACGCCTTCGCGGATACAGATCGGGGCGAAGGCACCCACGGCGCGCACAGTCTGGTGACCGATCCAGCGGATCGGCTGCGGGCCGTCGTCGCGGGTCAGGATGCGGTCGCCGACCGTCAGCTGCTCGACCGCGCGCTGCGCGCCGTCGGCCAGCGTGATCATTGTCCCGGCGGTGAAGGATACGCAGGCCACCTGCGCATAGCGTTGCAGGGCGCCGTCGCAATCCACGCCGACAAGGACGTAATCCGCCCGGGCCGTCATCGGCGCCAGCGGCAGCAGGTAAACCTCTGCGGCATTGCCCTCGGCATCGGTTTCGACCAGCACCAGCGCCTCGGTCGTCTGGCCGTCGCCGGACATGAAGGTCACGCAACAATCCAGGTGCAGGTCGGCGCCGAAGGTGCCCAGGGCACTGCCGGCAGAGATGCGAAAGGGCGGCGTCGCTCCGGTTTCGACGGTCAGCGGTTTCAGCGCTGCCAGGGGCGAAAGTCGGTATATGTCGTCATGCACCAGTTCCTCGGCAAAGCCGATGGGATCGCCCAGGTTGGCACCGTTCACGACCCGCAGCGCATCGGCGCGGTAGACCTGCAGGCTTTGCGTGGCGCGGGCGGGATCGGTCTGGGGCATGGGTCTTTCACAAGGGCGATGGTCACTGGATAGACGCGGTCGGCCATTGTATGCCAGCACAATGTGTCTTCAAATAGTCCCATCTCCGGCGTTTTGTCGGCAATTGGGAAACAGGAACAGGGAGCGGAACATGGATCTGGGAATTCGCGGCAAGCGGGCGCTGGTATGCGCCTCGTCCAAGGGGCTGGGGCGCGGATGCGCCGAGGCGCTGGCAGAGGCGGGCGTCGATCTCGTGATGAACGCGCGCGGCGCCGATGCGCTGGAGGAAGCCGCCCAGGACCTGCGGGATCGCTACCAGGTCTCGATCAAGACAGTCGCGGCGGACATCGTGTCGGAAGAGGGCCGTGCAGAGGTTCTGGAAGAGGCGGGCGACGTCGACATCCTGGTGACCAACGCGGGCGGCCCGCCGCCGGGCATGTGGTCCGACTGGGGGCGTGAGGATTTCATCAAGGCGCTGGACGCCAACATGCTGACGCCGATCGCGCTGATGACGGCCCTGATGCCCAAGATGATTGACAAGGGTTGGGGCCGGGTCGTCAACATCACCTCGGTCTCGGTCAAGGCGCCGGTGGCGGTTCTGGGCCTGTCCAATTCCGCCCGCACCGGGCTGACCGGCTATGTCGCGGGCACCGCGCGGCAGGTGGCGCCGGACGGGGTGATCGTCAACAACTTGCTGCCGGGGTTCCATGCCACCGACCGGGCCGATGCACTGGACGGCGCGCGCGCCAAGGCGGCGGGGATCTCGATCGACGAGGCCCGCGCCGAACGCTATGCCACCGTCCCGGCGGGCCGCTACGGCACGCCGGAGGAATTCGGCAAGATGTGCGCCTTTCTCTGCTCGCAGCACTCCGGGTTCATCGTCGGCCAGAACATCCTGCTGGATGGCGGCGCCAGCAACATGACCATGTAATCACATGGCACGCGGACCGGACGGGCAGGGCGGCGGCGCGGGGTTTTCCCTTGCAGATCAGTTGTTCAACGCGGACAGCCTGCGCGACCTCGCGCAGGACTATGCTGCCTTGCCAGGGTTCGATGCCGATCGTTTCCACCGGGAGGCGGTCGGCGGCCTGGACGGGCGCGGCCTGCTCGAGCGGCTGGACTGGATCGCCACCTGTGTCGAGCGGCAGTTGCCCGCATCTTTTCCCGCGATGGCAGAAGCACTGGAGGCGGCCTTGCCGCCGCCCCTGGACCCGGCGCTGACCGATGACGATTTCGGCCGGTTCATCCACGCCGTGCCCGGTATGCTGGCGGTGCGGCACGGGTTGGAGGATCACCACGACCGTGCGCTGGACCTGATCTACGAGGCGACAAAGCGGTTCTCGATGGAGTTCTACATTCGCCCCTTCATCAACCGTTGGCCGGACGCGACACTGGCCCGGCTGGATCATTGGGCGGGGGACGAAAACTATCACGTCCGCCGGCTGGTCAGCGAGGGCACGCGCCCGCGTCTGCCCTGGGCCGCGAACATCACGCTGGACCCGGCGGTGCCGCTGCGGTTTCTTGACCGGCTGCACGCGGACCCCACGCGCTATGTCACGCGTTCGGTCGCCAACCACATGAACGACCTGTCGAAAGTCATGCCGGACCGGGTGGTGGCGCGACTGCGGGACTGGCAGTCGCAGGGGCGGCAGGATGCCAGGGAAATGGACTGGATCACCCGCCACGCCCTGCGCACGGCGGTCAAGCGGGGCGAGGGCCCGGCGCTGGAGCTGCTGGGCTATCGCCCCGGACATGTCCGGGCGCGGATCGATGGGCTGGCCGATTGCCTGCGCATCGGCGACACGCTGGAATTCGACGTGGTGCTGGAGGCGGACGAGGCGCTGCCGGTGCTCGTGGATTATCGCCTGCGGTTCAACCGTCCCAAGGGCACGGCGGAAAAGGTTTACAAGCTGAAAACCGGCAAGCTGACCCCGGGCAAGCCGCTGCGCCTGTCCAAGCGACACGCGCTCAAGGGAAATGCAACCACCTACACCCTGCACCCCGGCCCTCACGGGATCACCGTGCAGGTCAACGGGCAGGACGTGGCCGAGGCGGCGTTCGAGCTGACGGCCTGAGCGGCTCAGGCCTGTTCCCAGCGCGCCTCCAGCACTTCCAGCGCCTTGATCCGCTCGGATGTCTTGGGGTGTGACATCAGCCATGCAGGCACGGCGCCCGCACGCGTCCTGGTCAGGTCTTCCAGTTTGCTGAACAGCGATTTCTGCGGCGCCACGCCAATCCCGGCCTTGGTCAGCAGGGCGGCGGCATAGGCGTCGGCCTCGTACTCGTCAGAGCGCGACAGACGTGCCGCCAGAAGCGAGGCCAGCCCGTTGGCGATCAAGACGCCGATGCCCGGCAGGATACGTCCCAGGACCATCGCCAGCGCGGTCCGCAGCGCGTTCTGGCCGGAAAAGTCGATCATCCGGCGCCGCGTGTGCCCAAGGGCTACGTGTCCCAGTTCGTGGGCGATCACGCTGGCCAGTTCCTCGGCGCTGACTTCGCCCTGCTGGTACTTGCGATAGAAGCCGCGCGTGATGAAAATCCGCCCGTCCGGTGCCGCCAGCCCGTTGATCGGGTCGATCTCGTAGATGTTCACGCGAATGCGCGGCAGGTCCAGCGCGTCGGCCATGCGGTCGGTCAACCGCTTCAGCCGTGGGTCGGCCAGTTCCGTCGACTGGGCATCCAGCTCTTTCGCCGTGCGCCAGGCGGAAAAGCGGTAGTAGATCAGCCCGTAGGCCAGGGCGAGCAGGATCGGGGTCAGCTTCAGCATGAGGGGAATATGGGGCGGAACGCTGCCCGCGGAAAGGTGGCGTTCCCCCGTTTTCCGTCATTTGCCCCGGGTCAGCCGAAATGCTGTTCCAGCGCCCCCTTGGACAGGTCTGCCAGCTCTGCCAACGGCGCTTCGGACTTGCCAAAGCGTACCGTGTCGCCGGCAAAGCGGCCCACGGCACTGATCGGCACGCCGGCCTGGCCTGCGGCGATCATCAGCGCCTCTGCCGAGTCGAAGTTGCAGGAGACCAGGTAGCGGCCCTGGTCCTCTCCAAAGAGCGTGGCGGTGTCGTCGGTGTCGATCTGCACGCCCACGCCCGAGGCTGCGGCCATCTCGAAGGCCGCCAGCGCCAGCCCGCCATCCGAAAGGTCGGTACAGCAGCGGATCCAGTCCCGGTTGGCGCGGATGAATTCTCCGGCCACCTTTTCGGCGGCCAGGTCGACCGCCGGTGCATCGCCGTCCTCGCGGTGGAACACCTCGTAAAGCAGGGCAGACTGGCCGAGGTGGCCCTTGGTCTCGCCGACCAGAAGGGCGACATGGCCGTCGCGTGCATAGTCGAGGATCGGTTCCTCATCGGCGGCGATCAGGCCCACGGCGCCGATGGTGGGCGTCGGCAGGATGCCCTGGCCATCGGTTTCGTTGTAAAGCGAGACGTTGCCCGAGACGATCGGCATGTCCAGCGCAAGGCAAGCCTGCCCGATCCCGTCCAGCGCGCCGACGAATTGCCCCATGATCTCGGGCTTTTCGGGATTGCCGAAATTCAGGTTGTCGGTGGTGGCCAGCGGCCTTGCGCCCACGGCGCAGAGGTTGCGCCAGGCCTCTGCCACTGCCTGTTTGCCGCCCTCGACCGGGTTGGCGCGGACATAGCGCGGGGTCACGTCGCTGGTGAAGGCCAGCTTCTTGTCGGTGCCGTGTACGCGGATGACACCGGCGCCAAAGCCGGGCACGCGCATGGTGTCGGCCATGACCTGGCTGTCGTATTGCTCGTAGATCCAGGACCGCGAGCAGTAGTTGGGGCTGGCAAGCAGCAGTTTCAGCGCGTCCACGGGGTCGACCTGCGGCACGTCCTCGAGGGGGGCGGGCGGCTCTGTCGGTTCCCAGGGGCGGTCGTATTCCGGGGCCGAGGACGACAGCCGCGACAGCGGCATGTCCGCCATGCACTCACCGTTGTGCATGATCAGGAAGCGATCCTCGGGGATCGTTTCACCAACGATGGCAAAATCGAGGTCCCACTTGTCGAAGACGGCCTTGGCCTCGGCCTCTTTCGCGGGGTCCAGCACCATGAGCATCCGCTCCTGGCTTTCGGAGAGCATCATTTCGTAGGCGGTCATGTTGGTTTCGCGCTGGGGCACGTTTTCCAGATCCAGCCGGATTCCCAACTGACCCTTGTCGCCCATTTCCACCGCGGAGCAGGTCAGGCCCGCCGCGCCCATGTCCTGGATCGAGATCACGGCGCCGGTCTGCATCAGCTCCAGCGTCGCTTCCATCAGGCGTTTCTCGGTGAAGGGGTCGCCGACCTGGACGGTGGGACGCTTTTCCTCGATCGACTCGTCGAACTCGGCACTGGCCATCGTGGCACCGCCGACGCCGTCGCGGCCCGTCTTGGCGCCCAGGTAGACCACCGGGCGACCGACGCCGCTGGCGGCGGAATAGAAAATCTTGTCCGCATCGGCGAGCCCGGCCGCAAAGGCGTTCACGAGGCAGTTGCCGTTGTAGGCAGGGTGGAACCGGGCCTCGCCGCCCACGGTCGGGACGCCGAAGGCATTGCCATAGCCGCCGATCCCTTCGACCACGCCATGCACCAGCTGTCGTGTCTTGGGGTGGTCCTTTTCGCCAAAGCTGAGCGAGTTCATCGCTGCGATGGGCCGTGCGCCCATCGTGAAGACATCGCGCAGGATGCCGCCCACGCCGGTGGCCGCACCCTGGTAGGGCTCGATGTAAGAGGGGTGGTTGTGGCTTTCCATTTTGAAGACCACGGCCTGACCGTCGCCGATGTCCACAACGCCCGCGTTCTCACCCGGGCCGCAGATCACCTGCGGGCCGGTGGTCGGCAGTTTCTTGAGGTGGATCTTGGACGACTTGTAGGAACAATGTTCGTTCCACATGGCCGAGAAGATGCCCAGCTCTGTAAAGCTGGGTTCGCGATTCAGGATGCGCAGGATCTCGGCGTATTCGTCGGGCTTGATCCCGTGCGCCTCGATCAGCTCTTCGGTGATGGCCGGTTCCTGCATCGTTTGTCCCCCGTCTGCACTGTCGAGCGGTCTTTACGCGATGGCTAGACGCAGGGAAAGGGGGCGGATTGCGGCGCATGTGCGCGGAGGCGCGTTATGCTGCAGGTGCGAAGGCCGCGGGATGGGCAGCCGGCGGATCTGCGCTCCAAAAGCGAACCCTTGGCGGAGCGAATTGTCTTTCACTCTCCCTTGGCGTGCAATTCCGGAGTATGCCGAGATGTGAATTTTCGGCCATTTGTCAGAACGGGTGATGAAAATGCGGGCAAATCTCACGGTCTTTCGGTAATTGACGTATGGTCAACTGTTGGTATGTGGCCCAGATCAAGCGAGTGTCGTGTCAGGCGCCACACGATATAGCGGGAAATCAGGCGTTGTCCGTCGGGCCAAAAAAAAGGCCGAGCTCAAAGCTCGGCCGAAGTCCAACAGGGAGGTATGAAGATGAACCGCGAATGAGCGTTTCATCGTTCACATGCCGAATATGTCATCGGAACTGACTCGATCAAGCCATTTTACGTCGCAGGCGCAGCATTGCCGCTATGCGTGATGCGCATACCACAGTGATTTATGCCCGTTTGGCGAGAGTTCAGTCGTCTCCCATCGCGCGAACCTGGCGGCGGTGGGCCATGATTTCTTCCTGCACGAAGTCGCGGAACGCGGCTACGCGCTTGGATTGTCTCAACTCTTCCGGGTAGGCAAGGAACACCGGCACTTCGACCGACTCGACCTCCGGCAGGACGCGTACGACATTCGGGAAATCCTCGATGATGTAATCGGGCAAGACGCCGATTCCGAGGTTCGAGATCACGGCCTGCAATACGCCGAAATAGTTGTTCACGGTCAGTGTGGCCGGCAAATCGTAGGTCAGCAGCTCCTGGACCAGTGCCTTGCCCGAAGCTACCTGCGCGGAATTCGGATTCTGGCAGATCAGCCGATGCCCCTGCATGTCCTCCAGGGCCTTGGGCTCGCCATGTGCCGCAAGGTACTGAGGCGACGCGTAAAGACGCATCCGAATGCTCATCAGCCGTTTGCGGATCAGGTCGGCCTGGCTGGGTTCCTTCATGCGGATGGCCACGTCGGCCTCGCGCATGGGAAGATCCAGCACGCGTTCCTCCAGCATCAGGTCGATGTTCAGCTCGGGGTATTTCTCGTAGAGCTTGAAAAGGCGCGGTGCCAGCCAGAGGGCGCCAAAGCCATGCGTCGTGGTCACGCGCAGCTTGCCAAAGACCTCTTCCTCGCTGTCTCGGATGCGGGCGGTGGCGGCGTCGATCCGCTTGATCATCGACGAGGTCGCGTCGAACAGAAGTTCGCCCTGTTCGGTCAGGATCAGACCACGGGCGTGACGGTGGAACAGGGTGGTGTTCAGTGATTCCTCGAGCGCACGGATCTGCCGCGACACCGCCGATTGTGACAGGTGAAGCGTATCGCCCGCGTGCGTGAGGCTGCCTGCGTCAGCAACCGCGTGAAATATTCTGAGCTTATCCCAATCCATATCGCCACAGTCTTGTTTGTCTGTCTCATTATACGACAGAATGCGTTTGTTAAGGGCTTTACGGGACTAACACGTCATTTTCGCAATATTTTCCCTGTTCGGGTCATACAGTCTGACCTATATTTTACCCTGAATGCACATATCTTCTGCGTTAGGAGGCGCGCGATGAGCAAGCACCAGATTACGCTGAACGACCGGTTCGACCTGGACAAGGACAAGGTCTTGCTGAACGGGACCCAGGCCCTTGTCCGGTTGATGCTGACCCAGAAGGCCCGCGACCGGGCCGCCGGATTGAACACCGCGGGTTATGTCACGGGCTACCGGGGGTCCCCGCTGGGCGCGGTCGACATGCAGATGCGCCGGGCCGAGAAATACCTGTGCGCCGCCGACGTGAAATTCGAGGAAGGCCTCAACGAGGACCTGGCCGCCACCGCGCTCTGGGGCAGTCAACAGGCGGAGCTGCGCGGCGAGGGCAAATTCGACGGGGTCTTTGGCCTCTGGTACGGCAAGGGGCCGGGCGTCGACCGGTCCGGCGATGCCATGCGCCACGCCAACATGGCGGGCACATCGAAACATGGCGGCGTGCTGATGGCGATGGGTGACGACCACACCGGCGAATCCTCGACCGTGCTGCACCAGTCCGAATGGGCGCTGGTGGATGCCTACATGCCGGTCGTGTCGCCCGCCGGCGTGCAGGAGATCCTGGACTACGGCCTATACGGCTATGCGCTGTCGCGCTTTTCCGGCCTCTGGGTCGGTCTGAAGACGATGAAGGACACGATCGAGGCGACAGCCGTGGTCGATGGTCGCCCCGACCGGGTGCAACTGGTCACGCCTGACTTCGACATGCCCGAGGGCGGGTTGAACATCCGCCTTCAGGACACGCCGCACGCGCAAGAGGCGCGGATGATCGACTACAAGCGATTTGCTGCCGAGGCGTTCTCGCGCGCCAATGGCATGGACAAGCGCGTCTGGGGCAAACCCGGTGCCAAGATCGGCCTCGTGGCGGCGGGCAAGAACTGGCTCGACCTGCAGCACGCCATGTCGCTGCTGGGCATCGACGAGGGTGAGGCCGAACGCCTGGGGATCACGACCTACAAGGTCGGGCAGGTCTTTCCGCTGGACATGCAGGGATTCTACGACTGGGCCGAGGGGCTCGACCTGATTGTGGTCATCGAGGAAAAGCGCAAGTTGATCGAGGTGCAGATCAAGGAGGCGCTGTTCGACAACCGCCAGGGCCGCCGCGTCTATGGCTGGTACAAGGGCGGGGCAGGCGGGATGCACCGCGATGAGCTGTTCCCGACCCGCGGTGCGCTGGACCCCACATGGATCGCGCGCAAGTTGGGCGAGATCTTTGTCGAAGAGGGACGCGGCACCGACCGGATCAAGGCCGGGCTGACGCAGATCGAAGAAGCGGCACGCGCCGACAACCTTCCCGAGATCGCCGCCCGTCTGCCCTATTTCTGCGCCGGTTGCCCGCACAATTCATCGACCAAGGTGCCCGAGGGCAGCCGCGCCTATGCCGGCATCGGCTGTCACTACATGGTGCAGTGGATGGATCGCGAGACGCTTGGCTTTACCCACATGGGGGCCGAGGGCGCGAACTGGATTGGCGAGGCGCCGTTTTCGAAACGCGGCCATGTGTTCCAGAACCTCGGTGACGGCACCTACAATCACTCGGGTGTGCAGGCGATCCGCGCCGCTTTGGCGGCTGGCACAAACATCACCTACAAGATCCTGTTCAACGACGCGGTCGCCATGACCGGCGGGCAAAAGAACGAGGGCGGGCTGACGCCACAGCGCATCGCCGCCGAGGTCAAGGCGATGGGTGTCGAAGCCGTCGCCGTGGTCTACGATGAAAAGGAAGAGGTGAACCCTGCCTCCTTCCCGGACGGCGTGCAGACCTTTGAACGCGCCGAGCTGGAGGCCGTGCAGAAGCGCATGGCCCAGACAGAGGGCGTTTCCGCCATCATCTATGTCCAGACCTGCGCCGCCGAGAAACGCCGCCGCCGCAAGCGCGGAAATTTCCCCGATCCCGATCAGCGCGTCTTTATCAATACCGATGTCTGCGAGGGTTGCGGCGATTGCGGGGTACAGTCGAACTGTGTCGCCATCACGCCCAAGGAAACCGAACTGGGCCGCAAGCGCGAGATCGACCAGAGCGCCTGCAACAAGGACTTTTCTTGCCTCAAAGGGTTCTGTCCCTCCTTCGTGACCCTCGAAGGCGCGCAGGTGAAGAAATCCGCAACCACGGAACTGCACCTGCCCGACATGCCGGTGCCGCAGATGCCCGGGATCGACGGCACGCATAACATCGTCATCACCGGCGTCGGCGGCACAGGTGTGGTGACCATCGGCGCGGTGCTGGCGCAAGCGGCGCAGATCGACGGCAAGGGCGCGGCCATGATGGAGATGGCGGGCCTCGCGCAGAAGGGCGGGGCCGTCCATATCCACCTGCGGCTGGCCGAAACCCCCGAAGACATCAGCGCCGTACGCGTCGCCACCGGCGAGGCTCATGCGCTGATCGGTGGTGACCTCGTTGTCTCTGCCGGGTCCAAGACGCTTGGCCTGACCCGCACCGGCCAGACCGGCGCCGTGGTCAACAGCCATGAAATCATCACCGGGGACTTCACCCGCGATACGGAATTCACCCTGCCCACCGACCAGTTGCGGCTCGCGCTCGAGGCGCGGCTTCAGGACCGGGTAGCCTTTTTCGATGCCTCGGAGCTGGCCCGCGCAACGCTGGGTGACTCGATCTTTTCCAACATGATGATCCTGGGCGCCGCCTGGCAGCAGGGGCTGATCCCGCTGGGTCATGACGCCATCGCCGAGGCTGTGGAGCTGAACGGTGCCGCGGTGGACAAGAACCTGCGCGCCTTCGAGATCGGCCGCTGGGCGGTGCTGTACCCGCAAGAGGCGCGGGATCTGCTGACGCCCAAGGTGGTGGCGAAACCCAAAAGCCTCGAGGAAAAGATTGCCTTCCGCGCCGACCACCTGGTGGAATACCAGGGCAAGGGGCTGGCGAAACGCTATCGCAAGCTGGTCGATCCCATCGAGGACAAGCGTCTGAAAGAGGCCGTCGCCAAGGGGTATCACAAGCTGCTTGCCTACAAGGACGAATACGAGGTCGCCCGCCTGCTGCTGGAGACCCGCGACAAGGCTGCGGGCACCTTCGGCGGCGACTTCAAGATGACCTTTCACCTTGCGCCGCCGATACTGTCGAAAACCGGTGCCGACGGCCGCCCGGTGAAAAAGACCTTTGGCGAGGGGATGCTGCGCTGGTTCCGCCTGCTGGCCCGCTTGAAGGGCCTGCGCGGCACGCCGCTGGACATCTTCGGCCGCAGCGAAGAACGCCGCATGGAACGCGCGTTGATCAAGCAGTACGAGGCCGACATGGCCGAGTGGCTGCCCAAGGCACGCCCTGAAACAATGGATGCGCTGGTTGCCCTGGCCGAATTGCCGTTGCAAATCCGCGGTTTCGGTCCGGTCAAGGCTGGCAACGAGGCCAAGGCCGCCAAGCGGCGCGAAGAGCTGATTTCGGTCCTTCGGCAAGGCGGAAGCCCCTTGAAGGAGGCGGCGGAGTAAGGGAAAAGGCGCCCGCGCCGGGTCACGAAAGCTTCATCGGAATGTCACATATTCTGGTCACAAGGGTCGAACGACAGTAAAATGGCGCACGACACCAAGAAGGACCCGTTGCCGATGCCGAACCGGCGTCAGATCGCCCGTGACATCTCGTACAGCTATTCGGCCAGTACCCGGGGCGGGCGTGCCATGATCCGGCTGATGGAAAATGCCACGGGCCGGATCGGTCTGATCCGACGGGCCGAAGGCTATGAACATGAGGTCGCGCAGGGGCGGGATTTCTGGCAGGTCATGGTCGAACGCTATGGCCTGGGCCTCGAGGTGGTCGGCGGCAGCCTGGACAACCTGCCCAAGGACGGGCCGCTGATTGTCATCGCCAACCATCCCTACGGCATTCTCGACGGGCTGATGCTGGGCCATATCCTGTCCGTCGTGCGGGGCGATTTCCGTATTCTGGCGCACAAGATCTTTCGCAAGGCCGAAGAACTGGACCGGATCGTGCTGCCCGTCAGTTTCGAAGAGACGAAGGAAGCCGTGCAGCAGAACCTGGCGACCCGGAAAGAGGCGTTGGACTATCTCGCGGGTGGAGGATGCATCGGCATCTTTCCCGGCGGCACCGTGGCCACGGCGGGCAAGCCCTTTGGCCGCCCGATGGACCCGGGCTGGCGGACCTTTACGGCCCGCATGATCGCCAAGTCCAACGCGACCGTGGTGCCGATCTATTTCGACGGCCACACCTCGCGCCTGTTCCAGCTGGCCAGCCACCTGCACACGACGTTGCGCATGGGGCTGTTGATCAAGGAATTCCGCAAACGCGTGGACACGCCCGTGCGGGTCGCCATCGGGGAGGCGATCCCGAGGGCGGAAATCGACGCAAGGGCCAAGGATGCGCGCGCGATGATGGATTTCCTCCGCAAAGCCACTTATGAGCTGTCTCCGACTCCCCTGGCGTCCTACGACTACGGGTTCGAGTTCGAAGAGAAACACAAGGAAAAGCCGAAGGCGCGCCACTGACAAGACGCGCCGCAGGGCAGGCGGGAGCGCGAGAGCATGGCGGTAGGGATCTTCGACAGCGGCCTCGGTGGGCTGACGGTGCTGGATGCGGTATCGAAACGCCTGCCGGATGTGCCCTTTGTCTATTTCGGTGACAACAAGCACGCGCCCTATGGTGTGCGCGATGCCGACGATGTCTACAACCTGACCTGCGCGGCAACGGAACGGTTGTGGGACGCGGGCTGTGACCTGGTGATCCTGGCCTGCAACACCGCCTCTGCGGCGGCGCTGCGCCGGATGCAGGAAAGCTGGATTCCCCGCGACAAGCGCGTTCTGGGCGTCTTTGTCCCGCTGATCGAGGCGCTGACCGAACGCCAGTGGGGCGACAATTCGCCCCCGCGCGAAGTGGCCGTTAAACACGTCGCGCTGTTTGCCACGCCGGCGACCGTGCGCAGCCGGGCCTTTCAGCGCGAACTGGCTTTCCGCGCCATCGGCGTCGATGTCGAGGCGCAGGCCTGCGGCGGTCTCGTCGATGCCATCGAGGAAGGCGACATGATCCTGGCCGAGGCGCTGGTGCACAGCCATGTCGATGCGCTGAAACGCAAGATGCCGGCCCCGGAGGCGGCGATCCTGGGCTGCACGCATTATCCGCTGATGCAGGACATCTTCCAGGAGGCGTTGGGACCGGATGTGTCGGTCTATTCGCAGGCCAATCTCGTGGCGGAGTCGCTGTCGGACTACCTGGAGCGGCATCCGGACATGATGGGCCCGGGCAGGGAAAGCGGGTTCCTGACTACGGGCAATCCGCTGAAGGTCTCGCAGAACGCAACACAGTTCCTGCGCCGCAAGATTTCTTTCGACGCGGCCTGAATGGTGGCGCAGTCCGGTCCGGGGCTATTCTGATGTGCCGGGCCGTTCGCCCACGTCGCCGGACCACCAGGCGCGCTTGATCCCCTGGTAGACGGTGATTTCCTGGCCAGGCTGGTAGGGGCTCAACTGGTGTTCCTTGTACGCCAGGCTTTCACCGTGGCGCCCGTTTTGCTCTTCCCAGGTCAGTCGATAGCGATAGCGGTTGTTGACGCGGTAATTGGTGCGCTTGGTGCCCGTCACCCGCGCGGTCTCGCGCGTGCCGTAGCGCCTGGCGCGCACGGCGGCCACGGCCTTTCGTCCGGGAAACCACATGGCCAGCAGGGCCGCGACGCCAAAGATCAGCGCAATCCAGCGCGTGATGACCGAGGCAGTCCGATTTTCCCCTCGGCGCAGCTCGGTCGTGTCGGGAGCGCTTTCAAGATACCAGATCGGCACGCGGTCGCCGATGTCACTGTTGCGATAGAGGCTGGAACCGACCGAGCGGGTTAGGTTGATCGTCTCACCCCTGTTGGTCTCGAAGCGGAGCTGGAAGTAATAGGTGACTTCGCGATCGCCGTCGCTGTCGGTGGTGACGCGCTGGTACTTGTCCAGAAGATCGGCGGCGGTCTCGCGTCCCTCGGCGTCAAAGCGATGCGCCAGGTTCAACGAGATGTGGCTGATGAAGGTCAGGATCGAGAGGATCAGCACGAAGATCAGCGTGAGCCATCCGCCCATCCGCCAGAACAACCGCCAGAGCGGTACGGGTCTGTCACCTGCCACCTGTGCCATGTCGGCATATTGGCGGCGCCCGCGCCGGGGATCAACCGTGCAAGCCCCGGTTTTCGCCATTGATTGCAGGGGAGGGGGCGGCTATAGCCTTTGATCAGAGGAGCCCTGTCATGACCGCCTTTCACGCCCTGCGCCTGCGACGATGACCCGCCAGCCGTCCCCTTCGGCGGCGCCTTTCTCCTTTATTTCCCGCATTTCGCGCGGTGCGACCCGTGCGCCCCAATCTGCAGGTGACCTGACATGACCCATTCCATCGCCATCATCGGTGCCTCCGGCTACACCGGGGCCGAGCTGATCCGGCTGCTCGCCACCCACCCCTCGTTCGAGATCAAGGCACTGGCTGCCAATTCCAAGGCCGGCCAAAGCCTTGCCCAGGTCTTTCCGCACCTGCGCCACCTGGACCTGCCGGATCTCGTGACCTGGGAGCAGATCGACTTTGCCGGGATCGACCTTTGTTTCTGCGCCCTGCCGCACAAGACCAGCCAGGAGGTGATCTCGCAATTGCCGAAATCGGTGAAGATCGTCGACCTCTCGGCGGACTTCCGGCTGCGCGATCCGGCGGACTACGAGAAATGGTACGGCAATGCGCATGTGGCCGTGGAGACGCAGGCCGAGGCGGTCTATGGCCTGACCGAGTTCTACCGCGACCAGATCAAGAGCGCGCGGCTGGTGGCGGGCACGGGCTGCAACGCGGCAACCGGGCAATACATCCTGCGGCCACTGATCTCGGGCGGGTTGATCGACCTCGACGAGATCATCCTGGACCTGCAATGCGGCGTCAGCGGCGCAGGTCGGTCGCTGAAGGAAAACCTGCTGCACGCGGAGCTGTCGGAGGGCACAAATGCCTATGCGGTCGGCGGGACGCACCGTCACCTGGGCGAGTTCGACCAGGAGTTCAGCGCCCTGGCGGGGCGCCCGGTCGAGATCCAGTTCACCCCGCACCTTGGCCCGTTCAACCGGGGCATCCTGGCGACCGCCTACCTGAAAGGCGATCCGCAGGCGATCCATGCCGCGTTGACCACGGCCTACGCGGATGAACCCTTTGTCGAGGTGCTGCCTTTTGGCGAGACCCCTTCGACCCACCATGTGCGCGGTTCGAACTTTTGCCATCTCGGGGTCAGCGGCGACCGGCGTCCGGGGAGGGCCATTGTCGTGGCCGCGCTTGACAACCTGTGCAAGGGCAGTTCGGGGCAGGCGTTGCAGAACGCCAACCTGATGCTGGGCGAGGCGGAAACCGCCGGGTTGATGCTGGCGCCCTGTTTCCCCTGATCCAGCGGAGCGCGCTGGCCGCGCGCACAGGCGAGTTTGCGTTCAGGCCACGCAGGCCTTGAGGAGGGCGCTGCCCTCCTCAAACTCCTCCCGGAGGTATTTCTATTTCTGGCCCAAAGAAGCCGGCAGGCGCGGCAAATTGTGCAAACCCCTCCCCAAGGGCCCGTGGTTTCTCTATATTTGCGGCATAGCTTCGCGACGCGGTGAAAGAGGATCCACATGGCCCTGAAATCCCTCAAAAAACAAAGGCGGATCCAGATCGTTGCGCTGGCCGCCGTGGCGCTGATCGTCTCGACCGGGCTGATCGGTTACGCCATGCGCGACGGGATCAACTTCTTTCGCTCGCCCAGCCAGGTGATGGAAGAGCCGCCTGCTCCGAACGAGGTGTTCCGCATCGGCGGGCTGGTCGAGGAAGGGTCCCTTGTGCGGGGCGCGGGTGAGCAGATCCGGTTCAGTGTGACCGATGGCGGGGCGACGGTGCCCGTGGTCTATACTGGCGTGCTGCCTGACCTCTTCGAGGAGAACCAGGGCATGGTCGGCACCGGTCGCTATGTGGACGGCGTGTTCGAAGCCTCGGAGATCCTGGCCAAGCATGACGAGACCTACATGCCCAAGGAAGTGGTCGATGCGCTGAAGGAACAGGGCGTCTACCAGGAGCCCGAGAGCTGAGCACCGGGTTTGCTCGGCGTGTTGGGCGTTTCGACCAGGTAGAGCACCACGCGCAAGCCGCCGCGTAGCGGGCGGTCCAGCATCATGCCGCCGCCGGACTGGCGGGCAAAGCCGGCAACGGAGGACAGGCCGAGGCCGCTGCCTTCGTGCGGAGGCTTGGTGGTGTAGAAGGGCTCCGCAAGCCGCGGCAGGGCCTCTTCCGGCACGCCCGGTCCGTCATCCTCGACGATCAGCGCGACGTAGGGCGGAGGGGATTCGGGAGCGGGGTCCAGCCCTCCGGCAGAGCCGCGACGTTCCGCGGTGATGCGGATCGTTCCGTATCCGCCCGTTGCCTCCTGCGCGTTCAGGCACAGTTGAATGGCGCAGGTTTCCAGCATGTCGCGGTCGGCCAGGGCCACGAGCGGATCGTCGGGCGGCTGGGTCTCGACCCGCATGTCGGGGCCGAGCATGTCGCTCAGGACCTCTGTCAGGTCGAAGAGGAACCCTTCCATCGGGATCGGGGCAGGTGACAGGCGGGTGCGACCGCTGGCCGCCATGAGTTGTCGGACGGTGACCGCAGCGCGGCCGGCGGCGGCGCGGCTTTCTTCGATGGCAGCCTGGCGTTCACGGGCATCGTGCAGGGTCTCGAACAGTTCGAGGTTGCCCAGGACGACGGTCAGCTGGTTGTTGAATTCATGCGCGACGCCGCCGACGAACTGACCCAGGGCGCGGGCCATCTGTGCACTGGCATAGCGTTTCTGCGCGGTGCGCAGATCGGCCTGCAGCCGCCAACCCACGATCATCGACCCGATGTAGTAGCCAAGCACTGCCAGGGCGACGAAGGCGACCAGAAGCCGGTCGGTCCAGGTCTCGAGAAGTGGCTGCAGCAACACCACGAGCGACAGCATCATGATGGAGACCAGAGCGCAATCGGCGACCAGCAACCCGGATTCGCGCTGCGGGCGTTGCAGGGTGTAGAGCGCGTAACCCACGAGACCCGCAGCGCCTGCAAAGGTCGTTCCGGGGTTCATCTGGACGGACACCAGGTAGAGCGGCAGCGCCAGGAAAGAGAAACCGGCCAGAACGTAGCTGGCCAGCGCACCCCAGTAACGCAACGGCGCCGGACCTGTCCGCAGGCGCAGCAGCAGGAAGGCAAGCCCGCCTTCGAAGACAAGGTAAGCCGCACCCCAGGCCAGGGCGATCTGCCGGTCGATGACTAGCAGCAGCACGGAGACCACCACGGCAATGACGACATAGCGGATCACGATCTCGAGCGGGGATCCGTATTCGGCGCGCCGCATCTCGTCCAGCCGCGTCTGATAATTGTCACGGGAGGGGAGCGGGGCCATGTCCTGCGTCTCTCCGCCTGGGCCGCGCGAACATGCGGCTGTGATCACGATAAAACATGGCTCAGGGTACGCAATCTCCTGGGCCGCGTCACTTGCGTTATTCGGAATGCTACCCGAATGAACAGGGCCCGATGGCATGCCTTAGGGCCCTGTTAAGGTTTTGAAACCAAAAGGTTGTTAGCGGAGGATGCTGCGTCCCGCATAGATTGCAGTGTCTTCCAGCATCTCCTCGATCCGGATCAGCTGGTTGTACTTCGCGAGCCGGTCCGAACGCGCCAGCGAGCCGGTCTTGATCTGGCCGCAGTTGGTGGCAACGGCGAGGTCGGCGATGGTCGCGTCCTCGGTCTCACCGGAACGGTGCGACATCACGTTGGTCATGCGCGCGCGGTGCGCCATGTCCACGGCCTGCAGGGTTTCGGTCAGGGTGCCGATCTGGTTGACCTTGACCAGCATCGAGTTGGCACAGCCCTGTTCGATGCCCATCGCCAGGCGCGCGGGGTTGGTCACGAAAAGATCGTCACCCACCAGCTGCACCTTCTGGCCCAGCACCTCGGTCAGCATGCGCCAGCCGTCCCAGTCGTCCTCGGCACAGCCGTCCTCGATCGAAATGATCGGGTAGTCGTTCACCAGGGCCTGCAGGTAGGCCACGTTTTCATCCGGGGTCAGCGAGAGGCCTTCGCCCTTCATCTCGTATTTGCCGTCCTTGAAATACTCGGTCGAGGCGGCGTCGAGGGCCAGATACATGTCCTCGCCGGGCTTGAAACCGGCCTTCTCGATCGACTTCAGGATGAAATCCAGCGCGTCGCGGGTGCTCTTGAGTTCCGGCGCAAAGCCGCCTTCATCGCCGAGGCCGGTGGACATGCCCGCCGCGCTGAGTTCCTTTTTCAGGGTGTGGAACACCTCGGAACCCATGCGCACCGCTTCGCGGATGTCGGTCGCGGCGACCGGCATGATCATGAATTCCTGGATGTCGATCGGGTTGTCCGCGTGTTCGCCGCCGTTGATGATGTTCATCATCGGGACGGGCAGGGTGCGCGCCGAGGTGCCGCCGACGTAGCGGAACAGGGGTTGCCCGGTGAATTCCGCCGCGGCCTTGGCGGTGGCCAGGCTGACACCCAGGATGGCATTGGCGCCCAGGCGGCCCTTGTTCTCGGTCCCGTCCAGTTCGCACATGGCAAGGTCGATGGCGACCTGCTCGGTCGCGTCAAAGCCCAGGATCGCTTCGGCGAGTTCGCCGTTCACGGAGGCCACGGCATCCAGAACGCCCTTGCCCATGTAGCGGGCCTTGTCGCCGTCGCGTTTTTCCACCGCTTCGTGCACGCCGGTCGAGGCGCCAGAGGGCACGGCCGCCCGGCCCATCGATCCGTCTTCGAGGGTGACGTCGACTTCGACGGTCGGGTTGCCGCGGCTGTCGAGGATCTCGCGGGCGTGGATGTCGATAATGGTGCTCATGGATCTGGTCCCTCAAGGCTGTCCGTTCGCCGGTGTCATAACAGGCGCGCGGGGAAAGTAAACGTGAGCGATAGCGCTAACGCCCCTTTGTGTGTGCGGGTTGCGCTAACGTCGCGCGCTAACGGTCCGGGGCAGATGAGGCTGCGGAACGAAGAAACCCAGTCTTTGTAAGCCCTTGATGACGTTCCGTCGCCCAGGAACGGGCAGGTGGATCAGGCCTCCGCGGCGCGGGCCAGCCGTCGTTCGCGCACGAAGGTATAGAGCCCGGCGACGAGGATGAGGGCGGAGCCCGCAAGCGTCCAGAAATCCGGTCGATCGCCAAAGATCAGCACGCCCAGCCCAGTGGTGAACACGAGCCGCGAATAGCGGAACGGTGCCACGATCGAGGCCGGCGCCATGCGCATGGCCGAGGTGATGGCCAGGTACCCCGAGGTCGTCACCACGACCGCGCCCAGGGTCGGCCAGAGCGCGGCGCCGGTAAAGCTGGAGGGTTCCGGTGTCAGTGCCCAGAGCGTCAGCCCCGGCAGCAGGGTCGAGCCGAATCCCCAGGTCGAGATCGCCAGTGCCGGGATGTGGCCGGGCGAAAGCCGGGTGACAAGGTCACGGGCCGACAGCGCGGTGATGCCCATGACGGCAAACAGTTCCCATCCGGTGAACGCGGCACCGAAGGGGCGGATCACCATCATCATGCCGATTATGCCGACACCCACGGCAGCCCAGCGGCGCCAGCCCACATGTTCGTTCAGGAACAGCGCCGCGCCCAGCGTCACCACCAGGGGGCCGGTCTGGATGATCGCGGCAAAGACCGGCAGTGGCACATAGCGCAGCCCGACCACCATGCCGATGGCGCCGAAGACCTCGAAGAGATTGCGCAGCAGGATCATCGGGTGCAGTGCATCACGGCTCCAGACAGTGACGCGCAGGGCGCGGGCCATGACGATGAACAGCAGCGTGCCGCCCAGTCCCACCAGCGTCATCACCTGCCCGATGGGCGCGGCCAACGTAGCCAGCTTGAAAAACGCATCCGCCCCGGCCAGCAGTGCCATCGAGAGGATCATCAGGGAAATGGCGCGCAGGATCATGCGGGCGCCTGCGCGGGGCGGGTGCGGGTCATTCCGGGGCTTTCGGTGAGTGTCGTGTCCCGCAGGTATCGCCCGGGCGCGCGCGCGGGGCAAGGGGCAAGCCGCTTCGAAGCGGCTTGGGAACGGGTTTGGAAACCCGTTGCAAGGGCTTTCGAAAGCCCTTGCGCGCCAGGTCAGGCGGCCATGATCTCGGCCAGATGGGCGGCGCAGCCCCGGAGCGCGGCGTAATCGTCGGTGACCAGGTCGACCGGAAACTGGGTCATGTAGGCATTGAACCGCCCCTTGTCGGCAAAGGCCTCGGCAAAGCCCAGGTGGCGCAGGTGTGGGCCCAGGTGGCGTGTCACGCCGCCGACCAGATAGATGCCGCCAAAGGGCAGGGTGACCAGAGCCAGGTCGCCGGTGTAACGGCCCAGAAAGCGTACAAAGAGCCGTGCGGCCCGCTGCGCGCGCGGCTCACCGGCCTCGAACCCGGCCATGATCTCGGCCGCGGGCAGGGGCAGGCCGTCCCCTTCGTCGTGACAGACCCACGCGTAAAGCCGTTCCAGCCCGCGGCCCGACAGGATCTCTTCCAGGCCCGGATGCCCGGTCTTTTCAGCGACCCAGTCCACAAGGCGCAGCTCCTCGGCATCGCGCGCCAGAAGCGAGACATGCCCCGCCTCTGCCGGGGGTACAAGGGTGCGAGCGCCCTGGGTGTAGACGGGTACGGCGTTCAGCCCGGTGCCCACGTTCACCACAAGGCGCACGGCATCCGCCGGGGCTTCGCGCCCGGTCAGGACCGGCGACAGGCTATCGTGACCCAGGTGTGCCACGGCGAACCCCTGCGCCTGAAGGTCGTTCAGAACCGCAACCCGGGCCGCCCCGATGCGCTTCTTGAGCGCGGCCGAATCCACCGTCCAGTCCAGGTTGGTCAGCGTGCCCACCCCGTCATGCACCGGCCCGGCCATGTCGATGCAGACACCGACGGGGGCCACTTTCTGGTCGTCCAGGTAGCTGTCCAGGATCGGTTCGATCCCGGCGTTCTCGGAGTTGCGAAAGCGGCGGATGCTGTCGTCCAGCACCTGGCCGTCCCGGCTCAGGGCGACCCGCGTGTTGGTGCCGCCGATGTCGGCGACAACGGAAAGCTCTTGCGTCATGGCGTGGCCTTTCAGGTGGTCAGGGCTTTGGCAAGCGCGTGATACGATGCCTTGGGCGTCCGCGCCAAGGTCTCGAAATCGACATGGACCAGGCCAAAGCGCTTTTCGTACCCAAGCGCCCATTCGTAATTGTCCAGCAGAGACCAAGTGAAATAGCCCTTCAGCGGGACGCCCTCGGCGATGGCCTGCCGGACCTTGTCCAGGTGGGCATCCAGGTAGGCGGTCCGGGCCGGGTCCTCGACCGCGCCATCCTCCAGCACATCGGCCGAGGCCATGCCGTTCTCGGTGACGTAAAGCGGCAGGTCGCCGGTGTACTCGCGCGCGGTGCGGGTCAGGAAATTGTAGAGGCCCTCGGGGTAGATTTCCCAATCCATGAAGGTCTTGGGCAGCGGGCCTTCGACCTCGCGGTAATCGGGCCAGGGGTTTCCGGCCGGTGCGATCAGCTTGCGCGTGTAGTAATTGATCCCGCACCAGTCGAGCGGGGCGGTGATGGTCGGGAAGTCCTCTTGCCAGCCCCTGGGCAGATGTGGCTCCAGCCCGTCCAGCGCGGCCTGCGGATAGGCGCCCTTGAACACGCCACCCATGAACCAGTGGTTGTAGATCGCGTCATAGCGGTCGGCGGCGGCGCGGGCGGCCGCGCTGTCGTCGGCTGGGTCGGCCCATTCCATGTTGAAGACGCCACCAAGGTTGTCCATGCCCAGTCCGCGCATGGTTTCGATGGCGCGGCCATGTGCCAACAGGACGTGGTGCATTGCGCGCGCCGTGGCGCGGATGTCGCGGACGCCGGGGGCGTGGTGGCCGTCGAAATGGCTGAGCCAGGCGACGCACCAGGGCTCGTTTATTGGCGCGACGGAATACATCCGGTCGCCGATGCGCTCCATGATGATCTGCGTGTAGTCGGCGAACCAGCCGGCGATGTCCCGGTTGCGCCAGCCGCCGAGGTCCAGAAGGGGCGAGGGCAATTCCCAGTGATAAAGCGTGGCGCAGGGCCTGATGCCGCGATCCAGCAGAGAGTCGGCCAGGCGATCGTAGAAATCCAGCCCCTCTTGGTTGACCTGCCCGCGCCCTTCGGGCAGCACGCGCGCCCAGCTCAGCGAAAAGCGGTAGGCGTCGAAGCCAGCCTGTTCGACCAGGTCCAGATCCTCGCCATAGCGGTGATAGTGATCGCAGGCCTTTTCGCCGTTCTCGAAACGGGTGACGTTCCCCGGGGTCGCGGCGAAATCATCCCATTGGGTGCGGCCCGCGCCACCAAAGGCGTGACCCTCGATCTGGTAGCTCGAGGTGGCGCAACCGAAGAGGAAATCTTCGGGAAAATCAGATCTCTGGTGTTTCATGTTCAACCTTTATTGCGCGGGTCCGGTCGAGCTTCCGATGATCAGCTCGGCCTCCATCAACTGGGTCAAGGGCGCATGCGCGGGATTGCGGATAAGCTCCAGCAGCATTTCAGCCGCCCGCATCCCGGCCAGGCGCACCGAGGAGCGCGTGGCGGTAAAGATCGGCACGTCATGGCCGTTGCGCAAATAGCCCAGGTCGTCGTCATGGGTGATGACGGACACGTCCCGTCCCATTTCCAGCCCGGCCTCGTGGATCGCCCGGCGGACGCCGATGGCGGTGATCATCGAGGAGACAAGGAAGCCGGTGGGCGGAGTGTCCAGCGCCAGCATCTCTGCCGCGCTGCGGTAGCCATAGACCTCTGTCATCTCTTCCGAGCGCATCAGCGCCGGGTCCAGCGCGATGCCACGGTCGGCCAGTGCCGCCTCATAGGCGACGCGGCGGCGGTGGGCGAAATCCATGAATTCCAGCCCGTTGATCAGGGCAATCCGCCGGTGGCCCAGGTCCAGCAGGAACTCGGTCGCGCGCTGGAACGCGCGCCCGTTGTTGGTGTCCAGCCAGGAATAGGGCAGGCTGACCTGAGAGGCGCGGCCATGCACGACGAAGGGCAGCCCCAGCTCGGTCAGCAGTGCGATCCGGCCGTCGGTCATGCGTGGGCCGTGGACGATGATCCCGTCGACATTGCCACGGCTGCGGATCGAACGATAGGCCTGTTCCTCGTCCTTGTCGTCGACCAGGCTGATGACCACCTCGTAGCCCGCCTTGGAGTAGGTCTGACCGGCCCCGGCGATGAAATCTCCGAAGATCGGGTTCACCATCTCGTGCTGGTCGCTGATCGGCAGGACGTGACCGATGGCATGGGCGCGGCCCGTGGCCAGCCCCTTGGCCCTTGCGTTGGGGCTGTAGTTCAGCTCGCGCGCGGCACGCAGAACCTTTTCCCGGGTCTTTTCACTGACCTCGGGATAACCGTTCAGCGCACGGCTGACGGTGGTCTGGGAAAGGTCGAGGTGTTCGGCGAGCTGTTTGAGGTTCATGTCACGATAAGGCTCAAAGCGCTTCGGATTTGTCAAGAGACGACCGCACGGATGGTGCTGTATTGCAGAGAGCTTAGCCGCACCGCAGCATGTAAATTTCAATGGTCAAAGGACGAATGTTGACAGGTTGGGCCGACTCGCAGATAGTGGCGCCACCCAAAGCGCTTTGAGAAACTTTGTTTTCGACGGGTGCGGGATACGCAGGAGAACCCGCGCGGCGAGGCGCGGGATGGGAGGATAATCAATGAAGTCACCGTTTTACCTGAGCGTCGCGGCCCTGGCCCTTGGCGCCGGCATGGCGCATGCGGAGAAGCTGACCGTTTTCGGCCCCTGGCTGGGTCCGGACCAGGAGCTGGTCGAGGATGTTCTGGATGTCTTCGCCGAACAGACCGGCCATGACGTTTCCTATGTGGGCTCTGACAGTTTCGAGCAGCAGATCGTTGTCGATGCCGAAGCAGGTTCGCCCCCGAACGTCTCGATCTTCCCGCAGCCGGGCCTTGCCTCCGACATGGCGTCGCGCGGTTTCCTGACCCCGCTCAAGGATGGCACCGGCGACTGGATTCGCGAGAATTACGCGGCAGGCGACAGCTGGGTCGACCTCGGGACCTACGCCGACCAGGACGATGCGGACAAGTTGTTCGGCTTCTTCTACAAAGTCGATGTGAAATCGTTGGTCTGGTACAACCCCGAGAACTTCCTCGATTTCGGTTACGAAGTGCCGGAAACGATGGAGGAGCTGCGTGCGCTGGAGCAGCAGATGATCGACGATGGCGAAACGCCCTGGTGCGTGGGCCTGGGATCGGGCGGGGCGACCGGCTGGCCGGCGACGGACTGGGTCGAGGACCTGATGCTGCGCACGCAGCCGCCCGAAGTCTATGACCAATGGGTCGCCAACGAGATCCCCTTTGACGATCCGCGCGTCGTGGCCGCGATCGAGGAATTCGGCACCTTCATCGAGGATGACAAGGTGGCCGGCGGCCGGGGCGCAGTTGCCTCGACCGATTTCCGCGACAGCCCCAAGGGTCTGTTCTCGGCACCGCCGCAATGCATGATGCACCGTCAGGCGTCGTTTATTCCGACCTTCTTCCCCGAGGGAACAGAGGTCGGCCTTGATGCCGATTTCTTCTATTTCCCGGCCTACGAAAGCAAGGATCTGGGTCAGCCGGTCCTTGGCGCGGGCACGCTCTGGGCGATCACGAATGAGAACGACGCGGCACATGACCTGATCGCCTTCCTGCAAACCACCGAGGCGCACGAGATCTGGATGGCCAATGGCGGCTTCATGACGCCGCTGAAATCGGTTGATCCGTCCAAGTTCAAGGACGAGGCCACCGCCAAGATGAACCAGATCCTGCTGGACGCGACGACCTTTCGCTTTGACGGATCGGACCTGATGCCCGGTGGCGTTGGCGCGGGCAGCTTCTGGACCGGCATGGTCGACTATGCCGGCGGCAAGCCCGCGGCAGAGGTGGCGGCCGAAATCCAGAGCAGCTGGGACTCGCTCAAGTAAGCGGATCGAACCGGACCCACCCGTCCCGGGCCTTGCCCGGGACCTCTGCCGGGCCGATCAGCTCGATGAGGGCAGGGGCCCCGGATCAGGTCCGGGGCGGGGATTCTGACGGCCTGCGCTGCGCGAAGGCGTGCGGCCAATATCCAGAGTGACAGGGAGCACAGCATGCATCCGGCGCTACAAGGACTTCTGACAATCGTGATCGGCGTGGGGTCGTGTATCGGCTACTTCTGGGCGTCGAACCAGTTCCTGGACCGGGTCCTGTTTCCGGCCAGGGGGCCGAACGCGGGGCGAAACATCAACCGCGCCAACATGATCCGGCCCTGGCTGTTCCTGTTCCCGGCGCTGTTCGCGCTGACGCTCTACCTGGCCTACCCGGTTTTCGAGACGCTGCGCCTGTCGCTGACCGACCGTGACCAGGGCGGGGCCTTCATCGGGCTGGCCAACTACACGCAGATGATGGGCGAATCCAAGTTCTGGGAAGCGATGGGCAACAACATGCTCTGGCTGATCGTCGTGCCGGCGCTATCTACGGCCTTTGGCCTGCTGGCAGCGCAGCTCACCGATCGCATCGGCTGGGGCAACATTGCCAAGTCGTTGATCTTCATGCCGATGGCGATTTCCTTTGTGGGTGCGGCGGTGATCTGGAAGCTGGTCTATGACGCGCGCCCGCCGGATGCGGAGCAGATCGGCGTGCTGAACGCGCTCTATGTCTGGTTCACGGGCAACGATCCGGCGCAATGGCTGACCATCCCCTTCTGGAACAACTTCTTCCTGATGATCGTGCTGGTCTGGATTCAGACCGGCTTTGCGATGGTGATCCTGTCGGCGGCGCTGCGCGGAATCCCCGAGGAAACGGTCGAGGCGGCCATCGTCGACGGGGCCAACCCGTTCCAGATCTTCTTCAAGATCAAGGTGCCGCAGATCATGCCGACCATCATGGTGGTCTGGACGACGATCACGCTGGTCGTGCTCAAGATCTTCGACATCGTCTTTGCCATGACCAACGGCCAATGGGGCACGCAGGTCCTGGCCAACTACATGTTCGACAAGCTGTTCCGCGCCAATGACTGGGGCGTGGGATCGGCCTCGGCCATCGTCATCATGCTGCTGGTCACGCCGATCCTTGTCTGGAACGTGCGGCAGGCCCGCAAGGAAATGCGGTAAGGGAGCGGGATCATGGACAATATCGCAGGTCACAAGTCCTCGCTCACCTGGGCGGTTCATATCTCGGTCGTGCTGCTGGTTGCGCTCTGGCTGTTCCCGACCGTTGGACTGTTCGTGTCCTCCTTTCGCACGGCGGACCAGATCGCATCCTCCGGCTGGTGGAACGCGCTGTTTCCAACGGAACAGTCGCTGACCCTGCGCACGGATTCTCCCGAGGAACAGGTGCAACAGGACGGGGTCTACGTGCTGGAGGGCAACCTGTTCATGGTCGAGGGGCGTGAGGCTGCGCCGATCTCGTCCTATGGGACCTCCTCGCGCGACATCTCGGCCTTTGCGCCGGGTGAGGAGGCCGAGTTGCGCCGGGGCGGGTCAATTACCGTGCAGGAAAACGGCGACTACCGCCTTGTCTCCGAAGAGGAAATTGCCGGCGGACGCGGCATCCGGATCTTTGTCACGGCCGAGATTCCACCGGAATTCACCCTACGCAACTACGACACGGTCCTGGGCCAGGACGTGGTCAAGCGGCTGGCCATCTACATCGCGGCGGCGGCAATCCTCTGGGGCGTGATGCGGTTCACGCTGGCCGCGCAGCCCGCGATCGTGGCACAGGGGGCGCCGGTTGTTGGCGGGCTGGTACTGCTGATCCTGCTGGCCGCGACGTTCGGACTGTCCAGTGGCGCCGCAGAGGGGGCGCAGACCACCGACGACATGGGGCGGGCCTTTTTCAGTACGCTGACGGTGACGGTTCCGGCGACGATCATCCCCATCGTGGTCGCCGCCTTTGCCGCCTATGCGCTGGCCTGGATGGATTTCCCCGGTCGGGCGCTGCTGATCGCCTTTGTCGTGGGCCTGCTGGTCGTGCCGCTGCAACTGGCGCTGATCCCGCTTCTGAAGCTGCACCTGGCCATCGGCATCGGCAAGGGCTACCTCGGCGTCTGGCTGGCGCATACCGGGTTCGGCCTGCCGCTGGCGGTCTACCTCTTGCGCAACTACATGGCCGGCCTGCCGCGTGACATCATCGAGAATGCCCGCGTGGACGGCGCGACGGAGTTCCAGATATTCACCAAGATCATTCTGCCGTTGTCCTTCCCGGCGCTGGCCAGTTTCGCCATCTTCCAGTTCCTCTGGACCTGGAACGACCTGCTGGTGGCCAAGGTCTTCCTGATCGACGCGACGGGCCAGACCACCGTGATGACCAACCAGATCGTCGAACTGCTGGGCACGCGCGGCGGCAACTGGGAAATCCTCGCGACGGCGGCCTTTGTCTCGATCGCGGTGCCGCTGGTCGTCTTCTTTGCCATGCAACGCTACCTCGTGCGCGGCCTTCTGGCCGGCTCCGTCAAGTAAACCCCGCCCCGGACCTGATCCGGGGTCACCCCCTGCGGGCACCGGGACAGGATGTCCCGGGTGAAGCCCGGGACGCGAAGGATCAAGACATGAACGCGCAACTGCAAACCCAGACCGATCCGAAAGCCGACAAGGACTGGTGGCGTGGAGCGGTGATCTACCAGATCTACCCGCGCAGCTACCAGGACAGCAACGGCGACGGGATCGGTGACCTCAACGGCATCACGGCACGTCTGCCTTATGTGGCCAGCCTCGGCGTCGACGCCATCTGGATCTCGCCCTTCTTCACCTCGCCGATGAAGGATTTTGGCTATGACGTCAGCGATTACTGTGACGTGGACCCGATGTTCGGCTCGCTCAGTGATTTCGACGTCATGGTGGATACGGCGCACAAGCTGGGCATCCGGGTGATGATCGACCTCGTGCTGTCGCATACCTCGGACCAGCATCCCTGGTTCGCGCAAAGCCGGGCCAGTCGCGACAACCCGAAGGCGGACTGGTACGTCTGGGCCGATCCCAAGCCCGACGGCAATCCGCCCAACAACTGGCTGTCGATCTTCGGCGGCCCGGCCTGGCAATGGGATGCGCGGCGCGAACAGTATTACCTGCACAACTTCCTGACCGAGCAGCCGGACCTGAACTTTCACAACCCGGACGTGCAGGATGCGCTCTTGAACGTGGTCCGCTTCTGGTTGGATCGTGGTGTCGACGGCTTCCGTCTGGATACGATCAACTTCTACGTCCACGATCAGCAGCTGCGTGACAACCCGCCCTTGCCGGTGGATCAGCGAGACGCCTCGATCGCGCCGCGGGTGAATCCCTATAATCACCAGCTGCACCTCTACGACAAGAACCGCCCCGAGAACCTCGATTTCCTCGCCCGGTTCCGCGCCGTGCTGGACGAATACGACGCGACCACGGCAGTGGGAGAGGTCGGCGATGCCCAGAAGGGGCTGGAGATCATGGGCGAATACACCGCCGGGGACGAGCGGGTTCACATGTGCTATTCCTTCGAGTTCCTCTCGGGCACCCAGCCGGACGCTGCGCGCATTGCCGACGTGATGGAGCGGGTCGACACGGTGGTGCCGGACGGCTGGGCGTGCTGGGCCTTTTCCAACCATGACGTGGTGCGCCACGCCTCGCGGTGGGAACTCACACCCTCCGCGCAAAAGGCCTTTGCCACGCTGATGATGTGCCTGCGCGGATCGGTCTGCATCTACCAGGGCGAAGAGCTGGGCCTGCCCGAGGCGGACGTGCCGTTCGAGGACCTGCAAGACCCCTACGGGATCGAGTTCTGGCCCGAGTTCAAGGGCCGCGACGGGTGCCGCACGCCGATGGTCTGGGAGCAGTCCAACCTGAACGGCGGCTTTTCCACGGGAACGCCCTGGTTGCCGGTCAGCCACGCGCATCTTGGTCATGCTGTCGCGGTTCAGGAGGACGATCCTGGCGCGCTTCTTCACCACTATCGCAAGGCGATCCATTTCCGGGCGACCCATCCCGCGCTGGTCAAAGGCACGCATGACAAGGTCAAAGCGACAGGCAGCGTCGTGCATTTCATCCGCAGCTACGAGGGCGAAGAGGTCTTCGTCGCGGTCAACATGAGCGGAGAGCCGGCGGTGATCGAGATGCCCGCCGGCGACTGGCAGCAGATCGGGCTGGAACTGGGCAGCGCCACGGCGGCGCCGGACGGTAGGCTGCACCTGGGACCTTGGCAACCCGCGCTGGCGCGGCGGCAGGCATAACGAGAAAGAGGGGGAGGGGACATGGCCAACCTGAAACTGACCGATGTCGAAAAGACCTATGGCGGCACCGTGCAGGTGCTGCGCGACATCAACCTCGAGATCGACGAGGGCGAGTTGATCGTCTTCGTCGGCCCCTCGGGCTGTGGCAAATCCACGCTTCTGCGAATGATCGCGGGACTGGAAAAGATCACCGGCGGCACGCTGGAAATCGACGGACAGGTGGTCAACGACGTGCCGCCCGCGCAGCGCGGCATCGCGATGGTGTTCCAGAGTTACGCTCTGTATCCCCATATGACGGTGCGCGAGAACATGTCCTTTGCGCTGAAACTGGCCAAGAAAAGCCCTGACGAGATCGACGCGGCGGTGGATCGGGCGGCCAAGATGCTGCAACTGGATCCCTACCTCGACCGCCTGCCCAAGGCCCTGTCCGGTGGTCAAAGGCAGCGGGTGGCCATTGGGCGGTCGCTGGTGCGCGATCCCAAGGTCTACCTGTTCGACGAGCCGCTCTCGAACCTGGATGCTGCGCTGCGTGTAGCGACGCGGATCGAGATTGCGCAACTGAAGGAACAGATGCCCGACCGGACCATGATCTACGTCACCCATGACCAGGTCGAGGCGATGACCCTGGCCAGCCGCATCGTCGTGCTGGCCAACAAGGGGATCGCGCAGGTGGGCAGCCCGCTGGAACTGTACGAGCGGCCCAACAGCGAGTTCGTGGCGCAGTTCATCGGCTCTCCCTCGATGAACCTGCTGCCCGGCGAGGTGGTCGAGACCGGCACGCAGACCCGCGTGAAACTGGACGGCGGCGGTACGGCCCTCTCGGACTATCCGACCACCGAGGCTGACAAGGGGCTGCGGGTCAATGTCGGCGTGCGGCCCGAGGATTTCGTGCCCACCGAGGACACGCCGATCTATTCCGGCATGGTCGAGATCACCGAGGCCCTTGGGGAGGTGACGCTGCTCTACTTCCAGGCCGAAGGTGGGGGCGACCCGGTCATCGGCAAGCTGCCCGGCATCCACCGCGAGATGCGTGGCAAGCAGGTGTCGCTGGGCGCGGAACCGAACAAGGTGCACCTCTTCGCGGAGGGGGTGTCGCTGCTGTATCGGTGAGGCGCTGCCCGCTGTTGCCGTGGTCGACCTTGCGGCAGCGTTGACTGCCCCCGTCGGGGCGGTCCGGGCCGGTTGTCATTGATCCACGTTCTTGCGATGTCCGCGGTCGGGGCAGGAGACATGTGACATTGGCAATTTACCGGAAGGAACAGCATGGCCAAGGCAATACACAGCATGATCCGCGTGCTCGACGAGGCACGTTCGGTCGATTTCTACCGGACGGCTTTCGGGTTGGAGATCGCGGAACGCAAGGACTTCGATGATTTCACGCTGGTCTACCTGAGCAATGCAGAGAGCAGCTTCGAGATCGAACTCACCGTGAACAAGGGACGTACCGAACCCTATGACCTGGGCGACGGGTATGGTCATCTTGCGGTTTCGGTCGCGGACCTGGGCGACACCCACAAGCGGCTGACCCATGCGGGGCTGGCACCGCGCAAGATCGTCGAATTCGCGCCGGACGGAAAGAGGTTCGCCCGTTTCTTCTTTGTCGCGGACCCCGATGGTTATCAGATCGAGGTCATCGAACGGGGTGGTCGGTTTCTCTAAGGGTGCCGGACATGGACGACAGGCAAAAGTGTCCCCCGGGACGGCGGGCCTTGAAAAATTCGTGCTTGGGAAAGCGGTGAGGTTCGAAGCGCAGCGACTGCTTTGACCCCGAGGGCCAGCCACACGCGCCATTGCTGCGCGAGCGGTTTCGTCCTCGGGTCGTCCTTGAAGATGGCCGAGGCGTTTAGATTTCAATAGCTTTAGAAATCGCCAGCGCATCTTCAAGTTCAACGCTGAGCTGCCTCAGAGGGCAGTCATGAGGCCCGTTCGTGCCCAATGCTGCATGGCGTATCCAATCGGGACACAAGGCGCCGATGCTCGTCCGTCGTTCCAAATCAGGCTGTCGCCGTCAGGCAACCCTTGGCTGACAGATGGGGTCCTGTCGGAAACGCTCTTCCGCCGCGCTGATGATCTTTCCCGCTCTGTTCTTGGCGGATCACCGATCCGCTTTCTCAAGCACCAGGAACGTCATCATGCCGAAAGGGGGCAGCGGTTTCTTCTCTCTGACCGTAAGCTCCGGTTGTTTGAGCACGGTGCCGATGTCGAAATCGGAATGCCAGCCCAACAGGTTTGCGAATGGCGCAAAAAATCGTTCGATCCGTGCCATGATACCGGTTTCCTGGGCGAAGTGATTGGTGATGACGATCTTGCCTCCGGGTTTGCAGACCCGCGCTATCTCGGCCATCACGCGTTCGGGTTCCGGCACGACAGAGATGATGTGCATCGCTGCGACGGTATCGAAATGATCGTCCGGAAAATCGAGACTTCGCGCATCCATCTGCCGGAGGCTCCTGACGTGCCCCAACCCGAAGCGATCGACTTTTTCCCGCGCCTTGGCCAGCATGTCGTCACTGAAATCAATACCCGTGACGCAAAGGTCTGAACGATAGTTTCGTAGTGCAAGACCGGTCCCGACACCGACCTCCAGAACGCTCGTCCCGCTTTGTCCATTGATGTACTCGACTGCCGCGCGCCGTCCGGTATTTGTAATCGCGCCGAAGGTCTGGTCATAGACGGGGGCCCACCTCGCGTAGGAGGTCTTGATTGCGCCGAGTTCCATCGCGTTAGTCCTTTGTGTTCCTTGATTTGCGAGCGGATCGAAACGCCCAGATCAGGCTGCAGATGTAGGCAAATGTCATCAGCGCCAGGGTGGCCCAAAGATATGTCAGCAATGCTGCAGCCATAAGCCCGGCGCCAAGAAGGAAAAATTTGGCGTTCCCGCGGTCGATTGACAGTTGCTTGAAGGAATAGGTCGGGATGCGACTGATCATCAAAAGACCGACAAGAAAAACGTGGCCAGCGATGACCGAAGGCGCGGCCAAGGGCAGGTCAGAGAAGAGAAAGGAGATAACCATTGGCAGCAACACGAGAACTGCGCCCGCTGGCGACGGGACACCGACAAAGTAACCGCATCCGGTGTCTTCTTTGTCCATCCGGCTGTCGACGTTGAATCGTGCCAGTCGCAGGACGCAGCAAATGGAATAGCTCAAGACAGCTATCCAGCCCGCGCTTTGGAAATCCTGCAGGGCCCATTGGTACATGATCAGTACAGGCGCCACTCCGAAATTCAGGAAATCCGCCAGGGAATCCAGTTCCGCACCGAACGGCGACTCGCTTTTCGTCAAACGCGCGAGCCGGCCGTCCAGACCATCCAGAACGCAGGCCACCAGAACCAGGCGCACGGCCAATTCAAAATTCCCTTCATAGCCAAAGCGTATGGCCGAAAGGCCCGCACATATGGCCGAGATGGTGACCAGATTCGGCAGCAGCTGCAGGACGTTGATTTTCTTTCTCTTGTCGGGCAACGGGTGGGGCATGCTTTAATCTGTTCGCGCCGAACGAGCAGGCTCGTCCGAGGCCAAGTCGGCAAGGACCGTCTCGCCCGCGATCATGGTTTGCCCCAGAGCGACAAGTGGTTGCACACCATCCGGCAAATAGACGTCCAGTCGCGAACCGAAGCGTATCAGGCCAAACCTTTCACCGGTTGCCAAGACGTCGCCCTGCGCGGAAAAACAGACGATCCGCCGCGCAACCAACCCAGCGATCTGAACCACGGCGATCTGTCGCCCGTCCGCCATGTCGATGCACAGGCTGTTCCGTTCGTTGTCGGCGCTGGCCTTGTCCAGAGAGGCATTGAAGAACTTGCCCGGCCGATAGGCGATCGCCGAAATCCGGCCCGCGACAGGTGCACGGTTCACATGGCAGTTGAAGACACTCATGAAGACGCTGACACGGGTCAATGGCTGATCCGTCATGCCCAATTCCGGCGGCGGCACGGCCTTTTCGATCAGCGAGACCACGCCATCGGCGGGACTGACGATCAGGCCCTCACGGCTTGGTGTCACACGTGCCGGGTCACGGAAAAAGTAGTAACACCAAATCGTCAGTCCGACGCCCACCCATCCCAGGACGGACGAGACCAAGAAGAGCGCGGCTGCGAAAACCGCGAAAACGGCCACAAAGCGTCGCCCTTCGGGATGCATCGGCTTGATGAATGTATCGCGCATTTTCATGGATGTGTCGCTTTTCCTTGGCGAATGGTCGCTTCCATATCCAACCCGGGCACGGACCACAACATCTTAAGGGTGATGGATGTAGCCGCGCCCTAAGCCGAAGAAAACGAACCTGTCGATCTGTTCCGCTACCGACGGACAGTGCTTTTCGGTGAAAGTCGGCTTAAGTCCGATTGGCCGGGGTCCAGCGCCAACAGCTCCCGAAGGTTTCTTCGGGAGCTGTTGTGCGACATGGCTTTGTTCCGACAATGCCACAAGGAACAAGTTGTATCGTTTCCTGCAAAGGGCTGGCCGGGACAGGGGCCTTGTGATCGACTGGACGGCCGGCCTTACTCCGGCTCGTAGGTCAGTTCGATGGGCTTGCGGAACAGCACCTTGTTGCCTTGACCCATCACGTAGCGCAGCTCGTACTTGCCCGGACCTTCGGGGAGTTTCAGCACCAGCGGGCTGTCCTCGGAGGTGTGCTTGTAAGTGCTGTACTTGTTGTCCGGCTCACCGACGCGGGCAAGGCTGATGTAGTCGCCCTTGTAGTCCGGCCCGTCCCAGTCCAGCCCGAGGACCGCGCCCGCAGGCACCTGTTCCGGCGCGTCGATGCTGGCCGTCACCTCGGTCAAGGTGATCTGGTTGCGCGCCACCACGCGGGGACTGTCGCCCGCCGCCACGTACCGGATCTCATAGGTGCCCGGTTCCGCCGGCAGCCGCAGCAGCAGCGGAGAGCCTTCGCGGGTGTAGGTGTAGAAGTGATACTTGTTGTCGGCCATGTTGGCATCGGCAACGGTGACATAGTCCTTGTCGTAGCCGGGACCGTCCCATGTCACCAGCACGGAGGCGCCGGCCCGCGCCTCCGTGACCACGTCAAGCGTCGCGCTGACATCAGAGACCTCGATGGTCTTGGTGGCCAGAACGGTCCGGTCCTGCCGCATGACATAACGGATCTCGTAGGTGCCTGCATCGGCGGGCAGGGTCAGGTCCAGCGGCGAGCCTTCGCGGGTGTAGGTATAGTTGACATAGCCATCGTCTCCGATCTCGGACACGGTGATGTAGTCACCCTCATAGTCCGGCCCGGTCCATGTCACGGGGATGTCCGATCCGGCCGCGCCTGTCGGCGCCACGTCCAGCGTGGCCGAAACCTCTGTCACCTCGATCATCCGCGTGGCCAGAACGGTCCGATCCTGGCGCATGAAATAGCGCAACTCGTAGGTCCCCGGTTCCGAGGGCATCTTGAGCGTCAGGGGCGAACCCTCGCGGGTGTAGGTGTAGTTGACATAGCCCTTGTCGTCCGGTTTCGAGACGGCGATGTAGTCGCCCTCGTAGTCCGGCCCGGTCCAGGTCACGGGGATGTCGGCGCCCACCTCCGCCGTCTCGGCGGCCTCGAGGCTGGCGTCCAGCGCCGTAACCTCGATCATGCGGGTGGCCAGCACGGTACGGTCCTGGCGCATGAAATAGCGCAATTCGTAGGTGCCTGGCTCGGGCGGCATCACCAGTTGCGCGGGCGTGCCGTCGCGGGTGTAGCTGTAATTGACATAGCCTTTGTCGCCGGGTTCCGACACGGCGATGTAATCGCCGTCGTAATCCGGGCCGGTCCATGTCACCGGGATGGTTGCACCGGTGGGCACGCTGCCATCCGCGTCAAGGCTGGCCTCTGCCGCGGTGACGGTGATTGCCTGCGTGGCCAGTGTCTGGCGTCCGTCCCGAAGCACATAGCGCAGCTCATATTCGCCGGGTTCGGGCGGCATCACCAGTTGCGCGGGCGTGCCGTCCCGCGTGTAGGTGTAGTTCACATAGCCCTTGTCGTCCGGCCTGGAGACGGTGACATAGTCGCCGTCCTCGTCCGGGCCTTCCCAGGTGACAGGGATCGTCGATCCGGCCACCGCCTGTTCAGCACCGCTGACCAGCGCCTCGGGCAGGGAACTGGGCAGCACAAGGGTGACGGTCTGCGTGGCGTCGGTCACGTCAAAGCTCTTTTCGACGCTGCTTTCGTCCTCGGGGCGCAGCACGGTCACGGTATAGCTGCCGGCGGGCAGGTCGATGTCCAGCGAGGCGCTTTGCTGAAAGTCGACGATCACCTCGTCGCCGCGGCGAACATCCCAGACCAGCGGCGTTTCGATGGTGCCGCCCTCGGCGCCGTCTTGCGCCACGAAACGGGTCGAGAAGGTGGCCGCCGGCTGCGCCTGGGTCACCTCGGTCAGGGCCTTGCCCAACTCGCTGGCATTGGCGGCCAGCAGGAACTGGCCACCAGTCTCGTCGGCCATGCATTGCATCTGGCGGCGTGCCTCGGGGTCGCTGACGTCAAAGCCGACCACGTGCACGGTCAGGTCCACGCCGGCCTCTTCGAGCGCGCGGGCGGCGGCGCAGGGATCGGGGTTGCAGGTCTCAATCCCGTCGGACACCAGGATCACGGTGGCCGGGTCTTCGGTGTATTTCAGCGCCTGGGCGGCCTGGATGACCGCATCGGTCATCGGCGTCTTGCCACGCGGACGCAGCTTGTTCACCTGGGCGGCGATGGCGTCGCGGCTGGCGGTGCCGGGTTCGACAAGCGTCTGGATGTCCGTGCAATCGCCCTTGGTGCGGTGGCCATAGGCGGTCAGCCCCAGCGCCTGCGTCTCTGGCAGGGAGGACAGCAGGTCGCCGACGACGCCCTGAGCGATGGTGATCTTGGCGACCCCGTCTATCTGGCCCCACATGGAGCCGGAGGCGTCGAGCACGAGAATGGACTTGCTGTCTTCCTGTGCGGCGGCAAGCGCCGGAACAAGGCAAAGCGCCAGAGCGGCGCGGCGAAACCCGGTCATGAAATCCCCCCTTTTGGCGGTAATACGCCGCTACCCTGCACCGAGGGGCACTGTCCGGGCAAGGAAAGGTTTACCCCACTGGCGCCCGCTTTCCGACCAGCCTGCGGCGTGAGGAAGCACGCCGGCGGAAATCCGGGCGCCGCTGCTTTTGTTCACACTTCGTTCACGTTTTTCGATTGGCGGTCTCGCCGAATTCAACTATGTCTACGCAGGTTGGAATGCCGGGGGTGAGTGATGCCGGAACTCAAGCAGATCGAAGTCCGCGGGGCGCGGGAACACAATCTCAAGTCGATCGACGTGGATATCCCGCGAGATCAACTGGTTGTCATCACCGGCCTCAGCGGGTCGGGCAAGTCTTCTTTGGCCTTCGACACGATCTATGCCGAGGGGCAGCGCCGCTATGTCGAGTCGCTGTCGGCCTATGCGCGGCAGTTCCTGGACATGATGGAAAAGCCCGACGTCGACCACATCAGCGGCCTGTCGCCTGCCATTTCCATCGAGCAGAAGACGACGTCGAAGAACCCGCGGTCGACCGTTGGCACCGTGACCGAGATCTACGATTACCTGCGGCTGCTCTTCGCCCGCGTCGGCACACCCTATTCGCCCGCCACCGGCCTGCCGATCGAGGCCCAGCAGGTGCAGGACATGGTCGACCGGGTCATGGGCATGGAGGAAGGCACGCGCGCCTACCTGCTTGCCCCCATCGTGCGCGACCGCAAGGGCGAATACCGCAAGGAATTCCTGGAACTGCGCAAGCAGGGGTTCCAGCGGGTCAAGGTGGACGGCGAGTTCTACGAGCTGGACGAGCCGCCGACGCTGGACAAGAAGTTCCGCCATGACATCGACGTGGTGGTCGACCGGATCGTGGTGCGCGAGGGGATGGAAACCCGGCTGGCGGACAGTTTCCGCACCGCGCTGGACTTGGCCGATGGCATCGCGGTGCTGGAGACGGCCCCGCGCGAAGGTGACCCCGAGCGGATCACCTTCAGCGAGAATTTCGCCTGTCCTGTCAGTGGCTTCACCATCCCCGAGATCGAACCGCGCCTGTTCTCGTTCAACGCGCCCTTCGGCGCCTGCCCGGAATGTGACGGGCTTGGGGTCGAGTTGTTCTTTGACGAACGGTTGGTGGTGCCTGACCAGACGCTGAAGATCAGCGACGGTGCGCTGGCACCCTGGCGCAAGGGCAAGAGCCCCTATTTCCTGCAGACCATTGAGGCGATTGCCAAGCACTACGAGTTCGACAAGAACGCGCGGTGGAAGGATCTGCCCGCGCATGTGCAGCAGGTGTTCCTCTACGGCTCGGGCGACGAGGAAATCCAGTTCCGCTATGACGAGGGCGGGCGCGTCTACCAGGTCAGCCGCGTTTTCGAGGGCGTCATTCCCAACATGGAACGGCGCTATCGCGAGACCGACAGCAACTGGATCCGCGAGGAATTCGAACGCTACCAGAACAACCGCGATTGCGGCACCTGCGGCGGCTATCGCCTGCGGGAAGAGGCACTGGCGGTCAAGATTGCGGGACTGCACGTAGGCCAGGTGGTCGAAATGTCGATCAAGCAGGCCTTTGACTGGTGCGAAACCGTGCCCGCCAGCCTGACCAGCCAGAAGAACGAGATCGCCAAGGCCATTCTCAAGGAGATCCGTGAACGGCTGGGGTTCCTGAACAACGTCGGACTTGAATATCTCACGCTAAGCCGTTCTTCCGGAACACTTTCCGGTGGCGAGAGTCAGCGTATCCGTCTGGCCAGCCAGATCGGCAGCGGGCTGACCGGGGTTCTCTATGTCCTTGATGAGCCGTCGATCGGTCTGCACCAGCGCGACAACTCGCGCTTGCTCGACACACTCAAGAACCTGCGCGACCAGGGCAACACGGTACTGGTGGTGGAACACGACGAAGAGGCGATCCGCGAGGCGGACTACGTCTTTGACATCGGTCCCGGTGCGGGGGTGCATGGTGGTCAGGTCGTGTCGCAGGGCACGCCAGAGGAAGTCGCAAGTGACCCCGCCAGCCTGACGGGCCAGTACCTGAGCGGCACGCGTGAAATCTCTGTTCCGGACAAGCGCCGGAAAGGAAACAAGAAAAAGCTGAAGGTGGTCAAGGCGACCGGCAACAACCTCAAAGAGGTGACCGTCGATTTCCCGCTGGGCAAATTCGTCTGCGTGACCGGCGTGTCCGGCGGCGGCAAGTCGACGCTGACCATCGAGACCCTGTTCAAGACCGCCAGCATGGCGCTGAACGGCGCCCGTCAGACGCCCGCGCCCTGCGAGACAATCAAGGGGCTGGAGCACCTGGACAAGGTCATCGACATCGACCAGCGGCCTATTGGGCGTACTCCGCGTTCGAACCCAGCGACTTACACCGGGGCCTTCACCCCGATCCGCGACTGGTTCGCGGGATTGCCAGAGGCCAAGGCGCGGGGCTACAAGCCGGGGCGGTTCAGCTTCAACGTCAAGGGCGGGCGCTGCGAAGCCTGCCAGGGTGACGGTGTCATCAAGATCGAAATGCATTTTCTGCCCGATGTCTACGTCACCTGCGAGACCTGCAAAGGCGCGCGCTACAATCGCGAGACGCTGGAAGTTCTCTTTAAAGGCAAGAGCATAGCCGACGTTCTTGAGATGACTGTCGAGGATGCGCAGGAGTTCTTCAAGGCCGTTCCGGCGATCCGCGACAAGATGGATGCGCTGATGCGCGTGGGGCTGGGCTATATCAAGGTGGGTCAGCAGGCGACGACGCTGTCGGGAGGCGAGGCGCAGCGGGTGAAGCTGTCCAAGGAACTGGCCAAGCGATCCACGGGCCGCACGCTGTACATCCTGGACGAGCCTACCACGGGCCTGCACTTTGAGGACGTGCGCAAACTATTGGAAGTGCTGCATGAATTGGTCGAGGCCGGGAATACCGTGGTGGTGATCGAACACAATCTCGACGTCATCAAGACCGCCGACTGGATCGTGGATATCGGCCCCGAGGGGGGCGATGGCGGCGGCAGGATCGTTGCCGAGGGCACGCCGGAAAAGGTAGCCGAGGTCGAGGCGTCTCACACCGGACGTTACCTCAAGCCGATGCTGAAGCCGCGCAAGGTGGCGGCGGAATAGCGAGCCGGTTTTTGTACGAAACGTACAAAACGTACAGCGAATCCGGCAAAACGTACAAAACGCACCAGAAGTGAACAGGAGGGCCTTTCGGCCCTCCGCTGGATCAGTCCAGAAGTGCGGCGAGAGAGCCGATGAAATTCAGGATCTCGCCGGTTTCGCGGTCCACCCGCACGACCTCGTCCCCCAGGCGATAATAGGTGCGGTCCGGGTCCAGCCCGTAACGCAGCGGATCGACCAGGATGACGTAGTCATCCGTGATGTAGTGGCGGTCGCGGTCCGGGGCCTTGACGCCTTTCTTGGCCAGACCGGGCGGCACGCAGGCCGGATCCTTCTTGGCGAGTCCGGGCGGACAGCCTTTGGGCTGGGCCGTGGCGGGCAGGGCCAGTGGCATGGCGGCCAGGACAAGGATGGCAAGCGAGCGGGTTTTCATGGTCGGATCTCCTGTATCTTTGGAGGGAAATACCGTCCAAAGCCTTCGGGTTCCGACAAAAGTCATGCCCCCGGCAAAGACTTGCCGAGGGTGTCATGTGCCTGTGGTTACTTTCGGGCGCAGGTCTTGATGCCAAGCAGGCTGTAGGGCGGGCAGGATCCCATCGCGGCGGTGGCCAGCATGACCACGCCGACGATCAGGGCAATCCAGGCCCAGGTGCCGCTGAGCCATGCAAAGAAGGCGATCACCAACAGAACGCCCAGAACGGCACGGATGGCGCGATCGGCGGACCCCATGTTTTTCTCGAACATAACGTTTCCCCAGACAAAGGTTCATCTTCGGGTAAGCTATGACTCGGATCGCGAGTCGGGAATATGATTTGGATCAACTGCGCCCGCGGGTCTCGAACCGGGGCAGCATGGCCGAGAAGTCGCGGCCCGCGCCGTCCTCTTCCTCGACGAAGCGGCGGTAGAGATCCATCGCGGCCTGGCCCAGCGGCGTGTCGGCGTCGACCTCGCTGGCGGCCTGCTGGCTCAGGCGCAGGTCCTTGAGCATCAGGTCGGCGGCGAACCCGGGCTTGTAGTCGTTGTCCGAGGGCGATTGCGGGCCGACGCCCGGGGCGGGGCAATAGGTGGTCATCGACCAGCTCTGTCCCGAGGAGGTCGAGACCACGTCATACATGGCCTCGCGCGACAGGCCCAGCTTGTCGGCCAGGGCAAAGGCCTCGCAGGTGGCGATCATGGTCACGCCAAGGATCATGTTGTTGCAGATCTTGGCCGCCTGGCCATTGCCCGAGGCGCCGCAATGCACCGCCTTCTGGCCCATGACCTCGAACAGGGGCAGGGCGCGGGCAAAGGCGGCGTCGGAGCCGCCGACCATGAATGTCAGCGTGCCGCCCGCCGCGCCGCCGACCCCGCCGGAAACCGGCGCATCCAGCGCCTCGACCCCATGTTCGGCAGCCATATCCGCCGCCGCCCGGGCGGCGGCCACATCGACGGTGGAGCAATCGAGGTGAATGGCGCCCTTGTCCATGACGGGCAGGATCTCTGTCGCGACGGCCTTGAGGATCGCGCCGTTGGGCAGCATGGTGATGACCACGTCGGCGCCCTTTGCGGCCTCCTGTGCGGTGGCGACGGAGGTGACGCCCTCGGCGGTTGTGCCCGCCACGTCGAAGCCCTTGACCGCATGGCCCGCCTTGGCAAGGTTGGCGGCCATCGGCGCGCCCATGTTGCCCAGTCCGATGAATCCGATCTGCATGGTCCTCTCCCTGAAATCCAGCTTGTCCTTGCCGAGCGGCATCAGCATCTTCGACACGTCCACGAGGGGCACGCTGTCGAGCGCGTGGCGCCAGTTCGGCGATTTGTCCTTGTCGATGATGGCCGCCCGGATGCCTTCAAGGAAGTCCCCCTGGTCCATGATCCGGTGGCTGACCCGGTATTCCATCTCGAGCGCCTTGCGGATGTCGAGGCCGGGGGTGCGCAGACGGTGGATCATTTCCAGCGTGACGGCCATCGAGAGCGGAGAATTGCGGGACAGGCGCTTGAGCGCGTCCCGGGCCAGGTCGCTGTCGCTGGCCCGAAGGGTGTTGAGCACGTCGCGCAGGGTCTCGCCGCCGAAAAGCGCGTCGATTTCGGCCTGTGTGGCGGCCAGCGGGCTGTCCGGGGCCTGTGGCGCCTCGCCCAGGGCGGCCACGTCGCCGCTGTCGATCAGCGCCTGTTTCAGAGCGGGCCAGACCGCTTCGGGGTGGAACCGATCGGCAAAGCCCGCGTGGATGGCGTCGCCCGGACCCATGCGCGCGGCGGTGATCCCGAGGTATTCGCCCAGCCGCCCCGGCGCGCGGGCCAGCGTGTAGGTGCCGCCCACGTCGGGCACAAAGCCGATGCCGCATTCGGGCATGGAAACCTGCGTCGTCTCGCCCACGATCCGGTGCGAGCAATGCCCGCCGATGCCGACACCGCCGCCCATGACAAAGCCGTGCAGGAAGCTGACGATGGGTTTCGGATATTCGGCCAGCTTGGCGTTCATGCGGTATTCGTCGCGCCAGAAGCTGCGCCCGTAGTCGAGGTCGCCCGCCTTGCCGGTCCGGTACATCTCGGCGATGTCGCCGCCGGCGCAGAAAGCGCGGTCGCCTGTCGCGTCGAGGATGATCAGCTTGACGGTGTCGTCACTGGCCCAGGCGTCCAGCGCCTGTTCCGTGGCCAGGCACATGTCCCAGGTCAGCGCGTTCAGCGCCTTGGGACGGGTCAGGGTGATGCGGCCGGCCTGGCCTTCGGTGCGGATCTGAATGTCTGACATGTCGGTCCTGGCTGTGAGGGCGGGAGCGAGGGGGCTGTCTGCCCCCTCGCGCTCCCCCGAGAGGTATTTTACCCAAGAAGAAGCAGGGGCGTGCGGCGCCTAGCTGGCCAGCATCTGGCGCGAGACGATCAGGCGCATGATTTCATTGGTGCCTTCGAGGATCTGGTGCACGCGCAGGTCGCGGACGATCTTTTCGACGCCGTAGTCGGCCAGGTAGCCGTAGCCGCCGAACATCTGCAGGCAGCCGTTGGCGACCTCGAAGGCGCTGTCGGTGACCATGAGCTTGGCCATCGCGCAGAATTTCGTCGCGTCGGGGGCGCCGGTGTCGAGCTTCCAGGCGGCCTGGCGCAGGAAGGTGCGGGAGGCCTGGAGCCTGGTCTCGTACTCGGCCAGGCGGAATTGCAGGGCCTGGAACTGGTCGATGGTGCGGCCGAAGGCTTTGCGCTCGGACATGTATTGCAGCGTCAGGTCGAGCGCGTTCTGCGCACCGCCAAGCGCGCTGGCCGAGATATTGAGGCGGCCGCCGTCGAGGCCGGCCATCGCGTAGCTGAATCCGCGGCCTTCCTCGCCGATGAGGTTTTCCGCCGGGACCGGGCAGTCGTCGAACTGGACCTGGGCGGTGGGCGAGGATTTCCAGCCCATCTTGTCCTCGAGCGCGCCGAAGCTGAGGCCCTCGGCCCCGTCCTCGATGTAGAGCGTCGAGATGCCTTTCGGGCCGTCGTCGCCGGTGCGGCACATGGTGACATAGGCATCCGAGTAGCCGCCGCCGGAGATGAAGGCCTTGGTGCCCGTCAGGCGGTAGCCCTCGTTGGTCTTGGTGGCGCGGGTGCGCAGGGCGGCGGCGTCCGAACCCGAGCCCGGTTCGGTCAGGCAGTAGCTGAGGACCGTTTCCATCGTCAGGACCTTTGGCAGGACCCGGGCCTTGAAGGCGTCGCTGGCGAAGCTGTCGATCATCTTGGCGCACATGTTGTGGATCGACAGGAAGGAGGCGACCGAGGGGCAGGCCATGCTGAGGGCCTCGAAGATCAGCGTCCCGTCGAGCCGGGTGAGACCGGCGCCGCCGCTCTCCTCGCTGACGTAGAGCCCGCCGAAGCCGAGTTCGGCGATCTCTGGCCAGAGCTGTTTCGGGATGGTGCCCTCGGTCTCCCACTGGCGGGCAAAGGGGGCGATCCTTTCCTGCCCGAAGGCATAGGCCATGTCGAAGATGGCGGTCTGTTCCTCTGAAAGCGCGAAATCCATTGCGGCCGTCCTCCCCCGGGCTGAAATGAACGCATGTTCAAATTGTCGCCCGAAGGGCCGCGCAATGCAACCATGCACAGCGCAGGACTGCTTTGCATTTCTGCAAAGCTGTTGTGCCGGTCGGCGACCTGTGTTTGCGGTAACTCAGGTGTTGGCGAGGGTCGTGCGGATCACGTCTTCGACCCGGGCCAGGCCGATGTCGTTGTCGAACTTTGCCTCGGCGGTGGCGCGGGCGGCCCGGGTCATCTCTGTGCGGTCGGGCGTGTCGAGGATCTGTGCGATGCGATCGGCAAAGCCGGTTTCGTCCCATTCATCGACCAAAAGGCCGTTCACGCCGTCCTCGACCGCCTCGGGGATGCCGGCGTGGCGTGTCGACAGGGTGATGCAGCCGCAGGCCAGCGCCTCTTGTATGGCGGTGGGCAGGCCCTCGGTGTTGCCGTCCGGGGCGGTGATGGAATGCTGCAGGAAGACCTCTGTGGATTGCAGGTGCTGGCGGACCTGGTCGTGGGGCAGGGCGCCGGTGAAGGTCACCTTGTCCCCCACGCCAAGGGTCTGGGCCAGGGCCTGGCACTCTGCCAGCAGGGGGCCGTCGCCGATGAAGGTCAGATGCGCGTCGCGGGTGGCGGCGGCGCTGGCGAAGGCGCGCAGGGTCACTTGCGGGGCCTTCTTTGTGACCATGCGCCCCACGGCCAGGAAGCTTCCGGGGCGTTTGTCCGCCGGGGTAAAGCGGCGGATGTCGACGCCGGAGGGCACGACATGGGCGTTGTCGTGGCGGATGCCGTGGCGGGCGAGGTTGTCGAGCAGGAATTGTGAGACCGAGAACATGCCCGCGAGGCGCGGCATCATCAGCCGGTAGGAGCGCACCCGCTGCGCCGAACGGAGCATCTTGGAGGCATCGGTGCCGCGCCAGTAGGTGAAGACGGGAATGCCCAGGTCGTTGCCCAGCTTGGCCATGACCAGGGCCTGGGTGCCGAACTCGGCCAGGATCACCTGTACGCCCTGGTCTTGCAGGAAGCCGGCCAGGCGCTTGCGGTTGTCACCGAAGGGCAGGCGCGAGGTGCCGTGCCGCAGGGCGCCGGAGGCGGCGGCAAAGGGAGCCCGCAGCTTGTCCATCGGGGTCAGGGGGGCGCGGCGGGTGAAAAGGGGTTTGCCCAATGGGTCCTCGCCGTTGGACCGCCCGCAGACCACGCAGGTGTCGCCCCCGAACAGGTGGGCAATGTGGCGATTGATGAAGGTCTCGCCCATCACGAAGTAGTCGGAGGTGGCGATGGCGGTTTTCATGGGGCTCTCCACGCTGTTCCGGCCTCGTAGCGCGGGCAGGGCGCGGTGCCAAGGGGATCGTCCCGTCGCGGCCGGTCCGGCGGCAAGAGGCGGCGGCCCCGGGTTCCGATCCTTCGGAAAATCCGAAAGGTCATGTTTGGTTTTCATTATACCCAGCGTGTAATCTATTAACTAACATTTCACAAATCATGCCAGCTGGCAGATCAATAAGAACGGGAGGGCCGGGGGCGCCGAATGCTCCGGGCCGGGAGAAAGGGAGAGGAAAGATGCACGCAATCACGGCAGAGGCCGACAGCGGCGAGGTGGCGCAGGACGCGCTGCGCCCGGTGACGGAGAAGGAAAAGACCTGGGGCTGGTTCGCGATCTTCAACGTCTGGGCAAACGACATCCAGTCGCTGTTCGGCTATTCGCTGGTGGCCTCGTTGTTCATTTCGTTCGGGGTCAGCGGCTGGACGGCCTTTGCCTCGCTGATCGTGGCGGGGCTGTTCGTGATGTTCCTGGTGAACCTCTCGGGCGCGGCGGGGGAACGCTATGGCATTCCCTACCCGGTCTTTGCCCGCGCCAGCATGGGCACCCAGGGCGCCAAGCTGCCCGCCGTCCTGCGGGCGACGGTGGCGGTCTTCTGGTACGGGGTGCAGGTCTATTTCGCCTCGACGGCGCTGGCGCTTCTGATCAAGTCGGTCACCGGGATCACCGGCGGCACCGCCTACCTGGGCCTGACAGAGATCGACTGGCTGTCCTTCGTCCTGGTCTGGGCCTTTCACATCGTGATCTTCTGGCGCGGCATGGACTGGGTCGAAGGCTTCCTGAACTTTGCCGGGCCGTTCGTCTACGCGGTCATGATCGGGCTGGTGATCTACCTGTGGTTCGCCGCCGACGGCAAGCTGTTGTCCGAGGCGCAGACGATCTTTGCCAACCCCGAGGGCACCTGGGCGACCGAGCTGAAGGGCGCCGTGGCGATCTTTGGCACGATGGTGGCCTATTTCGCCGCCGTGATGATCAACTTTTCGGACTTCTCGCGTTATGCCCGGGACAAGAAGGCGATGGTGCGCGGCAACCTGGCGGGTCTGCCGTTCAACATGATCCTCTTTTCGGCGCTGGCCCTGCTGACCACCGCCGGGGCCGCCGTGGTCTATGGCGAGAAGATCATCAACCCGACCGAGATCGTCGACCGCACCGACAGCGTCGTTCTGGGGATCATCGCGGCCATCACCTTCTTTGCCGCGACCGTGGGCATCAACCTGGTGGCCAATTTCATCCCGGCGGTGAACGGCATTGCCAACCTTGCGCCGTCGAAGATCAGCTTTCGCAAGGCGGGGCTCATCACCTCGGGTTTCGCGCTGGTGATCGGCGGGCTCTGGACCAGCTTCATCAGCCAGTTCGGCATCTCGGGCTTCGTCAACACGCTGGGCGCGACTCTGGCACCGCTCTACGGGATCATGATCGTCGACTACTACATGCTGCGCAAAGAGGCGCTGAAGCGCGACGACCTCTACAACGAGCGGCGCGGCATTTACCACTATGGCAACGGCTGGAACGAGCACGCGCTGGTGGCCTTCTGCGTGGCGGCTGTCTTCTCGGTGGCGACGGTTTGGGTGCCGGGCCTGAACGAGCTGGCCGGATACGCCTGGATCATCGGGGCGGTGCTGGGCGGCGGGATCTACCTGGTCCGCGCCAAGGGCAAGGTCGCCGTCTGACCTTCCGGTCGCGGACCCTGCTCCGGCCGCGACCCGCGCGGGACACTCCTCTGCCCGTGCATGGCGCCAGGCTTCGGCCTGGCGCTTTTGCTTTGGCGCGACCTGAGAGCGTGACCTTGCGTCATCGCCGCCGGATATGCCTAGGTGGGGTCAGTCGAAAGGGGGACTGCGATGTACGACCTGACGCCACTGGATCCCGCGGACGTTGACCCGCAGTTGGCGCCATTCCTGGAACCCGGAGAACGGGTGCTCTGGCAGGCGCGCCCGGACCCAGCCACCTTTGGGTCGGGCGGATCGACATTTGGCGGTGTTCTGACCGGGGGACTTGGTCTTGCGATCCTGACCGGGATTTTCGACAGCGTGACGGGTCTGTCGCTGGAAGGTCAGCCGCGTCTGATACCGGGGCTGGCGCTTGTCGGGGTCGGGTTGGTGGCCTTTGTCGCGCCCCGGATCAACCGCCGCCGTGTCAGGGTCTACGCGGTCACGGACAGGCGCCTGTTGAGCGTCCGTGGGAATGATGTCTACAGGTCGGCCCGGCCCGACGAGATCCGCACTGTCTACACCCTGCGGGGTGCCGTCTGCTGGCGAGAGCTTGGGTTCGGAGACCGGGGCAACTCGCGGTCGGCAGAGGAACGCCATCCCGGTTTTCACGGGGTCGAGGACCCCGAGACGCTGCTTCGCCTGGTTCAGGACTGGCGCGAAGGGTTTTCCCGCCGGGCCGAGGCGGCGGCGACGGACTTCCTTGCGCGGGAGCAGGGAGAGGGGGGTGGGGATGCGGATGGCCTGGCCGACGACGGCAGCCAGCGGGTCCGCCATCCCGCCACCGGGCTGACCGTGGATGTTCCGGCGGGCTGGCCCGTGACCGTGCGCCAGGACTATGACGGTCCGCTGGTCGTCTTCGGGGTCACGCTTTTGAAACGGATCATCCGGCCCGGGCCGGAACGGACGCTGGGCAGCGGAGGGGACTGGAACCTGATGATGGCGCGCGGCGGACCGGATGCCGGTGTCGGCATGAAGATCCTCGACGGTCCGATTCCGCAAAGCTACGAGGAGGTGCTGAACGATCCCTGGTCGCGGCGGTTCAAGCTGAAACTGCTGCAGTCCAACCCGGAGGTGGTGGTCGGGCCTTTTCGGGGCTTCTCGGTCGTGCGGCAGATGCCGAAAGGGGCCAACCTGCAGATGTTCGGCCAGGTGGCGGCCCCGGTTGCGGTGCGGCAAATCTGGCTGGCGCGCGGCGACATGCACATCCAGTTCATGGGTATCGCGCGGCTGGACCAGCACGACGTGCAAAGCGCCGTGGATGCGGTGGTCAAATCGCTGCGCGTGACCTGAGCCGACCTCACAGGTCGGCGTGGAATTCCTCGATCAGGTGGTGCACGACCGCGCGCATCTGGCCCTCGTGGTCGGCGCCCGCGTCCCGCGCGGCGGCCAGCGCGGCGCGCTGGCGGTCGGCCGAGGTGCCCTCGGCGGCGATCTCGCGGGCGCGGGCCAGTTCCGTCAGGCATTTCAGCTCGGCGGCGTCCTCCTGCAGCAGCTCCATCAGTTCCTCGACCAGTTGCGGGAAGGGAACCACCTGCGCCGCCCCGAAATCGATCAGTCCCTCGGAGACGCCATAGCGTTGTGCGCGCCAGCGGTTCTCGCCGATCAGGAAGCGGTCATACAGTCGCCAGCGCTGGTTGCGCACGCGCAGCCGCCAGAGCATCCGCATCAGGCATTGTACCAGGGCCGCCAGCGTCAGCGCATGTTCCATGCGCGGCTGTACGTCCATGATGCGCGCCTCGAGCGTGGGGAAATTGGACGAAGGGCGCAGGTCCCACCAGATGCGGCTGCGGTCCTCGATCACGCCGGTCTCGATCAGAACCTCGGTCGAGCGGTGATAGTCCTGCCAACTGTCGAACTGCGGCGGCAGGCCGGTGCGCGGCAGGTTGTCGAAGACCGAGATGCGGTAGCTGGCCAGCTTGGTGTCCTCGCCCTGCCAGAAGGGCGAGGAGGCCGAGAGCGCCAGCAGGTGCGGGAGAAAGTAGCTGGTCTGCGCCAGCAGGTCGGCGCGCAGCGGGTCGTCCTCCAGCCCGACGTGCACATGCATCCCACAGATCAGCATCCGCCGCACCACGCTGCCCAGGGCGCGGTCCAGGTCGTTGTAGCGTTCCTTGTCGGTGTGGTGCTGTTTCTTCCAGTCCGCCAGCGGGTGACAGGAGGCGGCGATAGGCGACAAGCCATAGCTGGCTGCGTGGCGCGACACGGCCTCGCGCAGGCGGCGCAGCTCCTCCCGGGCCTCGGCGACGCCGGCACAGGGGCGGGTTCCGATCTCGATCTGGCATTGCAGGAACTCGGGGCTGACCTGACCTTCAAGCTCGGCGGCGCAGGCCTCCATCAACCCGTCGGGCGCCTCGACCAGCGCACAGGTCTCGCGGTCGACCAGCAGGTATTCCTCTTCGATGCCGATGCTGAACGGTGGCTCGGTCATGTTCCCCCCTGGGTTTTTTCGAAGGAAAGCAGAGCGCCGGAGCAAAGGAAAGGGGGCAATATGCGCGGATCAGCCAGCTGCCACCCTGGGCCGCAGCGCCTGGTCCAGCGCGTAGAAATCCGCTTCGGGCTGCCCGGCAAGGGCAAGAGCCTCACCCTCGTCGCGCAGGATCTGGAACCGCAGCCTGGACACCGGCTCCACCACCTGCTGCATGATCCGGGCCATGCCGAAGATCAGGTCTCGGGGGGCGTAGATGATGCTGCTGGCCTCCTCCGGAAAGCTGCGCAAAAAGGGCATCGCCCGTTGCACCCCGCCAACGATGCCAAGGAAATCCGCATCCACCGCGCCAACGTCCTGGGCGTCGGTGAGCATCACATAAGATGGATCGAACCGCGGGTTCCGGACGTAATCGGAAAACGACCCGAGGGTCTGCGCAACGTCGATCGTGCCGGTCATGTGGAAATGAGCGAGGCCGCGGTCCGGATGAATCGAGTATGAAATCGGCATTATCACGGTTCCGGCATGCATGTTTTCAGGCTGGCGACCTGTTCCGGGTCCGGCCCACTGACAAGAGGGCATGATGCCCCAAGGATCATGAAAGAGTTCATTCCAGCCCAAGGGGTTACTGAACACTATCCTTACAGTTGAGCGTGGCATGCCAATGGGAGAGCTGTCAACGATTAGAGAAAGCTTTATACTTTTGGACGATGCCGCAAAGAAACAGGGCGCACCTTTTTCAGGCACGCCCCGCGAGATGGCCTGGACTGGGGATCAGTCCATCGCCTTGAAGTTGAACTCGCCGCCTTCCTTGATGCCCGAGAACCAGCGCGCCGTGACGGTCTTGGTCTTGGTGTAGAAACGGAAGGCGTCGGGGCCGTACTGGTTGAGGTCGCCGAAGGCCGATTTCTTCCAGCCGCCAAAGGTGTGGTACGAGAGAGGCACCGGGATCGGGAAGTTGATGCCGACCATGCCGACGTTCACCCGGTGGGCAAAGTCACGCGCGGTGTCGCCATCGGCGGTGTAGATCGCGGTGCCGTTGCCATAGGGGTTGTCGATCACCAGGTTCAGCGCATCCTCGTAGCTGTCGGCGCGCACGGTCGACAGGACGGGGCCAAAGATCTCTTCGCGGTAGATCTCCATGTCCGGGGTCACGTCGTCGAACAGCGACGGGCCGACGAAAAAGCCGTTCTCGTAGCCCTGCATCTGGAAGCCGCGGCCGTCGACCACCAGCTTGGCGCCCTGGTTCACGCCGCTGTCGATCAGCCCCTCGATGCGCGACTTGGCCTGCGCGGTGATGACGGGGCCATAATCGACCTCGTCCTCGGAGGTATAGGGGCCGACCTTCAGCTTTTCGATGCGGGGCACAAGGCGTTCGATCAGTCCGTCGGCGGTTTCCTTGCCGACCGGAACCGCGACCGAGATTGCCATGCAGCGTTCGCCCGCGGCGCCGTAGCCCGCGCCGACCAGCGCATCGGCGGCCTTGTCGAGGTCGGCATCGGGCATGATGATCATGTGGTTCTTGGCGCCGCCGAAACACTGGGCGCGCTTGCCGTTGTTGGCGGCACGACCGTAGATGTACTGCGCGATGGGTGTCGAGCCGACAAAGCCCACGGCGGCGATATCCTCGTTGTCGAGGATCGCGTCGACCACTTCCTTGTCACCGTTCACGACCTGCAGGACGCCGTCGGGCAGGCCCGCTTCCTGGATCAGCTCGGCCAGGCGCAGCGCGGTGGAGGGCACGCGCTCGGACGGTTTGAGGATCATGGCGTTGCCGCAGGCCAACGCCGGAGCCATCTTCCACAGCGGGATCATGGCGGGGAAGTTGAACGGCGTGATGCCGGCGACCACGCCCAGCGGCTGGCGCATGGAATAGAGGTCGATGCCCGGGCCGCCATCGTCGGTGAACTCACCTTTCAGCATGTTGGGCGCGCCCATGCAGACCTCGACCACCTCGAGACCGCGCTGCACGTCACCGCGTGCGTCGGGCAGGGTCTTGCCGTGCTCGCGGCTGACCAGCTCGGCCAGTTCGTCCATGTGCTCGTTGATGAGCTGGCCGAATTTCATCATCACGCGGGCGCGGCGCTGCGGGTTGGTGGCACCCCAGGCCTTCTGCGCTTCCTTGGCCTTGGCGACGGCCTCGTTCAGTTCGTCCACGGAGGACAGCGGGGTCTTGGCCTGCACCTCGCCGGTGGCGGGGTTGTAGACATCCGAAAAGCGGCCCGAGCCGCTCTTGACGTGCTGGCCGTTGATCCAGTTGGTGAGTTCGGTCATCGGAATCCTCCTTGTTCCCTTGGCGCGGACTGTACTCTTGCAAAAATGAGCTGAACAGACAGAATGCGGCAAAAGCGTTTTGCGTTTTTGCAAAGGTGGATGATGGACAACTGGGATGACCTGCGGATCTTCCTTGCCGTGGCGCGGGACGAAAGCCTGTCGGCGGCGGGGCGGCGCCTGCGCATGGATGCGGCGACGGTGGGGCGCCGGGTGGCGCGGCTGGAAGAATCGCTGGGGGCGCCGCTCTTTGCCAAGTCCCCGCAGGGTTATGCGTTGACAGAGGCGGGCACGCGGCTGGTGCGCTTCGCCGAAGAGGCGGAACAGGCGGCGTCGCAGGCCTCGGAGGCGCTGGTCGGCCGGGCAGAGGGCTTGTCTGGGCAGATCCGCATCGGGGCACCGGACGGTTGCGCCAATTTCCTGTTGCCGCAAGTCTGCGCGCGTATCGCTGCGGCGAACCCGGACCTGGACGTGCAGATCGTGGCGCTGCCCCGGGTGGTGAACCTTTCCCGGCGCGAGGCGGACATGGCGATTGCCGTCTCTCCACCCTCTGCCGGGCGACTGGTCGTGCAGAAAATCACCGACTATCGCCTGCATCTTGCAGCAAGCGCCGAGTATCTTGCCCAAAACGACCCCGTGAGACGCCCCGAGGACCTGCGTGGCCACAGGATCGTTGGCTATATTCCCGACATGATCTTCGACAAGGAGCTGGACTACCTTGGCGAACTGGGGCTGGACCGGGTGCCGCTGGCCTCGAACTCTGTTGCGGTCCAGTTCCATTGGCTGCGGCAGGGGGCGGGGCTGGGCATCGTGCATGATTTCGCCATGCCGACGGCGCCGGGGATGCGCTTTGTCCTGCGTGACGTGATCTCGCTGACACGCAGTTTCTACCTCGTGCGCCATGCCGACGACCGCCGTCTTGAACGCCAGACCCGTTTTGCCGAGGCCCTGGTGGCCGGCATGCGCGAGGAACTGGCGCGTCTGGAGGCACTGGCAGACCGCGCCGACCCGGCCTGAGCCGCGACGGGCGGTCGCCGGTGGCTTAAGACTTTCAGCCACTTGACAGGTTATGTCCGCCCGCGTCACGCTGTCGCATAGGGTATCATGCAAGGAGGTTCGACGATGCAGGTCCACCAGATCCTGAAGAGCAAGGGCACGGACGGGGTTTTCACCGTCAAGCCGGACACCAAGGTGGCCGATGCCGCGCGGATCCTGGCCGAGAAACGCATCGGTACGGTCGTGGTCTCGAAGGATGGCTCGACCGCGATGGGAATCCTGTCGGAACGCGACATCGTGCGTGAACTCGCGGCCCACGGCGGCGGCTGTCTCGACGCCAGTGTCGACACCTACATGACCCCCGATCCGATCACCTGTACGCGCGATGACCGGGCCGACGCGATCCTGGCCAGGATGACCGAGGGCCGGTTTCGCCACATGCCCGTGGTCGAGGACGGCAAGATGGTCGGGCTGGTCACGCTGGGCGACGTCGTCAAGGCGCGCCTGACGGAACTGGCCGCGGAAAAGGACGCGCTGGAGGGGATGATCTCGAACCCCTGGTGAGGGATTTCGCCCCAGATGGCGGTTCCGGGTTGCATTCGCACGCGCAATATTGTTGCGTGCGAACCGACGTACCACAAGGGAAACAGCCATGCGCGTTGGTCTTTACCCCGGAACCTTCGACCCCATCACGCATGGGCATATCGACATCATCCGGCGCGGCGCCCTGCTGGTCGACCGCTTGGTGATCGGTGTCGCCATCAACCGTGACAAGGGCCCGCTGTTCTCGCTCGAAGAGCGGGTGGCGATGATCGAATCGGAATGCAGCCTCCTCTCTGAAGAGACGGGTACGGAAATCATTGCCCATCCCTTCGAGAACCTGCTGATCGACTGCGCCCATGACGTTGGCGCACAGTTGATCATTCGCGGTCTGCGCGCCGTGGCGGATTTCGAGTATGAATTCCAGATGGTCGGCATGAACCGGGCGCTGGACGACAGTGTCGAGACGGTGTTCCTGATGGCCGAGGCGCGGCATCAGGCGATTGCCTCGAAACTGGTCAAGGAAATCGCTCGGCTGGGGGGGGACGTGTCGAAATTCGTCAGCCCAGAGGTCAAGACGGCGCTGGATAACCGGTTCAAGGCGGGTTGATCTGCGTCATTTGGCGCGGGCACTTGGCGGCGTATTCCTGTTCGTATCACGCGGAACAGGAGGGATCGAATGCGCAAACCCGTGTTGGGCGCGACGGCACTGGCAATCTGGGCGGCTGGGCTTGCGATTGCCGGCCCGGTGACTGAATTCGAAACGGAATTCCGGGCCGTCTACGCCGACTATCGCAAGGCCTTGTTCATGACCAACAGTGGCAACCGTGACGGGTCTGCCGCGAGCCTCGGGGCCTTTGGCACCGGATGGGCGGCGTTGACAGCGGACCATGCCACAAATCCGCCCCCACAGTATGCAGACGATCCGCAGTGGGCCGATATGCTGCGCCAGGTCGACGCGCTGCTGGCCAGTGCGGGGTCACAGGTGGTCGAGGGCAATCTGGCCGAGGCGCATGAAACGCTGGAAGGGGTGCGGGAGGTCTTTTCCCGATTGCATCTGCGCAACGGCATTCAGACCTTCTCGGACCGGATGAACGCCTATCATGCCCGGATGGAACATGTCCTGGCCATCGATCCGGACAGTCTTACAGAGGCGGACCTGCCAAGGATGGCCGGAGAGGCGGCGGTGCTGTCCTACCTCGCGGGCGAGGTGGCGGGTCATCCCCCGGCAGAAGCCGTTGAAAACGAGGAATTTTCAAAACTTGTCAGCGGGTTTCGCGCCTCGGTTCAGACGCTGGAGGATGCCGCCCAGGCCGGAGACCTGGAGGCGCTGCGCAAGGCGCTGACCGGGTTGAAAAAGCCATATTCGATGCTGTTCCTGAAGTTCGGCTGAACAGTCGCAGACCGAGCGGAAGGGATAACGCCTCGGAATCGGCTGCAGGGCCTTGGCGGTCACATCCCCCGCGCAAGACAAAGGCGCCGGCCCATTGCCGGGCGCGGCGCCTTTTCACAACCACCGATTAACGGGGGTCAGCCGTAGACGGCCTCATGCGCGATGCGGCGGATCTCCGAGGGCGCGATGTCAAGGTCGCGGGCGACGGAGGCGTCAAGGGCGCTGAGTTCGCGCACGGTGGCACGGTACTTGGCGCGTTTCTGCATCGAGCTGCGGAGTTCTGTAAAAACACTCATGGGTCTGTGTCCTGTGTCTGCGTTTCTGTTGTCGCAAACATAGGCATGCTGCGGCGCAGCACAATTGACGGTTCCGGAAAGGCGCCTTGCATTTCCTGCAGGGCTTGGCGCGAGGCTACCGGCTTCTTCTTGGTGAAAATACCCCCGGGGGGTCTGGGGGGCAGCGCCCCCCAGCCGGTCGGATCGCGAAAACGATCAGAAACCGGATCACCCAAACGAAAAGGGCCGCCCAAAAGCGGCCCCGAACCCCGTGAAGGCGTCATGCGCCCTTTCAGATGAGCTTGCCCATCGCGACGGCGGTGTCGGCCATGCGGTTGGAAAAGCCCCATTCATTGTCATACCAGCTCAGGATGCGGCACATGTTGCCGTCCATGACCTTGGTCTGATCCGTGTGAAAGATCGAGGACTGCGGGTCGTGGTTGAAATCCATCGAGACCAGCTTGCGGTCGGTATAGCCCAGCACGCCCTTGAGCGGGCCGTCGGCGGCGGCGCGGATGGCGTCGTTGATTTCCTCGACACTGGTGTCGCGCGCGGCCTCGAAGGTCAGGTCGACGACCGAGACATTCGGCGTGGGCACACGGATCGCCACGCCGTCCAGCTTGCCCGCCAGTTCCGGCAGCACCAGGCCCACGGCCTTGGCCGCGCCGGTCGAGGTGGGGATCATCGACATGGCCGCGGCGCGGGCGCGGTAGAGATCCTTGTGCATCGTGTCCAGCGTCGGCTGGTCACCGGTGTAGCTGTGCACGGTGGTCATGAAGCCGCGCTTGATGCCGATGGTGTCGTTCAGCACCTTGGCCACCGGCGACAGGCAGTTGGTGGTGCAGGAGGCATTGGAGACGATCAGGTCTTCGGCGGTCAGCGTGTCGTGGTTGACGCCGTAGACGATTGTCTTGTCGGCGTCCTTGCCGGGGGCCGAGATCAGCACGCGGCTGGCGCCGTTGTCCAGGTGCGCCTGGCAGGCTTCTTTCGAGGTGAAGATGCCGGTGCATTCCATCACCACGTCCACGTCCGACCAGGGCAGATCGGCGGGGTTGCGGATGGCGGTCACGCGGATCGGGCCACGGCCCACGTCGATGCTGTCATCTGTATGCGTGACCTCGACCGGGAACCGGCCGTGCACGCTGTCGAATTGCAGCAGGTGGGCATTGGTTTCGACCGGGCCGAGATCGTTGATCGCGATCACCTCGATATCGGTCCGGCCGGACTCGATGATCGCGCGCAATACGTTGCGGCCGATGCGGCCAAAGCCATTGATGGCGACTTTAACACTCATGGGGCGTGTCCCTTTGTGGCTTGCGGGCAGGGCGGGGACGGGCCGTCAGAGGCGCCGCCCGGCTTTCGTTACCGCTAACAACCACCTGCGAGCGAAAAAGTCAACCTTGCTTCCCGCCGCGACGGGAGGGCGGGCCGCCTAGCGCCAGAAAGCCAGCCAGTCGAGGAGAACGAAGAGCTTGCGCCCGAGGAACAGCAGGTTGTCGCCTTTGTTGAGCTGGAGGTCGGCGACAATGGCCGCGATGACGGCCAGGCCAAGGAGGATCGCAAGCCGGTTGGTCATGGCGGGGCCTTTGCATTTGGTCTTTGCCCTTGTCATGCCAGAGCGGCGCAGGGCTGTCACGAGGGCGCGGGCGCGGCCTCCATCAGCTCTTCGATGAAATAGGCCAGGAAGGCGCCGCGCCCGCTGACCCCGGCCTTGCGGTAGATCGCGCCCAGGTGGGCCTTGACCGTGCCCTCGGCATTGCCGCGCATCCGGGCGATTTCCGGGATCGCCAGGCCCTTGAGCGTCAATAGCGCCACGTCCTGTTCCGACGGCGTCAGGCCCCAGGTATCGAAATGCTGCGCCACGATGTCGTGAAAGGCCCCCGCGGCCAGCCCCAGTTGCTGTTCCAGGTGCGCCTCGCGGCGCAGCATCTCCATCAGGATGCGGGTGCCGAAGATCACCCCGGCAATCAGCGCGGCGGCGGCCAGCGCCTCGACCATGAAATGCCAGTGGGTGAAGGGCGGCCACCCCACTTCGATCCCGTCACGCAGGACATCCAGCAGGAAGAAGGCCGCGCAGGCACTCTGCGCGGCGATCAACAGGCCAAGGCGAAGCGGCTTTTTCCCGGTCATGGGTCCAGTCGTACCGTATCGGGCACGCGCTTGACACCTGTCAGCATGGCGCGGGGCAGGTTGATCCCCGAGCGGCGGCTTTCCCAGAAGACCGCTGCGATATGCGCCACAACAGAGATCTCTGCCCAGGTCACCAGCACCTCGTGCATCTCCTCGACCCACTCGATGCCCCAGAAGGCATTGGTGGTCATCATGTAGCCGGTTGCGCTGATTCCGATCAGCGTCGCGATCAGGTTGAAGATCATCAGCGCGCCCAGCGGCGAATGCCCGAGATGCGCGGATTTGCGGGCCGCCGCCATGTCGGTCAACTGGGCGCGGATGCTGTTGCTGCTGGGCATAAAACTGGCAAATCGCGCCGAGCGCGGCCCGATCAGCCCCCAGACCAGGCGCAGCGCGATCAGGGCGGCGATGGCATAGCCCACCCATTCGTGCAGCGTTTCGTCCGGGTCGGTAAAGATGGCATTGGCCAGGAAGAGGATCGCCAGGCTCCAGTGAAAGAGGCGCAGGAAGGGATCCCATATGCGGTGGTCTGTCATGTCCGGTCTCCGGGGCAGGGCCGGACCCACGGAGCGGGTCCGGCGCGGTTGGGATCAGTCGTCGATCTTGGTGCGGACAATGTTCAGGTCCTGGTCGAGGTACAGTTCGAACCGCTGCCCGTCCTTCAGCGCGTAGACCTCGATCATCCCGTCTTCCCGGTCGATGCCGCGGACCTCGTAACCCTGTTCGGTCAGAAGGGCGGTGATCTCGGCTTTGCGGGCCTTGTCCATCTGTCCGTACTCGCCGCTGGAGGCAAAGGCGGGCAGGGCGATCAGGGCGGAAAGGGCGGCGGCGATCATGGTGCGGGTCATGTTGTATCTCCTGTGTTGCGGCCTGCGGTGGTGCAGGGCGTGACAGGAAGATGTGCCGGTCGAGGCGGGAAAGATATTGGTCCAAAGCGGGGGAAGGGGCAGGCTGCGACTTTGGTTTAGGATTGATTTGAAAGGTTTTTTCCTGGAGTGGCGAGCTGCCGTCACCGTCACGACGCAAAACGGCCCCGCAGGGCGGGGCCGGTGATCCGAATCTGATGGCGGCTCAGCGCGGTGCGCGCATCGCCATGACGAACAGGCCGGCGATCAGGGCAGAGGCCGCGACATTGTAGTTGGCCATCGACAGGCCGAACAATTCCCAGGGGATCTGGTCGCAGGGCACCATCGGTGCGTTCATGATCGCCTCCATCGCCTCTTCGGGCGACAGGCCTTGCAGCGAAGGGGCGCTGCAGCTTTTCAAACCCTCCCACCACTGCCGTTCGACCCCGCTGTGAAAGAGGCCGATGGCGGAGCTGGACAGCGCCGAAAGCGCCGCCAGGGCCAGCAGGATCCGGTTCGGCAGCGCAAGGGCGATGCCGCCGATGATCAGCGCGCCGACGTGGCCATAGCGCTGCCAGTAGCAAAGCTGGCAGGGCAACAGCCCCTGAACGTACTGGAAATAGAGCGCGCCGAGCAGCAGCCCGGCGGAACCAAGTACACCAAGCAAGGTCAGGACAGTGCGGTTCATGGCATCCTCAAGTAGTCGATCTTTGCCTACAGGTGGCGCAGGCGTACGGGGCGCGCAAGCGTAAACGGGGCGATGTCGCGGTCGTGATCAGAGTCCGAGCCAGGTCTTGATCAGGCTCGCCAGTGTTGCCCCGGCCAGGACAAGTGTCGATATCCAGGCGGTGCCGATGATGGTTCCGATCACGACCAGCACCCCGTCCCGTTGCAGCAATCCCATGGCGATCACGACCACGGCAATGCCCGGAACGGTGTTCGTGCCGGGCAACGGCACAAGGATCGAGGCGCTGAACGCCACCAGCGCGATCCCGATGATCCGATCCAGCGGCGGACGGGTCAGTGCGCCCAGCCTCGGACGGCTGACCGCCTCGATCCGGCGCAGCCAGGGGCCGGCGCGGCGCGCCAGGGACTCCAGTCCGCTGGTCGTGACGGTGCGCTTTCCAAGCTTGCCGGGCAGCCAGGGAACCTGCCGACCGAGAAGGATCTGAACCGACACGAACATGAGCGGCAGGGCAACCACCTGTGGAATTCCGTAGAGAAACGGAATGCAGCAAGGCAGAGCGAGGATCAGCAGAAACAACCCGAAGGCCCGTTCGTGGAGTTGCCCGAGCACCCAGTCGAGCGAAACGCTATCGCCCTGCGCCTCTGCCGCCAGGGCATCAAGCCGGTCCGAAATCGCCTGGTCCGTTTCTTGTGGGGCTGTCATCCAGAGCTCTCCTTGAGTTGCAGACCTCAAAATTTTCTCTCCGCTAGCAGGTCGCGTTCCAGTAGGCCAGCGTCCGACCGTCGCATCCCTCTGGGGAGGCCACGAAAGCGCCCTGGAATGATCAAAAGGGCATCCAACGCCGCTTGCCCCCATTCTTGCCCATGTGTATATGGCCCTACGGGCCCAAGTGGCGGAATGGTAGACGCAGGGGATTCAAAATCCCCCGCCTTCGGGCGTGCCGGTTCGAGTCCGGCCTTGGGTACCAATGACTTGGCGGATGCGCAGGCCCGGCGCATCAGGTCAGGTTGCACCGTAGGGTGACAGCGTGCTTTCGCCGCCTTTGTCCCCGTTCTTCCCCACACCCCAAGACACGGCCATTTGGTTCTGGTGAAACATCAGGCGGCTGCCCCCTTGTGTTGCGGGCGCGAAGCGGGACCTCGGGTCCCGCTCCTTTGATCCTGACGCTCAGGGGACACTGACCGGGGGACCGCTCTGGTACGCCGGGGCGCCCTGCGCGGCTGGCGGCTGGGCCCAGTCCTCCATGTGATAGGCGCTGTCCCAGAACCGCCATTCGTGCCAGCAGGCCCTGCGAAAGGCCCTTTCCATGCGTGTCTTCGTCGGGCCATCCGCCTCGGCCCCCAGCCTGTCAGTCAGGGCCAGCATCCGCGAGACGCTCTCGTCGAAGGCTTCGCCGGAATAGGTGTCGATCCAGGCCGCGTAGGGATTTGACGGCTGGCTGTGCTTGGCAATGTCCCGGCCGACCTCGCGGTAGATCCAGAAGCAGGGCAGGAGCGCCGCGACCGCCTCTGGAAAGTCCCCCAGCGCGGCGGAACGCAGCAGGAAAGACAGGTAGTGGTCGCAGGCCGCAGAGGGCTGAATGGCGGCGAAAGCGCTGTCGGAAACCCCGAACAGGCCCATGTAATGCGCGTGAAGTTCGCGCTCGACGTGGATTGCCCCGGTTGCCGAACCCGCCAGCTGCGCCAGCACATCGGCCGAGGGGGCCTTGGCCGCGGCCAGTGACAGGGCGCGGGCGAAGCCTTCGAGATAATGCGCATCCTGCACGATGTATCCCTGGAACACGTCACGGCGCAGGGTGCCCGATGCCATGTCGCGGTTGAAGGGCATGTCGTAGATCTGCTGCCACAGATCCGCGGTCTGCTTGGCCAAATCCTGTGTGAAGGTCATCTGTCTGTCCCCGTGATGAAATGAAAGTGATGGACCGGGCCGTGCCCCGTCCCGACCGACAACCGGTCTGCCGCCGCTATGGCGGCGCTGATGTAACGCTTGGCCCGATCGGCGGCCTCGGTGATCGCCAGCCCGGACCCGAGGGCGGTGGCCAGCGCCGACGAGAAGGTGCAACCCGTGCCATGCGTGTTGCGCGTCGCCGTGCGGGGGCCGTCGAACCAGGCCTCGACATCGGGCGAGATTAGGAGATCGGGGCTGCGGTCTCCGGAGAGGTGCCCGCCTTTCAGCAGAACAGCGCTCGGCCCCAACGCCAGCAATGCCCGGGCCTGCCGGATCATCTCTTCCGTGGTTGCGGCCTCGGCACAGCCGAGAAGGTCCGCCGCCTCCGGCAGGTTCGGGGTGATAACGCTGGCAAAGGGCAACATGTCCCGCAAGGCCGCCACGGCCGGTGCCCGCAACAGCCTGTCGCCGCCCTTGGCGACCATCACGGGGTCCAGCACGACGGGGCATGCAAGACCCGCGATGCCCTTTGTCACGGTTTCGATGATGGCCGCGTCACCCAGCATGCCGATCTTGATCGCGTCGATGGCGATGTCGTCGCGGATTGCGGCGATCTGGGCGGCAATCATGTCGGTGTCGCACAGGCTGACCGCCGTCACGCCACGGGTGTTCTGGGCGGTCAGCGCGGTCAGGACGCTCATTGCGTAGCCGCCATTTGCCGAGATCGCCTTGATGTCGGCCTGGATGCCGGCACCGCCGGAACAATCGGAACCGGCGATGGAAAGGATGTTCGGGATCATGCCGTCCTCCATGCGTGGATCAGGGTCCGGGTCGCGGCGGTCATGTCCGCCGCCCGTGAAATCGCCGAGACGACGGCCAGCCCGGCGCCACCGGCGGCCTTTACCGGCGCGGCGTCGCGGGCCGTCACGCCGCCAATGGCGAGGCAGGGCAGCGAGGAGCGCCCGGCGATCACGGCGAAACCGTCCAACCCGATGGGTGCGGCGTGATCTGGCTTGGACCCGGTCGCGTAGATCGGTCCGACGCCGAGGTAGTCGACACCGGCGGGAACCGCGTCCAGTTGCGCTGCCGTCTCGATCGACAGGCCAAGGACCATGTCCGGACCGATCTTCCGGCGGATGCGGGCGGGATCTCCGTCACCCTGGCCGACGTGCAGACCCGCCGCGCCGATGGCGATGGCCAGGTCGACCCGATCGTTCACGATCAGCTTGGTCCCGAAGGGGGACAGCGCGGTCATCAGCGCCCGCGCGAGCCGGGCCAGATCCGCGTCCGGTGTCACCTTGTCACGCAGTTGAACCCATTCGGCGCCTCCCTGTGCGGCGGCAACCGCCTGGACGATGACCGGTGCGGGTGCGGTGGCATCCGTGATGAAACAGAGCGGCGGGATCATGCCAGCGTGATCCGGGCGCCGCGCGCCAGGTCCTCTGGCGTCATCGTGTACAGCGCATCAATGAAGGCCACCTGGAATGTCCCCGGTCCCCGGACGCCTTCGGCGGCCTGTTCGCCGGCAAGACCGAAAAAGGCCAGCGCGGCAACGGTCGCCTCAAAGGGATCCTGCCCGACGGTGAAGGCGCCGACGATGCCGGTCAGGGAACAGCCCAGGGCTGTCACCCGGGGCATCAGGGCGTGGCCATTGGCGACCTCAGCATTGCGCGTGCCATCGGTGACGAAATCCACGGGGCCGGTCACGGCGACCACGCCGCCCGTCCGCCGTGCCAGGGCGCTTGCAGCCTCCTGCGCCTGGGAAACCGCGTCGGCGCTGTCGGCGCCCTTGCCGCTTGCGTCGGCGCCGGCCAGCGCCATGATCTCTGACGCATTGCCCCGGATCACGGTCGGGGCGAGGTCCAATAGCCGTGCGCCGATGTCCCGGCGATAACCCGTGGCGCCGACCGCCACCGGATCGAGTATCCAGGGCGTTCCCTGCGCCTGAGCGGCCCCGGCGCTCTCCAGCATGGCGTCGGCCCAGGCCGGTGAGAGCGTCCCGATATTGATCGTCAATGCCTGCGCCAGGCCTGCGAACTCGGCCGCTTCCTCGCGCGCGTGGACCATCGCGGGCGAAGCCCCGGCCGCGAGCATGACGTTGGCCATGATGTTCATGGCGACGTAATTCGTGATGTTCTGAACAAGTGGCGCCGTCCGGCGCATGTGATCCAGGTGCTGTCCCGTATCGTCCATCGTGATCTCCTTTCGCCCGGCGGCATGAGAGATCACGAGACGTCGACCGGAATCCGGTCTGCCCTGTGCGCCTCCCTCCGCCGGCATTATCCGGTTCAGGTTCGAAGGGTACGTCTCAGCCCGGTTTCCCGAGCGCCCCTGTCGCTAACGGCGCGAAGGTCGCATCAGACGGCGCCAGCGTCAATCAGCTTCGCCGGCTTCGCATCGCGAAATCCGGACGTTTGGGTCGCGGGATGGCGGGAATTGGCCTGTCGAAGGGGGCAATCCTTGCAAGACCCTGTTTATACTGGCCTTTTGCATCCCCTTGTGTATAGGCTGGATGCAGAACACTTCCAGAAGGCCGGGTATGCCTGATCGCGACGACCTGAATGCCAAGTCGATATACGATGATCTGTTGCATCGGGCGCAGGGGGTGATCCGCACCAGGGATTTCGACGGATACCAGGGGGTCTTCGACCTTCCGTTTCGGCTTGTGAACCTCGATGCGGCGCATGTCTTTTCCACGCCGGACGATCTGCGGATGATCTTCGAGACCATCCAGCACCGGATCTTCTGCCTCAATCTCAGCTCTTACTTCGCGGTCTGCCTCGACGCGCAGCGCATCGACGAGACGACGATTGTCGCCACCCATGAAACCCGGATGATCACCGATAACCTCTTGGTCGGCGATCCGGTGCCCTCGGTGGCCGTCCTGAAACATGTCCGGGGGCAATGGTTGCTGACGGAGGTCTGGAACTTTCGCCCGGACCGCTTCGGGACCAGTTTCCTGCGGGTCGAGCAAGAGACGCGGCCAGCGGCGCAATGGATCGCGATGCAGGCCCGCGTCTATGGCGCGCTCGGCGGTCGGACAGGCGTTTCGGCGGTTCGCTGACTGCCCGTGTGGCGCCGCGGATCGGTGCCGGTCGGCAGCCCGCTCCAGCGGCCGAGGGCTGGGACGGCAGCGATCCGGTCCGTGAAGGCTGGCCGGGAACAGGAGCTCGGGGAAGGAGCCTGGAGGACGCTGGCCGTCGATCCGCAGGATCCGCGCCAATGCAATCGTCACCCGCAGACGGCCCCGGCAAGCACCTGACCGGGACAGCTGTCGGGATTTCCAGATGCCCGCAAGGAGGCCTTTATGGCTGGCCAGGTCATACCCGACTACCATGAGATCACGCGTGTGCTGACGGACCGTTCCATGCGTCAGGCGCTGGAGTTTTCGGTGCTCCGCAGGGACGACTTCTCGGTCTACGAGAAAGCGATATTCCTGCCCGCCCTGGCACAGGTCATCGGGCTGCTTTCGGCGAGCGGCGGGATGGACCTGATCGGCTTCGGCTATCGCGTCACGATGAACCTGACTGCAGATTTCGCGGGCCTCGACCGGCCCGAGAAATCGCCGGAGGAAATCGAGCAGTTGCTGAAACTGGTCAAGAACTCCTCGGAATTCGCGACGCTGACCCATGTGACCCGAGACAAGGAAGCCGTACGGGCCGCGCCCTGTCCGAAGGCGTGTCGATTTGGGCCTGACCTTTGGCTATGGCATGCACATGTGCCTTGGGCGCGATCTTGACGGCGGACTGCCGGCGGGGCCGGACACCGATCCGGACAGGCACCAGTACGGGATCGTGACGCGGTTGGTCCAGACGCTGCTGGACCGCGACGTGCGCCCCGACCCGGACCGTTCGGCGGTGCAGGACACCAACACCTCCCGCAGGAACTTTTCGTCCTATCCCGTTCTCCTGACACCCGAACCCGAGGCATGAGCATGAAATCCGAAATCGTGACCGGGGCCGCCGCGGGCCTCGGGGCAGGCGTGGCCGCAAAATTCGATGCCGAGGGCTATCGCGCCGGGGTTCATCGACGGAGGCATGTCCGCGCCGTTCTATGCCGATCCCAAGGTCCGCGCCGCATGCGAAGGTGCCGTGCCGAACGGCGGTCTGGGCAAGATCGAGGACATCGCCGAGGCGGTCTGGTTCCTGGCCTCGCCGCAGCCCCGCTACGTCAATGCGCATCAGCTGGTGGTCGACGGCGGCGTCTGCCACAGCCTTCTGCGCTCGTTGCCGGGGGAATGACGGCAATGCGCGTGGTTATCCTGACAGGAGGCATCCCGGCTGCGGCTGGCATGGAGACGGAGCTTGTCGGTTCTCCGGCAGAGTTGGTCTCCGCGCTGGACCGAGCCCCGGCGGACATTGTCGGGGTGCAGGCGCTGCGGTTCCGGATGCTGGGCAACGAGAAATACGCGCCCTACCGGGCCGAATGGGCCTATGAGACCGATCCGGAACTGGTACGCGCGCTGGACGCTCATGCCGGGGCCGGGCGCGGCATCGTCTCGCTGCACACGGGCTGTATCTGTTTCGACGGCTGGCAAGGCTGACACGACCTGCTGGCAGGCGGATGGGTCTGGGGCCGGAGCTATCACTCGCCGGGGCTGGAAACCGTCGACGTGACCCCGGTGCAGGACCATCCCGTGACAGCGGGCATCGCGCCATTCGCCGTCACTGACGAACACTACAGGGACCTGGCCCTTCACCCCGAGGCGATCATCCTTGCCCAGGGCCGCATGGGCGAGGGCGTGGATCACCCCGTCGGCTGGGCCCGCGACGGCGGGCGGAGTGGCATCGTTCCGGTCTGGGGACAATTCGCCCGCGCCACCGATCCCCCCGAAATTCGACGCAAACCCATCTAACGAGTTGTAAACACGACAAGGACCGCCGACAATCAGTCCCGTATTCCCCCCGTGATGCCCGGTCCCCGGGGTTGCGACCGGCCCATCTTGCGAAAGTCCTTGCATGATCGTCCCTTTTCACGTCTCCGAAATGCTGCGCCGGGTGCGGCAGCGGATCGCCGGGACGGGCGCGCTGCCCGACATGGCCCCCCGGCCGGAGGGCAGCCGCTCTTTGCGCATGTCGCCACGCGTGACCGCCGATACGGTGGCGCGCCTGCACCGCGACCTGGGCCTCGATGCGGAAAGCGCCGACCGTCTCTTTGACTCGCGGGCGCAGGCGGACCTGCCGCACTACGCCGCCAATATCGAGAACATGATCGGGACCGTGTCGCTGCCGGTGGGGGTTATCGGGCCGCTGCGTATCAACGGGGTCAACGCCGTGGGTGATTACCCCGTGCCGATGGCAACGTCGGAGGCCGCCTTGGTCGCCTCTTACGGGCGGGGGGCGCGTGCCGCGAACAAGGCCGGCGGGATCGGCACGGCGGTGCTGTACGAGGGCGTGTTGCGCAGCCCGGCCTTCGTGTTCGAAACGCTTCTGGAGGCGGGGCAGTTCGTCGATTGGGTGGTGACGGAGGCGGACCTGCTGAAGGCCCGGGCCGAGGGCACGACCCGGCACGGCAAGCTTGTCTCGCTGGAACCGGTGATCGACAACAACGTGGTCTTCCTGCTGTGCCGCTACACGACCGGCGATGCCGCCGGACAGAACATGGTGACGATCGCCACAGAGGCGCTCTGTCGCCATGTGGCCGCACATTGCCCGATCCAACCGCGCAACTGGTATGTCGAGGGCAATTTCTCGGGTGACAAGAAGGCCTCGAGCCTGGGCATGATCACCGGGCGCGGGCGCAAGGTCAGTGCCTCTGTCGTCCTGCCGGAGGCGGTTGTCGAAACCACGCTGGGCACGACGATGGAGGCCATGCTGGACTATGGCAGGGTCGCGAACCTGGGTGCGCTTCTCTCTGGGCAATTCGGGGCGCAGGCGCATTTCGCCAATGGCCTGGCCGCCGTCTATATCGCCACCGGGCAGGATGCCGCCTGTGTCGCCGAAAGCGCGGTCGGATATACCCGGATGGAACGCCGCGACACGGGGCTCTTCTGTTCCGTCACCATGCCGTCGATCCTTGTGGGCACCGTGGGCGGTGGCACCGGACTGCCGGCGCAGGCCGCCTGCCTGGACCTCATGGGCCTGCGCGGCGCGGGCCACGGCGAGGCTCTGGCCGAGGTGGTCGCCGCGACCTGTCTTTGCGGCGAGATTTCCATCGTCGCGGCAATGGCCTCGGGCACCTTCGCCTCGGCGCATGAAAAACTGGCGCGCCTCAGATGACCCCGGTCCAGCGTTTCCTGATCTACCAGAAAGAGCGGTTTCCGCTGGCCAAGACCGCGCCGCTGCTGGCGGTGTTCTCCGCCGCCAGCATCACGGTTTCGGCGCTGCTGGCCGGGCGTCCCCTGCCGGGGATGGGCAGCTACGGTGCCGGGTTCCTGCTGGCCATGATCCTGTTTTTCCAGATGCGCGCGGCGGATGAATGGAAGGACAGAGAGATCGACAGGCTCTACCGGCCCGAGCGTCCCATTCCGCGTGGGCTGGTGCGCTTGAGGACCGTGCTCTGGCTGGCGGTGGGGGTGATCCCCTTGGGATTGATCGCGGCGGCGGGGGCCGGGGTGGTCTGGCTGCTGCTGCTCTGCTGGCTCTGGCTGGCCCTGATGACCGTGGAATTCGGCGCGCCGGAGTGGCTGCGCGCGCATATGCTGGTCTACCTCGTCAGCCACATGGCGATCATGCCGATCATGGATCTGATGCTGACCGGGATCGAATGGCGCGGGCAAGGCGGTCCGGCGCCGGGGCTCTGGCTGTTCCTTGCGCTGTCCTTCGTCAACGGCTGCGTGCTGGAGATCGGGCGCAAGACATGGGCCCCCGAGGCCGAGCGCGAGGGCGTCGAGAGCTATTCGTCACTCTGGGGACCGGAGCGCAGCGCGCGCATCTGGCTGGCACTGTTGGCTTTGGCGGCTTCGCTGCTGGTCGGGCTGGGCGCCGTTCTTGGGCTGTTCTGGCCTTTCGTCGTTCTGGCGGGCCCGGGGCTGGTAGGGGCCGCCCTTGTCAGTTTCGCCTTCACGCGTCACCCATCCCGTGCCACGCAGGCGCGGCTGGACGCGGCGGCGGGCCTCTGGGTGCTAGTCTGCTACGCAGGTGCTGCTGGGCTGCCGCTGGTGCTGGGGGGCGGCACATGAAGGGGGTGATCCCGGCGGACAGGGCGCAGGACCCGCAAGAGGTGGGCGGCAAGGCCGCAGCCTTGTCCCGGCTGAACGCGGCGGGTTTTGACGTCCCGGGGTTCCTTGTCCTGGCGGACGAGGCTTTCGCCGAACATGGCAGTGACCTGCTTGAGTCTGTAATTGGCGCGTTGCCGGACGCGCTGACCGCGCTTGGGCCGGAGCCATATGCGGTGCGGTCTTCGGCGCGCGCAGAGGACGGGGCCGAAGCCAGCCATGCGGGCCAGTTCGACACCGTCCTGAATGTCCCGGCCGACGGGATAGCGGCGGCGGCGGCGCAGGTGCGCGCCTCGGGCAAGGCGGAACATGTCGCGCGCTACCGGGCCGACCGGGGCGTGGCCGACAGCGGCCTTCCGGCGGTTCTGGTGCAATGCATGATCGCCGCCCGGACGGCCGGGGTCGGCTTTTCCGCCGATCCGGTCAGCGGACGCCGGGATATCTGCGTTGTGTCCGCCGTGCAGGGACTGGCCGACGCGCTGGTCGGCGGCGAGGTGGATGGCGAAAGCTGGACCGTATCGCGCGATGGCGTCGTCGACGCGCCTGATCCGCCCGAGGTCCTGACACCGCAAGAGGCCACCGAGGTCGCCGATCTTGCCCGCCGGGCCGAGGCGGCGTTCGGCACCCCGCAGGATATCGAATGGGCCTACGAGGACACCCGGCTGCACCTGCTGCAATCCCGCCCGATCACCACCGATCTGCGCCCCGCGCCCAGGCCGGATACGGCGCTGGTGGTGCTGGACAATTCCAACATCGTCGAGAGCTATCCCGGCCTCGTCAGCCCGCTGACCTACAGCTTTGCCGCCTATTGCTACAACCGCGTCTACCGCGCCTTTGTCCGCCTGCTGGGCCTGCGCGAGGCGCAGATCGCCGAGAATGCCGCCGTCTTCGACAATCTTCTGACCCGCGTCGACGGGAGGGTCTATTACAACCTGGGCAACTGGTATCGTGCGCTGGCGCTCTTGCCGGCCTTCTCGCTCAACCGGGGCTACATGGAAACCATGATGGGCGTCGAGGAACCGCTGCCGTCCGAGCTGACCGACCGGCTGGCACCGGACCCGGCGCGCGGCTGGCAGAAGATCCTGGCGTTCCTGGGGCTGGGGCGCGTGGCGGGTGGCCTTGTCTTCGAGGCCATGCGGCTGGGCCGGACCCGGCGGCATTTCCTGGCGCGGCTGCAATCCGCGCTGGACGAGGGGGCGGACACCGCTGGCGCCAACCTGACCCAGCTGGCCGCCATGTACCGCCGGATAGAAGGCAGGTTGCTGGATCGCTGGGACGCGCCGCTGGTCAACGATTTCCTCTGCATGATGGGGTTCGGCGCCTCGCGCGCGCTGTTGAAACGATGGGCGGGTGAGGCGGGCGAGGGGTTTCACAACGATGTCATGATCGGGCAGGGCGGGATCGTCTCTGCCGAACCGGCCCGGCGTATCGCCGCGATGGGCCGCATGGCGCGGGAAATGCCCGGTGCTCTGGACGCACTGGGACAGGGGCGGGACGCGCTATCCGCGTTCCCCGATCTCGACGCCGCCGTTACCGCCTACCTTGCCGACTTCGGCGACCGCTGCACCGAGGAGTTGAAGCTGGAAAGCCTGCCTCTGTCGGTGGATCCGGCACCGCTGCTGGCTGCCATTGCCAGCGCCGCCCGCCGGTCCGATGAGCCGCAGGCCCGCCGCAATGTTCCCGACTGGAACGGGCTTTTCCCGCGCCAGCCGCTGCGCCGTGCCCTGGCGCGCGCCCTGACGGGCTGGGCCGCCGCCCGCGTACGCGACCGCGAGAACCTGCGGTTCGAACGCACGCGCATCTTTGCCCTGGCGCGGCGCTGTTTCCTGGCGATGGGGCGCGAGTTCCACGCTCGGGGCTTGCTGGATGGACCGCGCGACGTGCTGTTCCTGACCGTCCCCGAGGTCATGGGCGCCATCGAGGGCAACGCGCCGGGCGACGACCTGCGCGCCCTGGCCGCCATGCGCAAGGCCGAGGCAGAGGCCAGCGCCAGCCGCCCCGCGCCGCCGGAACGGATCGAACTGCGCGGACCCGTGGGGGCCTATCGCCCGGCAGAGGCGACACCGGTCAAGGTCGAAGGCGGCGATGACCGAACTGGCACCGGCTGTTCCAAAGGCAAGATCACCGGGCGCGCCCGCGTCGTTCGCGATCCGAGGACCGAGATGCTGGAACCGGGAGAGATCCTCGTGGCGGCGAACACGGATCCCGGCTGGATCGCGCTGTTCGCGGGGGCCGCGGCAATCGTCGTCGAGCGCGGCTCGCTCCTGTCGCATTCGGCCATCGTTTCACGCGAGATGGGGATTCCCTGCGTCGTCGGCATCCGCGACGCGACCTGCTGGTTGCAGACCGGCGACCTGATCGAGGTGGACGGCGGCAGCGGAGAGGTTAGGAAACGCGATGGATGACCGTGGCATCGACCAGCGCGCCTCGTTCGAGCGTATCCGCTATGCCCAGGCCTGGGAGGATGCCGATGTCCTGACGCAGGCGATGGCGGACGTGTCGGGGGGCGATCTGGTGGCGGTTTGTGCCTCGGGGGACAATGCCCTGGCGCTGCTGCTGACCGATCCGGCACGGGTCTTTGCCGTCGACATTTCGCCCGCACAGATCGAATGCCTGAACCTGCGGCTGGGTGCCTACAAGGCCCTGACCCATTCCGAGTTCCTGGAACTGATGGGCGCGCGCCACAGCACCCGGCGGGCCATGTTGCTGGCCCGGGCGCTGTCGGACGCACCGGGGCAAACCCGCGCCTTCTGGACGGCGCTGACGCCGCAGGTCGAGGCCTTTGGCGCTGGCGGTCTGGGCAAGTTCGAGGGCTATTTCCGCATGTTCTCGCGCTACCTGCTGCCCTTGGTGCACAGCCGCAAGACCATCGACGCGATCTTCGAGCCACGCGACAGGGCCGCGCGCGAGGTGTTTTTCGACAATCGGTTCAACACCTGGCGCTGGCGCCTCTTGGTGCGGTTGTTCTTTTCTCGCGCCGCGATGGGGATGCTGGGCCGCGATCCGGCGTTTTTCGAACATGTGCAGGGCAGCGTGGCCGACCACGTCTTTTCCCGCCTGCGTCACGCGGGCGTGGACACCGACCCGGCGCAGAACCCCTACCTGCACTGGATCATGAAACGCTGTCACGGCACCGCGTTGCCACTGCCCTGGCGGGCAGAGGCCTATGGGATCATCCGGTCGCGACTGGACCGAATCCAGCCGGTGCAGGGCACGGCAGAGGCGCTGACCCTGGGTGGCGTGGCAGGGTTCTACCTGTCGGATATCTTTGAATACATGTCGCCCGAGCTGGCCGCGCAGGTCTATGGCACCTTTCTGGACATGGCGCGGCCCGGGGCACGCCTGGTCTACTGGAACATGATGGCGCCGCGCCGCGTGCCGCCCGCTCTGGCCCACCGTGTCACAACGTTGGGCGACCTCGAAACCCGGCTGAAGGCGCAGGACATGGCCTTTTTCTATTCCGATTTCGTGGTCGAAGAAGTCGGATGAGCATCCTCTGGCAATCGGCACTGGCGCTGGGGCTGATCCTGGGCCTTCTGGGCATCATGACGGTCCTGTCGCGCGTGGCGCGCAGGGGCGACTGGCACCCGGAACTGGCGCGCAAGATCGTGCATGTCCTTGCCTCGGGGCTGGCCATTCCATTGCCCTGGCTGTTCGTGGATGACTGGCCGGTCTGGCTGGTGCTGGGCTTGGCCCTGTCGGCGATGGTGGCCATGCGGACCCCGCTGTTGGCAGGGCCGGGACGGGCGCTGCACTCGGTCGAGCGCAAGTCCTGGGGAGACGTTTTGCTGGTGGTCTCGGTGGGGCTGTTGTTCCTGTTGCAGGGGTCGCATCCGGTGCTCTACATCCTGCCGCTCTCCGTGGTCGCGCTTGGCGATGCCGCCGCCGCGTTGGCCGGCAGTGCCTATGGCCGCACCTTCTACCTGACACCCGATGGCCGAAAGAGCGTCGAGGGCAGCACCATGTTCCTGCTGGTGACGCTGATCCTGGCCATGATCTGCCTGTTGCTGCTGACCGACATGGGGCGCGGAGAGCTGATCCTCGCCGCCTTCTGTATCGCGCTTTTCGCCACGGTGATCGAGGCCGACAGCTGGGCCGGGCTTGACAACCTTTTCCTGCCGATGGGCGTCTACCTGTTCCTGGTCAATTTTTACGGCTGGCCGGACACGGGCGGGCTGACGCGGCTGGTGGCGGCTGCCTTGGCCATGCCGCTGGCCTACGGGTTGAGCCGGGCCGCCGGAACCACCGGACAGATCGCCCGCATCCATGCGGTGGCGCTGTTCATGATCCTCTGTGCGGTCCACGTCTGGAACGCGGTCCTGCCGGGGTTGGTCCTGCTGGGGCACGCGCTGCTTTTGGCCCGGCAAGGAGGGGACGGGACCGACCGCGGCGCGCTGAACGTGGTGACGGGACTGGCGGCGGTCAGCTTTGCCTTCCTTGCCATCGACGTGCCCTGCGGGGCCAGTGGCATCGGGTTTTACGGCATCGGTTGCGCCGCGATTGCCGCGGGGCTGGTGTCCCACGGCCTGCCGGACATGGCGCGGGGGCTGCGCCTGGGCGCCGGCCTTGCGGCCTGCGGCACGCTTTGGCTGCTGTGGTTCCTGCTGAGCGACCTTAATGTTGGCAGCATGGCCTGGCACACGGGGCAAGAGGTGCAGGCGGCGGTGCTGATCCTGCTCTCCGGGCTCTTGCCGCAGGTCTGGCCCGCTTTGTTCCAACGCGGCGCCGAGATCCGGATCACCGTGCTTGGGGCGTTGCCCGCGCTGTGTCTATATGGCGGCAACTGCCTGCTGAACGGGGGAGCGGGGACATGACGAAACAGTTGCGAGAGTCTGGGGGCGCGCGGGCCAACCTCTATTCCAACGGGCCGGAATGGGATGGCGCAGCAACCGCCACAATCGGCGAATTCAAGTGCGACAGTCCCGAAGAGGGCGCCGCGCTGCTGCGGTCGATCTGCGACGAGGTCAGAATGCAGGGCATAACCCGCGTCCTGGGGCCGATGAGCGGCGACACCTGGCACAGCTACCGCCTGGTGACCGAAAGCGACGGCACGCCGCCTTTCCTGATGGAACCGCAGAGCGGTCCGCATGACCTTGCCGCCTTCGAGTCCGCGGGTTTCAGCCCGGTCTCTCGCTATGTCTCGGCCCGCGTGACGCCAGAGGCGGGCATCGGCCCGGACCCCGAACCGATGCCCGGCATCGAGATCGCCAACTGGGATGGCAGCGCGCCCGAGGCGCATTTCGCCGAGGTCCACGCCCTGTCGACCCGCGCCTTTGCGGGCAATGCCTTTTATCAACCCATCGGGCTTGACGCCTTCCTGGCGCTCTACATACCATTCGTGCCCCTGCTGAAGCCGGACCTGATCTTTACCGCCCGTGACGCGGCGACCGGCGCGCTGCAGGGCTATCTCTTCGGCATTCCGAACTACGGGCACGGGGCCAATCCCGACACGGTGATCCTGAAAACCTATGCCAGCCTGCGACACGGGCTTGGCCACCACTTGGCCCAGGCCTTTCACGTCCGGGCGCGCGACCTGGGCTATGCGCAGGTGATCCATGCGTTGATCCACGAGGACAACGCCTCGGCCGATCGCAGCCGCCGTCACGGCGGAGAGGTCTTTCGCCGCTACGCGCTGATGGGCCGAGTGCTGGATGACTGACCTCGCGCGGCGCTTTTCCCGGGTCGCGGCGGAACAGGGCGCCCGCACCGCGCTGATCACTCCGGCAGAGCGCGTCAGCTTTGCCGAACTGGAACGGCGCGCCAGAGGTTTCGCCGCCACTTGTGCAAAGCGTGGGTTGGGCAAGGGCGACCGGGTTCTGATCGCCATGCCGGTCGGTGTCGATCTGTATGTTGCTCTGGCTGCCTGCTGGCGTCTGGGGGCGGTGGCGGTCTTTCCGGAACCGGCGATGGGGCTGCGGGGGCTGCGCCACGCGGTGGCGGTCACCGCGCCGAAATTCCTTCTGGCCAGCGGTCTCTATCGGCTGATCCGCCTGCTGCCCCCGCTTTGGTGTTGTCCCCGACTGGCGCCGGCGGATTCGGACCGCGGGCATGTGCCTGCGGTGGACCTGACCCCGGACGATCCTGCGCTGATCTCTTTCACCTCCGGGTCTACCGGCGCGCCCAAGGCGATCCCGCGCAGCCACGGCTTTCTGACCGCGCAATTCCAGGCGGTGCGGCAGGTGCTGGCCACTGAACGCGAGGAAACCGATCTTGTGGCCTTTCCGGTCTTTGCCCTCGTCAATCTGGCGGAGGGGCGCCCAACCGTGCTGCCCGACTGGAAACTGACCCGCCCCGAAGCGGTCAGCCCCAAGGCGCTGTCGGCCTGGATCCGGCAGACGGGCGCGACCCGGGCATTGTTGCCGCCCGCGCTGTGCGAGACATTGGCGGCCGCAGAGATCCCGAAGGCGCTGCACAGCGTCTTTACCGGCGGGGGGCCGGTCAAACCCGCGCTCGTGGATCGCTTGCGGAACGCCGGTCCGGGGCTGCGGGTGGTTTCCGTCTATGGGTCGACCGAGGCAGAGCCGATTGCCGAACTGGACTGGGCCGATGTTGGCGCAGAGGACCGCGCCGCGATGGCCGAGGGCGCCGGGCTATTGACCGGGGCGCCTGTTCCGGGGACGCAGGTGCGCATCGTGGCGGATGAGATCCAGGTGGCCGGCGCGCATGTCAACGCGCACTACCTGGACCCGCAACAGGAAACCGGCACCAAGATCCGCGAAGGCGCGACGGTCTGGCACCGGACCGGAGATGCCGGGCGGCTGGACGGGCAGGGGCGGCTCTGGCTCTTGGGGCGGAGCGATGCGGTTGCGGCGGGGCGCGACGGGCCGCTCTATCCCTTTGCGGTCGAACTGGCAGCCGAAAGCTGGCCGGGTGTCTCCCGCGCCGCGCTGCTATCCGGAGATGGCGGGCCGCTGCTGGTCTACGAGGGCACGGCGGACCCGGTGGACTGTGCCGCCAAGGCCCGCGCGCTGGGGCTGGCCGATGCGCGCCGGGTCGCGGCCATCCCGCTGGACCGGCGGCACCGGTCCAAGGTCGACTACACAGAATTGCGCAGGCTGGTGGCCGGTTAAACGCCTTCCGGCCCGGGCACCTCGTCCACCCGCAGGTCATCACGATGTTGGGCGGCGTGACGTGCGATCTCTTCCAGCGGGGCGAACCAGGCTTCACCCCGTGTCAGCACCTCTTCCAGCCAGCGTTCCAGAACCTGCCAGCGCGCCAGGCGCCCGGTCAGGAACGGGTGCAGAACCGGCATCCAGAACCCGCCTACCTCGCGCGCGGCCTCGTATTCCTCGACAAAGGCGCGGATGCCGTCCGAGGGCGCACGCACCGGCATCAGGTATCCGATTTCCTCGAAATGGGCGAAGGGGGGCCAGTCATCGTTGCCCCAGTGCGGGGGCAGTTCGATCAACTCACCCGCGGGCGCCCGAAGCAGGTAGGGCATCTCGTCCGCCATGAGCGAACTGTCATAGAGGAAATCCTCGGTGACCAGCCGCTCGATCACGCCGGGCGTCGCGTTGTAGACCGGCGCGCGATAGCCGCGCGGTTTCATTCCCGTGAGACGCTGGTGAACCTCCATCGCGCGCCCGAACAGCTCGGCCTCGCGCGCATCGGAATGCCCCATCGGGTCTTCGTGACGCCAGGAGTGGTGCCCGATTTCATGCCCGTCCTTCAGGATCATCTCGACCGTCGCGGGGTAGGTTTCCATCACCCAGGCCGGGATGAAGAAGGTCTGCCGCAGACCCAGCCGCCGGTAGCTGTCCAGGATGCGCGGCACGGCGACGGTCGGTCCGTAGCGGCCCATGCTGACCGGTGCCAACCGCAGGTGCCCGTCGTCGGGACGGGCGTTGCGGATCAGGCTGTCGGCGTCGATGTCGAATGTGATGGCGGCGGCAAGGCGTTTGCCGTCGGGCCACGGCAGGGGGTGCAACAACATGTCGGGTCCTTTTTTGCCTGCAGCCTGCGACCGGCCCGCGCGGCGGATCAAGGGGCGGGGCTGCGCCCGGCGGTGGGAAAGGTGCGCGGCGGGGCATAGCGGGCGAAACTGCCCAGAGATTGCGCATTGCAGTCCGCCTGCCAGGGGGTGCCGGGCAGCACCGCGCTTGTCACGCTGTAGGTCTCGCGGTAGCGGTCGGTCCTGTCGTTTTCTTCGACGGCGATGGCCACGAGGCCGGCGACCGTGCCCTGTTGCCGTTCGACCAGGCGGATCGCGCCATCCATCGTGCCGCCGGTCTCGATCCACTGATCGACCAGCAGGACGCGCGTTCCGGGGGCGAAGGCGGGGGTGCGCATCTCCATGTCCTGGGTGCGACCCGAGTAATTGCCGTAGCTGACGCTGTCGGTCTCGACGCAGAGCTTTCCCGCCTTGCGGATGGGCAGGAACCCGCGCCCCAGCCGCGCCGCCAGCGCCGCGCCCAGAACAAAGCCCATCGCGTCCAGCCCCGCCACCACGTCGATCTGCCCCGGGTTCAGCTCGGCGCAGAGATCGTCCAGCAGGTCCCCGAAAGCCGCGGAGTTGATGTAGATCGAGGTCGGGTCCAGCCAGGCGAATTGTGGCCCCTTGGTATTGGGGGACATCAGCGAAAGATACCACCGGTCGTCGCGGGGGCCTTTGGAATGGGTCATGAGCTTGCTCCGTGGGTTCGGATGACAGAGAGCAGCGCCGCAAGGCGCGCCGGGTCGATGTTGTAGAAATCGCCCGGCAGGTTGATGCCGGTGGCGACAAGGAAGCAGTTGACCGCATCGCAATAGCGGGCGGCGTTTTCCGGTGTGATGCCCGAGGCCAGCGCCATCGGTGCCGCGCCCAGCGCGCTGCGGAAGGTTTCGATCTTGGACAGGTCGGCCTCTTGTCCGGTGGCAATGCCTGAGGTCGTCACCACGTCCATGTAACGGGCCGCGATCCGCGCGGCGGTGGCATACATTTCTGGCGGCACGGGGCGTTGCTTCTTGAAGGCGACACCGCCGAAATACAGTCCCTGCCAGCCGCTGTCGGCGCGGATGCGGGCGATGCGCGCGGCCTCTGCCTGAACCTGTTCGGCCTCGTCGATCCGCGCATCGTCGGCCCAATAGGCCTGAAAGGAGAATCCCTCGCGTGCGAGCCCTGCCAGCACCGGAAAGGCAATGTCGCCGGGCTGGTCCAGAAAGTTGACGCCCAGCCAGGCAGCGGGCCGCGCGGCCCTGACCTGGCGGAGGATCGGCAGGAAGGGCGCCATCGGGAAATCGTGGTTGATGAGAAAGACACCGGGGCAGCCCACCTCCAACGCGATGTCGATGTTGGCCAGCGTCTGGTCCCGGTCCAGGACGTGGATGACGGGGGTCACGATGGGCCCCTGTCTGCTTAGCAACTGTCTAAAATCTGGGCAGGTCATCGGATCATCTCCCGTATTTCAGACAGAAGCTATGAATCCCTTGGGCATATGAAAAATTTATAATCCTGATAACTGCATAAGGCGCGACTATGCTTGCATGGCCACCAATATCCCGACCGACCTTCTTCGCAGCTTCGTCACCGTCGTCGACCTGGGTGGTTTTACCCGCGCGGCGCAGGCGCTGGGGCGGACCCAGCCCGCCATCAGCCTGCAGATCCGGCGGTTGGAGGACCTGTTGCAGACCAAGCTGATCCGCACCGCGGGACGGCAGTTTGCGCTGACGGATGCGGGGGTGGCCCTTGGGCCCTATGCGCGCCAGATGCTGCGGCTGAACGACGATATCGTGGCGCATTTCGTCGATCGGGCGTTGTCCGGGCGCATCCGTGTCGGCGTGCCGATGGATTTCGCCCATAGTTTCCTGCTCGAGGCGATCACGGACTTCGCGGTGGCCCATCCCGAGGTCAGCATCGAGATCGAAAGCCTTCTGTCCAGCGGCCTGCGCACGGCGCTTGCCGCCGACACGCTGGATATCTGCGTGGCCGTGGTGCCTGAGGGTGATGTGCCCTACCTTGTCGAAAGCGCGCTGGTCGAACCCTTTTGGGCGGTCAAGGACAGTTTCCACCTGGACCCCAGGGCACCCTTGCCGATCCTCTGCCACCCGGAGCCTTGCGAATACGCCAGCCGGATGCGTAACGCCCTGCGGCTGTCCGGGCGCAGTTGGCGGACCGTGCTGCTGTCGCGGGACGTGGCCGGATTGCAGACGGCGGTGCGCGCCGGGCTGGGGGCCACGGCCCTAACCCCGGCGACATTGATGCCGGGCATGCGGGTGGGCCGCCCGGACGAGGGCTTTCCCCAGTTGGCGCCCCTGCGCATTGGCCTGTTCTACAAGCACGCCGCGCTGAGCGGGGCCGGGCACGGGCTGGCGAAGCACCTGCTGGAGCATATCCAGAGGTCGCGATCAGCGGTCAAAGCATAAGAATCCTAAATGCAATCATACCAACTGGAAATTTCCCAGTTGGTCCAATCTGCTCATAGGCTGTGCAGCAGATCGCTTTGGCCGCAGTTCCGCGGATCGGGCGGCGGATTACAGAACAGACCGACACGGAGGTTCCATGACCAGATCGACCTTTACCCTTTCGCGGCGGCGCCTCCTGGCCGGGGCCGCGGGTGCCGCGCTGACGACGCCGATGATCAACCGCGCCTGGGCCGCGGACCCGGTGCAGATCAACATGTTGGCCTGGTACGGCCATGCCGAACCCGACATCGTGGCCGAGTTCGAGGCCGCCAACAACGTCAAGTTCGTGCCAAAATACTATGCCGGCGGTGACAACATGCTGGGCCTGATCGCCCAGTCGCCGCCGGGCACCTACGATCTGATCCTGTCGGATGCAGAGTTCGTGCAGCAGCTGAACATGGCCGGATACATCGAGGAGATGGACCCCAGCCTGTACCCCTTCGACGACTTCTGGCCCGAGTACCAGAATTTTCCCGGCCACTGGACCGACGACCAGCTCTGGTCGGTCATGGTGCGTTTCGGGCTCCTGGGTGTCTCCTACAACTCTGACGTGATGACCCGCGAAGAGGCAATGAGCTACAACGCCTTCTGGAACCCCAAGATCACCGGCAAGCTCGGCCATTTCGACTGGCACCTGCCGTCGCTTGGCCAGATCTCGCTGTTGATGGGCAACCGCGATCCGTCGCCCTTCGACATTTCCGAGGACGCCTGGGAGGCGGTCATGGACAAGACGCTGAGCCTGAAACCCCAGGTCGGCGGCTATTTCGATTACGGCGGCACCTTCGCAAGCCTCAAGAACGGCGAGATGCTGGCGATGGCGGGCATCGGCGACTGGATCACCGGTGTCCTGCAAAAGGACGGCGCCCCGGTGGCCAGCGTGATCCCAGAAGAGGGCGGCATCCAGTGGACCGAGAGTTATTCCATCGGCAAGGGCACGACCAAGCACGAGATCATCAACAAGTTCATCAACTACATGCTGAGCCCGGAGGGCCAGGTGAAGTCGATCAAGATGGCCGCCTATCCCGGCCTCTCGCCGCTGAAATCCGGCTGGAAGGCCATCCAGGAGGCCGACCCGGCCGAGGCGAAACGCTCGGGCCTGATCGAGGGGGACGACCAGTCGCCGATCAAGCTGCTCTCCGAGGGCCGTCTCTTCTTCCGCGACATCCCGCGCCAGCAGGACCTCGAGGACTGGAACGACTTCTGGTCCGAGTACAAGACCGCCTGATCGCAGGCATTGCGCCCCGGCCTTGCGCCGGGGCCTCTTTTGCCCCGGTTCCCCGAACATGTCCAAACGCTTCGATGCCTACCCCTATGTCTGGCGCCTACCGCTGCTGATCTGGCAGGGGCTGTTCTTTGTCGGCCCGCTGATCCTGATGGTCGCCATGTCCTTCTGGCTGGTGCGCAACTACCGGATGGAGCCGGACTTCGTCCTGAAGAACTGGGACCGGATGCTGGGGCGCGACTATTTCTGGAACGCCTACTGGGTCACGCTCTGGCGCGCGACGCTGGCCGGTGTGCTGGCCAGCCTGATTGCCTTTCCGGCCTCCTACGCGCTGGCCTTCCGCGTGCCGGAAACCACCCGCCGCTGGGCGATCTTCTTCCTGATCGTGCCTTTTTTCACCTCCTACCTCGTGCGGGTCTACGCCTGGCAGGTGCTGCTGGCCGAAAGCGGACCGATCAACGCGGTGCTGGGTTTTGGCGGGCTGGGGCCCTTCACCATGCTCAACTCGGGCTTTGGCGCGATGGTGGGCTACATGACCCTCGTCCTGCCGTTGGTCGTCATCCTGCAGACCTTCAGCCTGGCCGCCATCGACCGCAACCTGATCGAGGCAGCATGGAACCTCGGCGCATCCCCGCGTGAGACGCTGTTCCAGGTGATCCTGCCTGCGGCGCGGATTGGCCTGATCCTGGGCGCCACATTTGCCTTCATCCTGTCCTTTGGCGATTTCGTCAGTCCCTTCTACCTCGGCGGATCGAAGCCTCCGACGCTTTCGATCCTCATCATCGACACCACCAAGTCCGGCCAGCAGTGGCCGCGCGCCGCCGTCGTCGCCATCATGATGATCGCCACGCTTTTCGTCGCGGCCTTCGCTGCCGTCGGTGCAGCCTACGGGCGGAGGAAATGATGCGCCCCTCGGACATCGCCTTTCGCCTCTACCTCGTGGCGCTTTTCACCTTCGTCTTTCTGCCGATCCTGACCAGCATGGTCTTTTCGCTGAACTCCGACCGGTTCCCGACCGTCCCGCTGGGGGAGTTCACGACCCATTGGTACAAGACCGCCTTTTCCCGCCCCGAGGTCTGGACCGCCTTCGGCAACTCGTTGATCGTGGCCGTCTGCGCGGCGGCCCTGTCGACCGCGTTGGGCTTTGTCACCGCCTATACCGATTTCCGCTACGGCTTTCGCTTCAAACCCGCCTACCTGGCCCTGGCGCTGCTGCCGCCGACCATCCCGCTGGTGATCATGGGGCTGGCAATGCTGGCCTGGCTGGGACGGCTGGGGATTTCCGGGACGCTGCCCGGCATCGTCGTCGCTCATACGGTCATGGGCGCGCCCTTTGCGATGGCGATCTGCCGGCTCAGGCTCAGCCAGATGGACCCTGCGCTGGAGGCCGCCGCCTGGAACCTCGGTGCCTCGCAGTGGCGGGCCATGCGGGCCGTGGTGATCCCCTTCTGCCTGCCGGCCCTGATCTCGGCCTATTGCCTCACGGCCGCCGTCAGCTTCGACGAGTTCATCGTCGCCTGGTTCGTCTCGGGCCTGAACAAGACGGTTCCGGTGATGATCCTCGAAATCTTGCAGGGCAACGTCGATCCCCAGATCAACGCCATCGGCACGGTCGTCTTCCTGACCTCGATGGCGCTGGTGATCGTGGCCCAGCTCCTGATCCTGCGAAAGACCAATGCATGACTGACACGGATCCGCTTGTCCGATTTTCGGGCGTCCGCAAGACCTATGGCACCTTCGAGGCCGTCAAGCACCTCGACCTCGACATCGGGCGGGGCGAATTCGTCGCCATCATGGGGCCGTCGGGCTGCGGCAAGACGACGACGCTGCGGATGCTTGCCGGGCTGGAAGAACCGACAGCGGGCGAGATCACCATAGACGGCAAGCGCATGAACGAGGTCTCTGCCCATGACCGCGACACGCCGCTGGTCTGGCAGTCGCTGGCGCTGTTTCCCTTCCTGAACGTCAAGGAAAACGTCGAATTCGGGCTGAAGATGCGCGGCGTGCCGAAACCCGACCGGCACGGCCGCGCCATGCTCTGGCTTGAACGTCTCGGGCTCAAGGGGTTCGAGACGCGCCGCATCGACCAGCTCTCGGGTGGCCAGCGCCAGCGCGTGGCGCTGGCCCGCAGTCTGGTGACAGAACCCCGGATGCTGCTCCTGGACGAACCGCTTTCGGCGCTGGACGCACACCTGGTGATCCGCATGCAGGGCGTTCTGACCCGGCTGCAAAAGGAACTGGGCATCACCTTCGTCTACGTCACCCATTCCCAGTCCGAGGCTTTCGCGATGGCGGATCGCGTGGTCATCATGGGTCACGGCGAGATCGCCCAGATCGGCAAGCCGCAGGAAATCTTCCGCGCCCCGAAAAACCGCTTTGTCGCGGAATTCGTGGGACGAAACAACATTCTGCCGGGCAAGACCCCGGGGCAGGAGATCGTTGTCGCCGCCGACCGGATGCAGGTCAGCGCCAGCGATCCGGGCGAGGGCGCCCTGCCTGCGGAATTCCTGTCGGAAGAGTTCGCAGGCACCGGGATCATCTGCTATTTCGAAGGTCCGGAGGGCGTGGAACTCAAGGCGCAGGTCACCGAGGACCAGCTTGCAAACCTCGCCCCCGAACCGGGCCAGCGGTTCTGGCTGACCTGGGCGCCCGGCGCGGCGCATGTGATGGCCGGAACGTGAACAAGGGGCAGGGCGCATGAGTATCGACATCCTGGTGAAGGGCGGGCTGCTGGCTGATGGCACCCTTGCCGATGTTGCCATTTCGGACGGTTTCATCACGGCCGTGGAACCGGGCATCACCGGCGAGGCGGGCGAGGTGATCGACGCCAGCGGCAAGCTGGTGACACAGCCGTTCATCGACCCGCATTTCCACATGGACGCGACGCTCAGCTATGGCCGCCCGCGTGTGAATGCCTCGGGCACGCTGCTCGAGGGCATCTCGCTCTGGGGCGAGCTGAAACAGGAGCAAACGAGGGAGGAGATCGTCGCCCGCGCGCTGGACTATTGCCGGCAAGCGGTTGGCAAGGGCGTGCTGGCGATCCGCAGCCATGTCGACGTGACCGACCCGAAGTTCCGCACGGTCGAGGCGCTGCTGGAGGTGCGCGAGGCGGTGCGCGGCGTGCTGGACCTGCAACTGGTCGCCTTCCCGCAGGACGGCTGGTACCGCGCCCCCGGCGCTGAACGACAGGTGGTCCGCGCGCTGGATGCCGGTGTCGACGTGGTCGGAGGGATCCCGCATTTCGAGCGCACGATGGCGGATGGCGCGGCCTCTGTCCGGGCGGCCTGCGAACTGGCCGCCGAGCGAGGCCTGCGCGTCGACCTGCATTGCGACGAAAGCGACGACCCCCTCAGCCGCCATATCGAGACGCTGGCCGCCGAGACGATCCGCTGCGGGTTGCAGGGCCGCGTGGCTGGGTCGCACCTGACCTCGATGCATTCGATGGACAATTATTACGTCGCGAAACTCCTGCCGCTGATCGCCGAGGCAGGGGTGGCCGCGATCCCCAACCCGCTCATCAACATCACCCTCCAGGGGCGGATGGACACATATCCGAAACGGCGCGGCCAGACCCGCGTGCCGGAACTGCGCGCCGCCGGCGTCACTGTGGCCTTCGGACAGGACTGCGTGCGCGATCCCTGGTATCCGCTGGGCTCGGGCGACATGCTCGAGGTGGCGCACATGGGGTTGCACGTTGCCCTGATGACCGCACCTGACCAGATGCGCGCCGCTTTCCAGATGGTCACGGAAACCCCGGCACAGGTCCTGGGCCTCGACTTCGGCCTCGCCCCCGGCAAGCGCGGCAGTCTCGTGGTCCTGGACGCGCCCGACCCGATCGAGGCGCTGCGCCTGCGGCCCGCGCGCCTTGCCGTTATCTCGGATGGCCGCGTCGTGGCCCGGACGGAACCGGCCCGCACGGCGCTTTCAGCAGGGTTCTAGCCCCCCTTCGTCGCCGGGGGAACCGGCCAGGGCTATCCCTGCGCAGGCATCTGCAAGCCTGGCACATGCCCCTGTTTCTTTGGGCCAAAAATACCTCTGGGGGGTCCGGGGGGCAAAGCCCCCCGCCAGTCGTCGCGCGTCAGCGCGGCGAAACACCTCTCGAAAGCGGTTCAGGCCGTCACCTGTTCCCGCGCCTCGGTACGGATCATGTCGGCGGCCTTCTCGGCAATCATGATGGTGGGCGAATTGGTATTGCCCGAGGTGATACGCGGCATGACAGAGGCATCGACCACCCGTAGCCCGCCGATGCCGTTGACCTTCAGGTCCGGTCCCACCACCGCGGCGGGATCGGTGCCCATGCGCGCCGTGCCCACGGGATGAAAGATCGTCGAGGCGATCTGCCCGGCGCCCTCGGCAAGCTCCGCATCGCTCTGGTAACTTGGCCCCGGCTTGAATTCCTCGGGGCGGTATCGCGCCAGCGCCGGCTGGTCCATGATCCGCCGCGTCAGCCGGATGGCCCGGGCGGCCACGATCCGGTCACCCTCGGTCGAGAGGTAATTCGGCTGGATCTCCGGATGCGCCATCGGGTCGGGAGAGGTGATGCGCACATGCCCCCGGCTTTCGGGGCGCAGGTGGCAGACGCTGGCGGTGATCGCGTCGAATTCGTGCGGCGGCTGGCCAAAGGCCTCCAGCGTCACGGGCTGGACGTGGTATTCCAGGTCCGGGGTCGCCACCTCCTGTGACGAATAGGCGAAGGCCCCAAGCTGGCTGGGGGCCATCGACATCGGCCCGGAGCGTGTCGCAAGGTATTCCAGCCCGATTTTCGCCTGTCCCCAAAGCGACGAGGCCATGCTGTTCAAGGTCTTCGCCCCCGAGACCTTGTAGGCACAGCGGATCTGCAAGTGGTCCTGCAGGTTGGCGCCGACACCGGGCTGATCCAGGACGGTGTCGATCCCCTGGTCCTGCAACAGGGCGCCGGAGCCGATCCCCGAGAGCTGCAGGATCTGAACCGACCCGATCGACCCCGCGGACAGGATCACCTCGCGTCGTGAATGAACCTGCATCGGTGCATTCTCGCGCCGGAACCGCAGCCCGGTCGCCCGCCGTCCGTCGAAGAGCAGCCGCTCTGCCTGGGCATGGGTCATGACGTCCAGGTTGGCCCGCTGGCGGGCCGGTTTCAGGAACCCCTTGGCCGTGCTCCACCGCCAGCCCTTGCGCTGGTTGACCTTGAAATAACCGACCCCGAAATTGTCGCCCCGGTTGAAATCGTCGGTCTCCGGCAAGCCCGCCTCGACCGCCGCCGCCTTCCAGGCGTCGAGGATCTCCCAGCGCAGGCGCGCCTCTTCGACCCGCCATTCGCCGCCCGCGCCGTGCATCTCGTCGGCGCCGCCATAGTAGTCCTCGGATTTGAGGAAATAGGGCAGCACGTCGTCCCAACCCCAGCCGGTCAGCCCCATCTGCCGCCAGCCGTCGTAATCCGCCGCCTGTCCGCGCAGGTAGAGCATCCCGTTGATCGAGGAGCAGCCGCCCAGCACCTTGCCGCGTGGATACAGCAGCTCGCGCCCGTTCAACCCCTCGCAGGCGGCGGTCTTGTACCCCCAGTCGGTGCGCGGATTGCCGATGCAGTATAGGTAGCCGACGGGGATGTGGATCCAGTGGTAATTGTCGCTGCCGCCCGCTTCCAGCAACAGCACGCGGGTGTCCGGATCTTCGGAAAGGCGATTGGCCAGCACGCAGCCGGCGCTGCCCGCGCCGACGATGACATAGTCATAGGTTCCAATATCCTGCACGGCGGCCTCCCTCTGGTCCGGGTGCAGTATGGGTTGTCGTGGTCCGGCGGCGCAATCTGCAAAAACGAACGGGGGATGCCTGTTTTCGTTCATATTGCGGCAGGCTATGCTGTGGGGAAAGGAGCCGGCATGAGCCTATCCCTCGACTGGTCGGATGTTCGCTATTTCCTGGAAACCGCCCGGCACGGGCGGTTCAGTGGTGCTGCCCGTCGGCTGGGCGTCAGCCATACCACCGTGGCCCGCCGTGTCGCACGGCTGGAAGAGACCCTGCGCAATCGCCTGCTGGAACCGGGTGCGGGCGGATTGATACCGACAGAGGCCGGCGCCGCCCTGATCCCGCTGGCCGAACGGATGGAGACGCAGGCGGCGCAGATCCTTGACCGCCTGCAACGCCCCGGCGCACTGACCGGGCGGGTGCGGATCGGGGCGCCGGACGGGTTCGGCAACGCGGTTCTGTCGCGGATGCTGCCCGGGCTCTTGCGGCAGGAACCCGAACTGGAAATCGAGCTGGTGCCGGTGCCTGCCGCGCACAAGCTGTGGAACCGCGAGGTCGACATCGCCATCAGCCTCGACCGCCCGCAAACCGGGCGGCTCGTCATGCAGAAACTGACCGAGTACGAGCTACGCCTCTACGCTTCGCATGGCTTTCTCAAGGCGCATGGCAAACCGGACGACCGCGAGGCCCTCGCCACCATGCCGCTGGTCGGGTACATTGACGAGTTGCTGTATACCGAGGCACTGGATTTCAACCGTCTGGTGCATCCCGGCGCGCGGACGGTCTACAAGGCCGCCACCGTCCAGGCCCAGCTTGAAGCGGTGCAAAGCGGTGTCGGGTTGGGCGTGCTGCCCTGTTTCATGGCGCGCGAAACGGCGCTGGTGCCGGTGCTGCCGGACCAGATCCGATTTACCCGCGCCTATTGGCTGCTGCATGCCGAGGACGACCGCGAGATCGCGCGCATCCGCCGGGTGATCGATTTTCTGCGCGAAGAGACGCGGGCACGCGCGGCACTCTTTCGGTTCGACGCTCAGCCGGGCGGTTGATGCCAGGTCACGGTGACCGGTTGCGCCACCAGCCCATTCAGCCAGTCGGTCATCTCTTCGATGACCATCGCCTGCAGTGCCATGCGGTCCGCCCGGTCGACGATCCAGACATAGCCAAGCACCGCACCTCTCCGGCCCATCTCGGGATGGAAATAGGCACAACCGATATAGACACCGTCCTTGTCGCGCAGGGACCAGCCTTCAAAGAACTCGCGATAATGCCAACCCATGTCCCAGAGGTTTTCCTCCAGCGTCAGCCCGTTGGGCCAGTCGCCGAAAAGTCCTTTGAGGACATGCGCCGATCCGGCAACGGCTGCGAAATCTTCCTCGACCACGGCAGGCGAGAGTGGCGTCAGGTCAAAACCCCCCAAGGTGGCGCTGCGGGGCAGGGGGTTGGGATCGAAATCGGGATGGGCACGCGGGTTCATGTGCCGGGCTCTTTCGCCTCGCGCTTGAAGGGGTTCTCGTCCGGGACATCGAACTCCAGCACCATCTCGCCCTTTTCGCGCGCGTCTGCCATGTAGCGGAATGCGTTCACGGACATGCGCATCAGGTGATCCCCGGCCTTCATCGGCGGGTATTTTTCCATGATCTCAGGCGTGCGGAACTTCTCCAGCGGTTCGACAACCGCATGGTAGTCCAGGCCAAAGAACAGCGGGAAAGAGTACCTTTCCTCGCCCAGATTGGCGACGCGGTGCTGCGTGGACTTGAACTGCCCGCCCGACCATGTCTCGAAGATGTCGCCGATGTTGACCACGAAACAGCCCGGGATCGGCGGTGCCTCGATCCAGACATCCTCGGCGTTCATCACCTGAAGGCCCGGCGCGCCGGTCATCAGGATGGTGAAACATTCAAAGTCCGAATGGGCGGCGATGCCGACCATTTCCCGGGTCGCGGGCATCTCGTTGGGGATGTAGCGCAGGAGCCGCAGCTGCGAGGTGGGATAGGTGATGTGCCGGGTCAGTTCCTCTGTTTCGACCCCGAGTTCCAGCGCCAGAGCGTCCAGCAGGCGCAGGCCAAGCGCGAAGGCCTGGTCGTAATAGGTTGAAATCGTGTCTTTCCAGCCGGGAATATCGGGCCAGACGTTGGGGCCCGTCATGCGCCAGCCGGCGAGGTAGTCCGGGTGATCCTCGGGCGCCTCGTAGGACATGTCCCAGGCTTCGTTGAAATTGATCGACTTGGGGAAATCGGCGCCGTTCTCCTCGAAGGGGACATAGCCACGGTGATGGGTGGTGAAGCCGGACCAATAGCGCATCTTGAAATTGCGCGGCTTGTCGTGGATTTCCTTCGACGCCGCAAAGACAGCGTCGATCAACTCCTGCGAGATCCCGTGCCCGGTGATGTAGAAGAACCCCGAGGTCCGCGCCGCATGACCAAGATCGGCGGCGACCTTGGTCTTGTCGGCGACGTCCCCCGTGAACAGCCCCGAGAGATCGACGACCGGCAGTGTCGCATCCTCAACCGTCAGGGCCTTCTGGTCGTCCGAAATCGTGCTGCGCGCCATGCGTTCTCTCCCGAGTCGTTTGCCTGTTCCCAGGCTGGCCCGAAAGGGCGGATCGGGTCCCTGCGGCGATTAAGAATGCCGCCGGGTCGGTGCCGTTTGCCTGCGATTTGATCAATTGCCGGGGCGACTGGTCTCTTTGCGGTCGCTTTCTTTGACCGGTCACCGGTCTGCGCGCGCTCATGGGGGCATGACGAGGCTGCCAGCGTCCACGCGGCGAAAGGCGCGGCCGGGGAATGAGGAAGCTCACCATGACCAAGCTCAACAGACGTACTCTGCTCAAGACCGGGGCCGCAGGGCTCGCCGCATCCAGTGTGCTGGGCACGCCGCTGATCGCGCAGACGCGCAGCCTGAAGATCGGCAGCTATGGCGGCTATTTCGAGGACAGCTTCAAGGAATTCGTCTATCCCGCCTTCACCGATGCCGCCGGCATCGCGGTGGAAAGCGTGACCCAGCCCAACTCGACCGACTGGCTGGTGACCATGCAGCAGGCGACCGCCGCCGGCAGCGTGCCCGCCGACCTGTCTCTCTACGCGCGCGACACGCTGATCAAGGCCAGCCGCATCGGCGGGCTTCTGAAACCGCTGAACCTGGCCGCCATGCCGGCGGCGGGCAACCTGGATCCCTATTTCGTCTTCGAGGCCCCCGAGGGAGCGCTGGGGGTCGGGGCCATGTCCTGGTTCACGGCGATGGTCATCAACCCGGGCGAGGTCGATGTCCCTGCAAGCTGGGCGGACTTCTGGGACAGCTCGATTTACGAGGCCTCTCTGGGCCTGTCGCGCAACTACAACTCGCAGTTCCTCGACATCGTCGCGGCGACCTTCTTTGACGGCGAAGAGACCTTCAAGACCGACGAGGGCATCCTCGCGCTGATCGAGAAGGCGGCAGAGATCAAGCCGAACGTCGCGCTGTGGTGGTCGGCCGAAAGCCAGATGGAACAGTCGATGAAGAACGGCGACGTGATCGGCGGCCAATATTACCTGGATGTGGCCAACCTGATGGCCGCGGATGGTTTCCCGATCAAGCCGGTCTTTCCCAAGGAAGGCAACCCGCAGGACTACGGATCCTGGTGCCTGTCGTCTCTGTCTGAAAAGTCGGACGAGGCGGCGGAGTTCATCAACTTCTCGTCCGACCCGGCCACGCAGGCCCTGATGAGCCGCAAGATCGGCACCGCGCCTCTGGTCGACAAGTCGAAGACGGACCTGACGGACGAGGAATTCGATTTCGTCTCGGGCACGCCGTCGATCCGGCCCGCTTACGAGGCCTACCTGGACAAGGAGACCTTCATCAAGGAGAGCTGGGACAAGATGCTGGCCGGGGCGTAACCGTCCATGTCCGGCCTTGTTCTCAAGGGCATCTCGAAAAGCTTCGGCGGCACCCGTGCCGTCGAACATGTCAATCTTACCTTTGACGAGGGAAAGCTGACCGCGCTGCTGGGCCCTTCGGGTTGTGGCAAGACCACGCTTCTGCGGATGATCGCGGGGCTGGAGGCGCCGTCCTCTGGGGTGTTGTTGCTGGGCGGGCGCAACATCACCGATCTACCGGCGCACAAGCGCAAGTTCGGCATGGTGTTCCAGAGCTTTGCCCTGTTCCCACATCTGAGCGTGCGGGAGAACGTGGCCTATTCACTCAGCATTTCCGGCGTCGGTAAATCGGAGGCGGCGGAACGGGCGAACCGCCTGCTGGACCTCGTGCAACTGTCGGCCTTCGGCGACCGGCGCATCGGGGCGCTGTCCGGCGGGCAGCGCCAGCGGGTCGCCATCGCCCGCGCCCTGGCGCAGGAACCAGAGGTCTTTCTGCTGGACGAACCCATGTCCGCGCTCGACGCCAAGCTGCGCGAGGAAATGCAGGTGGAACTGCGCCTGCTGCAACAACGCCTTGGTATCACAACCGTCGTCGTCACCCATGATCAGCGCGAGGCGATGACGATGGCCGACAGCATCGTCGTCATGTCGAACGGACGTGTCGAACAGGTGGGCAGCCCGCAGGACATCTATCATCACCCCGACAATGCCTTTGTCGCGGATTTCATCGGCAAGGCGAACTTCTTTGACGGTGTGACCGAACCCGGCGGCATCCGCGTCGGTCCCATGCATCTCTCCGCCAGGCCGAATTTCGTCCGCGGCTCTCCGGTGCGGGTGGCGATCCGGCCCGAACGGGCCTGCCTCGACGATGAGCCGGGGGAAAACCGGCTCTCCGCGAAGGTGACTTTCGTGCGCGATCTCGGCCCGGTCCGCGAATATCACCTGGATACACCCTTGGGGGCGATGGTGGTCGAAAACGCCCCGGGCGAAGTCCGGCAATCGCTTGTCATCGGGGACCGGACAGAGGTCCGTCTGCCGCCCGAGGCGCTGCACGTCTTTCCCGATCCGCAGGCCGCGGTGGCCGCCGAATGACGGCGGTGGAGCGGATCGAGGCCGAGACGCCAGACCGCCCCGCGCGCACGCGTCCGACGCCCCGCCGCATCCTGCCCTGGCTGCTGAGCGTCGTGATCGGGGTGCTTTGCGTCGTGCCCTTTCTGCTGGTCATCGCCATCAGTTTCGGTCGCAAGATCGAGGGCGCCGCCTGGCAGTGGGACTTCACCTTGGCGAACTATCAGCGGTTTTTCGTCGGCGCGCTCTGGCCGGATGAGGTGACGTTTCTCTACCTGCAACAGCTTGGGTTCAGCTTCTGGTACGCGGTGGTCGCCTCTTTGCTGGCGGTACTGACGGCGCTGCCCTTCACGCTTTTGCTGACGCGGCTGTCGCGCCGGGCGCAGGCGGCCTGGCTGGTTTTCATCCTGTCGTCGCTGTCGCTGTCCGAGGTCTTCATCGTCATGGGCTGGGACATCCTGCTGTCGAACAACTCGGGCCTGCCGGCGCTGTTCAAGTCCACCGGGCTGACCCAATGGCTCAAGGACGTGGGATGGTTCCAGACACCGCGCGACTGGGGCCTGGCCAGCCCGCGCAACGTCAAGCTCAAGACCTCTCAATTCGCGACCATCCTGACGATGAGCTATCTCGTCTGGCCCTACGCGGTGATCCTGCTCTACCCGGCGCTCTCGCGGCTCGACCGGTCGCAAAGCGAGGCGGCACGGACGATGGGGGCCGGGGGCTGGACCGTGACGCGCACCGTGATCCTGCCCGCCATTCGCCTGCCCCTGTTCGGATCGACCCTGCTGCTGTTTGTCTTCCTGCTGGGCACCTATGTCGCCGTGACGGTCTTTGCCGCGCCCGCGCAACACACGACGGCGGTGGCGATCTACAGCAACATCCGGGGCGCCAACCTGAACGCGCCCTTCGGGGCGACGCAGGCGGTGATCCTGCTGATCTCGGCCGGGGTCTGCCTGACGCTCGGCCACATGTTCAACAAGTGGGCGGAGGCGAGGTGATGCGCGTTCTCGGACCGCTCTACATGGCGTTCTGCGCGGTCGTTCTGGCGCTGCCCATCGCCGTGGTCTGCGGCGCGGCCCTGAACGGCGGACGCAGCATGTTCTTTCCTCCGCGCGACCCGACGCTGGCGCGCTTTGGCGAGTTTTTCGTCTCCGAGCCTGTCTGGACGCAGGCATTGGTGAATTCGGTGATCGTCGCCGTCGGCGCGGCGTTGCTGGCGGTGCTTCTGGCCTGGCCGGTGGCCTACGTGCTGTGGTCCACGGGGTCGAAACTGTCGCGCACACTGGCGGCGCTGGGGTCCATGCCCTTTGCGGTGCCTCCCATCGTCTTTGGGGTGGGGCTGGGGTTCTTCTGGGGCTTTCTGGGCGGGCTGGGCGCGATCTGGGCCGGCATCGTCAGCCACGCGGTCCTGCTGATGGCGCTGCCGCTGGTCACGATCTCGATCGGGCTGCAAGGCATCGACCGGTCGCATCTCGACGCCGCCGCCACGATGGGGGCCACCGAGGCCGTGACCTTCCGCACCGTGATCCTGCCGCAGACGATCCCCTATACGATCTCGGGCTTTTTCTTCGTGCTCGTGCTGTCCTTCAACGAGTTCGTCGTGATGTTCTTCGTCTCGGCCTCGGGCTTTGCCACCGTGACGCTGCAGATCTTCAACTCGCTGAGGAACGGCTACACGCCAACGATGGCCGTGGCCGCGATCACCTTCATCGGTGTTTCTGTCCTTGTCTTTTCCGCCGTCGCCCGCTGGGGCGACCTGCCGCGCCTGATGGGCGCGGATCAATCTCGCAACTGAAGGAGAGCGTCATGGCCCGTCAGCCCACCATCGTCGGAAACCCGGTTCTTCTGGTCATCGATATCCAGAAGAGCGCCTTCATGGACGGAGATCCCGGTATCCCGATCATGCCGGGCTATTCCGACAACATGCGACGTGCGCGCAGCGTCGTGGACGCAGCCCATGACGCGGGCATCCCGGTTGTCTTCGTGCAGGAAATCCACCGCCGCGACATGGTGGATTACGGCCGCGAACTGGACGGGTCCGAGGGCATCCACTGCATGGAGGGGGAACCGGGCACGCCGGTCGCCTTCGAGGAGTTGGGCCGCCTGCCGGGCGACTACTACGTCCCCAAGCGGCGGTATTCCTGTTTTTACGGCACGGAAATGGAAATCCTGCTGAAGGGCCTGAAGGCGCAGACGCTGATCCTTGTCGGCGGCATGACGGATGTCTGTGTCCACTACAGTTTCGTCGACGGGCACCAGGGGGATTACCATTGCCGTGTGGTTTCGGATTGCGTGGGGGGCACCTCGTCCGAGGCGCACCAGGCCGCGTTGAACGCGATGGAATACCTGCAGGAAGGCGCGGTCCTGAGCGCCGAGGACATCATCACGGCGATGAGTGAACAGAGGATGGCAGCGGAATGATCACGACCGAGACCCTCCAGGGCCATTGGCACAGGGCCTGGCTCAAGTCGCAGGCGTTTTGCGACACGGAAACAACGGTGCACTGGATGCAGTGCGGACCGCTTTACGTCGATGTCCGCATCCCGCCGAACCGGCCCGACATCCGCGGCGCCACGGCGCTGGCGGACCTTCCGGACGCGGCGCTGCTGTCGCTCTTGCGGGCCGAGGGGTTCGCGGGCGTGGTCGAGCTGAACGCGGATGTCTGCACCTGGCAGCGGCTGATCAACTGGCATGGCCGCCCCGAGCAGGAAGACAGCGGCCAGCTTGAATTCCGCGGCTCGGATCAACTGATGGAAACCGGGGTGCTGGGCGATTACGCGGAGCTCTGGAACCGACGCAGCGACCATCCCGCCAGCGCGGTGCACATGAAGGCGGGCACGGCGGACGCCTACCTGGTCACCGTCGGAACGCGGTTCGTCTTTGGTGTCGGGCTGCCGGAGGCGGAAAACTCGCGAAACATGATCGCCGCGCTGGAGGCGGGGCAGCGGACCTGGGCCATGCAGCAGCAATTCGGGCAGGGATTTGCCTTTGGTTGCTGGGACGGGGCGCACGGGATCGCGGAGCTGTCCACAAATCCCCTGACCGAGGGGCTGCCCGTGCTGAGCTGCACCGGAGATGGAGAATTGATCTGGCACGCGGTGGATTTCTTCGGCCAGTCGCGGGACGTGCCGCTGACGCGCCCGATCGAGGTGCTCAACGACGTGGCCTGAGGGGGCGGTTCAGGCGTCCCAGAGCGCGAGGTAGTGATCGACGATCCGGTGACAGCGGTCGCGCCCGAAGGCTGGGTCGTGGCCGCCCAGGACCCGGTTGACCGGCAGCGCGCGGATGCGGCGCAGGGTTTCGGCATAGGCGGCAATGTCCATGCCCGGCCCCTCGTAGATCAGCGGTCCGTCGTAAATCGCGTCGGCCCCGAAGAGTGTGCCGCTCTCTCCATGCCAAAGGCCGATCTGGCCGGGTGAGTGCCCGGGCAGGTGCAGTACCTCGCCCTGCCAGTCACCAAGGTCCACCACAGCGCCATCCTCGACCGTTTCGGTCGCGGGTGCAAGTTGCAGCCTGTAGGCGGTCAGGTCGTAGTCCGCATGCGGCAGCGCATCCACAAGGTGCGGCCAGAGCGGCGGATAGCCTGCATCGGCAAAGAGCTTGGCGAGCCGGTCCGGAATGCCGGAGGTGTCGAGGCTGTAGGCTTCGGGCGCGGCCAGTTCGTCGGCCTCCAGCGGGTGCACGAGCCGCGTCTCGAACTCATGCGCCGCGCCGATGTGATCGACATGTGTGTGCGTGGTGAACAGGATCAGCGGTCTTTCAGGATCGGGCCGCAATGCGTCGATCACGGGCCGCAGTGGCGCCACGCCCATGCCGCTGTCGACAACCATGTCGGCCTCTGACCCAAGCACGAGGAAAATGTTGGCGGAAAAGATCGGATGCACATGCGGTTCGCTCAGAACCCAGGTGCGATCGTCGATCTGCTTTGTGCCGTACCACGGCGAGGCAACGGGATAGCTCATGCCCGCAGCCTTGCCCGCGGGGACGCGTTGCGCAACAAGCCTGCCGATTTTTCGACCAGAGACCCGGAAAATCGCGTATACTTTCAGCTAATCCATTTTGAACCGCCCTGATTTGAAGCACCCGAGGTGACAGAAATTCCATGCGCAAGATGCTGATCCATGCAGGGCGTCTAGGGTTCCGCCTCACTCTCTCCCTTGAGGGTCTGGTCCAAGAGACGCCACCGGCCGGGCAAATTCCCGGTGGGACACGGCGGGGCAAAAACCCGGGAGAACACTGCGCATTGGGGGCTACCGTTCTCTCGAGTTCCGCCTCGGTCCCCCGATTTGCGAACTTTTTGGCGGAACGCTGCACGAGGGGACTACCCATGTTTGCAAGACGCCATTTCATGGCCGCCACCGCGGCGCTGGCCATGCTGGCCGGCGCACCCGCGCTGGCGCAGGAGAAAACCGATTTCCGCGTGGCCTGGTCGATCTACGTCGGCTGGATGCCCTGGGGCTACCTGGACGAGTCCGGGATCATGGACAAATGGGCCGAGAAATACGGCATCACGGTCGATATCGTGCAGATCAACGATTACGTCGAGTCCATCAACCAGTACACGGCGGGTGCCTTTGACGGCGTTTCGGCCACCAACATGGACACGCTGTCGATCCCGGCGGGCGGCGGCGTGGACACTACGGCGCTGATCGTCGGCGATTTCTCGAACGGCAATGACGCGGTGATCGTCAAGGACGGCGGCCTGGCCGACCTTGCTGGCAAGCCTGTCAACCTGGTGGAACTGTCGGTCTCGCATTACCTGCTGGCCCGCGCTCTGGACAGCGTCGACCTGGCAGAGCGTGACCTGGGCGGGGTCATCAACACCTCGGACGCGGACATGATCGCGGCCTTCACCACCTCGGACGTGCAGGCGGTGGTGACATGGAACCCGCTGGTCTCGACCATCCTGGAGGAACCGAACGCGACCAAGGTGTTCGACAGTTCCGACATCCCCGGCGAGATCATCGACCTGATGGTGGTCAACACGGACACGCTGGCGGCCAATCCCGATTTCGGCAAGGCGCTGGTGGGCGCCTGGTACGAGGTTCTGAGCCTGATGGCGGCGGGTGACGAAGAGGTGCTGACCGCGATGGCCGAGGCCTCGGGTACCGATCTTGCGGGCTACAAGGCACAGCTGGAGTCGACCGAGATGTTCTATGACCCGGCGGCGGCGGTCACTTTCACCAAGGGGGCCGAGCTGCCGACGACGATGGTCAACGTGGCCGAGTTCCTGTTCGACAAGGGCATCCTGGGCGAGGGCGCGCCAAGCCCGGATTTCGTCGGCGTGGAATACCCCGACGGCACGACCACCGGTGACCCGAACAACGTGAAGTTCCGTTTCGACACCACCTACATGCAGATGGCGGCGGACGGGGCTCTCTGAGCGACCCCCGGCCCGGTCAAGGCACCGGGCCGGGTCCATTCCACCCCGTCCCGGGCCTGACCCGGGACCTCTGCCTGTCGAGGATACCCCATGCGCTGGATCAATCGAAGACCGGGCCCGGTTCTGGCCACGGTGCTGGCCGCCTTGCCGTTTCTCGCCGTGCTGGGCATCTACATGATCGGATCGGAAATGCGGCTTGCGGTGAACCCGTCGGACAAGCTCTTGCCCGCACCCACCACGATCCTGTCGACGGCTGAACGCCTTTTGACCGAACCGGACCGGCGGTCGGGAGAGATCCTGTTCTGGCTGGACACCTGGGCAAGCCTCAGGCGGCTGTTCATCGGGGTGCTGATCGCGTCCTCGCTGGCGCTGGTGATGGGGATCCTGATCGGGATGCTGCCCTACATGCGCGCGCCCTTCGCGCCTTTCGTGGCGGTGTTCTCGATGGTGCCGCCGCTGGCGGTCCTGCCGATCCTCTTCATCATGCTGGGGCTGGGCGAGGTCTCCAAGGTGGCGCTGATCGTCATCGGCATCGCGCCTTTCCTGATCCGCGACATGAGCCAGCGGGTGATCGACCTGCCACGCGAACAGTTCATCAAGGCGCAGACGCTGGGGGCCTCCTCGATGGCGATCGGGCTGAACGTGATCCTGCCTCAGGTTCTGCCGCGCCTGATCGGGGCGGTGCGGCTGTCGCTGGGACCGGCCTGGCTGTTCCTGATCGCTGCCGAGGCCATCGCCGCCGACCAGGGGCTGGGCTACCGCATCTTCCTTGTCCGGCGCTACCTCGCGATGGACGTGATCCTGACCTACGTCGTCTGGATCACGCTCCTCGCCTACCTGCTGGATTTCGCGCTGCGCCAGATCTCGAAACGGGCCTTCCCCTGGGATGGAGAGTCGCTATGAGCTATGTCGAAGTCAAAGGCGTGGCCAAGGCCTATGGCAAGCGCACCATCATCGAGAACATCAACGTCTCGGTCGCCAAGGGTCAGTTCATTTCCATCGTCGGCGCCTCTGGCTGTGGCAAGTCCACCTTCCTGCGGCTGCTGCTGGCGCAGGAACTGCCCACGCATGGCGAGATCCACATCGACGGCGCGCCGATGGCGCAGGAGCCGGGGCGCGACCACGGCATCGTCTTTCAGCGCTATTCGGTCTTTCCGCACATGACGGTGATCGACAACCTGGTGGCTGCTATTGCCTTCGACACGAATTTCTGGGGGCGGCTGTCGCGTGCGCGGCGCACCGAGGAACGCACCAAGGCGCGCAAGACGCTGGACCGGATCGGGCTTGGCCATGTGGCCGGTCAGTACCCGGCGGACCTGTCGGGGGGCATGTTGCAGCGGTTGGCCATTGCCCAGGCGCTGGCCAGCGACCCCAAGATCCTGCTGCTGGACGAACCCTTTGGCGCGCTGGACCCGGGGACAAAGATTGTCATGCACGATTTCCTGCAGGAGCTGCGGGATGAGACCGGCATGACCGTCTTCATGATCACCCATGACCTCGAAGAGGCGTTCAAGTTGGGGGATCGCGTCTGGGCCTTCGACAAGCCGGTCTGGGACGAGGAGGACCCGGAAAAGAACGCCGCAACCATCACATATGACTTCGATGCCCGCGACGATGGCATCCCCTTCCAGACCCTGCGGGAGCGCACCAATGTGTTGCAGGCACGCTAGGGCCGGGGCAGGGCAGGTATTCCCCACTGGGCCGGAGGTGCAAAGGCGCCTATGACGGCCGCAAGGAGTATTCGCCATGTAATGGACAGCCACATACGAACCAACGCGATGCCGCCCGCCGGGGTGGTCATCGGTTCGATGTGGGCAGCGGCGCGGGGGCATCCCCCTTGTGCCCGGACAGGACATGGACAAATGGATATTCTGAAATACCCGCGGACGCGGCACCTTGAAGGCTCGCGCCTTCAGGTGGGCGATCTGGCGGATGACAAACCTCTCAAGGAACTGGCGGGCGAAAGCCTTGTCGTCGAAGAGAAACTCGATGGCGCGAATTGCGCCGTCTCCTTCGACGCCTCGGGCAACCTGCTGCTGCAAAGCCGTGGTCACTACCTGACCGGCGGCGGGCGGGAACGGCACTTCGGCCTCTTCAAGACATGGGCCAGCGTGCTGGCGCCGCGCCTGCACGCGCGGCTGGATTGCCGTTTCGTCATGTATGGCGAATGGATGTTGGCCAAGCACACGCAGTTCTACGACGCGCTGCCGCATTACTTCATGGAGTTCGACGTCTTCGACCGCGAGACCGGGGTTTTCCTCTCCACCGAGGAACGGCGGAACCTGCTGAGCGGCCTGCCGATCATGCCGGTGCCGGTCTTGCATGTGGGCGAACTGCGCAGCGTCAAGCAGGTCGAGAGCTTCATCAAGCCGTCCCTCTACCGCACGCCCGGTTGGGAAGAGGCGCTGGAACGCGCCGCCCTGGCCTCGGGCTCGCGGCTGGAGATGGTCGGGAAGCAGACCGAGAAGAGCGACCTGGCCGAAGGGCTTTATGTGAAGCTGGAGCGCGAGGGCGTGGTGGCCGAGCGGTACAAATACGTGCGTGCGGGCTTCAAGCAGGCGATCGAGGCATCCGAAGGCCATTGGCACGACCGGCCGATCCTTGAAAACGGGCTGGCCGAGGGGGTCGACATCTTTGCCGAGTGCCTTGGCCTGCCGGGCGCCTATGACGGGGAGGGGCTGTGATGGCACATCTCTCTTTCCCCGATCTCCTGGCGCTGGTGCCGCAGGCGCCCGATTGGCGGCTGGACTGGGGGGGCATTCAGGCCCTCTGGCCCGAGTTGCAGGCGCTGGACGACTGCCCGCAGGACCCGATCCATCATGGCGAGGGCGATGTGGGCATCCATACCTGCATGGTGCTGGAGGCGCTGATTGCCGATCCGGACTGGCGCGCCTTGCCAGGGGCGGATCGGGAGTTGCTGTTCTGGGCGGCGGTGCTGCACGACGTGGGCAAACCCGGCACGACGGTCACCGAGGATGGCCGCATCAAGGCCCCCGGCCATTCGCGCCGGGGCTCGCTGATGGCCCGCCGCCTGCTGCGCGAGGTCCAGGTGCCCTTTGCCTGGCGCGAGGCGCTCTGCGGGATCATCAGCTATCACCAGGTGCCCTTCTGGCTGATCGAACGGGACGACCCGGCGCGCGAGGCGATCAAGCTGTCCTGGCGCTGCCGGCCCGACCTTCTGTGCCTGCACGCCCGCGCCGATGCGCGAGGGCGCATCGCGCAGGACGTGCCGGGGATCGTCACCAACACCGATCTCGCGCGCGAAACCTTCGTCGAAGAGGGCTGTCTGACCGCGCCTTTCGGCTTTGCCAATGACGAAAGCCGCGTGGCCTTTTTCGAACGCGAGGACCGGGACCCGCATTTCGCGGCCTGGGAGGATCCCAGGTGCACCGTCACGCTGCTGTCGGGGCTGCCGGGATCGGGCAAGGACACCTGGATCGCGGCGCATATGCCTGATCACCCGGTCGTCAGCCTGGATGCGCTGCGCGACGAGATGGGCGTCAGCCCGACGGCGAACCAGGGCGCGGTGATCGATGCGGCGCGGGAACGGGCCAAGGTGCACCTGCGGGCGGGCCGGGATTTTGTCTGGAACGCGACCAACGTCAGCCGCCAGGTGCGGGCCAAGCCCCTGTCCCTGGCGCGGGCCTACGGTGCGCGGGTCGAGATCGTCTACCTGGAGGTGCCGCCCAAACGGCTGGGCCGGCAGAACCGTGACCGCGAGGCCGTGGTCCCACAGACCGTGCTGGACACCCTGGTCCGCAAGCTGGAGCCGCCCGAGGCCTGGGAGGCCCACAAGATTCACTATGTCCTGCCGGAGGCCGCCACGGCGGCCCCGGCCTGATACCCGATGAAAAAGGAGATCGAGCATGATGTTCCCACCCCGTGACCGCAGCCGGTCGCACCATCCCCGCGACATGCGCGGGGATGAACGCCGCGCCCACCACCCGGACCTGACCAGGCTGCAGGGCTGGAAGTCGATGAAGGCCGAGGCCGACCTGCCCGAGAACCGCTGGGACGAAGAACGCCGTTGGGCGCTGCGCATGGGCCTGACCGGGGCGGACAGCATCGAGGACAAGTCGATCCCGACCTTCGCGCGGGGCGAACTGCCGCATTACGCGGGGATCAACACCTTTCTCAAGGCGCCTTACGCCGAGGACGTGACCGAGGTTCAGCACTATGACGCCACGGTCTTGGGCATCCCGTTCGATGGTGGCACGACCTATCGCCCCGGCACGCGGTTCGGGCCGCAGGGTGTGCGCAAGATCAGCGCGCTTTACACGCCCTACAACTACGAGCTGGGCGTGGACCTGCGCGAGCAGATGACGCTCTGCGATGCGGGCGACGTGTTCACCATCCCTGCGAACCTGGAAAAATCGTTCGACCAGATCTCGCGCGCCGTCAGCCATGTCTTCTCGTCCGGCAGCTTCCCGGTGATGATCGGCGGCGATCACTCCATCGGCTTCCCCTGTGTGCGCGGCATCGCGGAATGCACCTCGAAGAAGATCGGCATCGTGCATTTCGACCGTCACGCCGACATCCAGGAAAAGGACCTGGACGAGCGAATGCACACCACGCCGTGGTTCCATTCGACCCTTCTGCCCAACGTGCCCGCCAAGAACCTGGTACAGGTGGGGATTGGAGGCTGGCAGGTGCCGCGCGAGGCAGTCAAGGTCGCGCGCGAGCGCGAGACCAACATCATCACCATGTCCGACATGGAGCGGATGGGCGTCGACAAGACCGCCGAGATGGCGCTGGAGATGGCATGGGACGGGGTCGACATGGTCTACATGTCCTTCGACATCGACTCGATCGACTGCGGGTTCGTTCCCGGAACCGGCTGGCCTGAACCGGGCGGCTTCCTGCCGCGCGAGGCGCTGGCTCTGGCCTCCAAGGTCGCGGCCGAGGGGCTTTGCGGGATGGAGCTGGTCGAGGTTTCGCCGCCCTATGACACCTCGGACATCACGGCGCTGATGGGGACGCGGGTGATCGTGGACGTGCTGGGGTCGATGGTGGCGGCGGGCAAGATGGGCGCGCACAAGAAGCACATCGACAAGCCGGTGACGATCCCGCACGGCGAATACGAGGGCAACCGCTGGAGCAACAAGCCCTGAGCCGGGCTGGAGGAACGCATGCCGCATGACATCGTGAACGGCCATATCGGCCACCATCATCATCACCACCCTCACGACCACAACCACCCGCATGACCACGACCACCTGCACAGCCACCTGCCGCCCGAGGATGAGGCGGCAGAGTTGCAGGTGCTGGCGACGCAGTTCATCGACGGTTTCGTGCAAGCGGCGGACAAGACAGCCTATCTGCGGCTGGCGGGCGTGCCCTTCGAGCGACCCGGCGCGGGCGGCGGCACCGCGCTGAAACTGGTGGACGTGGAATTGAAGACCGAGTGGCAGGTCGGCACGGCCTCGCCATCCTTCGGATCGCGTGAGCTGAGCTACCTGCCTTTCCCGGGCGAGATGGTGCGCGAGCGGACGAATATGGCGCTGGTCTATGTCTCGATGACCGAAAAGTCTCTTTGGGACATCCGCCAGTTCCTGCGAGAACGCCTGGCCGGGCAAGGGGACTGACCCGGCCAGAATGCCGGCCCGGTTGCCCCCGGGGGGACCGGGCCGGTGTCATGTCACCTTTCCATCAGGCAAGGGCCAGCTCGTCGTGTTCACAGCAGCAGCGTGTCTGGCCCAAGGTCCTCGACGGTGGTGTCTTGCAGAACCACGGTGACGCCCGCGTCCTGGAACACCAGGTCGTCGCCTTGCTGGCGGAACTCGGCCAGCGCGTCCGCCGTGTCGGCATAGTCGAAGCCGCGCAGGTCAAGCGTGTCCCAGCTTTCGAAATCGGTGATCACATGGGTGCCATCCGAGGCGGGCGCAAAGACGAAGGTATCGGACAAGTCGCCCCCGGACAGGGTGGAATCCCCGGCACCCGGGTCCAGCACGTCATCCGGACCCAGCGCGCGGGTCCAGCGCGCCAGCTCTGCTTCCATGATCTGCTTGAATTCGGGACTTTCGGCAAAGTGCGAGACCACGAATTCGCGGCTTTGCCCGTCCTCCAGGTAGCCCATCCAAACCGCCTTGCCGGCCGCATCCGAGGCGCGGTTCAGGACGTTCTGGTAAAGCATTTCGACAAAGGCCTCGTCGGTGAGGTTGCCGTAGGTGGCCTGGAATTCGGGACTTTGCACGAAACCCGCGATGACGTTGAAATAGTTGGCGCCATTGGCCAATTGTTCGGTCCAGTAGCCATAGCCGTTGGCATCCGGCGCACGCGCCAGAGTGGCCTGGTACAGACGAAAGGCCATGCCGGCATAGGTCGTCGAGGCGCCGGTGATCTGGTCGCCATACAATACGTCGTCCCCGGCCTGTCCCAGCAGCGTATCGGCGCCGGACTGGCCAAGAAGCGTATCGGAGCCGCCGCCGCCTTCGAGCAAGTCGTGGCCGCGCGCGCCATCCAGGTAGTTGGCAGCGCCATTTCCCGTGATGTGGTTGTTCCATCCATTGCCGATGCCGTCGATGGTGCCGGAACCGGTCAGGACCAGGTCCTCGACCTCGGGCGCATCGGCCCACATGCGGAAGGTGACGGAGGTATTGATCCGGTCGTGGCCCTCGCCGGGAAGTTCGATCACCACGTCGTCGGGACTGTCGACGTAGTAGACGTCGTTGCCTGTGCCGCCGACCAGGGTGTCGTTGCCCTTGGTGTCCTGCAGCGTGTCGTCGCCCGCCATGCCGTAGATCACGTCATTGCCCCAGGCGCCGTTCAGCGCGTTGTCGCCGGAATTGCCGGTCAGCACGTTGTCCAGCCCGTTGCCCGTGCCGCTCAGGTCGGCGGTGCCCGTCAGCGTCAGGTTTTCCAGGGTGAGGCCAAAGGCGCGCAGCTCGAAGTCGACCGAGGACCGCACGAGGTCGATGCCGGCGTCCTCTTCCTCGATGATGATGTCGCCCGGATGATCGACCACGAAGACGTCGTTCCCGGCGGTGCCCACAAGCGTGTCGGCGCCCCCGGTGCCGGTGACCTGCATGTCCATCAGCGCCGCCACCAGGCTGTTGGCCAGCACGACACTGGCGGGGTCGGAATAGTGCAGCCCGTCGGAGAAGATCTGCGCCGGGGCGATCCCTGCGGCGGCCATGACAGGGTCGGGCCGGACCGTGACGATCCCGGGATTGTCGGCGCCAAGGCGGATCAGTTCTGCCTGGATGGCGTCCCAGTGCAGGCGCTCGGACGCGGCGGGGGCATGGTCCGAGAGACCGGAGATCACGATGGGCGCGTTCTCGACCCCGGTGGGGCGGTTGATCGCCGAGGCGACACCGGCGCGGAATTCGCCCATCAGGTCGTGAAAGTCCGGGGCGTAATCGGCGGGCGTGCCCGAGCGGTCGGTATCGCCTTCGCCCTGGACCCAGATCACCCCGGCGACATAGCCGTCCGGCGTGGCCAGCAGGGCGGCGATGGTTTCATCGACGATCACCGCGCGCATTTCGCCCGGGGTTTCCCAGTCGGTCTTGCCGTCCCGGGCGCTGGTCAGCGGTGCGCCCGAGGAATGTGCCCGAACCAGGACATAGTTCCCGGCCCCATAAGTTTCGTTCAGCGCGTCGATGATCTCGCCCGCGATGCGGCCTGCATTGCTTTGCCCAGCCAATACGACAATCGGTGTTCCCACGTGTCACCTCCAGTCGCCCCCACCGGGGAAACTGGCAATCGGCGATTAACGCAGCCTTTGAACCTTGGCTGTAAGTCTCAGGGATTTGAGGTGGTTTCGACAGGTGTCCGCAGGCGTCGACGCAGCCCTGCCCAAAGCTCGGCGCCAAGCGTCGCGTTGCCGTGCAGGATATCGTCGCTTTCCTGCCGTCCGCCTTCGGCCAGGCGGGGACCCGCTCGCATCAGATCGGCCCGTGTCAGGCAGCCGTGGCTGCGCGTGTGCGTGGATTGCAGAAGACAGCTTGCGCCGTCTATCTTTCTGAAAACGCTATTGTATGCGGCGTGCAGATCCTCGGCGAGGGCGGCGCCGTCGCTGTTCCGGACGACGCGGCGAAAGACCGGGTATTTGCCTTCCATCTGCAACAGGGCGTCCGAGGGGAAAGGTTGTGGCACGAGCAGCACCGGACAGGGCGCGGATCGTGCCAGCGTGGCGCCCAGAGAGCTTTCCGTCAGGGCCACCAGGGCCGCGCGATAGGCCGAGCGGGTCATCAGAGGGCGCGGCGTGCCGGGACCGTCGGTCAACGCCCGGGCCAGCGCCCGGGCGCCCGATGGCCAGCCGGACACCGCATGGCCCTGCTGCAACCGCACGGCGGCAAAGGCCGATGGCACCAAACCCGCGATCACGATGGCGTCGAAGTCGCGCAGATCCAGCCTGTCGGACGTGCCCATCCCGGTCAGACGTTTGCACAGGTCCTCCGAGACCGCCCGCAGGATCCCATCCTCGACCGCGATGTCAGAAGCTGCGAGGCCGGGCTTGGCAAAGATGGTTAGCGCGTCGCCCGCCGGATCGGCGCGATGGGCCGCGATCAGCATGGCCGCATGGGAATCCCCGATCAGGCAAAGCCTCATGCCCGGGCCTCCGGTGTGGCAAAAGCCTCCAGCAGGGCCTCTTCGCAGATCTCGTCCTGGCGATCCTGCCGGGGTGTGGAGGAAGGCAAGGCAAGTTCGGGACGCGGGACGCCGCCCAGTTCCGGGTGGGCGCCGAAGAACACCGACATGACCGTGGCGACGCCTTCGGGTGTGACGGTGCGCAGGTTGTCGTTGTAGAAACGCGCGCCAAACGGCGTGCCGGTGATGATCTCGTAGGAAGGGAAATAGTCGATCCCCGCGTCCAGCGCGGCAAGGTCGCCGGCGACGGCGCGCAGGACCGATTTCGAATAGGTGGTTGCCGCAAGCACATGCGCACCGCTGGCGGTGGCGGTCAGCGGAACCGGAGAGACCGTGAGCAGGACCTTGATCCGGGGATTCCAGCGCCGCAGCCGGGCGATAGCCTCCGTCAGGTCCTCGTGAACCTCGGCAAAGCCCTGGTTGACGAAAACATGACGCTCCGGATCGAAACGCCCGCCCAGGACACCCGGAACACTGGGGTAGACCAGGCCGCTGTCGCGATCGGCCCAGCATTCGGTCAGACCCAGGGTAAAGACAAACACGTCAGTGGTGTCGAACATCGCCCGCACGCGCCGCAGGTGATCCCGGCGGAAGGCGCAGAGCTCTTCCTCGCTGGTGAACCCGTCGGGTTCCACGTTGGGTCGCAACCCGTCGACCCAGACATCGCCCCGGCGCCAGAGCGCCTCTTCGTGCAGCTGCGCGTCCTCGGCATCCTCGAGCAGCTGGCGAAGCTGCCGGGCCGTGTAGATATTGCCGTAGCGCGCCGAGAACAGGCCATAGCCATATCGGCGGGCGACCTCGGGCGGCATCAGGGCCGGGGCCGGTTCTGCCTCCACCAGCTCCAGCGTCGATGCGCGGACATAGGTGGCGATGTTCTGCGCGAAACAACTGCCCGCCGTGGCGATGCGCATCCCGGGCCGCAGCGCGACCTTGGGCGTGTAAAGCGCGTCCAGGTGAAAATCCCCCGCAGCACGGCAGGGTTTCCAGAAGGCCTGAGGGGGCAGGGCGGAATAGGGCATGATCGCAGCCTAGGCTCAGTGCCGTGCCAAACTAAGGCATTTTCGCAGAAATGCTGTGGCGCAGCGCCGCTGGCAGTGCCCTGAGAGGCAAATACGCGATTTGTTTCGAATGATTCGGATTTCCATCACTATTGCCTGATGACCTCTCTGCCCAATCCCGCGGCGGTTGCAGGATTGATGCCTCTGCCGCGACAGTCCAGTGTGAATTGTGGCAGGAAGAGGGCGGCCGCCCGACTGGAAAAGGTATTTCATTAACTGTTTTTTAATTGATGACAATCGCCGGTCGCGAATCGGGATGAGACTCCAAATATGGTGCCCGAAGTTCGTTTCTGTACCTTTTGTGGGCGCTACTTGTTTCGATTTCTGAATAAGTTGTCGGATCAATCCGTGTCGAATTCACGGCAAATCCGCTGCAAACTGTCCATTTCACGGCAGGACTGTGCCGGGATACGCCATTTTCTCCTTCTCGGAACAGAGTGGGCAAAGTAATAATTTTGCAAGCCCAACTGGGGGGTGAAGTCTGCTGGCCACGGGGGCGGCCGCTGAACCGCTCGCATCCGAGATGCGAAGTGAAGCGAGGATGGAGAACCATCCGTGCCGTCAAGGCATCCTTGTTCGCGTCACGACGTGGGCCGGGGGCGCGATCACTTCGCACAAGCACTGGCATGGCGAGCACGCGAATTTAAGGGCAGTGCCACGGGCATTGCCGGTGCAATGGCGCGGGGCGCGGTCCTCCGTCTGTTTTGGAAGAGGGTCGAGAGAATGGCTGATTTGGTATTGGAATGGGGTGCCCTTGGTCCCTTTGGCACCAACCTCCCGGACGCGGACGGAGGCGTTTCCGCCACGGTGGACGCGGGCGGGGTGGCCGTCGACATCTCGTTCGACGCTATCCAGGCCGGCGCATCGGCCTTTACCTTCGACGCCCCCGGCTACGTCGCCCCGGACGAGAGCTTCTCGAACCAGTCCTTCCTCAAGCTCTTTGGTGAAGGCGAAGCCGCGGGGACCGATACCTCGACCACGGTGCTGGACTTCCGCGCCACCAACACCGACCTCTACACCGATGCGGCGCAGAATGTTTCGTTCCGCATCAACGACATCGACATGGGCGCGGGTGGCGATCTCTACGAAAGCGGGTCGGGCTTCGAGGACATTCTCAGCGTCACCGCCTTTGCACCCGACGGCACCGAAGTGCCGGTGACCCTGACGTTGGGTTCGGCCGTGTCCAATACTGGCGGTCTGCTGAGTGGCCTTGCGGAAACCGGCTTTGAGGATCCCACGTCTTCGGTTCTGGTCGAGATCGACGGCCCGGTGGCCAGCATCCAGATCGAATATGCCAACGGGGCGGTCAGCCAGCAGGGCGTGACCGTTTCGGACATCGAGTTCTCGACCGTGGACGTGGTCGACGAGAACCAGGACCCCGACGCGGTCGACGACAGTGCCACCACGGTAGGCGGCACGCCGGTTGACGTGACACCCCTGGCCAATGACACCGATCCGGACGGCGACACGCTGACCGTCACCGGCATCACCCCGGCGTCCAACGGGTCCGCCGTTCTGAACGGCGACGGCACCGTGACCTACACTCCGGATACGGATTTCGTCGGCGACGACACGATTTCCTACACCATTTCCGACGGTAACGGCGGCAGCGACACCGCAACCATCACCTTTACCGTGGGTGATCCCAATCAGCCGCCGGTGGCCGTGGACGACAGCGCCACCACCACCGAGGGTGACGCTGTGGTGATCAACGTGCTGGCCAACGACAGCGATCCGGACGGCGATCCGCTGACCGTCGTGTTCAACACCGATCCGGCCAATGGCACCGTGGTCGACAACGGCGACGGCACCTTCACCTACACCCCCGATGACGGTTTCACCGGCACCGACACCTTTGAATACGACGTGTCCGATTCCTCGGGCGGGTCGGACACCGGTGTGGTATCGATCACCGTGGCGGACGATGGTGTGCCGCGTATCGACACCGACGTGTTCCCGGTTGCTCCCGGCGATCAGCCCCTGGACCCGCTGGATGGCCTGGACCAGGATCCCGATCCCTCTGACGACCTCGACAATATCGTGGGCGACGGTTCTGCCGAACTGATCCAGACAGGCGACGACGCCGACACGATCTCGGCGGGCGGTGGCGACGACACCGTGAATCCGGGCATCGACGACGACCTTGTCGATCTGGGGGGCGGCAACGACTCGCTCTTTGACGTGCAGGGTGCGGACACGATCTATGGCCGGGCCGGTGACGATACCATCATCGCGGGCACCGACACCTTCTCGGATTACGAGGGCGACGATCCCGCCTTCTTCCCGGGGACGCCGCTGAACGACCTAGGTTTCACCTCGGACCCGAACCAGGAAGACGGTCGCGACTATGTCGAAGGCAACCGGGGCAACGACTACATCGCCACCGGCGATGACCGCGACACGATCGACGGCGGCGGTGAGAACGACACGCTGGACGGCGGCATCGACGACGACCTGATCATGGGCGGCCAGGGCGACGACTCGCTGATCGGTGGCCACGGGTCGGATACGCTGGACGGCGGCCAGGGCAACGACACGCTGGACGGCTCGAATATCGCGGCGCTGGAACTGACCGACGACATCGACCCCAACACCGAGAATGACCGTGACCTGCTGCAGGGTTTCCTTGGCAACGACTCGTTGATCGGCGGGGACGACGACGACACGCTGATGGGCGGCTCCGGCATGGATACGCTGGACGGCGGCATCGACGACGACCTTCTGATGGGCGGCAACGACGATGACACCCTAATGGGCGGTCAGGGCAACGACACGCTGAACGGCGGGTCGGGCGATGACAGCATCATGGGGGGCAGTGATCGCGACGTGATCGTGGTCGACAGCGCGGCTGACGGCATCGGCGACACGGTCGATGGTGGTTCGGGCGGTTTCGTCGATCAGGTCAACCCCGAGGATCCGCCGAACCAGGACTACGACATCCTGGACATGTCGGGCGTCGGCGCGCAGGACGTCGACTGGCGGATCGTCAACACTGTGGTGGACAGCAACGGCAACGGCCTGGACGGGACGATCGAGTTCCTGAACGCCGCGGGCGACGTGACCGGCACGATGGACTTCTTCGAGATCGAGGAAATCGTGCCCTGCTTTACCCCGGGTACGCTGATCGCCACGCCGCAGGGCGAACGCCTGGTCGAGGAACTGATGGTCGGTGACCGGGTCATCACCCGCGACAACGGCATCCAGGAAATCAAGTGGGTGGGCCGCAAGGACCTGACCGGCTTTGACCTGGCACGCAAACCGCACTTCAAGCCGATCCTGATCCAGCAGGGGGCCTTGGGCAACAATCTGCCCGAGCATGACATGCTGGTCTCGCCGAACCACCGGGTGCTGGTGGCCAATGACAAGACCGCGCTTTACTTCGAAGAGCGTGAGGTCCTTGTCGCGGCCAAGCACCTGACCGGTCTGGACGGCGTGGACGAGGTCGAGGCCAACGGCGTGGCCTACATCCACGTAATGTTCGACAGCCACGAGGTCATCCTCTCGAACGGGGCTTGGACCGAAAGCTTCCAGCCCGGCGACTACAGCCTCAAGGGCATCGGCAACGCGCAGCGCCAGGAAATCCTGGAACTGTTCCCCGAACTGGAACATGCGGAAGGCCTCAAGGCCTATGCCTCGGCGCGCCGCTCGCTGAAAAAGCACGAGGCGGCGCTGCTCACGCAGTAAGGGTGTTGCCGGAACGGAATATGCAGCCCGTTCCGGCGCACGACGACCCTCGCGCCCGGAACGGACATCATGGAAACGGGGCGGCCTTGGCCGTCCCGTTTCTGTTTTGTCATAGGTCGGAAGGCACGGGTGCGATGCGCAAGGAAAACGGGCGCTCTGAGATGAAGAACGCCCGTTAGAGTTTTGATTTTACGGGCGGCCTAGCCTGTGAGGCAGGCGTCCCCCTGGGAGGCGCGCCAAGCGCGCCAAGCCTCTGGCGTGTCCAGATCAGTCAGAGCACGACGGTCTGGCAGTGGTATCTGCCGGAGCCTGTGAGCATTCGCCTTCAGGACGTCTCGTGCGCCTTGGTCGCCTGTGAGAGTCTGCAGGGCCATGAAGCAATCCTGCGGGAAAAGCACCGGATGGCCCGGCGTGCCATCGGCAGCCGTGGCCTGTTGCAGCATCGGGAAGGGGACGGATTGAAAGCTGGAGATAAGCTTTTGAATATCTTCGGTTTCGATCTCCGGCATGTCGGCAGGCAGGATGATCATCGCCTTGATGCCGCGTGGGATCAGACCCACGCCCCGGCGGATCGAGGCGGACATGCCAAGATCGGAATCCGGAACCTCGATCACCTGCACGGGCAGCCCCTGCAGGGCCGCGGCGCGTGGGTGGTCGGGATCGGGAAGGGTCACGGCCACATGTGCGCCCGTGTCGATCGCGCGCAGCGCCTGACGGCGCAGCAGCGGAAGACCATCTACTGTTTCGGTCAACTTGTCGCGGCCACGCATCCGTGAAGATGCGCCCGCGGCGGGGATGAGAATCGAAATATTCAGCATGGGGCAGACACTAACACAGGTTGAGCAAGAATGTGGCGCGTCTTGTGACAAGTGCGCAACTTTTTGTGTCGTGCGATCTGACGCCCGCTATATGCTGCGTTGCGGCAATGCATGTGCCGCATCATCCCCGCATGTGCTGACCTTCCGGATCGAAGAGCGGCTGCGTGATCAGCCGCGCCGGGCGCATCTCGCCCAAGATCTCGATTTCCGCGGTCAAGCCGGCGCGGACTTTCTCTCGGGGGATCAAAGCCATAGAGATCGACTTTCGCGCGAAATGCGAATAGCCGCCGGAGGAGCAGAACCCCTGTACTTCGCCGTCGATCCAGACCGGTTCGTAAGCGTTCACATCCGTATCCAGGGCGTCGATCTCAAAGACCGCAAGGACCCGATGCGGCGGTGCGGCGCGCTCGGCTTCGGCGGCAGCGCGACCGATGAAATCTCCCTTGGACCACTGGATGAACCGATCCAGGCCGGTTTCCGCGCAGGTGTAGTCGGGTGAGAACTCGCGTCCCCAGGAGCCAAAGAACTTGTCCAGGCGCAGGCTCATCATCGCGCGCATGCCAAAGGGTTTCATGCCCATCGGCGCGCCGTCGGCCCAGAGCGTGGCCCACAGTTGTCGTTGTGCCATCGGATCGCAGTAGATCTCAAAGCCCAGGTCGCCGGTATAAGAGACGCGCTGCACGAGGCAGTCTGTCATGCCCACGATCATGTGTCGAACGTCCATGAAACGCATGTCGCTGATGTCGGTACGGGTGCAGGCCTGAAGGATCTCGCGTGCAAGCGGCCCGGCCACCTGGAATCCGGTGGATTTGTCACTGATGTTCTCGATGCTTACGCCGTCTTCCTGATGTTGCAGGAACCAACGCATGTGATAGGCCTGCGCGCCATAGGAGGCGGTCAGGCGGAACTCGGTTTCGGACAGGCAGGCGACGGTGAAATCGCCGATGATCCGACCGGCGGGCGACAGCATGGGCGTCAGGGACATGCGGCCCGGCGAAGGGATGCGGCCCGCAATGATCCGGTCCAGCCAGGCGCGGGCATTGGGCCCGGTCACGCGGTACTTGCCGAAGTTCTGGACCTCGTTGATGCCCGCCGCCTCGCGCACCGCGCGCACTTCGCGCGCGGTGGCGTCCCAGGCGTTTGAACGGCGGAATGACGGCGTTTCATAGCGCGGTTCCCCCTCTGCGGCGAAGTAGTTGACCACCTCCAGCCCGTATTGTGCGCCCCAGACGGCGCCCATGCGATCGAAGATGTCATACATCGGCGTCGTGCGGTTGGGCCGCGCAGCGGGCAGCTCCTCGTTTGGATAGCTGACCGAAAAGCGTTTCTGATAGTTTTCAATGACTTTCGGCAGGGTGTAGCCGGGTGAGATCCAGTCGCCAAAGCGCGCCACGTCCATCGCGCCGGTGTCGCGTTCGCATTCGCCATGCACCATCCATTGCGCCAGCATCAGCCCCACGCCGCCGCCCTGGCTGAAGCCTGCCATCACGCCGCAGGCTGACCAATAGCCGCGCAGCCCGGGGATCGGCCCCACCAGCGGGTTGCCGTCGGGCGCAAAGGTAAAGGGCCCGTGGATCACGGATTTTACCCCGGCGCGCTCCAGGACGGGAAAGCGTTTGTACGCGAATTCAATGCTTTGCTCGATCTTGTCAAAGTCATCCGGCAAGAGTTCGTGACCGAATTCCCAGGGGGTGCCGTCCACTGCCCAGGGGCGGCAGGGCTGTTCGTAGAAACCGATGCACAGCCCGCGCCCTTCCTGCCGCAGGTAGCTTTCGCCCGCCGGGTCCATGACGTGGGGGTGTTCCGCGTCGCGTTCGTAGATCTCGGGCGTTTCCTCGGTCACGAGGTATTGGTGTTCCATCGGGTGCAGCGGCAGGTAGACACCGGCCATTGCGCCCACCTCGCGTGCCCAGAGACCGGCGGCGTTGACGACATGTTCGGTATGAATGGTGCCTTTGTCAGTGACAACATCCCAAGTGCCATCCGCACGAGGATTGGTCTCCAACACCTTGGTATGAAGATGGATTTCGGCCCCACCCATGCGCGCGGCCCTGGCATAGGCATGGGTCGTGCCGGAGGGATCGAGGTGCCCGTCCAACGGATCGTAGAGCGCCCCGATCACGCCGTCGAGGTTCACGATGGGGGCGAGTTTCGCGATCTCTTCCGGCCCGACGATCTCGGTTTCCAGGCCCATGTAACGATGCTTGGCGCGTTCCGCGAGCAGCATGTCAAAACGGTCGCGGTTGTCGGCTAGGGTGATGCCGCCGACGTGGTGCAGCCCGCAGGACATGCCCGTCAGCTCTTCGAGTTCCTTGTAGAGGCGGATGGTGTACCCCTGCAGCGCGGCCATGTTGGTATCGCCGTTCAGCGTGTGAAAACCGCCCGCCGCGTGCCATGTGCTGCCGCTGGTCAGGTCGGATCGTTCCAGCAGCATCACGTCCGACCAGCCCAGCTTGGTCAGGTGGTAGAGCACGGAACAGCCGACGACTCCGCCTCCGATCACGACGACTCGGGTTGTGGTTTTCATGATGTGCCTCCATTCGATACGGGCCGCCGAAGCGGCCACCTGTCAGGCGTATTTGACGAAAGAAGAAGCGCGAGGCGTTGTGAACGGGCGACGAAATCTGTCGCAAACGGGCATTTTTTGTACGTGTTTGCCGGGCAGGGTGACGGGCAGATTTGCGGAGTGACCCATGCGCAGCGAAGCCCAAGCCGTCGTCATCGGAGGCGGCGTGATCGGATGTTCGATCCTTTACCACCTGACAAAACTCGGATGGCGGGATGTTGTCCTGCTCGAACGCGACGAGTTGACGTCGGGTTCCACCTGGCACGCGGCGGCCAATATCCACGGGCTGCACGACAGCACCAACATCAGCCGCCTGCAGCACTATACCATGACCCTTTACAAGGACCTGGAGGCGGAAACCGGCCAGAGCTGCGGTGTCTTCCAGCCCGGCAGCCTGTACCTTGCGCAGACGGTCGAGCGGGAGCACCAGCTGCGCCTGCAGGCGGCCAAGGCCAAGCTCTACGGCATGAACTTCTACGAGATCACCCGGGACGAGGCTGAGCGCCTGCACCCGCTGGTCGATTTCACCGGCATCCGCTGCATCATGTATGAACCCGATGGCGGCAACGTGGACCCGTCCGGCGTGACGGCGGCATACGCGGCGGGGGCGCGGCAACGGGGGGCGGAAATCCATCGGTTCACGCCTGTCATGGCGACGGAACAGCAGCCGGACGGGTCGTGGATCGTGCGGACGCCCAAGGGCGACATCGTAACCCCCTGGGTGGTGAACGCCGCCGGGCTCTGGGGGCGCGAGGTGGCGGCGCTGGCGGGGGTGAAGCTGCCGCTGCAACCGACCGAGCATCAGTATTTCGTGACCGAGACCATCGCCGAGATCGACGGGATGGACCGGCGCCTGCCCTCGGTCGCGGACCGGGACGGCGAGTATTACCTGCGCCAGGAAGGCAAGGGCCTGCTGATCGGCGCCTATGAACGCGACGTGCGGCTTTGGGCCGAGGACGGCACGCCGCTGGACTTTGCGCATGATCTCTTCCCGGATGATCTGGAACGCATCGAAGACAACATGATGCGCGCCATCGACCGCGTGCCGGCGGTGGGCACGGCGGGGATCAAGAGGGTCATCAACGGGCCGATGATCTGGTCGCCGGATTCCAACGTGCTGATGGGGCCGGTGCCGGAACTGAAGGGCTATTTCTGCTGCAATGGCATCATCCCCGGATTCTCGCAGTCCGGCGGCATGGGGCTGATGGCGGCGCAATGGATCGTCGAAGGCGAGATGCAGTACGACATGTTCGCCTGGGACATCGCACGTTTTGGTGATTGGGCGGATGAGACATTCATCAAGGCGCGGGTCATGAACCAGTACGCGCACCGCTTTGCCATCCACTTCCCGGGCGAGGAACGCGATGCCGGGCGTCCGGTGCGTGTACGTCCGGTCTACGAGATGCAAAACGCGATGGGGGCCAGGTTCGGGCTCAACTACGGCTGGGAGCATGCCGCATATTTCGACGCCGACCAACCCGATACGCCCGGCTTCACCCGGCAGGGATGGTGGGAAAGCGTGGGTCGCGAGGCGCGGATGCTGCGTGACACCGGCGGCATCATCGACATCTCGAACTTTGCCAAGTACCGCGTCAGCGGTACGGGCGCCGAGGACTGGCTGAACGCGCTGTTTGCCAACCGGATGCCGCGCAGGGTGGGGCGCTCCTGCCTGACGCCGCTGATCGGCAAGCGCGGCGGGATTGCCGGGGATTTCACCGTCACCCGCCTGGGCGAAGAGGAATTCTGGGTGATCGGCTCGGGCATGGCCGAGCGTTACCACCAGCGTTTCTTCGCGGATGTGCCCTTGCCCGAGGGGACGACCTCGACCTCGATGACCAATGCCATGTGCGGCTTCAACGTGGCCGGGCCGCGCTCGCGCGAGATGCTGGGGCGGTTGACCAACGCCTCGCTCGCCACCGAGGACTGGCCCTTCATGGCCTCGCAATGGATCGAGTTGGCCGGTGTGCGGGTGCTGGCGCTGCGGGTCTCCTTTACCGGTGATCTTGGCTGGGAACTCCATTGTGCCGAGGACGACCAGGCGCAGCTCTATGAGGCACTTCTGAAGGAAGGCGAAAACCTGGGGATCGGCCCGGTCGGCAGCCGTGCGCTGATGAGCCTCAGGATCGAAAAGGGCTATGGCTCGTGGGGCCGCGAGTATTCGCCCGAGTATTGGCCGCAGGAAGTGGGGCTGGCGCGGCTGTGCAAGCTGGACAAGGCGTTCCTGAACAAGCAGGCCCTGGTGGAGGTGATCGACAAGCCGGCGCGCGAGGAACTGGTGATCCTTGCGCTGGACGAGGAGGCGGTAACGGCCTCCAACGCCGATGCCACGGGCGGAGAGCCAATCTTTCGCGACGGGCAGGGCATCGGGCGCGTGACCTCTGGCGGCTATGGCTACTCGGTGGGGCGCAGCCTGGCGCTTGGCTACGTCAAGGCGGGCACGGCGGCGCCGGGTGACAGGGTCGAGGTCATGGTGCTGGGCCGCCCGCACGGGGCGGAAATCCTGGCAGAGCCGCCGTTCGACCCTTCCGGAGAGCGCCTGCGCGCCTGACCCTATTGCATCGCGGGCCAGCCGATGCTGGTCCGCAGGGCTGCGCATTTGTCGGTGCAATCCCCGCTGCACCGGCGCGCGCGCCCATCATGGGTGAAGTAATCGCATTTTCCCAAGGTGCCGTCCGGCTCGCAGAAAACGACCATTGCGCTGCCGTCGTCGCCTTGCAGGCGGTATTTGGCAATGGCGCTGGCGGAATGATAGCCACAGTCAGAGCCGCTTTGCCTCGGGCCGTGGATATCGTGGATCTGGTCGAGGTGATGTCCGCCGTCCTGTGTGAAATAGGCAGAGACCCCGCTTTCCTTGCCAGCCGCGTAGCGGACCTGTGACTTGATCGGACCGGCGGCCTGTCCGCCGTTGGGACTGGCGAAATAGCTGCACGAGAGATAATCCCGCTCATCGCCTGGCGGGATGCGGTGGGTCAGAACCTGTCCTGTCAGGTCGGGGTTGCGGGCCGGGCAATTGGCGCCGTCCGGCTGGGGGGCGACCGTGCCCGCCGTGGCGGACAGCCGCCGGTCCAGGGCGGCGATCTGGTCATTCAGAAAATCGATCTTGGCCCCGATCCGTTGCCGCATCAGCGCCGAGCTTTGCTGAAGCCTGTGCACCAAGGCCGCGATCTCGTCCCGGAACTCGGGGCTGGCGATGTCATTGGTGGTGCCGACCTCGAAGAGGATCAGCGTGATTTCCACTGTCAGATCATCCTTGGTCAGGATGCGGGGTGGCCCGCCGGGTGTCAGGGATGGCAGGATGAAGTGCTCCGGGTTCTTGAGCATCTCGCCGTAACGGCTGCGCTCTGCCGTCAGCTTGTCCCTTTCGACGGCCAGAAGCTTGTCTCGCGCCGCCTTGTTGTCGGCCAGCTTGTCCTTTTGTGCCTTGATCCGCTCATCCAGCCGCAGGGAGTCCCGATTCAAATCGGCCTGTTCGGCGACCAGTTCTTTTTCGCGCTGAACGCGGATGTTGTATTGTTGGAACAACTGGTGAATGTCGGAACAGGGCGGGTCGCAGTCGTCGACCGTGCCATTCCGCAACCGCTCCAGCGCGGTGCGTTCGGCCAGCAGGGCTCGCATCTTGTTGTTCAGATCGCGCGAGTTCTGGTTGAAGGCGCGCATCCGCTTGAGCGCTTCGATCTCTGCCGTCAGGTTGCGGATTGCGGTGTCATTGGCTTGCCAAGGTTGGATCCACGCTTTCCAAATGCGCCATTTGAAGGCTCGGATTGCTGTCAGCTCGCTTTCAACCTTGCCGCTGCGGGTAATGATCTGGCCGACCTGCTGGCGCAACTGGGCGATGGTGGCCTCGATCTGGGCGTCGGTGTCTGCGCGCGGCGGGGTGGCGGCCAGAAAAGTGACCAGGGCCAGGATCAACAGGAGTATCGGGCTGTGCCGTTTCATCCGTGACGCTCCGTCATTGGTTCGACCGCGTGAAAGCGCAGGGCGTCACCGGTTCGACAAAGCGCAGGACCAGTCCCCCGGCATCCGGATCGTGGGCGACCAGAAGGGTCACGGGGTAATCGTCGAGCATGTTCGCGACCCGGCCAGAGGCATCTGTTCGCGTGATCCGGGCCGCGTATTGCCGGACGAAGGACAGGTAGGCGTCAGGCTGTCCCGGAAGGGTCTTGCCTGCGCGGGTGCGGTCTGCCCGGGCGGTCACACGGGTGGTGAGGGTGCTGCCACTGTCCGGGTCGGTCCACAGGCTGTGTCCGTCAAAGTTGGCGTCGCCTATCGTAAAGGTGATGGAAACGCCGCTGCACCCTGTTCCCTGGCCCGTCCATTTGCCTGCGAGGGCTGTATGGGGGAAGGCGCTGACGGCGCGTGCGGCGGGAAGGGGCGAGGGCACCTCCATCGCCTCGGGGCCCGGTGCGGGCGTGCCGCGCAACAGATCCGTCAGGTCTGCCGGGCGGTTGCTCTCCGGCGCGGGTGAGGCGGGGCCGTCCTTGAGAAGGGTGTTGATATCCAGCCCCTGCGCAAGGCGCAGCGTCTCTGGGGTATCGGGCTCTGCCCAGCCGACTGTTGCGGCAAGGGCAAGCCATGCTGCCAGGTACTGCGGGCGAAGCTTTTTCATCGCGGCGTCCTCCCGGCCCGGCGAGGGCTGGACACCCCGCGCACGCTGGCCATGAGGACAGGGTATCAGGCAGGACAGCGCGGGCCTTGAGCCAAATCAAGATCGCCCCTGCGGCTGTCTAGGCGGTCCCGGAGACCAGCGGACGGACCTTGAGCTTGGTGATCCGGTTGTTTTCCCGCGCCATGACCTCGAAGCGGAAGCCGTGAAAGCTGAAGACCTGGCCCACGGTGGGGATCATCTGCGCCTCGTGGATCACGAGGCCTGCGACGGTGTTGGCCTCGTCGTCGGGCAGCGACCAGTCGGTGGCGCGGTTGAAATCGCGGATCGTCATGGCGCCGTCGATCCAATAGTGGCCATCCTCGGCGCGGCGGATCGGGTGTTCGGCGTCGGGGTCGAATTCATCGGTGATCTCGCCGACGATTTCCTCGAGGATGTCCTCGAGCGTGATCAACCCCTGCAGGCTGCCGTATTCGTCGACCACCAGCGCGAAATGCGTGCGGCGGCGCAGGAACTGGCGCATCTGGTCGTCGAGCGAGGTGGTGTCGGGGACGAAATAGGGCTTCATCGCGATGTCGGTGATGTTGAAACCCGCGATGGCGCCTGCCATCGTCTGGTCCTCGTCCACCAGTTTGTACATGGCGCGCAAGAGATCCTTGGCGTGGATGACGCCGATGATGTTCTCGGGGTCGTCGCGGAAGACCGGCAGGCGGGTGTGGCTGCTTTCCAGGCATTGTTCCAGGATTTCCTGCGGTCGCGCGTTGGCGTCGATCATCTCGATCTTGGAACGGTGCAGCATGATCTCCTCGACCGTGCGATCGCTGAGGTCCAGCGCGCCCAGGATGCGGTCGCGGTCTTCCTTTTCGACCACGCCTTCGGAATGGCCCAGTTGCAGGGCACCGGCGATTTCCTCGCGCACGGCGAGGATGTGGCTGTCTGGATCGGTGCGCACGCCGACGATGCGCAGCAATGCCCGCACCAGCACGCGCACGGCCGACACCACGGGCGCAAACAGCCGCACAACCAGCGCGATGGGGGCCGACACGCGCGAGGCGGCGGTTTCGGGGTTGGTGATGGCATAGGTCTTGGGCAGGACCTCGGCGAAAATCAGCACCAGGAGGGTCATGACCAGCGTGGCGTAGACGACGCCGCCCTCGCCGAAGGCCTGGGTGAAAATGCTGGTGGCCAGCGCCGTGGCCAGGATGTTGACCAGGTTGTTGCCCAACAGGACCGAGCCGATCAGCCTTTCGTTGTCCTCAGTGATGCCGAGCGCGCGCAGGGCCCCGGAATTGCCCTTGTCGGCGGCTGCGCGCAGCTTGCCCCGCGAAGCGGCGGTGAGGGCGGTTTCGGAGCCGGAAAAGAAGGCCGACAGCATGATGAGGGCCAAAATCGCGGCAGAGGAGATCCAGAAAGCGGCGTCGAAAGAGCCGGTCGATGCGTCCATGTAAGCGGTCCTTTGGGTTTGATCCGGTTATGGGGGCGCGGCAGGACGGGATCAAGGGGGCGGCGGGACGGGACTGTTTGCGGCCTTGCCGCAAAGACGCCCGCCCGCCGACCCATCTGGACAGGCTGTGCCTGTTTGTTGCTTCCGGAGTCACCAGGGAACAGGCATCGCCTGTTACCCTGCACCCTCCCTCGCTTTTTGAGGGCCTGAGCCAGCGCACGGGGCTTTGCAAGGGCAAGCCGCGCGGGGCGCGGGCCTGCGGCCCCTTGCAAAGCCCCGCGCCCCGGCTCTGATCGGCCTCAAGCGATGGAGGGCTCCGGGGAACAGGCTGCGCGCCGGTTCGCCGTGAGTGCGATCTGTCCGGCCGGCGCCCCGTTGTCGCCGGGCGCGGTATCAGTCGTCTTTTGCAAGCGGATGGTGATCCAGCACCAGATCGCGCAGGCGTTCTTCGAGCACATGTGTGTAGATTTCGGTCGTGGCCACGTCGGCGTGGCCCAGCAGGGTCTGGATGGCGCGCAGGTCGGCGCCATTGGCCAGGAGATGCGTGGCGAAGGCATGGCGCAGGGTATGGGGCGTGACTTTATCCGGCGAGACGCCGGCCTCGACCGCGAAATCCTTGATCAACATGTAGAAGGCGTGTCGGGTCAGGTGACCCGCCTTGCCCCTGGATGGAAAGAGAAAGCTTGAGGCGGGTTTGCCCCGGGCCTTCGCGCTGTCCTCCTGCGCTTCGCGGGTGGCGAGCCAGTCGGCCAGCGACGTCCGGGCCGGGGGAGAGAGCGGAACCATGCGTTCCTTGCCGCCCTTGCCGCGGATCAGCAACATCCTCGGATCGCCCCGCGCCGCGGCCAGCGGCAAGGAGACAAGCTCGCTGACCCGCATGCCCGTCGCATAGAGAACCTGCATCAGGCAGGCGTTCCGGCTGCGGTCGGCGGCACTGCGTCCATGTGCCTGCGCGGCCTCCAGCAGGCGGTCGACCTCGTCGACCGAGAGCGTCTTGGGCAGGCGCTTGTCGCGGCCCGGGCCGGCGATCTGCAGCGCCGGGTTGTCCTGGCGCATCCCTTCCTCGAAGGCGAAACGGTAAAGCTGTTTCACTGCGGACAGACGGCGCGCGCGGGTGGCTTTGGACAGGCCCTGAGCGTCGCAATGCACGAGGTATGCCGTGATGTCGTCCTCTGACGCGCTGGCGAAATCCTTGCCCGCGTCCGTCAGCCAGTCCTGGACATGCGCCAGGTCGTGGTCATAGGCGGCAAGGGTATTGGCGGCCGCCCCGCGTTCGGCGGCCAGCGCCTCTAGGAACAGTGGCACCCAGCGCGCCGGTGTCATCGGCGGGCCCGTTCGGCATCGAGGATCATCAGTTCCAGCGCCGAGCGCCGGGCGAGTTCCTCCAGCCCCAGGCTGCGGAAGGCAGCAATGGCATCGGTCAGATCCTGTCCGTTGCCCGCCGCGCCGGAGGCAAAAAGCACCATCGCGCGCAGGATGACCTCACCCAGGCGACCTTCGGCCAGCTGCGATCGGAGCGCACGGGGCATGGCCGCGCCGGAGAATCCCGCGGCCACGGCCTGTGCATGGGGCAGGTCGGCCATTTCCGCCGGGGCCAGGCCCCGGGCAATGGCGGTCAGGAAACGGGTCTCGCGGCTGCCGTCGGTCAATTCCAGCGCCAGCGCCTCGTAGGCGGGCGACAGGAAACCCGCGCGGCGAGCAAGACCGGCGGCACGTCCGTCCATCGAGATTTCCGACAGGCGTTCGCCGTAAAGCTCTGCAAAAGGCACCAGAAGCCGGCCCGACGCCATTTGCGGCCAGACCCGTTCCAGTTCCTGCGCGATCGCGCCGGGCGTCCCCCGGTTCAGGGCCCGTTCGAAATCCTGCAAGGCATCGACCCGGTCCCAGACGCCGCCCGAGGCAGCGGGCTGGCGCAGGGTGTAGATGCCGAGCAGCCGGTTGGCGGGCAGGCTGCCGGCCCGTGCGAGCCGTTCGGCGGCCTGGATCTGGGCGCGCCAGCCATTGTCTCCACCCAGGTCGAGGACCGCGAAGGGCAGCGGCAGGGGCGCGGTGGGCAGCGGCTCTCCCAGCGCTTCGAACAGTCGGAATTCCAAGGGGGTCGGGCGCACGGGTGGGAGGAGCGGTGCATCACTGGCCAGTTCGGGATCCAGGAACCGGGTCAGCAGCTCGGCCCGGCGTCCGCGGATGTCGCCCAGGGTCTGCGCGCTTTGCAGGACCAGCGCCGCACGGCGCCAATCGCCGTCGCGGGCGGTGCAGAAAATCCGCAGGGACAGGTCGTCACTCAGTCTTGGCTGCGCCGAGAGCGCCCGGCAGACCGGCGCGGATTCCCCCAGCAGCAACGCCAGGTCGGACCAGATCGAGAAGAGATGCGGGTCCTGCACCCCGGTGATGTCGAGCAATGCCAGCGCCTCTTCGACAAGGCCCTGGTCTTCGAGCCAGGTGAGGCGCGCGGTCAGATGGGCCAGGTCGCGATCGTCCGCCGGCGGATCGGCTTCGGCCAGCATCATCACCCGCATGTGCGCCCGCAGCGCGGGAACCGGCAAGTCCAGCGCGCGGATCAACCCTTCGAGCGTTGCCGGATCCGACCCGCGCCACATATCCGTGGTCAGACCGGTCAGGCGCGGTGACAACAGCCCCGCGGCGCCGGGATTGGGCGCCGAAAGCGGGGCTTCGTCGACCCGGGGCGGATTGGCACTTTGTGCGACCGGGGCATCCTGGGCCGCCACCGTTCCGGCCAGAAAGAGCGCGGCGCAAAACGCCAGCGGCAGGCTGTGGCCCGGTTCAACCGTCATCGAGTTGCACCGGCAACCGGCGCTCGGACTGGGGCGGGCTGAAATCCGCTCCGAAGAAGGGTCCGACATAGGCATAGGCGACAAGCGCCAGCGCCCCCAGGACCAGCAGATAGAATAGCCATTTGATCAACCGCCCCATTAGGTCGCGCCCCCTGCCTCGTCTTTTTTCAACTTATACCTAGCCTTTTTGTCGCGATCACGTCATTCACGCAACAGGTTAAGCGATGGGCGAGGGATGGCCGAAGGCACGGTTCACAAGGGTTTGATCCTGCACAAGACAATTGTCTTCGTGGGCATGATGGGGGCAGGCAAGACGGCGGTGGGCCGGACGCTGGCGGCACAGCTTGGCGTCATGTTCCGCGATTCGGATCACGAGATCGAGGAAGCCGCCAACATGACCATCGCAGAGATATTCGCCCGCGTTGGCGAACCCTTTTTTCGACGCAAGGAAAGCCAGGTGATCGAGCGCCTGCTGGAAGGCAAGCCCGGCGTCCTGTCGACCGGCGGAGGGGCCTTCTTGTCCGCAGACAACCGCCAGATGATCTCGCGCATGGGGGTCTCTGTCTGGTTGGATGCGGACCTGGATCTGTTGTGGGAACGGGTGCGCCACAAGGACACCCGACCGCTGCTGCGCACGCCAGATCCCAAGGGCACGTTGCGGCAGCTCTACGAGGCAAGGGTGCCGGTCTATGCGCAGGCTGATGTGGCGGTGCCTTCGGCACCGGGCTTGTCGCTGGACCAGATGGCAAAGCGGGTCAAGGCCGCGCTGTTGGACAACCGGCCGGACGTGCTGGAGAAGGTGGAATGATCGAAACGGTGAATGTCCCGCTGCCGGGACGCGAATACGAGGTGCGCATCGGCGCCGGTCTGCTGTCGCGGGCCGGGGCAGAGATCGCGCCGCTGCTGAAACGCCCGCGCGTGGCCATTGTCAGCGACGAAAATGTCGCCGCGTCGCATCTGGCCACGCTGGAGGCGGCGCTTGCCGCCGGAGGTATAGAAAGCGTGGCCCTGACCCTGCCGCCGGGCGAGTCGACGAAAGGCTGGCCGCAGTTCACCCGCACCGTCGAATGGCTGTTGGAACAGAAGGTCGAACGGCGCGACATCGTGGTGGCCCTGGGCGGTGGCGTGATCGGTGACCTCGTGGGATTTGCCGCCGCGGTTCTCCGCCGGGGTGTCCGTTTCGTGCAGATCCCGACCAGTCTACTGGCGCAGGTCGACAGTTCGGTGGGCGGCAAGACCGGCATCAATGCGCCACAGGGCAAGAACCTGATCGGGGCCTTTCACCAGCCCGCGCTGGTTCTGGCGGACATCGGCGTCCTCGAAACCCTGACACCGCGCGATTTCCTGGCCGGATATGGCGAAGTGGTGAAATACGGGCTGCTGGGCGATGCGGCGTTCTTTGACTGGCTGGAGACCAACGGCGCCAAGGTCGCCGGGGGTGATCGTGACGCGCGGGCCTATGCGGTGCAACGCTCGGTCGAGATGAAGGCCGAGATCGTCTTGCGCGACGAGACGGAACAGGGCGACCGGGCGCTGTTGAACCTTGGCCATACCTTCTGTCACGCGCTGGAGGCGGCAACGGGCTATTCCGACCGCCTGTTGCACGGCGAGGGCGTGGCGATTGGCTGTGCGCTGGCTTTTGAGCTGTCGGCGCGGCTTGGCCTCTGTTCGCAGGAGGATCCCAGCCGGGTCCGGGCGCTGCTGAAGGACAGCGGAATGCGCTGCGACCTGGCCGATATCCCGGGCGACCTGCCGGATGCGGAGGCGCTGCTGGAACTGATGGGGCAGGACAAGAAGGTGGTGGATGGCCAGCTGCGGTTCATCCTGGCACGCGGCATCGGCGAGGCCTTCGTGACCTCCGATGTGCCGCGCGACATGGTTCGCACCTTGCTGGCAGAACAGCTCTCCGACCGCTGATCCCGGTCACTTCCGGCTGCGCAGCACCATCAGTTCGCCCAGGTTCTCCGAGGTGACATAGCCCACGACGTGCCCGCCGGCGTCTGTTGCCGCGACGGCGGGTGCCTGTTGCAGCGCGTCCATCGCCTTGGCCAGCGGGGCCGACAGGGGCAGGGCCGGGACCTCTTCCATTTCTTCGCCGACGGGATGGGTGTTGTGTCCCTCGGCCATCGCGCGAAACAGGGCCTGCCGGGTCAGGAACCCGGCCAGCCGCCCATCGGCATGCAGGACGGGAAACTCATGCTGCGTGGTGCGGATCAGGGTCTGGGCGGCGACATGCATCGGGTCCGAGGGCGACAGGCTTTCGAAGCTGGTGATGACCGCGTCGCGCAGGTGCAGGCCCTCGGCCAGGTCGCGGCTTTCGACGTCCCGCGCCTCGGCCTGGGCGGCGACAAAGATGAAGAGCGCGATCAACAGCAGGATCAGGTTGCCCGAGGTCAGCCCGAGGAAGCCGAAGAGAAAGGCCGCGATTTGTCCTGCAGTCGCGGCGACGCGCGTGGCGCGCACCCGGTCCATGCTCATCGATAGGGCCGCCCGCAGCACGCGCCCTCCATCCATCGGGAAGGCCGGGATCAGGTTGAAGACCGCCAGGAAGAGGTTCACCGCCGCCAGCCGGCCCAGGAAATCCTGCGGGTTCGTCGGATCGGCCAGGGCTTCCATCTCTGTCGAGGCACCAAAGACGATCAACAGGCCCCAGATGACCACGTTTACCGCCGGACCGGCCAGGGCCACCGCGATCTCATGTGCCGGATTCTCGGGCATCCTTTCCATCCGGGCCATGCCGCCGATGGGCAACAGCGTGATGTCCGGTGTCTTGATGCCATAGCGCCGTGCCATCAGCGCGTGGCCGTATTCATGCGCCACGACACAGCCGAACAGCGCCAGAATGAACAGCGTGTTGTCCAGCGCCGCCGCTGTGCCGCTTTCCGCCCAGGCGGCGGCGGCCACCCATGCCAGCAGCAGGAAAAAGGTCGCGTGCACGCGCAGTTCGGACCCGAGAAGGTGGCCAAGGCGGAAGGTCCAGGTCATGTCGTCTCCTGTCGGACAGTTTGTTGCGCCAGAGATAAGACCTGATCCGGTGGGGCGCTACCGTGCGCAACGTCAAGCCCAAAACGAAACGGCGCCTGCCGCTGGGGCAGGCGCCGTTCGAATGTCCGGCCAGGTCTGGCAAGGCCGACCGACCGGCCGACCATGCACATCAGAACGGGATTTCGTCGTCGATGTCGCGCGCGGGCGCCCGGGACGGACCCGAACCGCCGCCAGAGCCGCCACCCGACCCACCGCCGTAACCCGGATCGTCGTAGCCGCCGCGGTCGTCGTAGCCACCGCCACCACCACCGTAGCCGCCACCCGATCCGCCGCCAAAGCCACCACCGCCGCCGCCTTCGCTGCGGCTGTCGAGAAGGGTCAGTTCACCGCGGTAGGGGCGCAGCACGATCTCTGTCGAATAGCGGTCCTGACCGTTCTGGTCCTGCCATTTACGGGTTTCCAGCTGGCCCTCGATATAGACCTTGGACCCTTTGCGCAGGTATTGCTCGGCGATGCGGGCGAGAGGTTCCGAAAAGATGGCAACCGAGTGCCATTCGGTCCGCTCGCGGCGCTCGCCGGTGTTGCGATCCTTCCAGTTTTCCGAGGTGGCGATGCGCAGGTTGCAGACCTTGCCGCCGTTCTGGAAGGTGCGCGTCTCGGGATCTCTCCCGAGGTTGCCCACCAGGATCACCTTGTTCACGGAACCGGCCATGTATCTCCCCTTCGAATCTCATCGGCGCTGATCCGCCGAGACTACACCCATCATGGAACCACGCGAAAGGTGCGCCCCGGCGGCACTGGCGAAATCGCCGAAAATGCGTATAGTCGCAACCGTAAGTTTTGATTTAGGGGGATAGTGGCATGTTGCGCGCGGGTTTTCGCACGGCCGGATTGGGGCTGGCCCTGGGGGTTATGGCAGGAGGCGCATGGGCCGACGTCCTGTCGACCAAGAACCGATCTCACATCTTTTCCAGTCAGACCAAGGTGCTCGATAACCGGGCGGCGCAGCAGTACAAAAGCTCTATCCGGCTGCAGCCGCCAAAGGTGGTCACGCCCACCAAGTGGGGTCCGGATACCGATGGCGATTTGCCCGTCTACCGCGGGCGCTACAACGGGGAATATGCCCAGATGGCGCGCGTGGCCGCGCGCAAGCACGGCATCCCCGAAGACCTGTTCCTGCGGCTTGTGAACCAGGAATCCCGGTTCAATCCCAAGGCAAAGTCGCACAAGGGCGCAATCGGGCTGGCCCAGCTGATGCCGGACACCGCGCGGCGCCTGGGGGTCGATCCGCATGACCCGGCGCAGAACCTCGAAGGCGGGGCGCGCTACCTCAAGCAGCAGTTCCAGAAGTTCGGCAGCTGGCGCCTGGCGCTTGCGGCCTACAATGCCGGTCCCGGTGCCGTGACCAAGCACAAGGGTGTGCCGCCGTATCGAGAGACCCGCAACTACGTCAAAATCATTCTCGGAGGCTGACGCGGGCTCAAACCGGGCCGAAGCCGGCGCGGCTTAAACCTTGGTTATGCCTTTGCTGCCAGACTGCATTCCGTCGTCGCTCTGATCGCGGGAACGGTGGAATGGGGAATCATCACTTGTGGTGGATCTTGAACGCGGGGCGCCGGGGCGCTGCGCTGATATGTCTTGTCCTGTCTTTGCTGGCCAGTGCCTCTGCGGTCGTGGCCCAGGGGTGCCAGGTGCCCGGAGAGTTGATGGGCGTCGCCCGCACGCTTGCGGTTCTGCCTGCGGATCGCTCCGATCTGCCGCCGGCCATGACGGCCCGGTTGGGGGCACAGCTGGACAGCCTGTCAGAGGCGCGAATCCTCGATGCCCTGACCGACAGCGGGATGGACAGTGTCACCCCCGTTGCCATCAACGTCCTGGCAGAGGCCGAGCGGCTCGCAAATGGGGGCCAATACAATCCGGCCCGCCTGTCGGCCCTGTTGCGCGACCTTGACCAGCAGACCACGCTGGCCTGTGTGACATCCGGGACGTCGATCTTTCAGCGCATGCAAAGCGGGCGCGACGGCGGTGTCTTTTCCAAGGCCAGCGGCGCCTGGTCCGAGATCGAGCGTCGCGCGCAGGAGGAAAAGCTGTTTGCCGCCGGTGCGGTCGTCGTCCTGATGGTCGGGTTCATTTCCTTGCTGGTGCTGATCGACACCGGGTATCGCTGGATCATGGCGTTGCTTTACAACCGCAAGGCCTGTCGCATCGCCGCCGACCTCGAGGTGGGGGGCAAACTGGTCGAGGGGCTGGTGATCACCCTGGGCAAGGGCGGGTGCCGCTTTCATCCGCTCAGCGCCAAGGCCTTTGACGCCGTCCTGCCCCAGTTGCGCGGTTCGGGGCCGGTCAGGCTCCGGATCGAGGGCGAGGAATTGCAGGTGCAAGGCAGTGGCATACACGAGCTCTATACCGATTTTCTGTTCCTGCGCCCGATCACGCTGAAACAGCAGCGCGATCTGCTCGAACACTCGTCGATCTCTCCCTACCATGTCCGCAAGGCGCGCGATGGTGGAGAACGCGAGGCAAGACGCCTGGTCGGCTAGGGTACTCTGACTACCCTGGTCGCGCGGCCTGGCAAGGAGCCTGCGCCGGGCCACCTGGCCCGGCGCAGGGCAGGATCATTCCGCCGCGATCTTGATGACCGGTTCCATCGCGTCAAACTCGCTGTCCGCGAGGTGGCACTTGATCTGGTGACCATCGGCCATCACGCGCACCGGCGGCACTTCCTTGTCGCACAGCCCGCCGGGGACCTTGTCCTTCCAGCGGCAGCGCGTCTGGAACGGACAGCCAGGGGGCGGGTTCATCGCCGAGGGAATGTCGCCTTCCAGCACGATATGGGTCTTTTCCACATGCGTGTCGGCGATCGGCACCGCCGACAGCAGCGCCTCGGTGTAGGGGTGATAAGGCGGCGAAAAGACCTGGTCCGTCGTGCCCAGCTCGACCACATGACCAAGGTACATCACCATGACCCGGTCGCTGAGATAGCGGACGATCGACAGGTCGTGGCTGATGAACAGAAGCGTCGTCTTCTGCTCGCGCTGGATCTCCATCAGCAGGTCCGTGACCGCTGCCTGAACCGACACGTCCAGCGCCGAGACGGGCTCGTCCGCCACGACGATCCGCGCACCGCCGGCAAAGGCCCGCGCGATCCCGACCCGCTGTTTTTGCCCGCCCGAGAGCTGGCGCGGCATCCGCTCGGCAAAGGCGCGCGGCAGCTTCACCAGGTCCAGCAGACGCAGCATCTCCTGCCTGCGGTCCTCGTCGGAATTACCGTGTTCGAAGATCTCCAGCGCCCGCATGATCTGCCGGCCCACCGTCATCGAGGGGTTGAGCGTATCGAAGGGGTTCTGGAACACCATCTGCACGTCCGCCACGGTCTGCGTGTCGCGCCGTTCGATGGGCGTGCTTTCGATGTTGCGGTTGTCCAGAAGGATCTGTCCGTCCGTGGCCGTTTCCAGCCCCATCAGCACCTTGGCAAAGGTCGACTTGCCGCAGCCGGATTCGCCGACGATGGCCAGCGTCTCGGATTCGCGCGCCTCGAAACTCAGGGTCTCGTTGGCCTTGACCACCTTCTTTTCGCCGGAACTGCCGAACAGCGCGTTGGCGGCCACCTCGTAGTATTTCTTGAGGTTGTCCATCTTGAGCACGACCTTGCCCGGTTCCGCCTTCTCGTTGGTCGATGTGCTGACCAGCGGAGCGTTCCAGTCGATCTCCTGGAACTTCAGGCAGCGTGAACGGTGCCGGTCATCCCCGGGGACGTCCTCCATCGGAATCCGGTCCATCGCGTCGCAGCGCCCGGCCTCGAAGTAATCGCAGCGGGGACCAAAGTTGCAGCCCGGCGGGCGTTCATGGGGCAGGGGAAAGTTGCCGGGAATGGCCACCAGCGGGCGCGCGTTCTTGTCCGCGCCGGGCAGGGGGATCGAGCGGAACAGCGCCTGCGTGTAGGGGTGCTGCATCTTGTCGAACACGTCCTCGATGCTGCCGGTCTCGACCGCTTCGCCGGAATACATCACGCAGATGCGGTCGCAGGTCTCCAGCACCAGGCCAAGGTTGTGCGAGATGAACAGCATCGAAGTACCGTATTTCTCGCCCAGTTCCTTGACCAGCTGCACAACCGCGGCCTCGACGGTCACGTCCAGCGCCGTGGTCGGCTCGTCCAGGATCAGGAGTGCCGGCTCCGCCATCAGGGCCAGCGCGATCACGATCCGCTGCTGCTGTCCGCCCGACAACTGGTGCGGATAGCTGTCGAGGATGCGCTTGGGGTCGGGCAGCTTGACGTCCGTGACCACCTGCAGGGCGCGCTCGTAGGCCTCTTCCTTGCTGACTCCCTTGTGGATCATGGGCACTTCCATGAGCTGCTTGGCGATCTTCATCGCCGGGTTCAGGCTGGCCATCGGCTCCTGGTAGATCATCGCGATCTCCGAGCCGCGGATGTGGCGCAGCTCTTCCTGGCTCATCTCGTTCAGGTTGCGGCCCTTGAACTTGATCGAACCGCCGACGATGCGGCCGTTCTTGCCAAGGTCCTGCATCACCCCCAGCGCCACGGTAGACTTGCCGCAGCCGGATTCGCCCACGAGGCCCACCGCCTCGCCCGGCCTGACCCGGACCGAGAAATCCATCACCGCCGGAATCTCGCGCAGCCGGGTGAAGAAGGAAATCGAAAGGTCGTCGATCTCTAGGATCGGCCCGTCGTAATCGTCTGTCATGTCACTCTCCCTGTCGGAGGGACCGAGAAACCTCCTTGGTTTCTTCTTGGTCCAAATACACCCGGGGGTCTGGGGGCGGAGCCCCCAGCCTTTCCTTCCATTAATCCCGCAGGGATTCCTCGCGCAGCCCGTCTGCCAGCAGGTTCAATCCCAGAACCAGGCTCAGCAGCGCCAGCGCCGGCGGCAGGGCCGGGTGCAGGTAGATCGAGAGCAGCTTGTGCCCCTCGTTGATCGTCGAGCCCCAGTCCGGGCTTTCCGGCGGCAGGCCCAGTCCGAAGAAACCCAGTGTTCCCAGCAGGATCGTCGTGTAGCCGATGCGCAGGCAGAAATCGACGATCAGCGGCCCGCGCGCGTTGGGCAGGATCTCCCACAGCATGATGTACCAGGGACGTTCGCCCCGGGTCTGCGCCGCGGCGACATAGTCGCGCGTCTTGATGTCCATCGTCAGGCCCCGCACGATGCGGAACACCGTGGGAGAGTTGACGAAGACCACCGAGACGAAGACCACCAGCACACCGCCGGGCACGTCGAAGAAATCGAGCGGCCAGAAGGTGATCCGCGAGGCGGTGGGGTCCGGGTTGTTGATCACGGACATGTAGACCAGGAACATCGGGACCAGGATGATTGCCAGCCAGATGTAATCCTTTTGCGGCTGGGTGCGGTAGCGCGAGTGGATCAGCACGCCCGCAAAGATCAGCGGAAAGAGGAACAGCACCACCGCCATGAACTGCGGCAGGCCCGTCGCCACGATTTCCGGTGTCACCAGCAGGTAGAACAGCAGGATGACCGGGAAGGCGAGGATCAGGTTGGCGAAAAAGCTCAGCGCCGTGTCCAGGCGACCGCCGTAGTAACCGGCGGGCAGGCCCAGCGTGATCCCAACCATGAAGGCAAAGAGCGTGGCCAGCGGTGCAATGGCGATCACGATGGTCGACCCGGCCACGACGCGACTGAAGATGTCGCGCGCAAGGTTGTCGCCGCCAAAGAGGTACCACTGGAAATCGCCATCCTCGGCGCCGCGCAGGGGGGTGCCGGGCACCTTGTTCTTCATGCCGGAGACCTGGCTCAGCGGGTCATGCGTGGCGATCATGTCGAAGGCGCCGTAGAAGAATGCTGTGTAGACCCAGAACATCACCAGGCCAAAGCCGATCATCCCGATCATCGAGTCGAAGAGCTTGCCATAGAGGCCAAGGCTGCGCTTGAACTGGATCGAGACGACGAAGGTCAGCACCAGGGCGATCCAGACGGGAACGAATTGTCGGCTGATGCCGCCGATGATCCCGGCGCCTGTGCCCATCGCGGCGCCTGCCACGATATAGGCCAGCACCACCAGCAAAAGCGCCAGCCCCAGCCAGGTCACCAGCTTCGCGGACAGGCCCCAGATACCGCCGGTGGCGATGATCGTGCCGTCCGGGTTGGTCTGGATGCCGGTGTCCGGCTCGAAGAAGGACAGGATGATCTTGGCCACGAGGGCGACCGCGAAAACGGGCACCAGGATGGTCAAGATCGGGTTAAGGACGGGCCCGAGGCCGCCGGTCCATGTCAAGGGATCCATTCTTGCCTCCTCAGGTCACGCTGATCCGCGGGTTCAGGTAGACATAGCCGATGTCGGAGATCAGCTGCGTCACCAGGACCACGAAGACCGAAACCACCGAGATCGCCAGCAGCATCTCGATGTCGTTGTTGCCCGCCGCGCGGACCAGCTCCCAGCCGACGCCCTTGTACTGGAACAGGGTCTCGACGATCACGACGCCGTTCAACAGCCAGGGGAACTGCAGCATGATCACGGTAAAAGGCGCGATCAGCGCGTTGCGCAGGGCGTGTTTCATCACGATGTTGCCGAAACTCACGCCCTTGAGGCGCGCGGTGCGGATGTATTGCGCGGTCATGACCTCTGCCATCGAGGCGCGGGTCATCCTTGCAATGTAGCCCATCCCGTAAAGCGCGATGGTCAGCACCGGCAGAAAGAAGTTCTCGAAGTTCGGGTTTTCCATCGCGCTGGTGGCCGTGCCCTTGAACCACTTCAGACCCACTGCCGAAGAGGTGAAGATCGCGATGAACAGGACGCCCGAGACGTATTCCGGCGTCGCCGTGGTGGTGATCGAAAAGGTCGAAAGCGTACGGTCCAGGGCCGATCCCTCGCGCATCCCGGCCAGCACGCCGACGATCAGGGCCGACGGGATCATCAGCAGCATCACGCAGAGCATCAGGAACCCGGTGTTCCCCATCCGCGTGCCCAGCGCCTCGGTCACCGGGGCCTTGGACACCGTGGACCATCCCCAATGCCCCTGCAGGACGCCGCAGAAGGTCGGAGCCTCTGCCGGATCGCTGCCTGGCAGGATGCAGCGTCCACGCTGGTTCCCGTCCCGGTCGACCCGCGTCCACCCCGGGTAAACACCTAGCCATTCCGCGTAGTTGCGGAAGATGCGGGGATCAAAGCCGGTGTTGACCTGTTCCGAGGCTTCCGCCTGGGTGATGCGGCCCGCGTTCAGATCGGCCAGCAACTGGTCGTCCAGCGGCGACCGATAGCCATTGTTGGACAGCCAGGTGGCGACCTCGATGTCGGTCATCCGGAAGTTGCCTTCGGATTTCGCGAGTTTTTCCAAGTTTGGATAGAGGTTCGTCATCACGAAGACGATGAACGTCAGGCAAAAAGCGGTCATTAGCATGACCCCCACGCGCCTGAGGATGAAAAGACCCATTGGTGCCCCCGTTGGTGGCTTTGGACCGGTAGTTCTCCGGCCTCTTTTGGCTGCTGGATCCGCTGGTGTCGCGCGGACCGGGACGAAAATGGGCCGCGCGATCCTCTCGCGCGGCCCGCCTGGGCGTCAGCCGTCAGGCCGTAATGCCGAACTTGTAAAGTTGCGGCAGGTCGGCGATGTGCTTGTCCACGCCCACCAGGTTGTCCCGGTGGTGGCGCATCGCGGTCCGCCAGTAGGGCTGGATGGTCACGCCTTCTTCGATCATGATCGCCTGCAGCTTGCTCATCACCTCGCGGCGCTTGTCGGCATCGGCGATCGAGTTCGCCTCGGCCAACAGGGCGTCGAATTCGGCGTTGGCAAAGCCGCTCTCGTTCCAGGCCGCGCCCGAGGTATAGGCCAGGGCCAGAACCTGCGTGCCCAGCGGGCGGTGGTTCCAGTTGGTCGACGAGAACGGGTATTTCGTCCAGTCGTTCCAGAAGGTCGACCCGGGCAGGACCGTATGGCGGGCCTTGATGCCGGCATCGTTGAGCTGGGCAACCACGGCGGCCGTGGTGTTGCGGCGCCAGTCGTCGTCGATGGACTGCACTTCGTGCTCGAAGTCCTCCATGCCCGCTTCCTTGATGAGCTCCAGCGCGCGCGCCGGATCATGCGGAATGCGGGTGACGGAGGCATCGTGCTCTGGGTGCATCGGTCCGACGTGGCAGTTGTCGGCGTGGATGCCATACCCTGCCATGCCCAGTTCCAGGCAGACGTTGTTGTCGACCGCCATCGCCAGGGCCTGGCGCACGCGCTTGTCGCCGTAGATCTTGTTGCCGTCTGCATCCTCGGCCAGCTGGTTCGGACGGATGCAGATGGTAAAGCCCGAGGGGATTTCCGAGCGGGTCAGGCCGATGCTGTCGAAGATGTCGACGAATTCGCCGACAGACTCCCAGTTCATGTCGATCTCTTCGGCCTCGAAGGCGGCGATGAAGGCCGCCGGGTCCTGACCGTAGTCGATGAACTCGATCCGGTCGATATAGCCGCCCTTGCCGGCGGCGTAACCCCACCAGTCGTGATCCTCGTTGCGCACCAGCACGCCCTTGACGCCGACCTCATGGCTTTCCGGCAGCATGAAGCCGGTGCCGATCGGGTTGGCCAGCATGTTGTTGGCATCATGGCTCGAATGCACGATCGCCGCCGGGTAGTCGGCAAAGCCGGGGATGATGGTGATGTCGGGCGCCGAGCAGCGCAGCTTGACTGTGTGGCTGTCGACCACCTCGATGGCGCCATCGGCGGCCTTCTTGGTCTCGGGGTCGATCAGCGAGCCCATGCGCGCGGCCATCGAGTTACCTTCGACCTCGCTTTCGCACCACATCGCGATGTTGCGGGCCACGTCCTCGGCGGTGAAATCGTCCCCGTTGTTCCACTTCACGCCCTGGCGGACGTTCAGGGTGTATTCGGTCGCGTCCTCGTTGGCTTCCCAGCTTGCCAGCAGCATGGGTTCGAACGAACCGTCATTGTTGTACTCGACGAGATACTCCAGCCAGCCCGAGGTGAAAGTCGCGATCTGGGTCCAGTCGTAGGTGCGCGGATCCTTGAGCGCGCGGACCTCCATCTGGTAGCGGATCGTGCCACCCTGCTGCGCATGGGCCGCTGCCTGCGCGGGCTGCTGCAGCCCGCCCAATGCGTAGGCAGCCGCAGAGGTCAGGCCCAGCGCGGTGGTGCGCGCCATGAACTCGCGGCGGTCCAGAAGGCCCTGCTTGAGCTCCTTGGCGTACATCTTCGCAGCCGGGTGTACCCGCTGCAGGTTGTCCATCGATGTCATATTTTTCTCCCTGTGACTTTTCTATGTTCAGCCGGGGGTCCGGTTGGTCGGCCTTTGTCGTTGGGGGAAGTCCCGTGTTCCCCGGCGTCCTGGCCCCACGCTGCACGTCATTGCGCACGAGAAGGCTTGCCTAGTCAACGCCCGCTATCGTCCTTTTGGAGTCGAAAACCGACATGAGGCTTATTCAAAAGCGACACGGCCCTCAGTGCAAGTCACGACCCCGGGACCCCGAGTCGAAAGCCGCCCGCTCAGGCCCGGACCGCGGGACGCCGGGTTGCGGCCCGCAGGGCCGAGGGCGTGTGGCCCGTATGGCTCTGGATGAAGCGGGTGAAATAGGCCGGCGAGGCAAAGCCAAGGGACCGCGCCACCTCCTTGACCGCGGGAGTCGGGCTTTCCAGGGCCAGGCGCGCGGCGTGCAGCTTGCGCTCGGTCAGGATGTCGGCGGCGGTCTTGCCGCAGCACCCCCGGCAGACCCGGCTGAGATGGGTCGGCGTGACGTCCAGTGCCTCGGCGTACTGGCCCATGACCTTGGGGTCGCGGAACTCGCGCGTCACGGACTGGGCATAGCGCCGGACCAGCCGCTGCGCGGCGCTTTCGGGTGGTATGTCCGTGGCGCCGGCCTGCACCTGTCGATGCAGCCAGACGGCGATCAGCCCGACATGCGCGGCCAGCGCCTCTTGCAGCATCGGGCGCTTCTGGCTGTTTTCCCGGTTCATTGCGTCGATGGTGCCGGTCAGTTCCGCCTGTGAGAGGCTGTCGCGTACCCGCAGCAGCAGGGGGGCATGCGGCATGTAGGGGCTGAGTCCCGCCGGACTCTGGACGAACAGTGCCTGAGTCCCTTGCTGCATCTCTATGGAAAACAGCGTGCCAGCGGGCAAGAACAACGCGTTGTTGGTCGAGATGCCGCGCAGGATGCCGTTGACGATGACCCGTCCCTGTCCGCGTGTCACCCAGAGCAGCATATCCTCTGGCCGGTCGTGCAAGAGCGTAAATTTCCAGGGCGCGCCCTGCACCTCCAGCGCGTAGGACCCGCTGCGCACTTCGCCCTTGGACCGCGGCGGCGCGGGTGGCATGGGCTTGTTCAGGAAGCCGGGCCGCGACATCAGGCCAGGTCCCTTGCCGACAGGCTGTGCCAGTGTCCCATGCGAGCGCGAAACCATGTTCGTTGGCGCTTGGCGAATTGCCGGGTGAGGATGGTGGCGCGTTCCCTGGCCGCTGCCAGCGTCATGTCCCCGTCGAGATACGCCATGAGTTCCGCCGCGCCGATGGCCTTGGCCGAGGGGCGGTCGGGGCTCCACCCGGGGCGGTTGGCGCGCGCCTCGTCCAGCGCTCCTGCGTCGATCATCTGGTCAAAGCGGAGCGCGATGCGCGGTGTCAGCCAGTCCTTCGGGGCCTCCACGACGAAGGCATTGGCCTGGTCGAGCGGCAGCAGGGGCGGCGGCGTTTCTGCCTGCCAGTCGGCCAAACCGCGTCCGGTGGCGCGCAGCACCTCCCAGGCGCGGGCCACGCGCGCGGGATTGTGGAGGTCGATCCGCGCGGCGGTTCGCTCGTCCAGATCCGCGATCATGGCCTGCAGGCCCCGGTCCGCCAGCATGGCCTCACCTTCGGCCCTGACCTGCGGCGGGGTCGGCGGGATCTCTGCCAGCCCTTCGGTGAGCGCGGTCAGGTACAGCCCAGTGCCGCCGGTGAAGATCGGCCGTTCAGGCCCGTTCAGAAATCTCGTCGCCTCGCGCAGCCATTCGCCGACGCTATACGCATGATCCCCCGGGACATGACCATAGAGAGCGTGCGGCGCGCGGGCCTCGTCCTCGGCCGAGGGGCGCGCGGTCAGTACCCGCCAGTCCGAAAACACCTGGATCGCGTCGGCATTGACGATGATTCCGCCCTGACGTTCGGCAATGGCCAGGGCCAGCGCTGACTTTCCGCTGGCGGTCGGACCGGCGATCAGCACAGGGCGATCCGGCACGCAGGCCGCGAGGCATGCCTCGATTGCCGATTTGTCACGCATTGGGTTGCCTGTCCCGGTCCTGCCCGGCAGTGCCGCTGGGCCATTGCAGCCCGAGCGGTTTTCCGCCACATATGCGCGCGATCATATCCCCGCCACGACGGAGCGCAACATGACCGAAGCCGGCACCCCGCAAACCACTTTCAAACGCGTGATGCTCAAGATTTCGGGGGAGGCGCTCATGGGGGACCAGGGCTTTGGCCTGCACCCGCCGACCGTTCAGCGCATCGCCAAGGAAGTGAAGGCGGTCCAGGAACTGGGGGTCGAGATCTGCATGGTGATCGGGGGCGGCAACATCTTTCGCGGGCTGGCAGGCAGCGCGCAGGGGATGGAGCGCACCACCGCCGATTACATGGGCATGCTGGCCACGGTGATGAACGCGCTGGCGATGCAGTCGGCGCTGGAGGGCTTGGGCGTCTTCACACGGGTCATCAGCGCCATCCGCATGGACGAGGTGGCGGAACCTTACATCCGTCGCCGCGCAGTGCGCCACCTGGAGAAGAAGCGGGTCTGCATCTTTGCCGCCGGCACGGGCAACCCCTATTTCACCACCGATACCGCCGCTGCGCTGCGGGCCAATGAAATGGCCTGCGAGGCGATCATCATGGGCAAGAACGGCACCGACGGTGTCTATGACATGGACCCGCGCCAGCACCCCGAGGCCAAGCGCTATGACGAGGTGACCTTTGACGAGGTCCTGTCGAAGAACCTCAAGGTCATGGATGCCTCGGCCATCGCGCTGGCACGGGACAACAACATGCCGATCATCGTCTTTTCGCTGGATGAGCCGGGCGGCTTTCGCGGCATCCTGGCCGGGCAGGGGACCTGCACCCGGGTGGTCGAGAAACCCTCGGCCCGCCCGGACATCCCGGGTCCGTCTCCGGCCTGAAGGCGCAACAGGGTCTCAATGGCGCGTCGCGGCCTGTTCGCTTTCAGTGCGCGCCACGCCGCTGTGTCGGGGCCTGCGAGGCGGTGCGCCAAATCTTGCGTGGTAGCTGCGGGTGAAGGCCGACGGAGAGGCGAAACCGGCGGCCCTGGCGATTTCCGAGACGGGTAGCGTGGTTTCCGAGACAAGCTGTTCCGCCCGCGCCAGCCGCAGGTCCAGGTAGATCTGCGCCGGGGTCCGGTTCAGGCCCTTGCGGCAGCGCAGGCGCAATTGCTTGGGGCTGAGCCCCAGTTCGGTGGCGACCTTCTCGACGGCGATCGGCGCCTCGATCCGGGCGGCCATGATGGATTGCATCCGTTCCAGCAATGGATCGGCGGTGATCGCCATGCGCTGACAGCGGCCCGCGTCGCGCATACGCCCATGAGCCAGCGCCTCTGCCGTGTCGGCTGCGAGCGCAGGTCCCTGCGCCCGCGCGATCCAGGCCGTCAACGCATCCGCCACCGCCAATCCGCCCGCCGTCGTCAGGCGCTGTCGGTCAAGGGCAAAAGGTGCCCGGCTGAGCGCGATACGTTTGACGTTCTCTGGCAATTCGGCAGGGGCGCTGTCGGGCAGGACGGCCTCTCGACCATCGAGGAACCCCAGGCGGGCAAGGATCGTGCCGCCCGTGTCCAATCCGCCCAGGGTCGCCCCGGCGGCATCCGCCCTTATAAGGAAGGCGCGCAATCCCATCGGTAGCGCGGTCAGGGGCGCCTCACCTGCGCAGAGCAGCACAAGGTCGAACCCCTGCGCCCCGTGCCAGTCCGGCAGCGCGCCGGTCACCTGTGTCCCGTCACGATCGGTCACCGCCGCGCCGTTGACCGTCCGGACCGTCAGAGTGAACAGGCGCTGTTCGGCCTGCGCATTGGCAAGGCGCAGCACTTCGCGCACCAGCGACAGGGCCAGCATCGGGAAACCGGGAAAAAGGATGAGACAGACGTGCATGTCGCGTGTTCCGTAGGGCTGTGCCCCGGTTTCTGCCATGTGCCGGGTTAAGGAAGGGTTTGCCTGCCCGCATCCCTCGGGGCATTTCCTGCACGAAAACGGACCGCGCGTGTATGATGGGGGCCTTGCCGTGGCCATCGGTGCCGGACCCTGGTCAGGGCAACGGTTGCACGCTCTCTGGTCAAGGCCGATTGATCTGCGCTAAAGGTCAGGCTAACCAGTGTTTCCCGAGCACAGCTGCATCAACGAGGGGCCTCCGAATGTCCGAAGACTTCGAACTCGATACCGACGATCTCACGCGCCGCATGGACGGCAGCATGTCCAACCTGCGCACCGAATTCGCCTCGTTGCGGACCGGGCGCGCATCGGCGTCGATGCTGGAGCCGGTGCAGGTTGAGGCCTATGGCCAGATGACGCCGATCAACCAGGTCGGCACCGTCAACGTTCCCGAGCCGCGGATGGTGACGATCAACGTCTGGGACAAGGGGCTTGTGGGCAAGGTGGAAAAGGCGATCCGCGAGTCGGGCCTTGGCATCAACCCGCAGCTGAACGGCACCATCATCATGCTGCCGATCCCCGAGCTGAACGAGGAGCGCCGCAAGGAACTGACCAAGGTGGCCGCGCAATATGCAGAACATGCCCGTGTCGCGATCCGCAACGTGCGCCGCGACGGCATGGACAAGATCAAGAAGGCCAAGGCCGACGGCATGTCCGAGGATGACCAGAAGCTCTGGGAGGCCGAGGTGCAGGATCTGACCGATACCTACATCAAGAAGGTCGACGAGGCGCTGGAGACCAAGCAAGAAGAAATCATGCAGGTTTGACCGCCGCACCTCGCGCAGCGAGGCGAAACCTCCAGTGGAGGTTTCGGGCGGTCAAAGGGCGGAGCCCCGGAAAGACCGCCGCACCTCGCGGGGCCGGGTGCCCGGGTTGACGCGTCCGCGCGTACTACCGAATTTCGGCGGCATCGTCTTGCCTGTGGCCCGCTGTTGCCACAGTGGTGCCTTTTCCATCGCGCAGAACTGGATTAGTCAGCCGCCGATATCTTTGCTTTGGATCGGCCGCCGGGATGATCTATGAATAGGACCGCGCATTTCGCCTTGGAAGGGAATTTGATGGCCAGACCGATGCTCGAGACCCTGGGACCCAGGCATGTGGCCATCATCATGGATGGCAATGGCCGGTGGGCGACCATGCGGGGCCGTCCGCGCCTGTTCGGCCACCATGCCGGCGCCCGCCGCGTGCGCGAGGTGGTCGAGGCCTGCCCGGATTACGGTGTGAAATACCTGACCATCTTTGCCTTCTCGACCGAGAACTGGAAACGCACCCAGGTCGAGGTCGCGGGCCTGATGAGCCTTTTCCGCCGCTACATCATGAAAGAGATGCAGGCCTTCGTGAAGGAAAACGTCCGCGTGCGCTTCATCGGTGATCGGCCCCGGCTGGACGCCAAGCTGCGCGCCCTGATGGACGAGGCCGAGGATTTCACCAAGCATTGCACCGGCGTGAACCTGACCATCGCACTGAACTATGGCGGCCGAGACGAGGTCGCGCGCGCCGCGCAGCGCCTGGCAATGGACGTCAAGGAGGGCAAGCTGGACCCGGCCGAGATCGACGTGGAAACCCTGCCGCGTTACCTCGACACCCATGTTCTGCCCGACCCCGACCTTGTGATCCGAACCAGCGGCGAGGCGCGTATTTCCAACTTCCTTCTCTGGCAGTCGGCTTATGCCGAGTATGAATTCATCGACACGCTCTGGCCGGACTTCACGCCCGAGGAACTGGGCCGTCTCTGCGCCGCCTTTGGCGGGCGCGATCGTCGGTACGGTGCCGTGAAGGCATGAGCAAGCCGCGTTGGGATGATCTGGCGCCGCGGCTGATCTCTGCCGTGGCGATGATTGCCATCGGCGCCACGGCGGTCTGGCTGGGCGGCATCTGGTTCCACCTGCTGATCGCGGTGATCTGCGGCGGCATGGTCTGGGAACTGGTGCATCTCTGTGATCGCGGGCGGGTGCGCAGCCGGAATATCCTGGCCGCCGCCGCGTTTGTGGTTGCCCTTGTGGCCATCGAACTGCCGCCTGCCTTTGCGTTGCCTCTGCTGATGCTGCCCTCGATGCTGGGCTTTTCGCGGATGGAGCAGGGCGGCGTCACCTACGCGGTCTTTACCGCGCTGATCCTGCTGGCGGGCTATGCCATGATGGATCTGCGCGACGCATTCGGCCTGGTCTGGATGCTCTGGCTGATGGTCGTCGTTGTGGTGACGGATGTTGCGGGCTATTTCGCGGGCCGCACCTTTGGCGGGCCCAAGTTCTGGCCGCGTGTCAGCCCATCCAAGACATGGTCCGGCACGGTTGCGGGCTGGATCGGCGCGGCGGTGGTCGGTCTGGTCTTTGCCGGGCTGACAAAGGCGGGCATGGGGCTGATCGGCGTGTCCATCGCGGTCAGCATGGCGTCGCAGATCGGGGACATCGCCGAAAGCGCGATCAAGCGGCGCGCGGGCGTCAAGGACAGCTCGAACCTGCTGCCCGGACACGGCGGATTGCTGGACCGTTTCGACGGGATGCTGGGCGCGGCGGTCTTCATCGTGATCGCGGCGCAGGTCACAGGGTTTCCGGGGGCACTATGACCGTGGGCGACAGGCGCAGGGTTTCGATCTTTGGCGCGACCGGGTCGATCGGGCAGAACACCATCGACCTGATCGCGCGCGACCGGGGAAACTATGAGGTGGTCGCCCTGACCGGCGGGGCCAATGTCGCGCAACTGGCGAGCGATGCGCGGATGCTGGGGGCGCAGGTCGCCGTGACCGCCCATGAGGACCGGCTGGAGGACCTGCGCGCGGCGCTTGCGGGGTCCGATGTCCAAGCGGCGGCAGGACGGTCTGCCCTGATCGAGGCGGCCACGCGGCCCGCCGACTGGGTCATGTCCGCCATCGTCGGCGCTGCCGGGCTGGAACCGGGGCTGCGGGCGCTGGAACAGGGGGCGACGCTGGCGCTGGCCAACAAGGAAAGCATGGTCTGCGCCGGGCCGTTGATGCTGCGCGCGGCGCAGGAAAACGGAGCGCAGCTGCTGCCGGTGGACAGCGAACATTCCGCGGTTTTCCAGGCCCTGATCGGCGAGGACCTGAGCGCGGTCGAACGGGTCATCATAACCGCCTCGGGCGGTGCGTTTCGCGACTGGCCGCTCGAAGACCTGGAGAAGGCCACGCCGCAGCAGGCGGCCATGCATCCCAACTGGGCGATGGGGCAACGGATCACCATCGACAGCGCCTCGATGTTCAACAAGGCGTTGGAACTGATTGAAACGCGGGAGTTTTTCGGTCTCGATCCCGAGAAGATCGAAACCGTCGTGCACCCGGAATCCATGATCCACGCACTTGTCGGGTTCAACGACGGGGCGCTGATGGCCCATGTCGGACCGCCGGACATGCGTCATGCCATCGGCTTTGCGCTCAACCATCCGGCGCGTAAGACGCTGCCCGTGGAGCGGCTGGACCTGGTCAAGCTGGGGCAACTGACTTTCCGCGCGCCTTGCGAGACGCGCTGGCCCGCGCTGCGGCTGGCGCGCGAGGTAATGCAGGCGGGGGGGCTCATGGGCGCGGTCTTCAACGCGGCCAAGGAAACCGCGCTGGACGGGTTCATAGAGGGGCGCATACCCTTCACCCGCATGGCGGGCGTTGTCGAAGAGGTGCTCACCCGGCTTTCGTCCCAGGCGGGTCACAATGCTGCCGGTATTACTCTTGATAAGGTCAGCGAGGCAGACCATCTCGCACGGGCAGAGGCACTTGCGGTCATGCAAGACGAAACTTGGCAAGACTAGACATTGAGTGGAGTGGCAGTTTGGACCTGACGACCCTGATCCCGCAATTTGGCGGCGCGTTGTGGACCGTGATCTTTTTCGTGGTCGCGCTGTCGGTGATCATCGCGGTACATGAATACGGCCATTTCATCGTCGGCAAGAAGACGGGCATCTTTCCGGAGGTCTTCAGCCTGGGCTTCGGCCCGGTGCTCTGGTCGCGGGTCGACCGGGATGGCACCAAGTGGCAACTGGCGGCGATTCCCTTTGGTGGCTACGTCAAGTTCCGGGGCGATGCCAACGCCTCGGGCGGGGTCGATGCCGAGGCGATCGAGGGGCTGGACGAGGCCGAGATGCGTAGCACCATGTCCGGCGCACCGCTCTGGGCGCGGGCAGCCACGGTGGCCGCCGGTCCGGTTTTCAACTTTGTCCTCTCCATCGCGATCTTCGCCGGGGTCCTGATGTTCCGTGGCGAGGTCATGGAACCGCTGACCGTGGGCGAACTGCGGCCGCTGCCTGCCCAGCAGGAACTGCAGCCCGGCGACACGATCCTTGCCATCGCGGGGGCACCTCTGCCCGATGCCGCCGATGGCACGATGAGCGCCTATTTCGACGCGCTGCCGCAGGAAGAACAGCTGGAATACACCGTGCGCCGCGACGGGCGCGAGATGATCGTCAGCGGCCCCTATACCTATCCGCCGCTGGCTACCCAGATCGCGCCGCGGTCTGCCGCCAGCGATGCGGGCCTTCGGGCAGGGGACGTGATCACCGAGGTCGATGGCACGCCGATCTACGCCTTTGCCGAGCTGAAAGAACGGGTCGAAGGCTCTGACGGGGCGACGCTGCAGCTGACGGTCTGGCGGGATGGCGAGATCCTGGACAAGGAGATGACCCCGCGCCGGGTGGACGAACCGCAGCCTGACGGCGGATTCCAGACATTTTTCCGTATCGGGATCGTGGGCGGCGTCGCCTTTGAACCGGCGACTGAATCGGCAGGTTTCGGCAGCGCGCTGACGGGTGGCGTGGCACAGGTCGGCCGGATCATCGAAGGGTCGCTCTCGGGGCTTTGGCACATGGCCACTGGCGCGATCAGCACCTGTAACCTGTCGGGCCCCATCGGCATCGCCGAGACCAGCGGCGACATGGCAAGCCAGGGCACAACGAACTTTATCTGGTTCATCGCCGTACTCAGCACCGCCGTGGGCCTGCTGAACCTCTTCCCGGTGCCGGTGCTGGACGGCGGTCACCTGGTGTTCTTCGCCTACGAGGCCGTCACGGGGCGTCCGCCCAGCGACCGCGCGCTCAAGGTGCTGATGTCGATCGGCCTGACGCTGGTGCTGGGCCTGATGGTCTTTGCCCTGTCGAACGACCTGTTCTGCCCCTGACGGCGCGGGCCTGACACAATCTTGGCAGGCGTCTGCCCAACTCCTGCCTGAATCACCCGGTAGTGCTGTGCCTGCACACGCAACCGAGGACCGATTCCATGACCGCGATCCAAGCCGGATACAGAAGCATGAGCCTGCTGGTCACCATAAACTGGGACCGCTTGCTGTATATCTGCACCATCGTCTTCGCCTTGTTTTTCGGGGGCTGGCTGGGGTCCGTCCTGCACTAGTCGCTGACAGGCGACAGTTCCTCAAATTCGCGACCCCGAGCTTTTGACAAGTACGGGCATTCCCGATACTCACGACTCCGGGATGTCAAAGTGGATTGCGAAAATGGCAAAGGTCATTTCCGCGCGTAAAGCGCCGGGTTTTGCTAGGGGTTATCAGGTTGCCAACGCGACTCGGGCTGTGTGCCTGAGTTTCGCCGTGGCAATGGGGGCCGGGGTCGCCACGATCCCCCAGGTCGCCTACGCCCAGAGCTATGTTTTCAACTCGGTCAACATCGAGGGCAACCGCCGGGTCGAACCCGGCACGATCCTTTCCTACGCCGGAATCGCACGCGGCCAGCGGGTTTCCGCCGCCGAACTCAACGACGCCTATCAGCGCATCCTCGGCTCCGGTCTGTTCGAGACCGTCGAGATCGTCCCTCAGGGATCGCGCCTGACCATCCGCGTTGTCGAATATCCCACGATCAACCGCATCACGTTCGAGGGCAACCGCCGCATCAAGGACGAGGACCTGGCACAGGCGATCCAGTCGCAGTCGCGCCGCGTCTTCAGCCCCCGCGTGGCAGAGGCCGACGCCCTTGCGGTCAGCCGCGCCTACGAGGTGCAGGGCCGCCTTGCCGCCCGTGTCACGCCCAAGGTCATCCGCCGCAGCGACAACCGTGTCGACCTGGTATTCGAGGTCTTCGAGGGCGGTGTCGCCGAGGTTGAGCGCATCGGGTTCGTGGGCAACGGAAAGTACTCCGACCGTCGCCTGCGCCGCGTGCTCGAGACCAAGCAGGCCGGCCTGCTGCGAGCCGTGATCCGCAAGGACACCTTCATCGAGGACCGCCTGGAATTCGACCAGCAGCTGCTGCGAGACTTCTACGCGTCGCGCGGCTACGTCGATTTCCGTATCACCGGCGTGAACGCCGAGCTGAGCCAGGAACGCGATGCCTATTTCGTGACGATCAACGTCGAGGAAGGCCAGCAGTTCAAGTTCGGCGAAGTGACTGTCACATCGGACCTGTCCGACGTCGATGCCGAGCTGTTCAGCAGCAAGGTGCGCCTGCGCAAGGGCAAGGTCTATTCGCCGTCCCTGGTCGAGAACGAGATCGCGCGGCTTGAAAAGCTGGCGGTGAACCTCGGTCTCAACTTCGTCCGGGTCGAGCCGCGGGTCACCCGCAACGATCGCGACCTGTCGCTGGATGTCGATTTCCGCCTGGTGCGCGGCGAACGCATCTTCATCGAACGCATCGACATCGAGGGCAACACGACGACGCTGGATCGTGTGATCCGCCGCCAGTTCGAGGTGGTCGAGGGCGATCCGTTCAACCCGCGTGCAATCCGCGAAAGCGCGGAACGCATCCGTGCACTCGGTTTCTTCAACAAGGCCGATGTCGAGGCCCGCGAAGGCTCCAGCCCGCAGCAGGTGGTCGTCGATGTCGATGTCGAGGAAAAACCCACCGGCTCGATCAGTTTCGGCGGGTCCTATTCCACCCAGAATGGTTTTGGCGCGGCCTTCAGCTTCTCCGAGCGGAACTTCCTTGGCCGCGGCCAGTCGTTCAGCTTCCGGATCAACACCGCTGCGGACACACAGCAATACGGCCTGCGGTTCGTCGAGCCGGGGCTCTTTGGCCGCGACCTCTCGCTGGGCTTCACCTTTGCCTACACCGAGACCGACAACGACAACGCGGTGTTCGACACGACAACCGGCGTGTTCCAGCCATTCCTGGAGTTCCCCGTGGCGGAACAGGCGCGCCTGCAGCTGCGCTATTCGCTGGACTATGGCGAAATCAAGGGAATCGATTTGGTCAAGCCTCCCTCGGACTTAGGTGGCGTAATTCTTGAGGAAGCAAAAGAGGGTGAGCGTTTCGATAGCTCACTGGGCTACACCTACATCTTCGACACCCAGCGCAAGGGCCTTGATCCGAACACCCGCTACCGGTTCGAGTTCGGACAGGATTTTGCCGGGCTGGGCGGCGACACGACCTTCGTCAAGACCAGCGCCAAGGCGATCGCACAGACGATGGTCTGGAACGAGGAAGTCACCCTGCGGGCGACGCTGGAAGGCGGGGCGCTGAACTATACCAAGGGCGACAGTCGTGTGACCGACCGTTTCCTGTTGGGACCGGACATCATGCGCGGGTTCAGCTCTGGCGGAATCGGTCCGCGCGAAATCGGTCCGAACGGGGTCGACGACTCCCTGGGTGGCAACTTCTACGCCGTGGCCCGCTTCGAGGCGGAATTCCCGCTGGGCCTGCCCGAGGAATATGGCATCACCGGTGGTCTCTTCTACGACATCGGCTCTGTCTGGGGGCTTAGTGATGCGACCAAGAGCAAGGTCGGCGCGGGCAATACCGTCGTCTCCACAGGGTTTGACGCGCGGCACGTGGTCGGCTTCTCGATCTTCTGGAAGAGCGCGATCGGCCCGCTGCGCCTGAACTTCACCGAGGCGCTGCAGAAGTCCAAGTGGGACGAGCCGCAGAACTTCAACCTGACGATCTCGACTCAGTTCTGAGGCAGGCGTGCGTCCGGCCGTCCGTCTTGTCGTCTTGCTGCTGGCGCTCTGGGGTGTCGCGGCAGGCGCACAGGGGCAGGGCAGTCCCTTCGTGTCCGGGATGCCCCAGACCCCGATCCTGGTGATCGACTTTGAACGGGTCTTTGCCGAAAGCGCCTTTGGCCGCCGGGTAAATGAAGAGATCGAACAGCAGGGCCGGACGATTGCCGCGGAAAACCGCAAGATCGAAGCCGAGCTGATCGAAGAAGAGCGCGAGCTGACCGACCTGCGTCCCACTCTAGCGCCGGATGAATTTCGCGCTCTGGCTGATGCCTTCGACGAAAAAGTCCAGCGCCTGCGGGACGAGCAGGATGCCAAGGCGCGGGCGCTTGGCACCCGCACCGAGGAGGCGCGGCGCCGGTTCCTGACCGTCGCCCAGCCGGTGCTCGAAGGGTTGCTGCGCGAGGCTGGGGCGATGCTGATCCTTGAACGCCGCACGGTTTTTGTCGCCGCCGATGCCATCGACGTGACCGATCGGGCCATTGCCCTGATCGACGTTCAGATCGGGGATGGCACACCCGCGGTTCCCGACCCCGTGCCTGTCCCTGATCCCGCCCCGGATTCCGCGCCGGACCCGGAAATGCCAGAGCCGCCCTCGGGGCAGGATTGACGGCGTGCTTGCCCCCGACCGCCGCCGTTGCTAGGGGTGCGCCAAAACAAGAAAGGCCGCCAGTCATGACCGACACGCTTCTGAGCGCGGATATCCAGCTGATCCAGCGTATCCTGCCGCACCGTTACCCCTTTCTTCTGGTTGACCGGGTCGAGGAGATCGACGGCACGCAGTCGGCCCTGGGGATCAAGAACGTCACCATGAATGAGCCGCATTTCCAGGGCCATTTCCCCGGTCTGCCGATCATGCCGGGCGTCACCATCGTCGAGGCGATGGCCCAGACCGCCGCCGTCATGGTGGGCACTGCGCTGGACATGGCCGACAAGGAGATGAAGGTTTATTTCATGTCCATCGACAAGTGCAAGTTCCGCCGCAAGGTGGTGCCGGGCGACCAGCTCAAGATGCGCCTGACCACCCTGCGCGGCAAGCCCGGCGGCAAGGTCTGGAAATTCGGCGGCGTGGCCGAGGTCGAGGGGGAGATGGCCGCTGAGGCAGAATTCACCGCGATGATGGACCTGCCGTCTTGACCGAAACCATGATCCATCCCTCCGCCGTGGTCGAAGAGGGCGCGGTGATCGGGCAGGGGTGCCGGATCGGACCGTTCTGTCATGTCGGCTCCGAGGTGATCCTGCATGACCGGGTCGAACTGAAAAGCCACGTGGTTGCGACCGGCGCGACCGAGATCGGCGAAGAGACCCTGGTCTTTCCCTTTTCCGTGATCGGCGAGATCCCGCAGGATCTCAAGTTCCGGGGCGAAAAGACCCGGCTGGTGATCGGCGCCCGCAACCGCATTCGCGAACATGTCACCATGAACACCGGCACCGAGGGTGGTGGCGGTGTGACCCGGGTGGGCGATGACGGGCTGTTCATGGCCGGCTGTCACGTGGCCCATGACGCGCAAGTGGGTGACCGGGTGATCCTGGTCAACAACGCCGCGCTGGCCGGTCATTGCGTGATCGAAGACGATGTGATCATCGGTGGCTTGTCCGGCGTGCATCAATGGGTGCGCATCGGGCGTGGCGCCATCATCGGCGCCGTGACGATGGTGACCAACGACGTGATCCCCTATGGCCTCGTGCAGGGGCCGCGCGGCAAGCTTGACGGTCTGAACCTGGTCGGGCTGAAACGGCGCGGGGTCAAGCGTTCGGACATCACCGCGTTGCGGGCGGCGTTTCAGATGCTGGCGCAGGGCGAGGGCGCCTTTCAGGATCGCGCCCGCCGCTTGGGGGACGAGACCCAGAGCGAATATGTCCGCGAGATCGTCGCCTTCGTTCTCGGCGACAGCGATCGCAGCTTCCTGACACCGGGCTGAGCGGGCCATGCTGGCGCTGATTGCCGGGCGCGGGGCCTTGCCCGCCGCCGTGGCCGGCGCCGCCGGCGAACAGGTCGTGATCTGCGGCCTGGCGCATTGTCCGCCGGACCAGGTAGCGGCGGAACATCTCTTTGCCATCGAACGGTTGGGGGATTTTCTGGCCTGGCTCAAGCGGCGCGGCGTGTCGCGGGTCTGCATGTGCGGTTCCGTGGACCGGCCCGATGTGGCTGTGTCACGGATCGGGTTGCGGACCCTGCCTCTGTTGCCGAGGGTCCTGCGGGCCTTGCGGCGGGGTGATGACGGGGCGCTGCGCATTGCCATCGACATCCTTGAAAGTGCCGGATTCAGGGTGCTGGCCGCGCATGAACTGGCGCCGTCCCTGTTGCCGCCGTCCGGTGTTCCCACAACCGTTCAACCGGGTGACGCGGCCGATGTGGCGGCGCGACTGGGGGACCGGATCTCGGTGGATCAGGCGCGGCGCGACCTTGGGCAGGCTTGCGTCGTCAAGGAGGGCGCCGTCATCGCCCGTGAGGATGATAGCGGCACCGATGCCATGTTGCAGGGGCTTGGCCCCGAGGCGCGGGGGGGCGTTCTCTACAAGGCGCAGAAACCGGGGCAGGAGCGGCGCGCCGATTTGCCCGTGATCGGCCTGCAGACGGCCGATGGCGCCGTGGCGGCAGGGCTGTCCGGGATCGTGATCGAAGCCGATGGTGTCATGGTGCTGGACCTGCCGCAGGTGCTGGAACGGTTGGAGGCCGCTGGCCTGTTCCTCTGGGTGCGTGAAAGGGAAACATGATGCGGGTGTTCATCACGGCAGGAGAGCCGTCCGGCGACCGGTTGGGCGCCGCGCTCATGGCGGGGCTCAAGGAACTGGTGCCGGATGTGAGCTTTCGCGGGATCGGGGGGCCGTTGATGCAGGCGCAGGGCCTCGACAGCCTGTTCCCGATGGATGAGATCAGCATCATGGGCATCACCGAGATCCTGCGCGAATACCGCGCGCTCAAGGGGCGTATCCGCCAGACCGCCGATGCGGTCGTGGCGGAACAGCCTGACGTTCTGATCACGGTGGACCTGCCGGAGTTTTCCCTGCGCGTGGCGCGGCTGGTCAAGGCTGTGTCCGATGTGCGGGTCGTGCATTACGTGGCGCCGACAGTCTGGGCCTGGCGGCCCAAGCGCGCGCAGAAGATGGCAGCGCATGTGGACCAGGTGCTGGCGCTCTTGCCGTTTGAGCCGCCCTACATGGAGGCCGCCGGGATCGCCTGCGATTTCGTTGGCCATCCGGTGGTGATGGAACCGCAGGCCAGCGAGGCGGAGGCCGCGGCCTTTCGAGAAAGGCACGGTATCAAGGGCGAAATGGCGCTGGTTCTACCCGGTTCGCGCCGGTCCGAGGTGGGGCGGCTCATGCCGGTCTTTGCCCAGGCGGCGCGCGCGCTGTTGGCGGCGCGTCCGGGTCTGCGGCTGGTGATCCCGGCGGCGGGTCCGGTGGCCGGGGCCGTGCGCGAGGCGGTTTCCGACTGGCCCGGCGATCCGCTGGTGATCGCCCCCGCGGACGATCCGGGAGGCATGCAGAAGCGCGCGGCCTTCAAGGCCGCCGACGTGGCGCTGGCGGCTTCGGGGACGGTCTCGCTGGAACTGGCGGCGGCGGGCACACCGATGGTCATCGCCTACGACATGAGTTGGCTCAGCCGCCAGATCATCGGGCGGATGCTGCGCGTCGACAGCGTGACGCTGGTCAACCTGGTGGCGGAAAGCCGGACCGTGCCGGAATTCATCGGTGCGAAATGCCAGCCTGGCCCGATTGCCGAGGCGGTCGGGAAGGTCCTGGAGGCCCCCGGGGCGCAGATCGAGGCGATGGATCTGACAATGGAGCGCCTTGGCCGGGGTGGGGAACGGCCCGGCCTGCGGGCCGCGCGCGCGGTTCTGGACCGCCTACATGACGGCAAGACGTTGAACTGACTCCCGAGGCTTTGCCATAAAAAGGGCCGGAAACCTGCGTTTCCGGCCCTTTCTCTTGTTGTCGATGACGCGCTCAGAGCAGCGATTTGACCTTCTCGGCCACGGCCTCGGCGGTGATGCCAAAGTGGTCGTAGAGCACCTCTGCCGGGGCCGAGGCGCCAAAGCTCTCCATGCCGACGAAACCGCTTTTCTTGGCGCTGCCGCGCTCGCCGCACAGCCAACGGTCCCAGCCCATGCGCACACCGGCCTCGACCGCGACGCGCACCGGACCCGCGGGCGGCAGCACCCGGCGGCGATAGCTTTCGTCCTGCGCCTCGAACAGTTCCCAGCAGGGCATGGACACGACGCGCGTGCCGATGCCTTCGGCCTGCAGCAGGTCGCGCGCGGCCAGCGCAATGGCCACTTCCGACCCGGTCGCCATCAGGATCGCCTGGCGCTTGCCCTCGGCCTCGGCCAGCACATAGGCGCCTTTCTCGACCAGGTTGGCGTTCTTGTGTTCCAGCCGCACTGTCGGCAGGCCCTGGCGGGTCAGCGACAGGACCGACGGCGTGGCCGTCTGGCGCAGCGCGATTTCCCAGGCCTCGGCGGTTTCCACCGCGTCGGCGGGACGGAACACCAGCGTGTTCGGCGTGGCGCGGCTGATCGCGACATGTTCGACCGGCTGGTGGGTCGGGCCGTCTTCGCCCAGGCCGATGGAGTCATGGGTCATGACAAAGACGGTGGGCGTCTTCATCAGCGCGGCCAGGCGCATGGCCGGGCGGGCATAGTCGGTGAAGGCCATGAAGGTGCCGCCGTAGGGGCGCACGCCGCCATGCAGGCCCATGCCGTTCATCGCCGAGGCCATGCCGTGTTCACGGATGCCGAAGTAGATGTAACGGCCCTTGCGGTTGTCGGTGTCGAAGACGCCCAGATCGCCGGTCAGCGTGTTGTTCGATCCGGTCAGGTCGGCGGAACCGCCGATGGTTTCAGGCATGATCGGGTTGATGACCTCAAGCGCCATCTCGCTGGCCTTGCGGGTCGCGACCTTGGGCGCGGTTTCCGAGACCTGCTTTTTCAGCGCCTTGACCACGGCAGAGAGCTTTTTCGGCGCCTCGCCGTCCATGACCCGGGTGAATTCCTTTTGCCGTGCCGCGCTGGTCTCGGCGAACCGGGTTTCCCAGGCCTCGCGCTCGGCGGCACCGCGCGCGCCGACCTCTTCCCACCAGGTCTTGATCTCGGCGGGAATGTCGAAGGCACCGGAGGTCCAGCCCCAGGCGGCCTTGGCCGCGTCGTTCTGATCGGCGTTGGTCAGCGCGCCGTGACCCTTGGACGTGTCCTGCGCCGCGTGGCCCAGGGCGATATGGGTTTTGCAGGCGATCATCGAGGGCTGCGAGGTCTTCTTGGCCTCGACGATGGCGGCGTCGATGGCCTCGGGGTCGTGGCCGTCGATTTCCTGCACGTGCCAGCCCGACGCCTTGAAACGCGCCACCTGATCGGTGCGGTCGGAGAGGGAAACCTTGCCGTCGATGGTGATGTCGTTGTTGTCCCAGAAGACGATCAGGTGACCCAGCTCATAGCGACCGGCAAGGCCCAGGGCCTCCTGGCTGACACCTTCCATCAGGCAGCCGTCACCGGCGATGACATAGGTGTTGTGATCGATCAGCTTCTTGCCGAAGCGGGCGCGCAGGGACTCTTCGGCGATGGCGAAACCGACCGAGTTGGCGATGCCCTGGCCCAGCGGGCCGGTCGTGGTCTCGATCGCCTTGGCCAGGAAGTTCTCCGGGTGGCCGGCGGTCTTGGCGCCCAGCTGGCGGAAATTCTTGACCTCGTCGAGGGTGATTTCCGGGTCGCCACAAAGGTAGAGCAGCGCGTAGAGCAGCATCGAGCCGTGGCCCGCCGAAAGGATGAACCGGTCGCGGTCGGCCCAATCCGGGCGGGACGCGTCGAATTTCAGGTGCTTGGAGTAGAGCACGGTGGCCACGTCCGCCATGCCGATGGGCATGCCCGAATGGCCGGAATTGGCCGCGGCGACGGCGTCGAGCGCAAGCGCACGGATCGCCGTGGCGCGCATCCAATGATCAGGGTTGCGGGTGCGAAGCTCTTGGATATCCACCGGGTTTCGATCCTCTGGCTGGGGGTTTGCGGCGTGAATAGCAGTCCCGCGCCGAAGTGCAAGCCAAGCGCGGGGCAGTGCATGAAGGGCGCCGTCTAAGGCCTTGGAAGATAAGGGGGCGCATTTTCCTTTTCCGCTTGTTAAACTTTCATTGACCGGATGCGGGACGATTCGTTCCGTATCGCGATGGGCCGCGCGGGATTGAGGCCGCCAGGCCGGGCAAGAGGACGAAGCAGGGCAGATGAGCCAGATCGAGGACTTGCAGGCGCGCATCACGCGCGCGCTGGATCGTATCGGACAGGGGATCGACGGGCTGGACCGCAGCGCCGCCGAACCCGCGGATTACGAAGCATTGCGCAGCCGCGCGGAAGCGGCGGAACAGGCATTGGCAGAGGCGCAGGAAGCGCTGGCCGCCACGCGTGAGCAGGCCGAGGTGGACCGTGATACCGCGCTTGCGACAGCGCGTGACGCCGCCGAGGCAGAGCGTGACATGGCTGTCGCCAACGCCCTGGCGCAGGCCGAAGAAGCCCGCGAGGCCGCCGTGGCGGCGGCCCGCGAACAGGCAGAGGCCGATCGGGACGCGGCGATTTCCGCCGTCAAGGCAGAGGCCGCAGCCCAGCTGGAACGCGCCCTGGCCGAGGCCAGGGCAGAGTCCGGCCCGGTGCCGGAGCCGGAAGAAGCCGTCGAAGACGAGGCCGCGCCGCAGGCCGAGGTGGCCGGGGCCCCGGATGTCACGGAGCTGGAAGAGGCACTGGAAGACGAGAAGATGGCCAATGCCCAGCTTGAGGAGCGGCTGCGCGTCTTGCGTGCCCGGCTGGCAGAGCTCGAGGCGCAGGCCACCGAGGCCCCGGAGGCCGAGGCCCCCGCCGCACCTTCGCCCGGGGCCCTGGCCGCGCTGGATGACCAACTGCAGGACCTGCGTGCTTCCAATGAAGAGTTGATTGCCACCAATACCGCGCTGCGCGAGGCGAATGCGCAAGGCGTGGGCGATCCGGAGCTGATCAACCGCGGTCTGCAGGCCGAACTTGATGCGATGCGCACCATGCGGGCGGCGGATGCGGCAGAGACGGGCGCCGTGATCGAGGCTCTCGGCCCGCTCCTGGCCGAGGCCGCAGACGGGGAGGCACAGGGATGAGCCAGATGGAAGTCGAGATCAAGATCGGTGGCCGCAGCTTTGAAGTGGCCTGCCAGCAGGGCGAGGAACAATACCTGCTGTCCGCTGCACAGCTTCTGGACACCGAGGCGCAGGTCCTGGTGACGCAGATCGGGCGGATGCCCGAAGCGCGGATGCTGCTGATGGCGGGGTTGATGCTGGCTGACAAGACCGCGGGCCTCGAAGAGCGCCTGCGTGAGGCGCAGGACAAGCTGAAGTCGGTCGAGGCCGACCTGGCGGACCTGAAGAGCAAGCCCGGACCTTCGCCGGAAAAGGTCGAGGTTCCCGTGATCCCGGAGGACGTGACGGACGCCCTAGCCGAGATCGCCGCCCGCGCCGAGGCGCTTGCCAACAGTTTCGACGAGGCAAAGGCCGAGTAACGGCCTTTCGTCCCGGGTGCGTCACCCGTCGAGCCGCCGTGTCACAGCACGGCCCAGATCGACAAAACCGTCGATGTCCTCGGGGCGGCGCAGGATATGGCGCAGCCTCAGCCGCAAGCCGTGACGGCTCAGCGCGACGATGGGCTGTTGCGCCTCGTTCCGCCCGCTGCGGGCCTCGAGCAGTTCCGGGGCCTCGCGGACGGCGTCCAGGGCCGTTTCGCGCCCCGGGGTCGCGAAAAGTGTGCCGGACCCGTCACCGGGCACCGAGCGCAGGTCCGCCGCTTCGGCGGCGAGTCCGCCGGTCACCTTGTTCAGCACCATCTGGCCAAAGCCGCCCCCGCCCATCTTGTCCAGCATCATGTCGGCCATCGCGGCGGTCTTTTCGGGAATGTCGGGTCCAAGCAGCGCCATACCGTCCGGCAAGGCCAGCCGGGGCTGGGTGAATTCCGTCCAATGGCTGCTCGTGCCGCCGGTAGAGGAATTGGACCGGTAATAGAGCACAAGCTCCCAGCCCTCGGACGGATCGGAAATCACCGTTCGGCTGCCACGCCCGCCGCTTTGCGGCTGATAGTCAAAGGTCCATCCCCGTTCCGCGGACATGGCCTTCAGCGCCTCGCGGCGCTTTTGGCCGTGGCGAATGGCATAGGCGATCAGGCCGGTTCCGGCGAATGAGGCCAGGATCAGGACGGCAGCAACGAAAATCTCCACGGTGAAACTCCTTTTCTGAAATGCAAGGGATCAAAGAAAAACGGGCAGGGAAATCCCCGCCCGTTCGTTGTCTCGTGCCAGGCGCATGGCTCAGGCGTTGGCTTCGCGGATCTTGTCTGCGGCTTCCTTGTTGTAGGTCACGCCCTTGTCGTCGAACAGCTGGTCCAGCTCGCCCGAGAGGGTCATCTCGGTGATGATGTCGCAGCCTCCGACGAACTCACCCTTGACGTAAAGCTGCGGGATGGTCGGCCAGTCGGAGAAATCCTTGATCCCCTGGCGCAACCCGTCATCCTCGAGCACGTTCACGTCCTGGTAGTCGACGCCCATGTAGTTGAGCACGCCGGCCACGCGGCTGGAGAAACCGCATTGCGGCATGGTCTTGTTGCCCTTCATGAAGAGCACGACGTCATTGGATTTGACGGTGTCGTCGATACGGGTCTTTACGTCGGTCATTTGCGGTTGTCCTGTTCGTTGTGGTTTGTGTCCGTGTCATCGGCCGGGGTGCCGTCCTGTCCCGCGTCCGATCCGGAATTCTCGGGGTCGTAGTCCTCTGGGTCGTAGCTGTCCCCGCTGTCCGGGATCGTTCCCACGAAGGTGGTGTTCGATTCCGGGTCATACGTCAAACCGTAGGTCGACCTGCCTTCTTTCCTGAAACGTCGGTATTCATGCCATGCCGCGTAGACGAAAATGGCAAGAAAGGGCAGGAGCAGCAGGGGGACGATGACGCCTAGGGGCATATCGGATCAGTCTGGGGCCTTTGTTGTGAGAGCGAGGGCGTGAAGCGCGCCGCTGGGACCGTCCATCTTGCCTTTGAGCGCCGCATAGACGGCGCGTTGTTGCTGAACCCGGTTCTTGCCGCGAAAGCTTTCGTCGATGACCATCGCCGACATGTGCACGCCGTCTTCTCCATCGACGGTGATCTTGGCGTCTGGAAAGGACTGGCGCAACAGATCCTCGATTTCCTGGGCATACATCGGCATATAAGGCGTCTCCACGCGTCTGGTGTCTGTTACAAAATTAGTGCGGTGGCGGGCGGCGTGCAAGGCACGCGCGTCAAGCAGGGCAGGGGCGGCGGTGGTCAGGCGGCGAGGTCGATCCACACCGGAACATGGTCAGAGGGCTTTTCGCGACCGCGAATGGCAGAGTCGATCTGGCAGTCGGTCATCAGATCCGCGGCGGCGGGTGTCAGCAGCAGGTGGTCGATGCGGATGCCGTTGTTCCGCTGCCAGGCGCCGGCCTGGTAATCCCAGAAACTGTAGTGCCCGGGCGCCTGGGTCCGTGCGCGAAACGCCTCCGTGTAGCCGAGGTTCAGGATTCGGCGAAAGGCCGCGCGGGTCTGCGGCAGGTACAGCGCATCTTCGGTCCACGTCTCGGGGCGCGCGGCATCCTCGGCCTGGGGGATCACGTTGTAGTCGCCGGCCATCAGCGCCGGCATCTCCTCGGCCAGCAGCTCGCGGGCGCGGGCTTCGAGGCGTTCCATCCAGGTCAGCTTGTAGTCGTATTTCGGACCGGGTGCCGGGTTGCCGTTGGGCAGGTACAACCCGCAGACACGCACGGCCTGGTCGTCTCCCATGACGGTCGCCTCGATCCAGCGTGCCTGTTCGTCCTCGTCGTCGCCGGGCAGGCCGCGCCGGACATCCTCGAGCGGGCGCTTGGACAGGATCGCCACGCCGTTGAAGCTTTTCTGACCGTGTGTCTCGACGTTGTAGCCGCGGTCCTCGAAGGGCTCGCGCGGGAAATTCTCGTCGACCGACTTGATCTCCTGGCAGAGCACGACGTCCGGCTGCGCCTCGTCCAGCCAATCGAGAACGGCGGGCAGGCGGGCCTTGATGCCGTTGATGTTGAAGGTGGCGATCTTCATGGCGCGTTTCTCCTGCCGGTTCGGGGCTCATGGATCGCAGGCGCGGGGCTGACGGTCAAGCGCGTCAGGAAAAGTCTTGTTTTGTATCAGTTTGGTTGTGCTTTGTAACCATTCTGCAACCTATCAGCGTAACGCCTGGCACAAAGCACCCACTGGAACTCGCTTGATTCGGGGATGATTCGGAGGTTTGCCGGTTTGCAAAGTGCCGTTGCACTGCAAAGTCCGAAATTATCCACAGGAAATTTGTTCCTGGGGATAACTCGTATTGTCTCGCGATCCGAAACGCCTGCGCGAATCGCATCTGTGGATAAACTTTTCTTTAAACAACCTTAACAAGAATTAACTTTTTTGCAAACTATTTTTGCGTGCAGATTTCAAGGGCATAGCTGCTCAACCTGAAAAAGGAGCGATCCCATGACTGCCCTCATCAAGCTGCACACCCCTAAAGAAACCGTTTCCAAATCGGAAACGAGCGCCTTTGCCGGCGACGCTGTCGAGGCGTTCACCTCGTGGTCGGGCCCGGCCGATGGCGACCTGTTCGCGGGTGCCTCTGTCGAAGCCTACACATCCTGGTCCGGTCCGGCGACCGGTACGCGCGAATCCGGCGATGCAGTCGAAGCTTTTACCTCCTGGTCGGGTCCGGCCGCGGGTGACATGGACAACGGCGACAACGTGCAGGCCTTCACCAGCTGGTCCGGCCCGGCGCGTGGCAGCCGCGACGCAGGCGACAACGTCGAAGCCTTCACCTCGTGGTCCGGCCCGGCGGCAGGCGACATCGAGTCGGGCGACAACGTGCAGGCCTTCACCAGCTGGTCCGGTCCCGCAGCCGGCGACCGCGACGCAGGCGACAATGTCGAAGCCTTCACCTCATGGTCCGGTCCGGCGGCTGGCGACATCGAAAGCGGTGACAACGTTCAGGCCTTCACCAGCTGGTCCGGTCCCGCAGCCGGCGACCGCGACGCAGGCGACAACGTCGAGGCGTTCACATCATGGTCCGGTCCGGCGGCGGGCGACATCGAGAGCGGCGACAACGTGCAGGCCTTTACCAGCTGGTCGGGTCCCGCAGCCGGCGACCGTGAAGCAGGCGACAACGTCGAGGCCTTCACCTCCTGGTCCGGTCCGGCCCGCGCCTGATCGATGTCACTGATACCCGGGCGGGGCGCGAACGCTCTGCCAAGACAGAGGAGAGCCAAGCGATGAATAATGTCGTCCAACTGACCGTCCCGACCCGGATAGCCCCCCTGGAAGCGCGGATCACCGCGCTTCTGGGAGCCTTCGCCGATCATCGCCGCCACGGCGACGACGTGTTCTGGCTGAAGGAAAACGCGGAACTGCTGAACATCCTCGAATGCACCGGCCAGGCCGTCGCCCCAGAGGCACTGGCGCGCCATGCCGGGTTCTATGCCCAGGCCGTGCACCGGCTGGAATTCTTTCCGCAGTATTATCGTTTCATCCTTTCGCTGGCGCTGGATCTCGAGGATCTCGGGATGCCAGGGCACGAAGCGCAGAAGATGGTGGATTTCGCCGCCCGAGAAGGGCTGGCAGAGGCCGAGCTTTCGGACCTGCAGCGCGCCGAGGCGCGGCGCCTGATGACACGGCGCGGCGTCGATCCGATCCGCGATCCCGGCTTGAACGACCGGCTGCGCGCCTTCTGTTCGCGTACAAAGACCTTTGCGCTGCCCAACAAGAAGGCCGCCTACGAACTGACGCACATCGTTTACTACCTCTCCGAATATGGCCGGCGCGATCCCGACCTGCCCGAAGAGGCCATCCAGAGCCTGCATTTCGCCGGTCTGACGGCCTTCTTGGACCAGAACGCCGACCTGCTGGCGGAAATCTGCATTGCCCTGCGTCATGCGGGTCAGATGCCGCCCGCTGTCTGGACCGCCTGGCTGGAACAAGAGACGGGGGCCTATGGTGTCGTCGCGGATGCGCATGCCTCGATCAATGACGACTATCACGAATACCTCGTGTGCAACTGGCACCAGGCCGTCACCGGCGCGCCAGTGTTCCGCAAGCCGGTCCGCGACGAACGCCTGCGGTTCGAACGTGGCGCCCGCGCCCAGACCGTGCTGCGTGAGCTGAGCCAAGCGATCTACGGGCTGGACCACCGGTCGGGTGACTGGGACAGGATGCGCCCACGGATGGAGCCGTCCCTGTCGCCCGAGGCGCGTGATCTGCTCAGCGTCGCCTCTCAGTCCAGCGAGTTGTTCGATGCCTATTTCGAGGGCTTTGCCCGGGCAGGCCGCGCATGACCCGGCTGGCGCTTTCCGGGGCGACGCTGGGGGCGGCGCTCATCCTTGTCTACACCGGCATGATGGCCGCGGCGGACGGGATCACCAAGTTCATCGCGGGGGGATATGCCGCGCCGCAGCTGTTTGTCCTGTCCTCGGCTTTGGTCCTGTTGTTCTCCCTGGCGGGGGCGCGGGCCGACGCAAAGGGCCCCGGCCTGCGGGTTCGGTCGAAAAAGGCTATGACGATCCGCGCCGTGCTGACGGTGATCGCATCGCTGGCCTTCTTCCAGGCCTTTCGCCTGCTGCCTTTCGCGGATGTGTTCCTGTTCATCGGGCTGATCCCGCTGATCGCCGCCGCCCTGTCCGGCCCGGTTCTGGGCGAGACGCCGCGTCCTGCGGCCTGGGCGGCGCTGGCACTGGGTGTCGGCGGCATCCTCTTCCTGATGCCGGGCGGCCTGTCCGGTGCGCAGGCCGGACATGCCTGGGCCTTGTTGGCCGCAGTTTCCGGCTGTGGCTCGATGTTGGCCGCCCGGGCCATTGCCAAGGTGGAACGCGCGCCGCTGGCACAGGTCTTCTGGCCCAACGCGGCGCTGATGGTCGTCATGGCGCTGGCGCTGCCCTTCGTCTGGAAACCGATGAGCCTGACGGACCTGGGGTGGGTCGGTGCCTATGCCGCCGCCCTGTTTGCCGCCCGCTACATTGTTGCCGAGGCGCTGCGCCTGCTGCCGGCCTATGTCGCCACGCCGCTGATGAACCTGCAATTCGTCTGGATGGTCGTGATCGGGTTTCTGGTTTTTGGCGAGGTGCCGACGTTGGGCACCTGGGCGGGCGTGATGCTGGTGGTCGGATCGGGTTTCTGGCTGGTGCTTGAGGAACACCTTTCGCGGCCCCGCGTCATCCCGGCCGAATGACCCTGCGGTTTGTCTGAAACAGAAAGGGCGCCCGGAGAGGCGCCCTTTTTAATGTTCGCAAACCGGCCCGGACTACATCGAGAATGACGTACCGCAGCCACAGGAACTGGTCGCGTTGGGGTTCTCGATGGTGAACCGCGCGCCGATAAGCTCGTCCGTGAAGTCGATGACCGCACCGGACAGGAAGGGCAGGGAGACGGGATCGACGATCACGCGCTCTTCGCCCTCGGCGATGATCATGTCGTCGGCGGCGGGGTCGTCCAGCTTGATGTCATACTGAAACCCCGAACAGCCGCCACCCTCGACGGCCACGCGCAGGGCCTTGCCATCGGCACCCGCGCCGATCTCGGCGAGGCGGGCAAAGGCACGGTCGGTCACTTTGGGCGGCAGTTGCATGGTGTCCTCTCAACCTGTTCGACCTCAATATATGCATCACATGGCCCCCTTCAAGCAAGCCGCCCCTCCCGGTTCCGGAAGGGGCGGTGCAGGGAGCATCCGATGGGCGCGGGCGCCTATTGCTGATCGCCGATCCAGTTCGCCAGGTCGATCATGTGCTGTGCAAAGCGGCGGCCGGTCGACAGCTCGTGGCTCAGGTGCAACCCGACGACTGCGCCGGTCCCGGCATCGAAGATCGGGGCGCCCAAATCGCCGTAGTCGCTCAGGCAGTTGTGCTCAAATGCCTTGGCGGGCAGGTAGGCGGGATCGGTCGGCAGAGCGCTGCAATGCTGCATCTGCATGGATCCGCCACGCGGAAAGCCGAGCATATAGAGCGGCGCGCGTGGATCGGGGGTGGCCTGGCCCACGCGCTGGATGCGGTCGGCGGCGAAATTGGTGTCGGGATCGGCGATGTGCAGGATCGCCAGCCCGGTTTCCCGGCTCGACAATTCGCTGTCCAGGGTCAGGACATAGCCTTGCGCGGTCCACAGCCGCTGGTCGGGAAAGACATGGTCAAAGACGATGCGGATTTCCTCGATCTTGGTGGCGCCGACCCGGGGGTCTTCCAGGATGCCGGGCACGCAGGCATAGGAGGTCGCCACCACCGAGGGGCCGAAAACGAACCCCGAGCAGTAGACCGGGCCGTAATCCGTGGTCACGCGGATGCGGCCCGTGCCGCGCATGTTGTTGATGACCGAGACCTCGTAGCCGTCGCTGTAGGCGGGCGCCGCGAAGGAGATGTAGGGCATTTCCTCAAGCGGTTTGACGTCGACGGTGGGGGTCGGGTCGATTGGCGCACCGGCATTTTGTGGCGGCGGACTGCCTGCGGGCGGCACGGGCTTGGGCAGCGGGCTGCGTGCCTGTTGCGGCTCGACCGGGCTGGGTCCCGGCGGCGGAGTGGCGCCGGGGTTCCGGATCGGCAAGGTCACGTTCTGGCCATCCGGCGGCGTTGCCCGCGGCGGCCGCGTCGAGGGGTTGGGGGCCTTCGCGGGCGGTGCGCCCGGGTTGATCGCTGTGGGGTTCTTGGACCGGATGGTGATCGTGCCGTCGTCCTTGTCCGGTTTGGCCGTCGGGTCCAGGACAAGGGTTTCGTTGATCCGCTTCTTCGGGTCACTGTCCTTGTCGAGGACAAGATCGGCCAGCGCGGGCGCCGGCAGGGCGAGGGTGATGCAGCAGAACGCGACGCTGCGCAGGGGGCTGAACATGGCTTTCTCCAAGGGTTGAACGCTTAAAATACTTGGCCCCAGTCTATCTTTTCGCCGGAACCCGGCAAAGTAAGGAACCCCGGACGTTTTGGAGAAGGTGTAAATCGCCAAGTGCCTGAAAAGGCTCAATCGGCCATTTCGGCTGACTTTCAAGGCCCCGGTTGCGAATCCCGGCCAGCGGCGCATGACAGGGGACAAAAACCGCCACGCAACATCTGGTGTTTGCCCGCGACGGGGCGCCGATATTGGCGGCAACGCGGGCGCCATCCGGGCGGAATGTCGCAAGTCGTTGTTTTTGAAGGACCAGCCGGATAAGAGAGCCTCGGGACAAGCAAATTGGGACTGTATCACATGCGCGCCAGCTTTGCCTCGACACATGACAGTGCGCGGGGGCGCCGCTTTCCGGAAGAGGAAAGCGCCCACAGGTCCTGTTTCCAGCGCGACCGCGACCGGATCATCCACTGTTCCGCCTTCCGTCGGCTGAAACACAAGACGCAGGTCTTCGTCGAACATGAGGGCGATTTCTATCGTACCCGGCTGACCCATTCGATCGAGGTGGCGCAGGTGGCACGCACCATCGCCAACGCGCTGGACCTGAACACCGACCTGACAGAGGCGGTGGCACTGGCGCATGACCTTGGCCACACGCCCTTTGGCCACACCGGCGAAGATGCGCTGCACGCGCTGATGGCGCCCTATGGCGGGTTCGACCACAACGCCCAGACCTTGCGCATCGTCACCCGGCTGGAACGTCATTATGCCGAGTTCGACGGGTTGAACCTGACCTGGGACACGCTGGAAGGCATCGCCAAGCACAACGGCCCGGTGGCCCCCCTTGGCCCGGATGGCACGCTGGTCGGAGAGATCCCGCACGCTCTGGCCGAATACAACGCCGAGGACGACCTGGAACTGTACACCCATGCCAGCGCCGAGGCGCAGGTGGCCGCGCTGTCGGACGACGTGGCCTACAACAATCATGACCTGCACGACGGATTGCGGGCCGGGTTGTTCACGGAAGAAGAGATCGCGGAACTGCCCATCGTGGGTGACGCCTATGCCGAGGTCGACCGCAAGTATCCCACCACGGACGCCTATCGCCGCCGGCACGAGGCGCTGCGGCGGGTCTTTGGCGCGATGGTTTCGGACCTGATCGACACCTCGCGGGCGAAACTGATCGGCTCGGGCGCGCAATCCGCGCAAGAGATCCGGGATCTCGGCCGCCCGGTGATCGCCTTTTCCGACGCGATGTGGACCGACCTCAAGCAGATCCGAGCCTTTCTGTTCGCCAACATGTACCGCGCACCGAAGGTCATGGAACAGCGCGCCCGGGTGACGCTGGCGGTCAACGAGCTGTTTCCCATCTACATGGATGACCCGACGCTGCTGCCGCAGCGCTGGCAGGGCGACGTGGCCGGCGCCGAGGGAGAGACACCCCTGGCGCGACTGGTGGCGGATTACATCGCCGGGATGACCGACCGTTTCGCGCTGCAGCAACACGCGCGGCTGACCGGGCGCGACGTTCTCAAGGGCATGTGGCCCGGCGACGGGGTAAGCTGACGTCGCGCATCCCTTGTTGCCGTGGCAAGCGCGGTTGCGGCGGCGCGGGCGCCTGCTAGGTTGCCCCGGGTATCAGCCGGGCAGGGAGCGTTTCATGGCAGTTGCGGAAACGGGCGGGTTGGATCCCGTCCTGGCCTTCGGGCTGGTTGGGGCGCTTGGGGTCGGCAGCCAGTGGCTGGCCTGGCGCTTGCGGTTGCCCGCCATCGTTCTGATGCTGGTCGCCGGGCTGATCATTGGTCCGGTGACGGGCGTTCTGGACCCAGCGGCGCAGTTCGGTGACATGCTGCAACCGATGATCGCGGTGGCCGTGGCGATTATCCTGTTCGAGGGCGGTTTGACGTTGGACCTGCACCGGCTTTCGGACGCGGCCAAGGGCGTGCGGCGACTGGTGCTGATCGGCGCGCCGCTGGGCTGGATTGCCTCGGCCTCGGCGCTGCATTTCGTGGCCGGGCTCAGCTGGGAATCCTCGGCCGTCTTTGGCGGCATCATGATCGTTACCGGGCCGACCGTGATCGCGCCGCTGCTGCGGCAGGCGCGTCTGCAACGCAGGCCCGCTGCGCTGATGCAATGGGAGGCCATCGTCAACGATCCCGTCGGTGCGCTGGCTGCCGTGCTGGCCTTCGAGGTCGTCATGGTGCTGCGTACGGCGACCAGCGCGGGTCACGCGGTGATCGAGATCGGCATGGGCGTTGCCATTGCCACGGTGCTGGGGCTGGCTGCGGGCTGGGGCGTGGTTAAGGCCTTTCGGCAGGCCTGGGTGCCCGAATACATGAAGGTGCCGGTGCTTTTCGTGGTGCTGCTGGGGGTCTTTGCGCTGGCCGATCATGTCCTGCATGAATCCGGCCTTCTGGCGGTGACGATCATGGGGCTGTGGATCGCCAATGCGAAACTGCCGAGTTTCACCGAGATCTACCGGTTCAAGGAACATGCCACCGTCCTGCTGGTGTCGGGGGTCTTCATCCTGCTGGCAGCGGGGATGAGCTTTGACCGCCTCGCCGTGCTGGACTGGCGCGCGGGCGCCTTCGTTCTGGCGGTGATCCTGTTGGCGCGGCCCCTGCCGGTGCTGGCGGCGCTGGCCTTTACCAACGTGCCCTGGCGCGAGCGGTTGCTTGTCGCCTTCACCGGGCCGCGCGGCGTGGTGCTGGTGGCGGTGGCTGGGCTGTTCGGCGAGAGGCTGGCGGACCTCGGCCTGCCGGATGCGGACCGGATCGCGCCGCTGGCCTTTGCGCTTGTGGCCGCGACGGTGGTCCTGCACGGCTTCACGCTGGCACCGATGGCGCGTCTGCTGGGGCTGACGGCATCGCGGCTGCCGGGGGTGCTGATCATGGGAGGCTCGAAATGGGCGGTGGATCTGGGCGCCGCGCTGAAAAAGATGGACCTGCCCGTCATCATCGCCGATCCCAACAACGCCCATCTGCGCAGCGCGCGTGAGGCCGGGCTGGATACCTTCTATGGCGACATCCTGTCAGAGGCGGCGGAAGAGCGGGTTGACCTGGTGGCCTATGAGAAACTGATCTGCGCCAGTGACAACGACGCCTACAACACGCTGGTCGCGACCGACCTGGCGCCGGAGTTCGGACGTGAGAATGTCTTTCAGGTCAAACGCGTGCGTGAAACCTCCAGCCGTCATTCCCTGCCGGCCACGCTGGGTGGACAGGCGTTCGGCGCCAACGAAACCTATTTCGAGGCCAATGCCGCCATCGCGGGTGGGTGCGAGTTCCGCGTCACCAAGCTGACCGAAGAGTTCACCGCGGAAGATTGGCGCGCGACCCAGACCGAGGCGGTGCCCATCGCAGAGCTGGGGCCGGGGGGCTCACTGCGCCTCCTGGGTCCCGAGGACGAGTTGCGCGGGACGCCCGGCACGCAGCTCCTGGCGCGCCTGCCGAAACGCGCGGAACGCAAGGCGCCCGAGGCCGCCGGCGAGGACATTTGACGCCACCCTCCAAAGTGATAGAGACCGGCCAACACTGGAGCCGCTGACATGAACCTGTTTTCCGATATTCGCAGCCTCGTGCTGGATGCCATCGCTGCCTGCCAGGCCGAAGGCGCGCTGCCCGAGGGCCTGAACACCGATCCCGTGACCACCGAACCGCCGCGCGATCCGCTGCACGGTGACATGGCGACCAATGCCGCGATGGTCCTGGCCAAGCCCGCCAAGGCCAAGCCGCGCGACATCGCCGAGGCGCTGGCCGCGAAACTGCGCATCGACGACCGGATCGCCAGCGCCGAGGTGGCCGGGCCGGGGTTCCTGAACCTGCGGCTGGCGCCCTCTGTCTGGCAGGCGCTGCCGGGCCGCATCCTGAAAGAAGGCACCGCCTATGGCCGGTCCGATTTCGGGCAGGGCAAGAAGGTGAACGTGGAATATGTCTCGGCCAACCCCACCGGTCCGATGCACGTCGGTCACGCGCGCGGCGCCATCGTGGGTGATGCGCTGGCCTCTCTGCTGGCCTATGCGGGCTATGACGTGACGCGCGAATACTACATCAACGACGGCGGCGCGCAGGTCGACGTGCTCGCGCGGTCTGTCTATCTGCGCTACCTCGAGGCGCATGGCCACGAGGTCGAATTTCCCGATGGCACCTATCCCGGCGACTACCTTGTCGAGGTGGGAGAGGCACTGAAATCCAAGGTGGGCGATGCCTATATCGACCAACCCGAAGAGGTCTGGCTGGCCGAGGTGCGCGAGTTCGCTACCGATGCCATGATGCAAGTGATCCGGGCCGATCTGGGCATGCTTGGCGTCCAGATGGACCACTTCTTTTCCGAGAAGTCGCTCTATGGCACGGGCAAGATCGAGGCGGCCATCGACAGTTTGCGGGACAAGGGTCTGATCTATCGCGGCGTTCTGGAGCCGCCCAAGGGCAAGAAACCCGAGGATTGGGAGCCGCGCGAACAGACCCTGTTCAAGTCCACGGACCACGGCGACGACGTGGACCGGCCAATCATGAAATCGGACGGCAGCTGGACCTATTTCGCGCCCGACATCGCCTATCACTATGACAAGGTCAGCCGGGGCTTCGACCTGCTGATCGACATCTTCGGCGCCGATCACGGTGGCTACGTCAAGCGGATGAAGGCCGCCGTTTCAGCGCTGTCCGACGGCAAGGTGCCGCTGGAGATCAAGCTGATCCAGCTGGTCAAGCTGTTCAAGAACGGCGAGCCCTTCAAGATGTCGAAGCGGGCAGGGACTTTCATCACCCTGCGCGACCTGGTGGAAATGGTGGGTCCCGACGTGGCGCGGTTCCACATGCTGACCCGCAAGAGCGACCAGGCGCTGGATTTCGATTTCGATAAGGTGGTCGAACAGTCCAAGGAAAACCCGGTCTTCTACGTCCAGTATGCCCATGCGCGGATCTGTTCGGTGCTGCGCAAGGCGACGGAGGACGGCGTGGATGTCAGTGATGCGGCCCTGGCGGGCGCCGACCTGTCGGGCATGACCCATGCGTCGGAACTGGGGCTGTCGACTAAGCTGGCGGAATGGCCGCGGCTGGTCGAGATCGCGGCACGGACGCAGGAACCGCACCGGATCGCCACCTACCTTGGCGAACTGGCCGCCGACCTGCACGGCCTTTGGAACCGGGGCAACGACGCGCCCGAACTGCGGTTCCTCCAGGATGACGCGGCTGCAACACAGTCGAAAATCGCGCTGGCACGGGCGACCGCGGTTGTGATTTCCGCCGGTCTTGGTATCTTGGGTGTGACCCCGGTAGAAGAAATGCGCTGACAAAATGCGCCTCTGCCGGGTCTGTTCGAGCAGTCAAGGCATTCGGGCGGCGCTGCACCGCCCGGGGACAAGAGGCAGAGATGGCGGATTTCACATATGATGGGGCCCCCGCGGCCCCGGCTACGGTAAAGATGGCCTCGGTCGCGAATTGGGCCGGGGCGGCGGTGTCGCTTGCGCTGATCGCCGGGATCGCGGTCTGGGGCTATCGGGTGGTTGCGCGCGATGTGTCGGGCGTGCCCATCGTTCAGGCCCTCTCTGGCCCGATGCGCGAGGCGCCCAAGGATCCGGGCGGTCTGCTGGCCGATCACCAGGGGCTGGCGGTCAACGCCGTTGCGGGCAGCGGTGCCGCAGCCGACCCGGCGGATCGGCTGACACTGGCGCCGCGTCCGGCGGGACTGCAGGCCGACGACGTGGCCCTTGGCGTGTTGACACCGGACAAGCCCGTCGAGCCGAAACCGGCGATGGCGCGCAACGCCGAGGTGATCGCGCTGAAGCCCGAGGGCGCGCCGATACCCGAAAGCCCGGATCCCAAGGACACCGGTCCCTTTGCCGCCCTTGCGGATGAGATCGCAGCAAAGTCGAAGCCGCTCAGCCCGCTGCCCGAGGGCACCGAAGCCGAAGTCGTGACGGCCCTTGCAAGCGCATTGCCGGATCAGGCCAAGCCGGAACTGTATACCGGGCCTGGCCTTGCCCGGTCCCTGCGTCCGCGTCTGCGGCCTGCGGGGCTGTCCGCAACGGCGCGGGCGCCTGCGGCCCCCGGCGCCGCCATCGAATGGGATAGCTCCAAGCCGGTCAACGAAGTCGACCCTGACACGCTCTCTGCCGGGACGCGGCTGGTGCAGATCGGTGCATTCGACAGCCCCGAGGCCGCGCGTGGCGAATGGGAGCGGCTGGACGGTCGTTTTGGCGACTATCTGGCTGGCAAGGATCGCGTGATCCAGAAAGCCTCGTCCGGCGGGCGCACCTTCTACCGGTTGCGCGCGCACGGGTTCGAGGACCTCTCGGATGCCCGCCGTTTCTGCGCCGCCTTCGTCGCGCAGAAGGTGGACTGCATCCCGGTGGTCACGAGATGAGCGACTTCGGCGCGGTCATCCTGGGCTGCGCCGGTCCGGTTCTCTCGGATGAGGAAATTTCTCTCTTCTCGGGGACACGACCCTTCGGCTTTATCCTCTTTGACCGGAACCTGCGGAACGCCGACCAGATCCGGGCGCTCTGTGACGAATTGCGCGCGGCCGCAGGACATGACGCACCGATCTTCATCGACCAGGAGGGCGGGCGTGTGCAACGCCTGCGCCCGCCGCTGGCACGCTCATGGGCGCCGCCGCTGGAGGATGCCGGTTCCGAGGATGCAGAGCGCCGGTTCTATGTTCGGGGGCGCCTGATCGCCCATGAATTGCGGGCGCTCGGGATCGACGGGAATTGTGTTCCGACACTGGATATTGCCCGCCCCGATACGCATCCCGTCTTGCAGAACCGCTGCTATGGAGCCGACCGTGACAGCGTGATCCGCAACGGGCGCGCTTTGGTGGCAGGCTGTCGCGACGGTGGCGTGCTTCCGGTGATGAAACACATGCCCGGTCACGGGCGCGGGACGCTGGACAGCCATCTGGACCTGCCGCGCGTATCCACGCCGAAATCCGTCCTGTCGAACGAGGACTTTGCCACGTTCGCAGCCTTCGCCGACCTGCCGCTGGGCATGTCGGCGCATCTGGTCTTCGAGGACATCGACCCGCGCCCGGCCACGCTCTCGCCGGTCATGATCCGGCTGATCCGGGACGAAATCGGCTTTGACGGTTTGCTGATGACCGATGATATTTCTATGCAGGCCCTGTCTGGCAGTGTGGCTGAGCGGGGTCGCGCCGCACAGGACGCGGGCTGTGACGTGATCCTGCATTGCAATGGCGATCTGTCAGAGATGCGTGAATTGTGCGAGACCGTGGGTGTGATGGATACAGCGGCGCAAAGGCGCGCAGAACGGGCACTGGCGGCGCGCACGGCTCCCCGGCCGGTTGACATCGACGGGCTGCGCGCCGAGGCTGACGCCTTCTTTGTCCAGGACCTGCGCCCCGATCCCGCATGAGCGATCCCGACACGCCCGATCTCATCCAGCTTTCCGTCTCGGAACGTCTTGCCGCCGAGGCGCTGGTTGTCGACGTCGACGGGTTCGAGGGGCCGCTTGACCTGCTTTTGAACATGGCGCGGACGCAGAAGGTGGACCTGCGCAGGATCTCGATCTTGCAACTGGCGCAGCAGTACCTGTCCTTTGTCGAAAAGGCCAAGGCGCTCCGGATCGAACTGGCGGCAGACTACCTTGTCATGGCCGCCTGGCTGGCCTTTCTGAAATCACGCCTGCTGCTGCCGCCGGACCCGACGGAAGAGGGCCCCTCGGGCGAGGACCTGGCCGCGCACCTTGCCTTTCAGCTGGAACGCCTGCAGGCGATGCGGGATTCCGCCGCGCGGCTGATGGCGCGTGATCAGCTTGGACGGGATTTCTTTGCCCGGGGATTTCCCGAGAAGATGGAACAGGTGCGGCAGGTGAAATACACCGCCACGCTTCTGGACCTGATGCAGGGCTATGCACGCATCCGCACGCGCGACGAGTTCCGCCCCTTCGTCATGGACCGCGACAAGGTCTTTACGATGGAACAGGCGCTGGACCGGATGCGCGGGATGATCGGCTTTGCCGGTCAGTGGACCGACATTCAAAGCTACCTGCCGGACGGCTGGGCCGAGGACCCAGTGCGCTGGCGGTCGGCCACGGCGGCGACCTTTGCTGCCTCACTGGAGCTTGTCAAAGAAGGCAAGGCAGAATTGAAACAGTCCGGAACATTCGAGCCCATCCTGTTGCGCCGCAAGGAGTCGCGTGATGAGTGACACGACAGAGATCACGCCCGAGGACGAGGGCGCCCCGCGCGAAAGCCTGTTCGAGGCCCCGGTCATGGGCGAACAGGAACGCATGGTCGAGGCGATCCTCTTTGCCAGCGCCGAACCCGTCACCGTCAAGGAACTGAACGACCGGATGCCGCATGGCTGCGACGCGGCCGAGGCCCTGGCCCATCTGCGCAAACGCTACGAGGGGCGCGGGGTACACGTGGTGCGCGTGGGCGATGCCTGGGCGATCCGGACCGCGCCCGACCTGGGTTTTCTGATGCAGCGCGAGACGGTCGAGACCCGCAAGCTCAGCCGTGCCGCGATCGAGACGCTGGCCATCATCGCCTATCACCAGCCCGTCACGCGGGCCGAGATCGAGGAAATCCGCGGTGTTTCCGTCAGCCGGGGCACCGTGGACCAGTTGCTCGAGATGGAGTGGATCAGGTTCGGCCGCAGGCGAATGACTCCGGGGCGCCCGGTGACGTTTGTGGTGACGCAGGAGTTCCTGGATCATTTCGGGCTGGAATCCGCCCGTGATCTGCCGGGACTGGCCGATCTACGCGCCGCCGGCCTGCTGGAAAGCCGCCCCTCGCCCTTGGGTGCGCCGCAGGCGGGTGAAGGCGATGTCGATGCCGATGAAGGTCTGGACGAAGGTCAGAGCGAGTTGTTCGAGGACTGAACCGCCCGAAAATCGGCACATTTCCGGGCTATGGCTGGGAAAATTTCGACAGGAGCAGGACATGAACGCGCACCAACTGATCAACATGATCTTTCGCACCGTGTTGCGGAAGCTGGTGAACAAGGGGATCGACGCGGGGATCGACCGCGCCGCCGGGGGTGGCCGTCAGGGGCAGCAGGCGAAACGTGCCACGCGCCAGGCCCGCCGCGCGGCACGCATGGCCCGGCGGTTCTAGGCGGCCTTCGTCACGCCCGGAAATGCTTGCTGAGTTTCAGCCCCTGGCCCTGGTAATTGGAGGCGATGCCCGCGCCGTAAAGCTGTCCGGGCACCTCTGACATGCGCTCATAGACCAGCCGTCCAACGATCTGCCCGTGTTCGAGGACAAAAGGCGCCTCGTGACAACGCACCTCCAGAACGCCGCGTGCGCCTGCGCCGCCGGCGGCCGCGTGGCCGAACCCGGGATCGAAGAATCCCGCGTAGTGCACGCGAAACTCGCCCACCATTGCCAGGTAAGGCGCCATTTCAGCGGCATAGCCGGGCGGGATATGCACCGCCTCGCGGCTGACCAGGATGTAGAAGGCCCCTGGATCGAGGATCAGTTGCTCACGGTCGCTGTGCAACTCGTCCCAGAACTCCATCGGGTCGTAGGCACCGATCCGGTCCAGGTCGATCACCCCGGTATGGGGGCGCGCGCGATAGCCCACCAGCCCACTTTCGCCCGGTTGAAGGTCCACCGAAAAGCCAAGACCCTCGGAGATCACTGCCGGGCCGCCGCCGACGAGGGTCTGTTCGGCGTGCAACTCCTGTAGTTCCGCATCTGTCAAGACGGAGCGCCCGCGTCGGAACCGGATCTGGTTCAGCCGCATTCCGGGCCGCACGAGAACGGAAAAGGAGCGCGGGCAGATCTCGGCGTAGAGCGGACCGTCATAGCCCGTGGCGATGCGGTCGAACTCGACCCCGCCGTCGGTGATGACGCGGGTCAGCAGGTCCAGCCGCCCGGTCGAGCTCTTGGCGTTGGCGATGGCCTGGACACCTTCCGGCAGGGTCACGCTTTCCATCAGCGGAACCAGGTAGACACAGCCCTTTTCCAGGACCGCGCCCTGTGCAAGGTCGATGCTGTGCATCTCGAACTCGTCGATGCGGGCAGCGACGCTGCGCCCTTCGCCGGCCAGAAAGGACGCACGAACCCTGTAGGCGACGTTGCCCAGCCGCAGGTCAAGACTGGCGGGCTGGACCTGGCCAGCGACAAAGGGGGTCTCTGCCCGGATCGCACCGTTTGCGATCAGCTTTTCGATCTGCTGGCTTGCCAGGACGCCGGTCATCGCTTCCCCCTCGTTTCGGCTGTCTTATCAAGCAGGTTGACGAAGGGGGAGAGCAAATTGCCGCGTGGCTGCTCAATATGCCAGATCAAAGACGAAGCTGTCGACCGACAACGGTTCGGGTTCCGGTTCGGGCGGGACAAAGCTTTGCGCGACGAGGTAGGGCGTACCGCCGCCGGGCGAGGGGGGCAGGTCGGGATCGATCAATCCGGGCTCAAGGCTGTCCCGGTCCCGCGGGATCGGCTCTTGCGGGTGCGTAGTGCTCGTCTGGTCGGGCAAGGGGCGGCGATAGTCCCATTCGACCTGAAGCGAGGCTTCTTGCGCGATGTCCATATAGCGAATCTCGACCATATGCGTGCCAGGGCTCAGGTTGACCTCGGCAATGATGGGGTCGTTGCGTTCGGCATCGGCGCTGTCCAGAATCAGCGCCCCATCTACATAGACACGGGCGGCGTCATCGGCGGTCAAGCGCAGGCCATAGACACCGCCCTCGGGGCTTTCGACGGTACGTGTATAACGCGCGGCCATGTGATCCTCTGGCCCCTCGGGCCAGATCGCGCCTGCCTCGTCAAGAAAGTCGATCATGACCCATGTTGCCAGGGCGTCTGGGGTGTTGAACGGCACCTCGTCGAGGTCGGCGATACCCTCGTCCAGTACGAAGTATTCGGCGTCGTAGAACCCGGGCGAGTCCGGGGCGGGGGCAAGGATGGTGAAGCCTGCCGCCTCCAACGCTGTTTCGATCTCCACGTTGATGGTGTCGAAATTGGCCAGGACATCGGGGTGAATCTCGGCGGGCAGCGACGCGGGCAACTGCGGCAGTTGGCCATAGCTGGCCTGATATGTGACCATGGCCGCAAGGAAATAGGTGGTTGCCGTCCCGTGTGGCGCGTTGTCGATGTAGAACGCTTCCGCGGGTACGGAAGACAGAACACCTGTCATGAGTTCCGACAGGATCGAGGCCACAGGCAAGAGCGCGAGATCGGCTGTGGGCCGAGCAATATTCACCATGTCCACGAGGTCGAGGAACCAGTCGTGGTAGGCGCCCATGTTGTAGGCGTGATATTGCGCAAATGCTTCGGTCGAGATCGGAAACTCCGGGACGTAGGGAGCCATGTCCGCCCACCCCTCGTAGACCAGCAATAGTGCGGCAGGATGATCCGCCAGCAGGTCGTCGACAATGTCGATCACCGCGTCAAAGGGGGACCGGCTGTCGCCGCTATAGTGCGTGTCCGGGGAAACGTCCTGGATGAAGTTGGCCGGCGTGATCAGGATCGAATCGAAGACCGCATCGGCGAACCCGACCAAGTCAGAGTTCCAGGCTCCCGCGACTCCGGGAAAGCCCCATTGATCGTAGGGCTCTGGCCAATCGGCGAAATTCCGAAGAAACCCGTAGCTGCCCGACACGGCATAGCCGAACCCCGCGGTGTCCGCGAAAAGATCCATCCAGATCGGGACATTGGCATAGACATCGCCGGCGTCAGTGTAGTTCACCAGTGAATTGCCAAAGATGTACTGAGAGATGGATTGGGGCATTCTTGCCGTCCCTGAAGCTGGCCCGGGCCATGCGCCCCTTGGGCCGCAGGGCTGACGCGCAAAGCATAGAAGGTGGCTGCACCAGGTCAATTCGCGGACGTGGCGCGGCGGTGCGCCTGTTGGTGGACAGGCGGTTTACCGCTGCGCACCAATCGCCGGGAAAAAGAGGTGGGTCACGTGCCCCCGAGGGGGAGGTAACTACCTGTCATCGTAGGATTTTTGTGGGGTGGTTTGATTTGGTCGGGCTAGCAGGACTCGAACCTGCGACCTTCCGTCCCCCAGACGGACGCGCTACCAGGCTGCGCCATAGCCCGACTTGTCGGGGTGTCTTACGCTATTTTTCGGCAAGAGCAACCCCCCGATTGACGAATTTTTGCGCTTCAGGACAGAGGCGCCGATAGCCGGTCGTGCAGCGCCTTCAGCACGGGGAGTTGCGTGGCAAGCGCGGCCTTCTGATCCGGCGTCAGACTGCGGATTCGCGCCAGTTGCCCAAGGGGACCGATGGCCGGGGCAGGGGCCGAGGGCACAGGTTGCGCCTCGGGGTCGGCACCGAAATCGGGCAGGTCGAGACCAGCCGGCGTGACAGCGGTTTCCGGCGGGAAGGTGTGGGTTGACTCCGGGTCCAGGCTTTCCAGGACCTCGGCTGTGTCTGGGTGCAGGGCCGCAACCAGATCGTCGGGCAGCGGAGGTTTCCACGCTGGCGGTGCCAGGTCGAAAGGCAGTTCCGGTGTATCGTTGTCGCCCCAGAGGTCCAGGGTCGGTGCAGTATCGGTGGACGTGGCAGTCAAGGTGTCCGGCGTCTCTTCACTTGCTTGGGGCGCCACTGTCGCGTCCTCGATCTCGTCAGTGGCAGGCGCCACCTCTTCGACCGTTGCATCCTCGGCGTCGATTGTTTCGATCGGCGAATCCCCAGGCTCCATTGGGGCAGCCGCCGCGGATTCGGTGTCTTCGTCCGTGGTGTCCTCGGCGGGCGGCGTATCGGCCGCGGCCGTCTGGATTTCGTCGGCTTCCTGCTGGGCAGGTTCGTCCGCTACATCATGGGCGACGTCCGGCATGGACTCCTGTTCGTCGAGGGGGCTCTCAGGGGCCTCCTGCGGCTCCGCTTCGGAGGGCGCCATGCCGCTGGCCTGCTGTTGCAGGTGCTCGCCGGGGAAGGCGACGACCGAATCCGTCACCTCTTCGAGCGGGACCTCGGCATAGGGCGCATCTTCGATCAAAGTGCCGTCGTCGATTGCCTCATCCTCGTCGACAGGTTGCGAGGCGAGGGCGGCGACATGGCGGACACCCTGTTCACGCAGCACCTTCTGGACGCCCTTGATGGTCATCCCGTCATCATGCAGCAGCCGTTTGATTCCGCCCAGCAATTCCATGTCGGCAGGCCGATAGTAACGGCGCCCGCCGGCGCGTTTGACCGGCTTTACCTGGCTGAACTTGCTTTCCCAGAAACGCAGGACATGGGCTGGCGTATCCAGCCATTCCGCAACTTCCGAGATGGTGCGGAACGCATCGCGAGACTTGGGCATGAAACGTGCCTCAGCGCTTGTTGCCCGCGGCGACGCGGTCTTTCATCAGGTGCGAAGGGCGGAACGTCAGGACCCGGCGTGGCTGGATCGGCACCTCTTCGCCGGTCTTGGGATTGCGCCCGACGCGGGCCGCCTTTTCGCGCACCGAAAACGTCCCGAAGGACGAGATCTTGACCTGTTCGCCGTCGACCAATGCATCGGACATGTGCTGCAGCACTGCCTCGACAAGTTCGGCGCTTTCGTTGCGTGACAGGCCTACCTCGCGAAATACAGCTTCGCTAAGATCCATGCGCGTCAGGGTCTTGTCACCCATGTTCGTCCCTCCCGGTGTTTTATCGGGATTATCGACGTCAAAAATCACAAGTCAATATCAACGACTTGCGGCAAGCAATTTATCCAGAGGTGAAAGACGGCTATGCAACAGGCGCAGGCAGTCCGGACACAGGTCCTTACCAGCGCAGGACCACCGCGCCCCAGGCAAGGCCGCCGCCGATCGCCTCGGTCACGACAAGGTCGCCGGGTTTGATCTGTCCGCGTGCCTTGCCAACCGACAGGGCAAGGGGAATCGATGCGGCCGAGGTGTTGCCGTGATCCTGAACGGTCACGACGACCCGGTCCATCGACAGGCCCAGTTTCTTGGCGGTTCCGGCAATGATGCGGATGTTGGCCTGATGTGGCACGACCCAGTCGATCTGATCTGCGCTCAGCCCTGCCTTGGAGAGCGCCGTCGTGGCCGTCGAGGCCAGCTTTTCGACCGCGTGGCGGAACACTTCCTTGCCCTGCATCCGGAGGAAGCCCGTGCTTTGCGTGCTGACGCCGCCATCGACATAGAGAATGTCGCGGTAACGCCCGTCGCTGTTCAGGTCGGTGGCAAGTATCCCCCGATCCGTGCCGGTGCCGTCGCCTTCCTGCGCTTCGAGGATCAACGCACCGGCGCCGTCGCCGAAGAGGACGCATGTCGCCCGGTCGGTCCAGTCCATGATGCGCGAAAAGGTCTCGGCCCCGATGACGATGATACGCTTGGCCTGGCCCGAGATGATCATAGAGTTTGCCGTGGTCAGGGCATAGATGAACCCGGCGCAGACGGCCTGCACGTCGAACGCAAACCCGTGCATCATATTGAGTTCTGACTGCACCATCGTCGCCGCCGAGGGAAAGGTCAGGTCCGCTGTCGAGGTCGCGACGATGATCGCGTCAACGTCGTCCGGTTCCAGCCCCGCATCCTGCAACGCGGCGCGCGCGGCGCGGGTGGCCAGATCGGAAGTGGTTTGTCCTTCGGCCGCGAAATGCCGTCTTTCGATGCCTGAACGGGACCGAATCCAGGCGTCCGACGTCTCCAGGGTTGCTTCGAATTCGGCATTTTCGACGACTCGGTCGGGCAGGTAATGCCCGACACCGGTGACGACGGCGCGTGTGGTCATGATCTTTTGCGGTCCTCTTCTGCGGCGCCATCCTGCGCCGCCTCGGCGGCAGAGGCAACCCGTGCCGCCAGACGGTCGGCAAAGCCCGCGCGCGCAAGTTCGAAGGCCAGTTTCACGGCGGCCGAAACCCCGGTCGCATCGGCGGAACCGTGCGATTTCACGACGGTCCCGTTGAGCCCGAGGAAGACACCGCCGTTCACGCGCCGTGGGTCGATCCGCTTTTGCAGGCGCTTGAGCGAGGTCAGCGCCAGTAGAGAAGCAATGCGGGACAGGGGCGAATAGGCAAAGGCCTCGCGCAGCAGGTCCCCGATCAGCTTGGCTGTGCCTTCGCCAGTCTTGAGCGCGACATTGCCGGTGAAGCCATCGGTGACGATCACGTCACAGGAATCGCCCGGGATGTCGCCGCCCTCGACGAACCCCACGAAGGTATAGTTGCCCTCGGATTCATGCGCGGCGATGCGGTCATGCGCCTCTTTCAGTTCGGCGCGCCCCTTGTGTTCCTCGGTGCCGACGTTCAGCAGACCGATGCGGGGCCGTGTCAGGGACAGGCCGTTGCGCGCATAGGCGGCGCCCATCAGTGCGTATTGCAGCAGGTCTTCAGCGTCGGCACGGATGTCCGCACCCACGTCCAGCATGACGTTGAAGCCCTGGGGATTGCGCGATGGCCAGAGAATCGCGATGGCCGGGCGGTTGACGCCCGGCAGCTTGCGCAGTCGGATCATCGACAGCGCCATGAGCGCGCCGGTGTTGCCGCAACTGACCGCCACGGTCGCCTCGCCCGCGCGCACCGAATCCAGCGCCGACCACATCGAGGTGCCCTTGCCGTGACGCATCACCTGGCTGGGCTTATCCTCCATGCTGACGACGCCTTGGGCATCGCGGATCTCGCACCGGTCCGACAACCCGCGACGGCGCGCGACCAGCTTTTCCAGCTCATCGACCGGGCCGTGCAGGATAAAATGGATCTCGGGATTCTTGCGGGCAGATTTGTAGATACCGGCGACCACTGTCGCCGGTCCACTGTCGCCGCCCATCGCGTCGACCGATATCACCACTCGGGACGGGCCTGCGTCCTTGTTGTCCTTCAGCGAGGTCATGCAGGCAATGTCCCGGTTGGGCTATCAGGCCGCGTCTTCGTCCAGGTCGATGTCGTCGGTCATCGCGACGATTTCACGTTCCGCGTAGTGACCGCAGGACGGGCAGACATGGTGCGGGCGCTTCAGCTCGCCGCAGTTGTCGCACTCGTTCGGGTTCGCGGCGGTCAGCGCATCGTGAGCGCGGCGGTTGTTGCGGCGCGACTTGGAAACCTTGTTCTGTTGGACAGCCATGTCTCAACCTCGTTTTGTCGTCGGGGGCGGGGCCTCCCGGAAGTTTCGGATGGGCCATGCCGCGCTGCCCCGTCAAGGTGCCCGCGGCGACATGCGCCAGACGTACTCATGAGCGCGCGAAAATACGCAGTGCCGAAGATTTGGCAAGCGGATTCTCAATCGTCCTCGCCCTTGTTCTGCATTTTTTCGCGCAGACCTGCCAGCCCTGCAAACGGTTTGCTGTCCTCGTCGGTCATCGGGGCCACACCTTCGGCTGCAAACTGCGCCTCGCCCAGTTCCACGCCCTCCTTGCGAGGGTAGGTCGGCAGGGCCAGTGAAAGCGCCTCGAGCATCACCGCCTCGAGGTCGATCTCATCCCCGAGTTCCTCGACGCTGTCGTCTTCGGGCATCTCCGTCTCGGTCCCGGCTTCCGGTTGGGCAATGCGCTCGGGCGGCAAGAATTCGCGCACGACCTGTGTATCGATCCGGGTCGTCACCGGTTCCAGCGTGACGATGCAGGACTGGACCGCCGTCGCGCCCAAGTCGCCTTCGAGACGCCAGCCGTACTTGCCGAGCGGGGTCAACTGCCCGGTGAATCTCATTTTTCTCAGGCTTTGCGCGCCCAGTTCGGCGGCATGGGCGGCGCGTGCCTCTGGTCCCGGTTCCACGCGGAAGTGGGTCGGACCTGTCTGACGCAGGGCGGAGACGCGCAAGCGCGCCGGTGTCGGGGATCCATCGGGTCTGTCGGTGGTCATTGTGTCGGGTTTTCCTGCGCTTGAATGGCGGGCGTTCCTTCTGTAAGCGGGATAGGTGGCGAAAAGGCCCGTGACAAGAGGGGCGTGAGATGAACGGATTTGCAGGCAAGCTAAAGGCTGCGATTGCCATGCTGATGATCGTCGGGCTGTCGGCCTGTGCCGCGCAGTACCGCACCCACGGGTATCTTCCCTCCGAGGCCGACCTGCAACAGATCGTGCCCGGTGTCGATACCAAGGCCTCGGTCGAGGACCTGATCGGGGTGCCCAACGCCGCCGGCGTTCTGAACGGTTCGGGATACTACTATATCGAGACCGAAGTGCGCCATTTCGCCTACCAGAAGCCCAAGGTGGTCGAACGCACCATCGTCGCCATCACTTTCGACGAGGCGGACGTGGTCAGCAACATCACCACCTACGGGCTGGAGGATGGCCGTGTCGTGGCGATCAACCGTCGCGTGACACAGACCACAGACGGCGACATCAGCTTTATCCGCAAGCTCTTTGGCAACATCGGCGGAATCTCGGCAAGCAACCTGCTCGGCGGCTGAACGCCCGCCCGGGCGGCGCCGTGAAAGCGTCATTTGATTGTCACGCGGTTTTGGCATCCCCTGCCGGAGACGGGCGTTCGAATCGTGCGCCCGGGCAGGAGAGAGCGAGATGATCAAGCTGAGCCGTGGGCGCTACAGGGCCCGGATGGCCGAAGGCGCGGCAGACATCGAGGCAGCGCAGCGCCTGCGCGGCAAGGCGTTTCACGGCGGCGGCATGGACGCGGACGGCTTCGACCCGGTCTGCGATCATGTTCTGGTCGAGGACAGCCGCAGCGGCGCGCTGGTCTGCTGTTTCCGCTTTCTGCCGCTGGCCAGTGGCGGCGAGATCGGACGCAGCTATTCAGCCCAGTACTACGAGCTTTCGGCGCTGGAGAGTTTCGAGGGCCGCATGGTCGAGTTGGGTCGGTTCTGCATCGACCCCGACCTGCAGGACCCCGATATTCTGCGTGTCGCCTGGGGCGCGATGACCGCCTACGTTGACACGCAGGGTGTCGAACTGCTCTTCGGCTGCGCCAGTTTCTCGGGCACGGATGCGCGCGCCTACTACGATGCCTTTGCCATGCTCAAGGCCCGTCACCTGGCGCCGCGCCGCTGGCTGCCCCGGGTCAAGGCGCCGGATGTCTTCCGCTTTGCCGCGCGGCTGCGGCGCAAGCCCGATGCGAAAAAGGCCATGTTGCGGATGCCGCCGCTGCTGCGGACCTACCTCATGATGGGGGGCTGGGTGTCCGATCACGCGGTCGTGGATGCCCAGATGAACACGCTCCATGTCTTCACCGGGGTGGAAATCGCCTCTATCCCGCCGGCGCGCAAGAAACTGTTGCGAGCTGTTGCGGGCTGACATGTCGATCCGGAGGGCAGGGGAGGCGGTCCTGTCACAAACCCGTATCGAAACCTTTGCAAGAGTGCCATCGCCCTGTCGTCTTGGCGGGGGAAAGGTCCGTTAGTCCAAAGAACGGACATCTTTCCAACAGCTTCAAGGTGACACGCCATGTCCAAAGCCAACCTCCTGTTGCCCCGTCCCAACCGCCGTGCCTTCCTGGCCGGGTCGACCGCCTTTGCCGCATCGCTGGCCATGCCGGCGATCAGCCGTGCCTCGGCGCGCCCGGTCTTTACCCACGGTGTCCAGTCCGGCGACGTCGACATGTCCTCGGGCATGATCTGGACCCGCACTGACCGTCCGGCCCGGGTGATGATGGAGGTCTCGACCACTGAGAGCTTTGCCGATGCCCGCCGCCTGGCGCCTCTGGACGCGCTGCCCGAAAGCGATTTCGCGGTCAAACGGCTGCTGACCGAGCTGGCCTCGGACCAGGACGTCTTTTACCGCTTCACCGCCGCCGACCTGAGCGACATCAACGCGGTGTCCGAACCGATTGTCGGTCGTTTCCGTACCGCGCCGGGCGCGCGCCGCTCCGTGCGCTTCGCCTGGTCGGGCGACACTGCCGGCCAAGGCTGGGGCATCGATGACGAGGGCATGCGCACCTATGCCACGATGACCCGGCACCAGCCCGATTTCTTCCTGCATTCCGGGGACACCATCTATGCCGATGGCCCGATGCAGGATGAGGTCGAGAAGGATGGCGAAGTGATCTGGAAGAACACCGTCCTGACCGACGAGAAACGCAAGGTCGCCGAGACGCTGGACGAGTTCCGCGGCCAGTGGAAGTACAACATGATGGACGAACACGTTCTGGCGATGAACGCGGCCGTGCCAACCTTCTTCCAGTGGGACGATCACGAGGTGGTCAACAACTGGTCCTCCTCGCGCAGCCTGATGGAAGACGACCGCTACACCGAGAAATCGGTGCATGTTCTGGCCGCGCGTGCCGGTCGGGCTTTCCACGAGATGGCGCCGATCCGCTACACCCCGGCAGAGCCGGGCCGCGTCTACCGCAAGATCTCCTACGGTCCGATGCTCGACATCTTCTTCCTCGATCTGCGCAGCTATCGCGGGCCGAACACGGAGAACCTGCAGGATGAACTGACGGACGAGAGCCGCATCCTGGGCCGGGAGCAGGTCGAATGGCTCAAGCGCGAACTGACGCAATCCAAGGCGACCTGGAAGGTGATCGCCTCGGACATGCCGATCGGCCTCGTGGTCGGTGGCGGGCAGGAAGCCATCGCCAACGGTGACAACGGCGAGGCCAAGGGGCGTGAGCTGGAAATCGCGGGCCTCCTGCGCTTCATCAAGGCCGCCGAGATCCGCAACACGGTCTGGTTGACCGCCGATGTGCACTATACCGCCGCACACCATTACTCGCCCGACCGCGCGCAGTTCCAGGACTTCGCCCCTTTCTGGGAGTTCGTCTCCGGCCCGCTGCACGCAGGCACCTTCGGCCCGAACGACCTGGACATGACCTTCGGTCCCGAGGTTCGCTACGTTAAGGCGCCGGAAGACGGCCAGGTGAACCTGCCGCCCTCCGCCGGTCTTCAGTTCTTCGGCCTCGTCGACATCGACGGCGCGACAGAGCAGCTGACCGTGCGCCTGATGGACCGCGCGGATACCGAGCTCTGGTCCGTGACGCTGGACCCCGAGCGCGCCTGATAGCCGCCCGCTCCTGAACAAAGGGCCGCACCCTCGATCGGGGTGCGGCCCTCACATTATTGACCTGTGTTTCTTTGGGCTGAAAATACCTCCGGGGAGCGCGAGGGGCTGGCCCCTCGCTCTTGTCCCAAGGGCCCGCACGGCGCTCAGTACCCGCGCCAGATCCAGCCGCCACCAAAGATGCGCGAGCCTTCGGGCGCATAGAAGACGCAGGCCTGGCCCGGGCTGACGCCTTCCTCGGCCACCACAAGTTCCACCTCGGCCTCGGTCTCCGAGATCGGGCGCACCACCGCCTCGCGTGGCGGGCGGGTCGAGCGGACCTTGACCATGAGATGCCATTCCTCGCGGCTGGTGAAGGGCTCATCGCCCAGCCAGTTGATCTCGCGCACCGGGACCTTGCGGGTGGCCAGCATCTCCTTGGGGCCGACGATCACCTGGCGTGCCTCCACGTCCAGTTTCACAACGTAGAGCGGTTCCGACAACCCGCCGATGCCCAGGCCCCGGCGCTGGCCGATGGTATAGTGGATCACCCCTTCATGGTCTCCCAGGACACGGCCATCCACATGCACGATCTGGCCTGGCTCGGCGGCGCCCGGGCGCAGTTTCTCGATCACGGCGGCATAATTGCCGTCGGGAACGAAGCAGATGTCCTGGCTGTCCGGCTTCATCGCCACGCTCAGCCCGTATTTCGCGGCCAGCGCCCGGGTCTCGTCCTTCGACGGCAGGTGGCCCAGGGGAAAGCGCAGGTAATCCAACTGCTCGGGCGTGGTCGAGAACAGGAAATAGCTCTGATCGCGCGAGGCATCGGCGGCGGAATGCAGTTCCGCGCCGCTTTCGCCCATCTTGCGCTGGATGTAGTGGCCCGTCGCCATGCAGTCGGCATCCAGGTCCTTGGCGGTCTCCAGCAGGTCCTTGAACTTCACCCGTTCATTGCAGCGAATGCAGGGCACCGGCGTGGCGCCGCCCAGGTAGCTGTCGGCGAATTCGTCGATCACCGCTTCGCGAAAGATGTTCTCGTAGTCGAGGACATAGTGCGGAAAGCCCATCGATTCGGCGACACGGCGCGCGTCGTGGATGTCGATGCCGGCGCAGCAGGCGCCTTTCTTGGCCAGGGCTGCGCCGTGATCGTACAGCTGCAGCGTGACGCCGACCACGTCATAGCCTTCTTCCTTGAGCATGGCGGCCACGACGGAACTGTCGACGCCGCCGGACATGGCGACGACCACCCGGGTTTCGGAAGGCGGTTTGGGCAGGCCCAGCGAGTTCAGCGGGCGCGTGTCGAGGGGCATGACGTCTCTCCTTGGAATGGCGGGAAATATAGGAAAATCCGACCTATTCTCAAGGGGGCGTTTCAGTCGTCGTTAAGTGCCGCGTGGCTTTATGACCGCCAACGAAATGTTGGAGCAGGCAACATGTACCTTAAAAAGATCGACGGTCCGCGCGCGGTGAAGCTTCCCGATGGCAGTACGATGACCCGGGCGGACCTGCCGCCCCAGGAAACCCGCCGCTGGGTTGCCTCGCGCAAGGCCGCGGTGGTCAAGGCGGTGACCTTCGGCTTGATCAGCCATGAGCAGGCCAAGGACCATTACAATCTCAGCGACGAGGAATTGCTGGAGTGGGTGAAGGCTGCGACCGAACATGGCGAAGACGCCCTGAAAGTCACACGGGTCCAGAAATATCGTCAACCTTGAGTTGTAATCCTGGTCCTTCCGGTTATGGTAACAGGGCGTTAACCTTTTTAGTCGAAACATGGGTACAACCTGAAGACATTGCCCGGAGACCCAAATGCGTATCTTGCTGGTTGAAGACGATCCCACCACCTCGAAAAGTATCGAACTGATGCTGAGCCATGCCAATCTCAACGTCTATTCGACCGACATGGGCGAAGAGGGGATCGACCTGGCAAAGCTCTACGATTACGACCTGATCCTGCTGGACCTCAACCTGCCGGACATGAACGGGCATGAGGTCCTGCGCCAGTTGCGCGTAGCCCGGATCGACACGCCGATCCTGATCCTGACCGGCGAGGACGATACCCAGTCCAAGATCAAGGGGTTCGGGTTCGGCGCTGACGACTATATGACAAAACCCTTTCACCGGGACGAACTGGTGGCGCGTATCCACGCGATCATCCGTCGCTCCAAGGGGCATTCGCAGTCGATCATCCGCACCGGCAAGATCTCGGTCAACCTGGACGCCAAGACGGTCGAGGTCGCGGGCAAGCCCGTGCATCTGACCGGCAAAGAATACCAGATGCTGGAACTGCTTTCCCTGCGCAAGGGGACGACCCTGACCAAGGAAATGTTCCTCAACCATCTCTACGGGGGCATGGATGAACCGGAACTGAAAATCATCGACGTGTTCATCTGCAAGTTGCGCAAGAAGCTGTCCGAGGCCACCGGCGACGACAACTACATCGAGACCGTCTGGGGCCGTGGTTACGTCCTGCGCGATCCCGAACCCAGCCAGGATGAACCCAAGGCGATCGCCGCGAACGGGTGACGGCTGGACCTTGCCCCTGACCCCGCCTATCACTTCGGGCAGGTGAGACGCGGGGGGCAGAGATGGCCAGGACAGCCTTCAGTGAAAAGACGGTCAAGGATCTGACCGAGACAGAGGCGCGAGAGGAGCTCGCGTCTCTTTCGCATATTCTGGGTGAGGCGAACCGGGCCTACCACGCCGAGGACGCGCCGGAGATTTCCGACGCCGAGTATGACGCGCTGAAACGGCGGAACGCCGAGATCGAGGCGCGGTTTCCGGACCTGAAACGCCCCGACAGCCCTAGCGAACAGGTTGGCGCGGCCCCGGCCGACGGGTTCTCGAAAGTTCGGCACGCGATCCGCATGATGTCTCTGTCCAATGCCTTCGAGGATACGGACATCACGGATTTCGACGCATCGATCCGGCGTTACCTGGGCCTGGGCGCGGAGGCGCCGCTGCACTACACCGCCGAGCCCAAGATCGACGGCCTGTCGCTGTCGCTGCGCTATGAGGGGGGGAAGCTCGTTCAGGCCGCCACCCGCGGCGACGGGAACGAGGGGGAAAACGTCACCGCCAATGCCCGCACCATCGGTGACATTCCCGAAACCTTGACCGGCGCGCCTGAGGTCTTGGAAGTGCGCGGCGAAGTCTACATGAGCCATGCCGATTTCGAGGCGCTGAACATCCGGCAGGCGGAACGGGGCGGCAAGACCTTTGCCAACCCGCGCAACGCCGCCGCCGGATCTCTGCGGCAACTGGATTCTGAAATCACCCGCAGCCGGCCGCTGCGGTTCTTCGCCTACTCCTGGGGAGAGCTCTCCGAGCCCCTGGCGGAAACGCAGATGGCAGCCATCGAGCGCTTTACGCAGCTCGGGTTTCAGACCAACCCGTTGACCCGCCTTTGCGAGGGGCCGGAAGACATGCTGAAACACTACGCGTGGATCGAGGCACAGCGCGCCACGCTGGGTTACGACATCGACGGTGTTGTCTACAAGGTCAACGACCTCGACCTGCAGGCACGGCTTGGGTTCCGGTCGACAACGCCCCGCTGGGCCATCGCGCATAAATTCCCCGCCGAACTGGCCTGGACACGGCTGGAAGCGATCGACATCCAGGTCGGTCGCACAGGCGCGCTCAGCCCGGTGGCGCGGTTGACGCCGGTGACGGTCGGAGGTGTCGTCGTATCGAATGCCACCCTGCACAACGAGGACTACATCGCCGGGCGGGACAGCAGTGGCAATTTGATCCGCGATGGCAAGGACATCCGCATAGGGGACTGGGTTCAGGTCTATCGCGCCGGCGACGTGATCCCCAAGGTGGCGGATGTGGATCTGTCCAAACGGCCCGAAGGCGCCGAACCCTACCAGTTCCCGACCACCTGTCCGCAGTGTGGATCTGACGCGATCCGGGAAGAAGGCGATGCCGTGCGCCGTTGCACCGGCGGCCTGGTCTGCCCGGCGCAGGCCGTCGAAAAGATGAAACATTTCGTGTCTCGCGCGGCCTTCGACATCGAGGGGCTGGGGGCGAAACAGGTCGAACAATTCCACGCCGACGGCTGGATCGCCGAACCGGCGGATATCTTCACGCTTGAGGCCCGCTATGGCAGCGGGATGCAGCAGCTCAAGAATCGCGAAGGCTGGGGTGAGAAATCCGCCACCAATCTCTTTGCCGCCATCGAGGAGCGCCGAACGATCCCGCTGGCGCGCCTGCTGTTTGGCCTGGGCATTCGCCACGTTGGAGAGGTGGCGGCCAGCGACCTGGCCCGGCATTTCGGCACCTGGCAGGTCCTGGTGGCGGCCATTGATGCGGCTGGTCCTGCGGCCAAGGCGCACCGCGAAGCCGACGCCGCCGAAGAGGCCGAACGCCGTGCAGCTGCAACAGAGGGGCGCCGCGCGCGGATCAAGGAAAGCCGGGACGCCGCCTGGGCCGATGTGCCCGCCGAGGCGCGCGCCGCCTGGGACGAGATCACCGGCATCGACGGCATCGGCGCCACGGTCGCCGTCGCGCTCGTGACCAGCTTTGCGCAGGAGGCCGAGCGTGCCTCGATCGACCGGCTGACCGCCCATCTGGACATCCAGGAAGCCGAACGGCCCGATACCGAGGGCTCTGCCGTCGCGGGGAAAACCGTGGTCTTTACCGGTTCGCTCGAACGGATGACGAGGGCCGAGGCCAAGGCGAGGGCAGAGGCGCTGGGGGCCAAGGTCTCGGGCTCGGTCTCGAAAAAGACGGATATCGTGGTCGCGGGTCCGGGCGCCGGCAGCAAGGAGAAAAAGGCGCGAGAGCTGGGCCTGACGGTTCTGGACGAGGACAGCTGGCTGGAGCTGATCGGCGCATGAGTGGACGGCCCGAGCCGCTCTGGCCCCTTTTCGCCGATCTCACCGGGTTGGACGGGATCGGGCCGAAATCAGCGCAGGCCCTCGAAGCGGCGGGGATCGAAACCCCGCGCGACCTGCTGTTCACCTTGCCCTATTCCGGAATCGACCGGCACCTGAGGGACAGCGTGATCGCCGCCGAACTGCCCGGCGTCGCGACCGTCGAGGCCATGATCGGAAATCACCGTCCCGCAGCCCGGCGCGGTGGCGCCTACCGGGTCGAGGCTGACGATGCCCGCACGCGCTTTCAGGTGGTCTTTTTCCACGGCGGCGGCGAGTATATCAAACGCATGTTGCCCACCGGGCAGCGGCGCATCCTTTCGGGCCGGGTCGAACTGTTCGACGGCGTGCCGCAAATGGTCCATCCGGAACACATGCTGCGCCCCGAGGAGGCGGATCAACTGCCGGGGTTCGAGCCGGTCTACCCATTGACGGGGAACATCACGCAAAAGCTGATGACCCGGGCGATGACCGATGCGCTCACCCGCCTGCCGGACCTGCCAGAGTGGATCGACACCGTACAGAAATCCTCCGAGGGCTGGCCCGATTGGGATGCGGCGCTGCGGGCGGCCCATGCGCCCGAGGGGCAGAAGGACCTTGCCCCGACCGCGCCGGCACGCGCCCGCCTGGCCTATGACGAGTTGATGGCGCACCAGCTAACTCTGGCCTTGGCGCGGGCGAAACGGCGGCGCGCTCCGGGGATCGTCAGCGAGGGGGATGGGCATCTGCGCGACCGGGTCCTGGTCGCGCTGCCCTATAGCCCGACCGGGGCGCAGTCGCTTGCGATCCGCGAAATCGCCGAGGACATGTCCAAGCCCCAGCGCATGAACCGCCTGTTGCAGGGGGATGTGGGCTCGGGCAAGACGCTGGTCGCCTTCATGGCGCTGCTGACCGCGGTCGAAGCCGGCGGGCAGGGCGTCATGATGGCCCCGACCGAAATCCTCGCCCGGCAGCACCTTGAGGGGTTGCAGCCGCTGGCCGAAAGCGCGGGCGTGGTGCTGGAGCTGCTGACGGGCCGCGACAAGGGCGCGGAACGCAAGGCGAAGCTGGCCGCTCTGGCGCGGGGAGACATCCAGATCCTTGTTGGCACCCATGCGGTGTTCCAGGCCGATGTCGCGTTTCACGACCTGCGGCTGGCCATCATCGATGAACAGCATCGGTTCGGCGTGCGGCAGCGGATGGAACTGGGCAAGAAAGGCGTGGGCGCCGATGTGCTGGTCATGACCGCCACGCCGATCCCGCGCAGCCTTGCGCTGGCGCAGTACGGCGACATGGATGTATCGGTTCTCGACGAGAAACCGCCGGGCCGAAAACCGGTCAAGACGGCGCTGATTTCCAACGAACGCATGGACGAGGTTGTCGACCACCTGCGCCGCGCCATCGCCGAGGGGCGGCAGGCCTATTGGGTCTGCCCGCTGGTCGAGGAAAGCGAAAGCTCGGACCTCGTGGCCGCCGAGGCGCGGTTTCAGCACCTGCGGGCGGCGCTTGGTGAAGGGGGTGTGGGCCTTGTGCACGGCCAGTTGCCGCCTGCGGAAAAGGACGCGGCGATGGCGCGTTTCGTGGCCGGAGAGACCGCCGTCCTGGTGGCGACCACGGTGATCGAGGTGGGGGTGAACGTGCCCAATGCCTCGATCATGGTGATCGAACGGGCCGAAAGTTTCGGGCTGGCGCAGTTGCACCAGCTGCGCGGTCGTGTCGGACGGGGTGAGGCGGCCTCGACCTGCCTGCTGATGTACCAGCCCCCGCTGTCCGAGACCGGCATGAAACGCCTGACGACCCTGCGCGAAACCGAAGACGGGTTTCGCATCGCGGAGGTCGACCTTGAGATGCGCGGCGCCGGTGATGTGATCGGCGTGGCGCAATCCGGCTTGCCACGGTTCCGGGTGGCGGACCTGGAACGCCAGGCGGCGCTGATGTCCGTGGCCCAGTCTGATGCCCGCAGGCTATTGGCGGAAGACCCGGACCTGACCGGCCCGCGCGGGCAGGCGGCGCGCCTGCTTCTCTGGCTGATGCGGCAGGACGAGGCCATCCGCCTGATCGGTGTCGGCTGACGTTAAACGCCCGGGGAGGTCGTGTTCCCCATGCTGCTCACAATTTGTTCTCAAATGTTCTCATTAAGTTCTTTACAGGGTGTTAATAATGTGAGAACAAAGGGTCAACAAACGGAACATTGGAGCCGAGCCATGATCGACACCGTCAAGACCGTCCTGACCCGCCAGCACGATACGCTCTGGCAGGATGCCCTCGGCGCCGTTGCGCTGGCGGTGATCTTCATCGGTGCGCTGCACCTGCCGTCCGTTTTCTGAGTTTCTGCCTGCGTGTCTGTAGCCTTGGTCTTTTGCACATCTCCTGTCCCGATGTGCCGCCTGTCCCCAGATCGGTTCGCCTGCCTGTAACCGGTCACGACCACGGGTTCCTATGGATCAACACGCTCCTTGCCGCCGCCTCCTTGTCCCGGAGTGCGGCGGCTTTTTTCGTTCAGGGATAAGGGAGTGAGCCGCTCAGGCGGACTGCGAGTCGCGCGCTTCCTCGACCGCCTGACTTGCCGCGTCCAGCGCCAGCATGATCGAGGCATGGCGGTTCTTGTAGGCCGCGGCAGGGCGCAGGACCTCAAGCCCGTCGAAGGGGGCGGGCGGGGTGGGGCCGTCCTCTTTCAACATGGCGCGCAGAGCATCGCGGGCGGCCTGAATTTCCTCGGGGGTGCGTCCGATGATGGCGCCGCCCACGACGGACGCCGCTGCCTGGCCCAGGGCGCAGGCCTTCACGTCCTGGCCAAAGTCGGCAACCTTGCCGTCCTTCATGGTGAGGTCCACCGTCACGGTCGACCCGCACAGAGGCGAGCGTTTCTTGACACTGACCTGCGGATCCTCGAGCCGGGCATTATGCGGAATATCCGCCGCCAGTTCGAGGATGCGACCGGAATAGAGGTTGATCAGGTCGGTTTCGCCGCTCATGGCTTTCTCCTGCTGCAGGTCTCCCATACATAGGCGGCACCGTCCCCGATGCAAAAGGTTTTTCCAATGGGTTTCGACACCTCCACACTAAAGTATGATGATCGCGGCCTGATCCCCTGCATCGCGCAGGACGCCGAGGGGGGCGAGGTGCTGATGATGGCCTGGATGAATCCCGAGGCCGTGGCCAGGACGCTGGAATCGGGCCGCGTGACCTATTGGTCGCGGTCGCGGCAGTCCTTCTGGATCAAGGGAGAGAGTTCCGGACACGTTCAGGAACTGGTGGACTTGCGGGTGGATTGTGACCGGGATTGCCTGCTGGCGCTGGTGCGCCAGACCGGCCCGGCGTGCCACACCAACCGCCGCAGCTGTTTCTACACAGCGTTGCGCGATGGCGACGAGGTCGAACTCATGAAGCCGATGACGGAGTAGCGGCTCAGGTCGTCAGGCCCACCATCTCGCGGATGTCCTGTGGGCTGCGGCCTTCGGCGCGATAAGTGGCTATTGCGCGGGCGTCGTCACGTTTGGCCAGGCGTCGGCCGTTTTCATCGCGGATCAGGCGGTGATGCAGGTAGACAGGCGTTTGCAGTCCCAAGAGCGCCTGCAAAAGGACGTGGATCTGCGTGGCATCGAAAAGATCTTCTCCGCGGATCACGTGGGTGATGGCCTGTGCGGCGTCATCCAGTACGACCGAAAGATGGTATGATCCAAGAAAATCTTTCCGGGACAGAACGATATCGCCAACCCCTATCGTAAGGTCGGCGCCAGAGACGGTGATCCTGCGGCCAGCTGTGCGACCGTCCGGACCGGATTCAGCGAAACCGGCCAGCGGTTCTGGCAAGGCCGACAGCGCGGCGGCCATGTCCAGTCGCAGCGCCATTCCTTTGGGTGGCTTGGCCGTGTCGCGTGGATGGCGATGCCGGCAGGTGCCCGGATAGATCACCCCATCCGGACCATGAGGCACCTCCACGCCCTCCTGCGGGGCGGAAACAGCGGCGGCAATGTCGCGGCGCGTGCAACTGCACCCATAGAGCAGCCCACGTGACCACAGATCCTGAAGCGCCGCGCTGTAGGCCTGCGTGCGGTCGGACTGCCGCATTGGCGGGGCGTCCCAGGTGACGCCGAGCCACGTCAGGTCCTCGAGGATCTGACGGTCCCATTCGGGGCGTGACCGGGTATGGTCGATGTCCTCGATCCGCAGCAGGAAACGGCCTGAGGCAGCGCGCGCCAGGTCATGCGCCAGCAGCGCCGAATAGGCATGTCCCAGATGCAGAGGTCCGGTTGGAGAAGGCGCAAAGCGCGTTGTGAATGTCACTTTTTTTCAACGACATAAACGGTTGATCCGATTTCCTTTCCGGGAAGGTGGGGACCGTGTTCCTGGAAGAGTCGTGTCAGGCTGCCGTCTGCGATGCGGCGATCCACTAGCGCTTCGAATTCCGGATCCTCCAGCGTGTGATCGTTGAAGGAAAAGACGCAAATCGCGCCTGCGTCCAGCGCGTCAAAGATCCGTTCCAGTGCATTCAAAGGGGCTGCCCCTGCGCCGATCACACCGATGGCCGCGATGGCGGCATAGCCCTCGGGCAACGGGTCATCCGTGCCGATCCGGGACAGGTTACGGTATGTCTGGCGCTCTCGCGCCAGCTCCAACATGCCGGGCGACAGATCGACACCGTCGATGGTCGTGAAGCCAGCCAGGCGCAGAGCCAGCCCCGACAAACCCGTGCCGCAGCCGAAATCGAGGATCGGCGCGGTCGTGTCCGGCATGAAAGCATGCAAGGCTTCGGCGCAGCGGCGTGGCGTGGCATAGCCCTCGCCTTCGACCGCTGCGTCATAAGTCTTTGCCCAGGCGTCATAAAGATCGCGGGTCTCTTCGTCTGTGCGGGCCTTGTAGACCTTGTCGAAATAGGGATCGCTCATATTCGCAGGGTTCTACTCTGCGGCTTGGCCGTCAACCCCCTGTTCGGCGAGCCAGGTCCTCCAGACCTCCTTGGCGCGGTCGGTGTAGCCCTTGTAGCGTTCCCGGCGTCCCTTGCGGCCACCGCGCAGCCCTTCGAGCGGGCGGAACAGGCCGAAGTTGACGTTCATCGGCTGGAAGGTCTTGGCTTCGGCGCCGCCGGTGATGTGGTGGATCAGGGCGCCGTGGGCGCTGTCCTGCGGAACGGAAGGCATTGTCTTTCCAAGGATTTCCGAGGCGGCCATGCGTCCGGAGATCAACCCCATTGCCGCGGACTCGACGTAGCCCTCGACCCCTGTGACTTGACCTGCGAAGCGAATATTCGGCTTGGACCGCAGGCGCATTTGATCGTCCAGAAGCGTCGGGCTGTTCAGGAAGGTGTTGCGATGGATGCCGCCAAGGCGCGCGAAACTGGCATTCTCCAGCCCGGGAATCATCTTGAAAACAGAGGCTTGCGCGCCGTACTTCATCTTGGTCTGGAAGCCGACGATATTGTAGAGCGTGCCCAGGGCGTTGTCGCGGCGCAACTGCACCACGGCATAGGCTTTTTCCTCGGGCTTGTGCGCATTGGTCAGGCCGATGGGTTTCATCGGGCCGTGGCGCAGGGTCTCGCGTCCGCGCTCGGCCATGACCTCGATCGGCAGGCAGCCGTCGAAGTAACCTGCTGTTTCACCTTCGTGAAATTCGGTCTTGTCCGCTGCCAGCAGGGCGTTGATGAAAGCCTCGTACTGCTCCTTGGTCATCGGGCAGTTGAGATAGGCCTTGCGCTCTTCCTCTGTCTCGCCCTTGTCATAGCGAGATTGCCGCCAAGCCACTGACATATCTATGCTTTCCGCGTAGACAATCGGCGCGATCGCGTCAAAAAAAGCCAGCCGGTCAGAGCCGGTCTCACGCTGGATCGCCTCGCCCAGGGCGGGGGAGGTCAGCGGGCCGGTGGCAAAAATCCACTGTCCATCGTCCGGGAGTGTGTCGATTTCCTCGTATGAAATCAGGATGTTGGGGTGGGCCTGCAATGCGTCGGTGACGCTTTGTGCAAAGCCTTCGCGGTCCACGGCCAGGGCTCCGCCCGCGGGCAGACGCCGGTCATAGGCGGTGGCCATGATCAGCCCGCCGGCCTGCAGCATTTCCCAATGCAGCAACCCCACGGCATTCTGTTCGTGATCATCCGACCGGAAAGAGTTGGAGCAAACCATTTCTCCAAGATTTCCAGTCTGATGCGCGAAGGTCTTCACCTTGGGGCGCATTTCGTGAAGCACCACTTTCACGCCCATGTTGGCGGCCTGCCAGGCCGCCTCGGATCCGGCCATTCCGCCGCCGACGATATGCAATTCCTGTGTCATGGCGCGCATCTAGGCCAGGACAGCGCCGCTGCCAAGACCCCTCCGAGGTTTGTACGTTTTGTACGAAACGTACGCCATTTCCGACGTTTTGTACAAACCGCTCAGAAAGCCTTAACCCTTTTGCCAGTCGGGCGGGCGTTTCTCCAAAAAGGCAGAGATCCCCTCGTTGGTATCGCGCCACAGCATGTTCTCGACCATGACCTGCCCGGCGTGGGCATAGGCCGCGTCCAGGTCCATCGTGATCTGTTCGTAGAAGGTGCCCTTGCCGATCTTCACTGCCGCCGTCAGCTTGGCGGCCACGGTTTCGGCCAGGGCGCGCGTCGCGTCCTCGAGCTGGTCATGGGGCACGACCTTGTTGACCAGGCCCGCGGCCTCGGCCTCTTCGGCCGAGAGGAAGCGACCGGTGGTCAGCATCTCGAAGGCCTTCTTGCGGTGGATGTTGCGCGTCAGCGCCACCATCGGCGTCGAACAGAAAAGACCGATGTTCACCCCGTTCACGCCAAAGCGCGTGCCCTCGGCCGCAACGGCCATGTCGCAGGAGGCGACCAGCTGGCAACCGGCGGCGGTGGCGATGCCATGTGCCTGGGCAATCACCGGCTGGGGCAGGCGGGTCAGCCCGCTCATCACGCTGGCGCAGCGGGTGAACAGATCGGCGAAATAGGCGCGGCCGCCGTCCTCGGCCTGGCGGCCGGCCTGCATCTGCTTCAGGTCATGCCCGGCGCAGAATGCCTTGCCCGCGCCTGAGATCACGACCACGCGCGTTTCGCGGTCTTCGGCCAGGGCGTCGATCTGGTCCTGCAGCGCGGCCAGCATCTCGTCCGAGAGCGCGTTCAGCCGCTCGGGCGCGTTCATGTGCAGATGGGCGATGCCATCCGTGTCGCGACGTTCCAGGATTTGCATCTTGTCCTCCTCGTTTGGGCCAGATTAGCTGCCGCCAGATCGGGAGGAAAGACGGTGACGCTGAAACTGAATGCCGCAGAGGTGAGTGAGTACCTGGAAGAGGTTTTTCCCCAGGTGGATGGCATGTTCGGGATCGACAGGCTGGACGAGGATCTGCTGGTCATGCGGCTTTACAACGATGAGCGGCACCTGCGGCCCGGCGGCACGGTGTCGGGCCCGGCGATGTTCAGCCTGGCGGATGTGGCGGCCTATGTGGCGACGCTGGCGCGAATCGGCAAACAGGCGCTGACGGTCACCACGCATTGCTCGATCGATTTCATGCGCAAACCCGCCGCCGGGGTCGACCTTCTGGCAGAGGCGCGGGTGCTGAAGCTGGGCCGCACGCTGTCGGTGACGGATGTGCTGCTTTACAGCGAGGGCGAGGCCAAGCCGCTGGCCCATGCCTCGCTGACCTATTCGATTCCACCAGCGCGGTGACGGGGCGCTTTCGGCTTCTTTGGTTTTCCAAATACCTCGGGGGGAGTCGCCCGCAGGGCGCGGGGGGCAGCGCCCCCCAACGATTTTTCTCAAAAATCGTTTCCCCTCAGGGCATCAGCTTCAGCACATAGCCGGGCAGGGCAAAGGCGGCCTTGTGCACTTCGGGCGTGTAGTAGTCGCAGGCGATGCCGGCGCTGGCGAAACGCTCTGTCAGGTCCTTGACCGTCACGCTGCGCGCCGCGCCATCGGTGCCCCAGCCAAAGGCCATCGGTCCGCCCGCGTAGGTGGGCACCGTCGCCATGTAACAGGTGGCATCCGCAAAGAGTGCCTGGAAGGCGCGCATGGTGTTGGTGAGTTCCTCGCCCTGCAGAAAGGGTACGCCATTCTGCGTGACAAGAACTCCGCCCGGGGCCAGTGCGCGTTTCGCATGGCCGTAGAAGGTATCGGTGAAAAGGACTTCTCCGGGACCGATGGGGTCGGTGCTGTCGACGATGATCACGTCATAGCCGCCCTGGGTGACCTTCATGAACTCGGCCCCGTCCGCGATCACCAGGTCCAGCCTTTCATCCTCGAAGGCGCCCTGGGACAGCATCGGCAGGTATTGCTTGGAGAATTCGACCACACCTGCGTCGATCTCGACCATCGTGACCTGTTCGACGCCGGCGTGTTTCAGCACCTCGCGCGCCATGCCGCCATCGCCGCCGCCGACGATGCAGACCCGTTTCGCCGCGCCATGGGCCAGGATCGGGACGTGGGTCAGCATCTCGTGGTAGATGAAATTGTCGCCCTCGGTCGTCTGCACCACGTCGTCCAGCGTCAGCATCCGGCCAAAGGTGCCGTTCTGAAAGACGCGCAGGCGCTGGTGGTCGGTTTCGCTGTCGTACAGCAGCTCGTCGACGGTAAAGCTCTGGGCGTAGTGGCCGTGCAGCGCTTCGCGCATCCAGGTCTTGTCGGTCATCGGGTCGGTCTCCTTGCGGCATGCGGGCGGCAGGATAGCCGCGCCGCGTGTCATCTCAACGGGGGACATGAAAAAAGGGCGGCCGGGGCCGCCCTTTGCCATGCGGTCAGGTCGCGTCAGGCCGCGATACCGGCCTCGGCCACCACGCCTTCGCCGCGCTTGAGCTCCTTGACGCGCACGTCGGCGGTCGAGAAGGCGCGGCCCAGAACGTCGACGGCCTTCCACGGTTCGGCATCGCCGCACATGAAGACGTCGAAGGCGCCGTAGCCGATTTCCGGCCAGGTGTGGACCGAGATATGGCTTTCGGCCAGCACCGCCACGCCGCTCACGCCCTGGGGCGAAAACTTGTGCGTGTGGATGTGCAGCAGTGTCGCGCCGCAGGTCTCGACGCAGTCGCGAAAGGCCTGCTGGATGCGCGCCTCGTCGTCCAGGCCCTCGCCGTCGACCACCTCGATGATGAGATGGGTGCCCGCGAAGACGCTGCCGTCGCGGCGGATGAAGTGATCGTCGCGGGTTTCGTCAAAGACGTCGCGCGGCAACACGGATTGATTAGCGGGGGCCAGACCCCGGGTGGTGTCTTCCTCTTGGGCGCCTGTCTCCAGACCGTACCCCAGTTGGAAGAGGTTGATGTCCTTCATGACATGCCTCCTTCAAGCCAGCAGTGCGTTCCAGTCGGTCCCTTAGCGCCCCCCGAAGACACATGAGCCCAGCACGAGGGCTGGGCGTCCGGGTTGGGATCGGGTCCGAAAGTGAGGCCCACCTAAGAGCCTGCCCCGAGTCGTTCAAGAGAAAATTGCTGCAAGCGCGAGAAAAACCGCCATGCGGTCCGGGCAAAGCGGTCAGGGCGCGGCGCCGATCCCCCAGAGCAGGCCGAAGGCGATCACCGTCAGGCTGGCCAGGGCGGCGTATCCCGTCAGTTTCCAGCGGCAGAAGGGGCGTTCGCCGAAGGTGCGCCCGTCGAGACCGGAGACGACCACCTTCATCGGCGTGTCGTTCCAGCGGTAGTGCAGGATCCAGACCGGCAGCAGGATGCGGCGATAGCGGATGCCCGAGGTGTCGGCGTTGAAGCCGATATTGGACACCCGGCTCTTGTTGATATGGCCCTTGATCCGGTTGCGGATCAGCAGCCGCTTGTCCGCCTCGTTGGCGGACAGACCCTCGGCCACGCTCTGGTGGTGGCGTTCTGCGGCGAACCCGGCGAGGTATCCGGCGCGGTAGGGGCGCAGGCGGCGCGGGTCGAAATGATGCAGGATGCCGTCACGGATCAGCGGCGTCACATGCGGGCTGGCGGGCATCAGGAGATCGTCGAAATCCACCGTCATGCTGCCGCTGGTGCGCCGGGTGCGGCGGTTCTTGCCGCTGCCGGTGGTGTAGCTGGCCCAGTAGTCGACCGCCTCGGTGCTGTCGAAGGTCCAGAACCGGGCGTAAAGCCCTGCGACACGGCCCTTTTCCACGGTTGCGGCCAGGCCTTTTGGGGCCGCGAGCCGCCCGCGCACCCAGTCCAGCGCATGTTTCTGCGCATCCTTTTCCGGAACCCGAAAGGGGATCAGCGCGGTGGTGCGATAGCCCGTGTCGGCCGAGGACAGCACCACGGCGCCGTCGCAATAGGGGCAGCGGTCCGACAGGGCGGCCCCGGTGAACACCACCTCGCCGCCGCAGGTTTCGCAGCGATGCGCACGGCTGTCGGGCAGGTCCGGCGGCAGGGTTTCGGGCGTGTCCGCGTGATAGTCCGTCTCGGCGCTGGCGGCCCCGTCCCAGGGCGTTTCCAGCGTCCGGGTGTCGCCGCAACTGGTGCAGGCCAGCGCCTGCGCGGCGGGATCGTAGAGACACTGGCCGCCGCAGTTCGGGCAGCGCAGTTCTGACTGGTCGGTGTCGATCATGTTCATGAATCGGCGTCCGAGAGTGCGCTGGCGATATGCAGCAGGATTTCAAGACGCAGCCAGGACCGCGCGATGGCCCCGTCGAGATCGCCCGAGGCGCCCCAGTCACCGATGATCGTGGCGAAAAACCAGGTGGCCATTGCCCAGATCGCGATCCAGGACCATCCCGCGATGGTGCGCAGGAAGCCGGCCGATCCCTGTTTCAGCTCGTGCTTGGCCTCGTAGACGTGGACCAGCTTGCGCATGGCCCCGGCGCCGACGGCGGTCGAGACCGCAAGCAGGGCGAGGCCGGAGAGGAGTGGACCGAGGAAGGAGAGTGGTTGCATCGGGGGTCATGTCGTTGTTCGGGCGCAGACTGCATGGCGGTCCGGTGCATCGCAAGGCGGTTTTCCCTGACCTTGTGCAGGGCTGGAGTAGCGTCGAAATTTGGGGTATTTTGATACCGTAATTGTAATGGATTGATTTTACTTGTTTATTTTTGCATCGGTGCGCTTGACTGGGAAAATCGCCTGCGTATAACGGCGCAATCGAATTCAGGGCCGGGGCTTTGCCTCGGCTTTCTCACTCGAAACGGACCGATACATATGAAAACCTACTCTGCAACTCCGGCAGACATCGACAAGAAATGGATCGTGATCGACGCCGAAGGCCTCGTTCTGGGCCGTCTCGCCTCGATCGTCGCCATGCGGCTGCGCGGCAAGCACAAGCCTTCTTTCACCCCGCACATGGACTGTGGTGACAATGTCATCATCGTGAACGCGGACAAGGTGCAGCTGACCGGCAAGAAGCGCGAAGAGAACTTCTACTGGCACACCGGGCACCCCGGCGGGATCAAGTCGCGCACCAAGGCGCAGATCCTTGAAGGCGCCCACCCCGAGCGCGTCGTCTTCCAGGCCGTCAAGCGCATGCTGCCGGGCAACCGCCTGTCGCGCAAGGTGCTGACCAACCTGCGCATCTACGCCGGCGCCGAGCATCCGCACGAAGCCCAGAACCCCGAGGTTCTGGACGTGAAATCGAAGAACTCCAAGAACACCCGGGTGACGAAATAATGGCTGATCAGATCAACTCTCTGGAAGAGCTGGGCGCAGCAGCCGGCGTCGAGGACGTCGTCGTCGCCGAGGAAGCCCCGCGTGAGCCGGTCCGTGATGAACTGGGCCGCTCCTATGCCACCGGCAAGCGGAAGGACGCGGTTGCCCGCGTCTGGATCAAGCCGGGCTCCGGCAAGGTCACCGTCAACGGCAAGGAAATGGACAAGTACTTTGCCCGTCCGGTGCTGCAGCTGATCCTGCGCCAGCCGTTCCAGGTGGCCGGTGTCGAAGGCGAATTCGACGTCTATGCCACCGTCAAGGGCGGCGGCCTGACCGGCCAGGCCGGCGCGGTCAAGCACGGTGTCTCGAAGGCGCTGCAGCTTTACGACCCCTCGCTGCGCGGCCCGCTCAAGGCGGCCGGCTTCCTGACCCGCGACAGCCGTGTCGTCGAGCGTAAGAAGTTCGGTAAGCGCAAGGCGCGTCGTTCGTTCCAGTTCTCGAAGCGCTGACGCGACAGACATATCTGTCTGCTCAGGACACGGGCGAGCCGACTCGCCCGTGTTTTTTCTTGGCCGCAGGGCAATGACATGAAGAAACCCACCAGACTGTATTTTGTCTATTGGGAACCCACCGCCACCGTTGGCAGCACCGTGATGCGGGCGTTTCAGCTTTCCGAGATTGTCAACAGATTTTGCGGCGACGAGATCGAAGCCAGGCTGATGCCATTGCCCCGACGCAAATACAAAGGGCACCGGCATCTTTGGGCGGCGACCCGGCCGCGCGACGCAATCTATTTTGTCAGCAAGGCGGCTCTGCGACGGCTGACGCCGCCTTTGGCCGCGCTGCTGCGCAGGCGTGCCCGTTCGCTGTGGTATGACCATGTCGATGAGCCGATGGAGAGCCTCAACCGGATCGGCGCCGATGTGCATATCTGCTGTTCGGTGCACCAGCACGATCTGTTGTCCCGGCAACTGAACCAAGATCCGGAGTTTACCGGCCAGGCGCGGCTGATCCTGCACAATACCGATCTGCGGCTGGAAGGGCGGGCGCCTGCCCAGCAAGACAGTTTTGCCGCGCTCTATCTGGGCGATCCGGTGAATTCGGCCATCCCGCCGCAACTGCAGCCGGAAATTGCGGTCGAAAGCGTCAAGACCACGGCAGAGTTCGATGCCGCGCTGGACAGGGTCTCGCGGTTCAACCTGCATTTCAATCACCGGGCCGACCGCGGGGGGCATTCCAGCTCGATCAAGCCGTTTGTCAAAGGCTTTACCGCGGCGGCCCTGGGTGCCAATATTCTGACCCAGCGGTCGACCACCGATGCAGAGCATTTCCTCGGCGCCGATTATCCCTATTACAGCGAGGGCCCTGGCGGCGTTGAAGCCGCCTTTGCCCGTGCGCGTGACGGCTTTGGCGGACCTGAATGGCGTGAGGCCCGCGACCGCATGCGCTGCATGCGGGACCAGACCCGCCCGGAACGCATCGCGGCGCAGGTGCGGGACCTTGTACGAGAATGCTCGTGATGTCTCGTTTCGCGGGGGTGGGCGTGGTTTCAAAGATCCATCGGAGAAACCGACTATGAAAGCCTGTATCGTCGTTGGAGAGTACTTCAAGTCCTCCGAGACCTTCGTCAACCGCCACATTGACCTGTTATTCGGCGGGCAGACCTGCGTTGTGGCCGCCAAGACCAACAACCTGGGGCCCCGGACCGAAGGCATCTTCGATATTGCTGGGACGCGGCGGTCGGCGCTGGATGCGGTTCTGCGCCCATTTTTGGTGGCCTGGAACGGCGCGCGCTATGGTACCGGGCGGGTTCCGGTGGCAGGGACGCGGCGCGCCCTGTTGGATTTTTTGCGGGCCGAGAGGCCGGATGTCATCCTTTCGGAATTCGGCACGCAGGGCGTTATGATCGCGCCGATTGCCAATGAACTTGGCATTCCGGTGTTCTGTTACTTCCGGGGCAAGGATGCCTCGGTCACGATCCAGACGGCAAAGGGCCAGCGGGCCTATCGATTGATGATGCCGCGTCTGGACGGGATCTTTGCCGTGAGCCAGTTCCTGCTGGATAACCTGGCCTCGGTCGGGGTGCACCACGACAACGCGCATGTGATCCCCTCGGGGGTCGATGTGCGCCGCTTTGTGCCGGGGCAAAAGCGGCCGCGCAGTCTGATTGGGATCGGGCGCTTTGTGGAAAAGAAACATCCCCTGTTGACGATCCGCGCTTTTGCCAAGGCGGCGGTGGAAGTGCCCGAGGCCCGGTTGACCATGATCGGCGATGGGGATTTGCTGAATACAGCCAGAGACTTGGTGGTGGATCTCAATCTGGAGGACAAGGTGTCCCTGCCGGGCGCCATGCCGCATGAGCAGGTGCGGGCGCATCTGGAAAATGCCGAAATCTATGTGCAGCATTCGGTGACGGCACGGGATGGTAACACCGAGGGGCTGCCGACCTCGATCCAGGAAGCCATGGCCGCCGGATGTATTGTGGTCTCGACCGACCATGCGGGAATCCCCGAGGCCGTGACGCCGGGTGTCACCGGCTATCTGGTGCCCGAGCACGATGAAGAGGGTTTTGCCGCGGCTATGGCACAGGCCCTGTCGCAATCCCCGGAAAACCGCGCGGCGATGTCGGCGGCGGCCCGGCAGGCCGCAGTGGAGAGGTTCGACAATGCGGCGCTTTTGAGCCGTCTCGAAGAGACAATTGTCCATTCCCTAGCTGTCCGGCGGCAATAACCCCAGCCCGCGCAGGTAGACGCCAATGCCCGATTCCAGCAGGTCCTCGGGCGGGAAAGGGGCCTGGCTGCCGGGCGAGTTGCGGGCGTAGAGCTCGACCACCCCGTGGCTGAGCGCCCAGATATGGGCCGAAAACATCGCCGGAGGCGGACGTTTTTCGGGCGGGATATGCTGTGACAGTTTCTCGGCCGCGGTTTCCAGCACCGCGCGGGCCCGGGCCGAGGCCATCGCCAGTTCCGGCGAGTGGTTGACCGACACCCCGGATTCGAACATCGCGATGTAATGGCCGGGGTACTTGCGGGCGAAGGCCAGGTAGGCGCGGCCCGTTGCCTCGAAGGCGGCCAGCGCCGATGGTTGCCCCTTGTCATAGGCGTATTGCATGACATCGGCGAAGATCTCGTAGCCCTGGCGCGCGGCCTCGGCGATCAGGTCCTCGCGCCCGGAAAAATGCCGGTAGACCGCCGCCGGGGTGACACCCGCCTGTTTCGCCGCCTCCGAGAGCGTGAAGCCCGAGGGGCCTTTCTCCTCGATCAGCTTCAGCGCGGCCTCGACCAGCGCCTGGCGCAGGTTGCCGTGATGGTATCCGCGTTTCTTGACCATGTCCGGCCCGTCAGGCCTCCCAGATCTCCGGCCCGCCGAGAATCCTGGAATCCGTCGCGCCGAGGGCTTTCACGTCCTTGCGCGCATAGTCCAGGTGGGTCAGCACATGCCGGATCGCGGCCAGCCGGGCGCGTTTCTTGTCGTCCGAGCGCACCACCGTCCAGGGCGCGGTGGCGGTGTGGCTGCGGGTCAGGGTTTCCTGGATGGCGGCGGAATAGGCGTCCCAGCGGGCCAGCCCCTCGACGTCGATGCGGCTGAGCTTCCACTGTTTCAGGGGGTCGTTCTCGCGTTTCATGAAGCGGCGCAGCTGTTCGGCGCGGCCCACGTTCAGCCAGAACTTGAAAACATGGATGCCCTCGTCCACCAGCATCTTTTCGAAGGCGGGGACCTGGGTGAAGAAGTGCTCGCGCTGTGCGTTGTTGCAGAAGCCGAAGACATGTTCGACCACGCCCCGGTTGTACCAGGACCGGTCGAAGAAGACGATTTCGCCCGCCGCCGGAAGATGGTCGATGTAGCGCTGGAAATACCACTGGGTCTGTTCGCGGTCGGACGGCGTGCCAAGCGCCACGACACGGGCGCCGCGCGGGTTGAGGTTCATCCGGAAGCGTTTGATCGTGCCGCCCTTGCCGGCGGCATCGCGCCCTTCGAAGACCAGTGCAAGACGGGCACCGGTTTCCTTGGCCCAGGCCTGCATCTTGACCAGCTCGATCTGCAGGCGCTCCATCTCCTTGTCGTAGGCCTTGCGCTTCATCTCCTCGGAATAGGGATAGCCGGTGTCGAGGATGTCGTCCTTGTCGGCGCGGCTGATCGCCTCGCGCACGGGCTTGGGGGCGTCATGCTCGAAGTAGCTGGAAATGGCGCCGTCGAAGGGGAGCGTCATGGAGGGCCTCGCGCGTCTAAGTGACCGGCACTATGGGATGTTAAGAGGATTAACGCAAACCGTTCGGACAGCGACTTCGGAACTCTTTCCAATGTGCTGTTTCGCTGCGTGTCCCAGGTCAAACAGGTTTCGCTCAGGCAGGGCAGGACGGGGGTCCGATGTGGCAGGCGATGCTTTCGAGAACGCGTAGGTAGGCATCAAGCGCTGCGTCGACATAGGTTTGGCCCAGCAAGTAAAGACCGTAACAGAGGATAAGTGGGACCAGAAGGCAGGCGGTCCAGTAGAGGCCGATCAGCAGTGGGGCCGCGGCGGCGGGCAGGGCGTCGGGGTCGTCGATCATTCCGTAAAGGGCACGGCGCGCAGGGATGGTCAGCCATGACCCGAGGCTGAACGTGGCAACCGCCGCGTGCAGGACAGTGGGCAGGATGGTGGAGAACATCATCAGGTAGAGCCAAAGGTAATCGTCAGGGGCAAGCCGGATGCCGTGGAAGAGCGGAACCAGGGGATAGAGCGGTACGTCGGCCCATTGATTGATGCTGGCAATCATCACCACCAGCGTGGCGCCAAGCGCAAGAAAGAGGAGGGTGGCGACCGCGAGGTCGCAAAAGCCGGTCAGAAGGGCGATACGCGGCTTTCGTACGCCAGCCCGCAGCAGTGAAAGTGTGACTGAATAGGAGACGTAGTCGAAGACGGCGTTCACCAATGGCAACAGACCGAGAAACAAGTATGCAACACGTTTCCAATCTTCAGTTTTAGCCCAAGAATTTAACGCTACGATGCCAAGCAAGATAAAAAACATCGACGAAGTGTGGGCGATATGGATCGCGTTGCCAGTGCCAATTCTAGTTGTCCTTTCGATGAATTCTCCGATACGGATTGAAAATATAACTGCGGCGACTACAATCCCGAGCGCTATGGCCGTTCCGACTGAGCTCGAGATTCCGGCCGCCGTTGCGACAGAGGCCGTTAGCACGATTGCACCTGACATTGCGATTCCGTCGCCAACAATTAATTTTCTGAAATGCGGGGAGGAGGGTCTGTAATCGTACTCGTCAGCTGTTATGACGGCTAGCAGAAATACAGAGAGTGTTATTCCGCCTAAGACGGTGAGTGCGACAGTGCCGGCAATCGGGAACGAAGTTGTAACCAAAACTAAGAGCGCGCCTGCAATAATCAGCCATAACAAGAACTGCCAAAAGTACCTTTTTTTACGGCTGATGAGCAAATCAACAATGCCAAAATTGATAGCCCCAGATATCCACCGACAACTAATTGTTGCCAGACCGTCTCGGGTCGTGGAAGCACCTCGACTCCTCCCAAGAACGCCGCTTTGCCGCGATAGACCCAAAGGAAAAGCGGAATCCCGATCGGATAGATCACTGCGATCAAAAGTGCTTTGCTATAAAGCTGCCAGTCGCGCGGCCATCGGGCGACGCGGATCGTCATTCTTCGGTAGAGCGCGCCGATGCGGCGGGGCGCAAACAGGCGCTTTAACTGCGGGCGGCGGCGCGCGTCTTCGATCCAGAAAGCGGCAATCAGCGTTGCCGAAAGCCAGAGAACCAGCCCTGCGGCCACGGCATACAGTTTTGCCGCCGTCAGGATCGCGGACAATGCACCCAGAAACAGGCCGTAACCCGTCAGTTTCTCGCGTAATCCAATCGCCATTCTGCCCGTCCCGCAAGTTGAGTGACACGCGGAATGGGTCGTGCCGTCAAGCCCTTATCGCAGACCGGCGCGGCCTGCGGCGCGGCGCACGGCCTCGATCACGGCGCCGGGGCGGGCGTGCTGGGGCATGTGGCCGACACCTTCCAAGGGGGTGACGCGGGCATCGGGCAAGAGCTTGTCGGCGGCGACGCTGTGGATTTCATAGCCCACGGTGGTGTCGGCGGTGCCATGCACCAGCTCGACGGGAATCGTCATCTGCGGATAACGTCTGGACATCTCGACAAGGGCGGGGCGCAGGGCGGCGACCTGGCGGCCATTGGCGCGGATCGTCTCTCGCCGCAGGCTGAGGCCGGGGCCGATGTGGTCGAGGTAGCCCTCTGGCACACCCTGGGGCGCAAAGATGCCCGCCACCGCCTGCCGGGCGCGGTCTTCGGAGTAGTAGGCGGTCACGAATTGCGGCACGACGGCGCCACCCAGCGGGTTGCCCAGCACCTGGTATTGGCTGTCGAGCGATCCGGGCCAGGGCATGATCGCGCCGCCCAGGCTGACGACTGCGGCGGCATCCTGGTCCAGCCCCCAGGCCATCGCCACCGCCCCGCCAAAGGAATGGCCGACCACCACGGGCCGCCTGATCCCCAGCTTAGCCGCCGCCGCCGCCAGCGCGGCAGCCTGGTCCTGCGGGGTTTCCGCGCGCGCATTGAAGGCGCCCTGAAAGCGCGCCTCGCGCGTGGTGTAGCCCAGCCCGGGACGGTCGAAGGCGGTCACGCGATAGTCGCGCGCCAGCCGGTCGACCAGTTGAAAGGTGAAATCGCGCAGGTTGCCGCTGGCGCCATGCAGCAGCACCACGTCCGGGCCGCGGCCTTTCTGGACATAGTGGACCCGCAGGCCATCGACCTCGACGAACCGGCCCACGGGGGGCCAGCGTGTCTCTGCCTCGCGCTCCATGCGGTCGGCACGCATCTGCGTGACGGCGCAGCCGCCCAGCAGGGAAAGAAGAAGAACGGCACCCAGGATACGTAACACCTTTTACTCCGTGACGGACCGGACCCCTGTCAGGCTTGGACAGGGGCCTTTCCGATCAAGGATAGGTCGAAAGGCGTCGACTGGTAGATCTGGTTGATCCAGTTTCCGTAAAGAAGATGCGCATGGCTGCGCCAGCGGTTCTGCGGCGGTTTCGACGGATCATCGTCCGGGTAGTAGTTGGCCGGCACGTTGATCGGGTTCCCCGCCGCGACATCGCGGTCGTATTCTTCCTTGAGAGTGCCGCTGTCGTATTCGAGATGGTTGAAGATATAGAGCGCCCGGTGGCACGGATCCTCGACCAGGCAGGGACCGGTTTCCTCGGAGTCGATCAGGATCGGCAGGCCGGCGGCCGTCACCTCGTCACGGTGAATTTCCGTCCAGCGCGACACCGGGATCACCATGTCGTCGGAGAACCCGCGCAAGTAGGGCGAGGCCGGTTCCAGGTTGCGGTGCCGCACCGCGCCGAAGGCCTTGGCCTCGAGCATGTGTTTCTTCACGCCGTGGAAATGATTGATCATCGCCATCCCGCCCCAGCAGACGCCGAAGGTGGAATGCACATGGGTCTGGGTCCAGTCGAAGACCTGGCGCAGTTCGTCCCAGTAGGTGACCTCGTCGAAGGGCAGGTGTTCGATCGGCGCGCCGGTGATGATCAGCCCGTCGAACTTCTCGCCGGAGGCGGCCACCTCGGTGAAGGGGCGATAGAAGGTCTCCATGTGCTCGGCGGCGGTGTTCTTGGTCTGGTGCTCGGACATGCGGATCAGGCTGAACTCGATCTGCAGCGGCGTGGCCCCGATCAGGCGGGCAAACTGGTTTTCCGTCTGGATCTTCTTGGGCATCAGGTTGAGCAGACCGATGCGCAGCGGGCGGATGTCCTGCCGGGCTGCCTGTTCCTCGGTCATGACCATGACACCCTCACGCGTGAGCACGTCGAAGGCGGGCAGGTCGGAGGGCAGCTTGATGGGCATCGGTCGGGTCCTTTCACGGCGCGGAGGCCTAGATAGGGGATCGGCTGTCATGGGGCAAGCAGGAGAAACGGGCCACCCGCACGGTTCCGGGCCAATTGGCCGGGGCGGAGCCGGGGCAGCGGTGAAAATCGGGGATGAGGCGGGGGGGAAGGGTCGCGTCAGGGCGGCCCTGTGCCGGCCGCATGCGTCCCTGCCCGGATCTCGGGTCCGCCCCTGCGGGCGCCGGCGCGACGATGGGGCCGCGCCCCGGTCTGCCCGCCGGTCTTTCCGAATGTGAACCACGATGTTCGCATATGCGCCCGACACTATGTGTCGGGGCCAGGCCTAGCAACAGCCCGGGGCGGATCGGGCAAAGATAATACCGGTGACGTCCATTTCTTGTGCAGGCGACCGTTCGGGGACCGGGCGTCAGCCCTGCGGCAGGGCGGCGGCGATCAGCTCGATGAAATCGGCCTGGTCGCGGACCTGCGCCATGTCCGTGGCCTCGACCGTCACGCCCCATTTTTCTGCCATCGCCTCGTAGAGCGGCTGGCGGTGGGCCAGCGCCTGGGCATAGGTCCAGCGGATGAAGGTGTCGGGGTCGACCTGCTGTTCGGTCAGGCCGAATTCGTCCAGGTAGCGCGCCCAGGCATCTTCGAGGAAGGCGGGCTGGTAGGCCATCGGCTTGGGCGCCCGGTCGAAGCGGCGGATCAGTTCTTCGGTATGGGCCTCGCTGCCCTTGATCCAGACCATCAGGGCCTGCTGGCTGAGCGCGGTCAGGATCTCGTCCTCGGGGTCGGCAGGATCGACCCATTCGCAGATGCTGCCGCCGGTGTCGCAGATGAAATGCGGGTAGCCATAGAGATCCTCGGCCCGCCATATGAAATACTCGGTGTCCAGCAGGGCCTGGCGTTCGGCGCGTTCGAATTGCGACTGGCGCAGGCGGTAGGTGTCCATCGTCAACCCGCCAAGTTCCGGGTTGCCGGGCTTGCCGAGGTAGGTCGAGACGGGCGTGAGGTTGTCGAAGGAGATGTTGGAGCCGATGTAGATCGAATCCGTCAGCAGCAGCTTGCGCAGGAAGGGCACCTGCATGGCGTGGCGCTTGGCGTTGTCGGCGATGTATTCACCCATGTAGCGGGTGCCGATGCGGTAATCGATGGAATAGTGGAACCAGCCGCCTTCCTCGCGCAGAAGGTTCGACACATGGGTCTTGCCGAGGCCCGACATGGCATAAAGCACAACGCGTTTGCGGGGCGCATCGCGCCAGGCCTGGGCAGTGGGGTAGAGCATCGCGGATCGCATCCCGTTAAGTCGGTTTGGACCGGATTACGCGGGCCGTGCGCCCGCGTCAAACCCTGACCGCCGTCCGGAACAACCGCCCATCCAGAACGCACAGGCCAAGAGCAAGCAGCGCCAGCCCCGCGTAGGCGCCCGGGTGCAGGTCCTCGGCGCGGACGAGGGCGCCAAGTGCGATGGCCGTGGGCGGGATCAGCAGCGTGACCAGCATCAGGTTGCCCGCACCCGCCATCGCAAGCACGCGGTAATACAGCAGGTAGGCCAGCGCGGTGGCGATCAGCGCGTAGTAGAGAATGCCGATCCAGGTGGCAGAGGACAGCGCGAGGCTGGGCAACCCCTCGGTCATCAGGGTCAGCGGCGCCATGACCAGCGTCGAGGAGGTCAGCATTCCGGCGGCGGCGGCCAGGGGCGCCAGCCCGCGCAGGTGGACGCGCGCCCAGGCCCCCGCACAGGCATAGGAGAACGTTCCGGCAATCACCGCAAGCTGCGCGGTCGAGGTCAGGTCGAGGCTCAGCAGCGCCGCCGGGCCGATCGCCGTCACCACGCCCGCGAACCCCAGGGTGACACCCAGCGCCTTGCGCGTGGTCAGCCGCTCGTCGGCAAAGACCGCCGCGGCCACCAGCACCCCGAAGATCGCCGTCGTCGCATTGAGGATCGAGGTCAGGCCCGAGGGGATGTGCAACTGGCCCCAGGCCATCAGGGTGAAGGGGATCACGTTGTTGAGCACCCCCATGACCAGCAGGCCGCGCCATGTGCGCCAGCCACGTGGCAGGGCGATCCCGCGCCAGAGGATCACCGGCCAGAGCACAAGCGCCGCGATACCGGTGCGAAAGAGGACGGAGGTCAGCGGTCCGATCTCGTCCAGCGCGGTGCGGATGGCAAGAAAGGAACCGCCCCAGATCAGGCCCAGCAGGATCAGCTCAGCCCAGGCGCGGGGGGAAAGGGAGGTCTGTGTCATGGTTCCGGAGTAATCCCGAGAGGCTCACTGCGCGATCCGGAACCTGCGCATTGGACCGCGCCAGACGAAAAACCCGGGGCCGCTGACAGCCCCGGGTCAATCCGTCCGGTCAGGTGCAGGATCAGAAGTTGACCGCGATCTTCATGCCCACGCCGATGGCGTGGTTGTCGTCAAAGGAGGTCGCGGGCGAGAAGGGGCCGACCTCGGTTTCCGCTTCGCCGATGCGGACATACCGCACGCCGCCGGAAATCTCGTACTTGCCCTGGGTATAGGCGGCGCCGAGTCCGACGCTCCAGTTGCCGTTGGTCGGTCCGAGGTTCGAGGCGAAATTGCTGTTTGCCGGCTCGTAGCCGACCGAGACGGAACCGGCCCAGTTCTCGTTGAAGCGGCGGCCGACGCCGAGGTTGTAGGTGATCGTGTCATCCTGGTAGGAGACAAGCGCAACCCCCGGGCCGCCGGCCAGCGCGCCGGTCAGGGCGTCGTAATCGGTGGGGCGGATTTCGAACTCGCTCCAGTCGACCCAGCGGACAGAGCCGAAGAGCAGCGTGTCCGGGGCGATGCCGGTCTGGAATTCCAGGTTCACCGATTGCGGCGTCTTGATCCCGGTGGTCGAGCTGTTGGCGAGGCCGATGGCCGAGCTTTCGACCGTCGGCAGATCGTGCTGGATCCCCGAGTTGTAGGTCAGCGCGACGCGCAGCGCGATGTCGGGCCGTTCATAGGCGGCCCCCAGCAGGTAGCCCCACCCCGCGTCGCGCTGGGTATCCGCGCTATAGGGGGTGCCGGCCAGCGGTCCGACGGGCAGCGTGATGTAGGGAATGAAGGCCTCGGCGGTGAGGCGCTGGTAGCGGACGCCGCCATGCACGCTGAAGTTCTCGTTGAACTTGTACCGCGCGACGGCGGTCAGGCCTTCGGACTGCAGCTTGGCGGTGGCGCTAGAGGCGAAGTAGCCGGTGCCGGTGTCGTATTCCACGTCGGCGCCGAAGGGCTGTTCAAGGATCAGGGCGACCGAGAACTTGTCGTTGTAGTCGTGTTTCAGCGCGGCGCCGAACTGCAGGTAGCTGTTCGTCATGTCGCCGGACTTGCTGCCCGCCGTCGAGCCGCCCAGTGCCGGGGGAAAGGTGACGACCTGCATGCCGGACACGTTCGGCGAAACCGAGCCAAAGCTGAACTCGGCATAAGTGCCTTTTTCGAAGATCACCCCGATCGATTGGCCCGAACGGTCGATGCCGCCGGCTTGCGCCGCCAGCGGTGCCAGCGCCAGCGCGCCCACCCCTATAAGTCGATTTATCATTTTGTCCCTCTATCCCTGAGTGTGGGAAGTCTCCTGTGGATAAGCTATTGAGGGGTTAACGAAACGGTCAATCTGTGACGAAACGTCAGCAACCGTGTCCGCAACGCAACGTCACGAAATTGTAACACCTTGCGCGGGGCGGCGTTGGTCCCGGAAAAGGCCCTGTTTACCGGGTCTTGCGCGTTTCGAACCAGATGTTCGCGTAGTTGGCGCCGAAGATGACCAGCGCGCCCAGCAGGACCAGCGGGTCCAGCGCCTCGGCGTAGACCAGCATCCCGACCAGCGCGATCACCGGCAGGCGGGCAAAGTCGATGGGCATGACCACCGTCGCAGGCGCCAGCGAGAGCGCCGTGGTCAGGCAGAAATGCGCAACTAGCCCGGCAAAGGCGATCAGCACCACCCAGGGCAGGCTGTCGGCGGCGGGCAGGGCGATGTCGCCGTCGATGCCCGCGCAGACGAGACCGAAAGCCGCCTGCATGACGGTCAGCCAGAAGAGGATGCAGGTGATCCGCTCGGTTCGGGTCAGCAGCCGGGTAAAGACCGCAGAGCCGGCAAAGCCGATGGCCGCCAGCGCGGCGGTGAGCTGGCCGATATCGGCTGTCTCGGGCGAGGGGCGGGTGACGATCAGGATGCCGATGAAGCCGAGGATCGCAGCGCCCACGCGGTTCGGCGTCAGCCTTTCGCCCAGGATCAGCGCGCTCAGCAGCATGACCCAGAAGGGCGAGGTGAATTCAAGCGCGAAGACCTGCGCCAAGGGGATCGCGGTGATCGAGAAGAACCAGAGGTTCTGGCCGGAAAAGTGGAAGAGGTTGCGCAGCAGGTGGGTGCGCATGTTGCGGGTCGTGATGTGGGACAGGGTGCCCGCCATACCTGCCACGGACAGCACGATCGCGATGCCGATGAGCGACCGGTACAGCATGATCTCGAAGGTATCGAGATCGAGGCTGACCGCGCGCCCGGCGATGGCCATGACGGTGAAAGAGGCGATGGCCCCTGTCATCCAGAGGCAGCCGCGCAAGGTGTCGTGCATTGAGGGGGGTCCCGTTCCGTATCTGCCGCGCATCTGTGCAGAGCGGCGCGGAAATGTCCAGACCGGCGGGGTGGTGCGGACGGAACGGGGTATATTGTCCCGCCCCCGACCCTGGCCTACAACAAGGCGGACAGCGACGGCGACTGACCAAATGTCCGGAAAGAAGAGCCAGTAATGATTGCCTATGTCACGGTGGGGACGGATAATATCGCGCGTTCCAAACGGTTTTATTCCGCCTTCCTGCCCGCCCTGGGCTATGACCTGGCCGAGGGGCCGGAAGGGTTGAGCTATTGCCTGCCCGTGCAGGCGGGCCAGCCTGTCGCCCTGCCTGATTTCTACGTCAAGCCGACCTTCGATGGGGGGCCGGCAACGGCCGGAAACGGATCCATGATCGCCTTCGAGGCGGGCAGTCAAAAACAGGTGCGGGACCTCCATGCCGCCGCGCTTGACGCGGGCGGGACCGACGAAGGCCAGCCCGGCTTTCGGGCGTCATATGGGCCGAACTTCTATGTGGGCTACCTGCGCGACCCTCAGGGCAACAAGATTGCCCTGTTCTCCAGCGACCCGAAAGAACCGGGCCGGGACGGCTAAAAACGGGACGGTTGGAACGAGTGGGGCGCGGCGACGCTTGCCCACAAAAAAGGCCAGCCGCGTGGCGGCTGGCCCGGCAATGTCCCTGCAAGAAACCCTCAGGCCTCTTTCATGATCTGGTCCTTGGCCATGACCAGCAGCGCCGCGCGCTTGGAGCGGATCTCGTCCGCGGTGGCCTTGTCGCCCAGGTCGCCCGCGACCTTGCGCACCACGTCCTCGTGGCCGGCTTCCTCGAAATCGGCCTTGATGACCTCGACGGCATAGGCATCGGCGTCAGAGCCGGTCTTGCCCAGCAGTTCGGCCGCCCAGAGCCCCAGAAGCTTGTTGGCGCGGGCCTCGGCCTTGAACTTCATTTCCTCGTCGTGGGCATACTTGTTCTCGAACGCGTTTTCGCGATCGTCGAAGGTGGTCATGAGCGCGGCTCCCTCGGCAACGTGACTTTCCCTTGGATATGCCGCTCCGGGGCGCGCGGTGCAAGGGGCAGAAGCGCCGCAGCCCGCGCCCGACTTGCAGCATGACGGGCTCTGTAATAAGGAAAACGCCACCGCGCCCGGATTCTCCTTGCGCGGTCTATCCGTTTGGAAAGGGCCCCGATGGCACGGCGCAAGAAAATCTACGAAGGCAAGGCGAAGATCCTGTATGAAGGCCCCGAACCGGGCACCATCGTGCAATATTTCAAGGATGACGCCACCGCTTTCAACGCCGAGAAGAAGGACGTGATCGAAGGCAAGGGGGTGCTGAACAACCGCCTGTCCGAGTTCTTCATGACCGGGCTGAACGGCATCGGTGTCCCGACCCATTTCATCAAGCGGCTGAACATGCGCGAACAACTGGTCCGCGCCTGCGAGATCGTGCCGCTGGAAATCATCGTGCGCAACTATGCCGCCGGGTCGATGTCCAAGCGCCTCGGGATCGAGGAGGGCACAGCCCTGCCGCGTCCGATCGTCGAATACTGCTACAAGGACGACAAGCTGGGTGATCCGCTTGTGACAGAGGAACATATCGCCGCCTTCGGCTGGGCCAGCCAGCAGGACATGGACGATATCGTGGCGCTGGCGCTGCGCGTGAACGATTACCTGTCGGGCCTGATGTATGGCGTCGGCATCCGGCTGGTGGACTTCAAGATCGAGGTCGGCCGGGTCTATGACGGCGATTACCAGCGCCTGATCGTGGCGGACGAGATCTCGCCCGACAGCTGCCGGTTGTGGGACATCGAGTCCGGCCAGAAGCTGGACAAGGACGTGTTCCGGCATGACCTGGGCAACCTCGCGGATGCCTATACCGAGGTGGCGCGCCGCCTGGGCGTGATGCCGAAATCCGCGACACATATGGCAAAGCCCAAGCTCATCAACTGATGTTCGGCCTGTTCCGCAAGCGAAAGGCTCCCAACCAGGCGCGCAACGACGCATTGAGGGCAGAGCTTGCGGCGCGGGGCGATGACGGAACCGGGGTGCGGCGCGTGGTGCATCGCGCCACGCCCAGCCCGGCGGGCGACATCAACGCCACGGTGGTTCAGGATTTCCTGGCCATCAAGGGATTCAAACTCACCGAAGCCGAGGGCGGTGGTTTTGCCTTTGCCGAGGACCGTACCGTGGCGGGCGAGGATTTCGATGTCCATACCGACGCGCTGGACAAGGCGCTGGCCGGGTGGCGCTGGCGCTATGAGGGCTGGAGCTGTCCGGGCGCGTGACGTCGTCCTTGACGGATGGTGTTTCTCGCAGCACATCTGCCTGGCCAATGTGTACGGATCAATGATGTTCAGAACGGTTGCAGTTGTTTTCGCCCTGGCGGTCCTGATGCTTGGTCTGCCGGTGCCTGCGGCGCAGGCGCAGCCGTTCGAAGGCGATCCCCTGGCCTTTGGCCGCATTGTCCAGCCGGTTCCGGTGCGGTCGGTCAGGGTCGGTGCCGCGGGGACGCGGGACATGAACGAGCCGCTGTCGGCCTTTGCCGACACAAGCCCGATGCGCATGGCCGCCCGGTCCGTCGGGCGGCTGGATGTCCTTTACGCCAGCAATGGCAACAAGGTCCGTCACTGCACCGCCGTCATCGTGGACGAGGCGTTTGTGCTGACCTCCGACCTCTGCCTGCCCGTCGAGGGAGGCATCGTGGCCATGACGCTGGTGATGGGCTTTGATGACGGTGAGATGCCCTCCGTGGCGCAGGTCTACACTGTCGATCACCGTCCGATCGAGATCGACCGAGAGACGGGTTACGCACTCTTGCACGTTTTTGGCGCGCCGTCGCTGCGTTTTGGCGCTGTCCGGTTCGCGTTGCGCCCGGTTCTGGGCGCGCAGCCGATGTGGATGATCGGCCATCCGGTGGCAGGACCGCTGCGGATCGCGCGCCTTGGATGTGCGGCGACCGACCCAGCCATGAACCAGGACGGCCTGCTGGGCCATCGCTGCGACACCCTGCCGGGAACCTCGGGCGCGCCGCTCTTCGATATTTCGGGCCCGATCGCGGTTTCTGCCTTGCACCGTTCGGGGAACGGGCCCGAGGGAGACGCCGTGGCGGTGCCCATCGCGCGGATCATCGAGGCCAGCCCGCGGATTGCCCGGATCGCCCGGGATCAGCTAAGGACCTGCCAGCCGGGGCCGGGCGACGACTGCCTGCCCTAGGTATGCAACGGGGTGGTGGAAAACCCACCCTTGGTCTTTGACCCGTGTCGGCCTAGCCTAGGGGAAACCTCAATCTAAGCGAGGTCCCCGTGATCCGACGCTGTGCCCTTGTTGTTTCCCTACTTTGTGCCGCGCCCCTCGCGGCCCAGCCCGTCGAATTCGACCCTGCCGATTTCGGCAAGGTCATCCTGGCGCCGAGGCAATCCGCCGGTGGCGGCGGCCTGACCTTTGAACAGGCCTTTGGCGACTACCAGAACGAGCCGATCCTGACCTATGGCGAAAACAGCCTGCCGCGTCGCCTGGGCCGGCCCGTGGGGCGGCTGGATGTCCTGTATGACAACGGCAAGACCGGTGTCTGCACCGCCTTCATCGTGGATGCGCAACATATCCTGACCAACAACCACTGCATCCCCGGCGTCGGGGGCGTTGGGGTCGAGGCGGCGCAGTTCGTCGCCGGTTTCGTGGACGGGGCACAGGCGCGCGGGGCGGAAAAATTCCAGGTCTCGACCAGGCCGGTCGAGACCAGCGTGCCGCTGGACTATTCCGTTCTGCGCGTCTTTGGCGATCCCTCGGCCCGCTTTGGCAAGGTCGACCTGGCCGTCGAGGCGCCCGAGGACGCGGAGCTGCTCTGGATCATCGGCCATCCGCAGGGGCAGGCGCAGCATATCAGCCGCGAGGGCTGTGCCGCCGACGATCCGGCCGTGTCGCCAGAAGGCAAGCTGGTGCACAGTTGTGACACGCTGGGCGGCAACTCCGGCTCGCCGGTCTTTCGGATCACCGACCGCAAGGTCGTGGCGCTGCATCATGCGGGCGACAATCGGACGGGCTACAATTTTGCCATCCCGATGGCGCGTATCCTTGCCGAAAGCGCGGTGCTGAAGGCGGCGGTGCCGGTGGCGCCCGTTCCAAAGGCGCCGCAGGTGGATGCCCGTTGCGAAGCGATGCTGGAGGCCGCACCGGACTATGGATGCGCGGGCTACGAGACCTTTCTTGAAACCTGCGAGGCCCATCCGCTGGCGGCAATGGTGTCGCGTCACGCGGATCGGGTCTGCGAGCTGGAGGCGGCAGAGGACGCGCGCCGTCTTGCCGCCGTACCGGAAGAGAAGGCGCCCGGCGCCCCTGCGGCGGCCAAACCGCCGATTGAAGAAACTGCGCGCGACGATGCACCGCCTGCCGACCCGGATGCGCCGGCGCCGGTGGACCCGGCGGTGGAAATCGTCGACCTCGACGCGCTGTCTCGGGATGAGTTGGAAGACTGGGCCAGAAAGACGGGACGCGAGATCGAAGACGTGCTTGACGATACCGGCTGGGCCCGGGCCGATGCGATCAACGCGAAAATCCTGACCGAGATGTTCGCCGAGGCGATGGACGAAAACCCCCTTGCTGCGCCCGCACGCGCGGCCGTCGCGCCCCATGTGGCGAAGATCCTGGAGATCCATGCCAAGGTCGAGGAGATCTACGGGGCGCGTGACCTGGAGGACAAGAGGATCCTGGCGCGGGTGCGGGGCGACCTTGCCGTCATTCGCGAAGGCACAGAGGCCGCCGCGCGCGAGGCGGCGGCGGACTTGCTGGCGAAACTCCAGCTTTACAAGACTGAGAGAGATCGGCTGTCGCCGCTGGCGACGGAAGCAAAAGAACAGCGGGAAGCGGCGATGAAAGCCTTGTCCGCCACGCTGATCGAGCCCGATCCCGGCCCGCTGGCCGGGTTGCAGTTTGTGATGCGCGAGCGCACCACGTTTTTCACCGAGGACGAGTTGGATGACTCCAGCGCCCTGGATGTCGCCTATCACTTTCTGCCCGCACCAGATGGGCATGTGGCCTATTTGTGGTGCGAGGAGGGCAACAGCAAATGCCAGGGTTTTGTGCAACGCGATGGGTTCAAGTTCGTCGCAGCCGACTATTCCGCGAGTGGTTTGGAACCGGGAAAGGGCGCAACCGCGGCGGACATCCTGAATGACCGCGCCGCCTCGAAAGTTGAAACTACGGAAGAGACGGGCGGTCCGTTCTACCCGATGCGCAACGGCAAGCGCATGACATGGACCGAAAACTGGGACTGGGACACCGATCCTGAACCAGAGGCTATCTATCGCATGTCCGTCGTGCAGCGGTGCTGCGAAATCTATGCCACGTCGAACTCCGGGCGGCGGTTGGTCTGGGGAATCGAATACACTTTTGAAACCGACAACCTGCAGGCAAGCTATACCGATTGGTTTGATCCGGGTCTGGGCTGGGTCATCAGTTCAAGAGGCGGGCAGGTCCAGACAGGCACGAGCAAGGGCGAACGCAGCAGAACGATCAACAAGACCCTGAGACGGGTCATTTCGCGCCCGGATTGAGGCCAGAGATTCCGGACTTGGCGACAGGGGGTGACGGAGCGTAACCTTTGCGCACCCTTTTTCCGACGAGGCCACAAAATGCGCCATTCCGTCCTGAGTGTCTTTCTGACCGCCATGCTCGCCGCGCCGCTCGCCGCGCAGCCGGTGGAATTCGATCCCGCGGATTTCGGCAAGATCGTCGTGGCAAAACGCCAGTCGGCGGGCACGGGGTTCGTGTTGGAACAGGCCTTTGGCGACTACCAGAACGAGCCTGTCATCTCTTACGGCGAGAAAAGCATCGCGCGCCGCCTAGGCCGTCCTGTGGGGCGTCTCGACGTGCTCTACAAGAACGGCAAGACCGGCTATTGCACCGCCTTCATCGTCGACACGCAGCACCTTGTGACCAACAATCACTGTATCCCGGGCATTGACGGCACGGGCGTGCAAGCGGCGCAGTTCGTCGCGGGCTATGTCGATGCCGCCAAGCCCGACACGGCCGAGAAATTCCAGGTGGGGCTGGAGCCGCTTGAGACCAGCGCCGCGCTGGATTACTCGGTCCTGCGTGTCTTCGGGGATCCCTCGGCGCGCTATGGTACCGTCGAACTGGCCGATGCCGATCCCGATCCGTCGGAATTCCTATGGATCATCGGCCACCCGCAGGGGCAGGCCCAGCACATCAGCCGCGAGGGCTGTGCCGCGGGCGATCCGCCGGTCTCGACCGAGGGCAAGGTGGTCCATACCTGCGACACGCTGGGGGGCAACTCGGGCTCTCCCGTGTTCCGGATTTCCGACCGGCAGGTGGTGGCGCTGCACCACGCGGGCGACAACCGCACCGGGTTCAACTTTGCCATTCCGATGACCCGCATTCTCAAGGAAAGTGCGATCCTCAAGGCCGCCGCTCCGGCCCGTCCGCCGGAGCCGCCCAAGGGGCAGGGTGCCTGCGAGGTTCTCTGGACAGCGGCGGAACAGCATGGATGCCTCGGCTACCAGACCTTCCTGGCCCAGTGTGGGGAGCACCCGCTTGCGCCGCTGGCGCAGGGGCTGGCAGACCGGACCTGCAAGTTGGCCGAGGAAACAGACCCCGACCCGGTCGATACAGACAAGGCCGATGCCCTGAAGGCCCGCATCGACGAGGCCCTGCGCACCGCCGAATTGCAGCGGGCCGAGATATCGCGCGAGGTCAGCGCCGCCGAACGCGCGGTGCTGAGCCTTGAAGGCACGGTGAACCGGGCCCGCGCCCGTGCCGGTGACGCCGAGTCCTCCTTCGATCCGGGCAGCGCCGAGGTGTCGGCGCTTTGGGACCGGATCACGCAGCGCCTGCGCACCCCGCTGACCGAGGCGCAGGAACGCGCCCGCGTGATGCCGACGCTGCTCAGCTCGATCGACCGGGAACTTGACGTGCTGCGCGGCGCCACGACCGAGGCCGAGATAGAGTCCGTCCTGAAACGAACCGCCACCCTGGCAGAGTCCAGCCGCGAGCGGCTGGCCTTTGTCTCATCTCGCAAGAGCGAGGCTGAAACCCTGTTCAAGGATGGAGAGTTGCGCGCCGTGGCCATGCTGAAGGACGCGGTGCAGGATCAACGCTCTGCCGCGCTGCGCCGCACGATCGACCAGGCGCTGATCAAGGCCAACGATGCCCGCCGGGCGATGACCGTGGATCATGAAGAGGCCAAGGAACTGCTGGCTGTCTACGAGGCCCTCGTGAACCGGGCCAAGACGCAGGCCGCCACCGCCCGCCGGTCCGGCGGTCCCGGCGATGCCGAGGCGGCCGATGCCTGGGAAAGCCTCGGGCGCGGGCTGGCCGGTGACACGCTGCGGGTGAAATCCCGCGTCGAGGGCATGGAGCGATTTGGCCGCGCCATCGGCAGCGGGCTGGAGACCATCCGCAAGGCCGGCACCGAGACTGAGGTCCGCCAGGCGCTGGCGCGTATCGAAAGCACGGCAGGGCTGGCTGACGACTGGCTTTCGGTGGTCGAGGCGCATCTCGCGGACGCCCGCGAACAGTTCGCCGTGACCGAGGTCCGTGTCGCGGCACTGCGGCTGGAGGCCGAAGAGGCCGCCGCCCGCCCGCCGATCGTCGTCCGCTGCCTGGAGGTTTCCATGCCCGTGTTCGCGGTCGAGGGGATCACCGGCGTGTCGCGCGAGGATTTCGACGCCGATGCGGCGGAACTGGCCTGCAGCGCGGCGCGCAAGGTCAGCGACGATCCTGCGGTGCACTACGGCTATGCCCGGGCGATGATCACCAAGAAGCGCTATGGCGAGGCGCTTCCGATCCTGCAGAACCCGCGCATGTCCGGCTTCATGCCCGCGCGCTATTCGCTGGGGGTGGCCTATAACAGCGGGCTGGGTGTCCGGAAGGACTTTGACCGGGCGCTTGCCATCTACCGCGAGACCGCGGCGGCGGGCCTCCCGCAGGGCAAGTTCTCGCTGGGGGTTTACTACAGCCTTGGCCGTGCGGTGCGTGCGGACCACGTCCAGGCGGCGCGCTATCTGGTCGAGTCCATCGCCGACGGCTATGCCCATCCGATCACCCAGCTGCACAAGCTGCCCAATGCCACCACGCGAGAGATCCAGCGAGAGCTGGTGCGGCGCGGCTACCTGGGGGCAGGGCAGGTGGACGGAGCCTTTGGCCCGACCACGCGCGGCGCGCTGGAGCGGCTTCAGAAGGCGTCCGGGCGCGGGTGATCACGCAGGCGTGACCGGGACGATTGCAGCGGCGCGATGCGCCGCTGTTTCGTCTTTTGAAACACAGTGATCGTTGCCCGAATCCCCCTGATAGAGGGCGCTGGCGCCACGTCAGGCAAGGAATTCTTTACTTGGCGGCAGGGTCGCGATCAAAGTAGTTTCAAACAGTATTCTTTCCAACGGGGACATTATCATGCGTCAACTCATGTCAGCACTCGCACTTTGTGCAGGGGCGGCGGCCGCATTCGGCCCAGCCGTTGCGCAGCAGGCTCCCGCCGAATTCGATCCCGCAGACTTTGGCAAGATCGTCATCCAGCCGCGTCAGTCGGCGGGCGGAGACGGGCTTGTCTTCGAGCAGGCCTTCGGCGACTACCAGAACGAGCCGATCATCAAGTACGGCGAGAACAGCCCGATCATCAAGCTGGGCCGCCCGATCGGCCGCCTGGACATGTTGTTCAAGAACGGCAAGACGGGCTTCTGCACCGCCTTCATCGTCGACGATCAGCACATCCTGACCAACCACCACTGCATTCCGGGCATGGACGGTGATCCCACCGGCCGTGACAGCGGCGTGCAGGCAGCGCAGTTCGTCGCCGGTTTCATCAAGCCGGGAAGCTCGGAAGGGGTGGACCGCTATACCGTCAGCCCGCAGATCATCGAGACCAACCGCGAGTTGGACTACACGGTGCTGCGCGTCTTCGGAAACCCGTCGACCAAGTACGGCAAGCTGAAACTGGCCGAGGCCGACCCGCAGGACAGCGAATTCCTCTGGATCATCGGCCACCCGCAGGGCCAGGCCCAGCACATCAGCCGCGAAGGCTGTGCCGCCGCGATCCCGGCGATCTCCGCCGAGGGCAAGCTTATGCACAGCTGTGACACGCTGGGCGGCAACTCCGGCTCGCCTGTCATCCGTCTCAGCGACCATGCCGTGATCGGCCTGCACCACGCGGGCGACAGCCGCACCGGCTTCAACATGGCGATCCCCATGACCCGCATCCTGCCGCAGAGCCGCGTGCTCAAGGCGACTGCGGGCGGTGGCACTGTCGTCGACCCCGATCCGGACAAGACCGTGCGGATCGATCCGGGCCGCGACCATGCGCAGGCCTGTTCTGCCATGTGGGCCGAGGCCAAGATCCTGGGCTGTGCCGGCTACGAGGTCTACGCCTCCGAATGTGGCGATCACACCTTTGCCCCGATGGCGCAGCGCATCATCGAGCGTGAGTGTTCCATCCCCGACCGGACGGTCGACACCACCAAGAAGCCCGTCGAGCACGGTGGGCCGGTCCTGACGGTCCGTCCCTCGGGTGGCGATTATTCCGACCTGTCCGCAGCGGTTGCCGCGGCAGAGCCGGGCACGCGCATCGAGGTCTACCCGGGCACCTACACCCGTGGCATCGACGTCTCGAAGTCGCTGGAAATCGTCGGTGTCGGCAACAAGCGTGACATCGTCCTGAAGGTCGCCGACGACAACGCGATCCGCTGGACCGCGGAATCCGGCCTGGTCTCGAACCTCTCGATCCACCAGGACGGCGGCAAGTTCTTCAACTTCCACGTCGCGGCGGGGTCTGTCATCATCGAGAACAACGACATGACCTCGAAGGGCCTGGCGGTTCTGGCGATCCGTGCCAACAATGGTGCCACTGTCCGCAACAACACCATCCGCGACGGTGCGCAGGGCGGTATCTTCATGTTCGAGGCCGGCAAGGCGACGCTCGAAGGCAACACGATCTTCGGCAACTCGCTGGCAGGCCTGGAGCTGAAGGAGGGCGCCGATCCGGTCGTCAAGGGCAACACCTTCCGCGATGGCGGCGGTTCGGGCATCTTCATCAACGAAGGTGGCAAGGGCCGGTTCGAAGGCAACACGATCTTCAACAACTCGCTGTCGGGGATCGAGGTGAAGGCCGCCGACAACCCGATGATCTCGGGCAACACCATCCGTGACGGTCAGCAGGGCGGCATCATGGCCTCCGACGGCGCCGTGGCGCGCATCACCGGCAACGAGATCTACGGCAACGCCTATGCCGGGATCGAGATCAAGACCGATGCGAACCCGCAGGTCTACAACAACAAGGTGCGTGATGGTCAGCAGTCGGGGATCTACGTCCACGACGGTGGCCGCGGTGTGATCGAGAACAACGAGATCTTCCGCAACGGCTTCTACGGTGTGTCGGTCAAGGGCGACTCGAACCCGACGGTCCGCGACAACAAGATCTTCGGCAACATCTACGAGGCGATCCGCATCCGTGAAGGCGGCGGCGGCACCTACGAGCGCAACGACCTGTCGGGCAACACCGCCGGCACGTTCCGCATCGAACCCGATGCCGGAAAGGTCATCCGCATCGGCAACATCGAGGGCCCCGGCCAGGTCACCCGTGACCCGGATCCGGTCAGCACCAACGTGGTGACGGTCAAGGCCTCGGGTGGCGGTGACTACTCCAGCCTGGCGGATGCTGTCCGCGCGGCAGAGCCGAACGCCCGCATCGAGGTCTATCCCGGCGTCTACACCCAGGGCATCGATGTGTCGAAGCCGCTGGAAATCGTCGGGGTCGGTCCGGTCCAGGACATCATCCTGCGGGTGGCCGATGACAACGCGATCCGCTGGACCGCAGAGTCGGGCCGTGTGGCACGTCTCTCGATCCACCAGGACGGCGGCAAGTTCTTCAACTTCCACGTCGCGGCGGGGTCGGTCATCATCGAGGACAACGACATGACCTCGAAGGGCCTGGCGGTTCTGGCGATCCGTGACAACAAGGATGCCACGGTGCGTCGCAACACCATCCACGACGGTGCACAGGGCGGTATCTTCATGTTCGAGGCCGGCAAGGCGACGATCGAGGGCAACACGATCTTCGGCAACTCGCTGGCAGGCCTGGAACTGAAAGAAGGCGCCGACCCGGTCGTCAAGGGCAACACCTTCCGCGATGGCGGCGGTTCGGGCATCTTCATCAACGAAGGTGGCAAGGGCCGGTTCGAAGGCAACACGATCTTCAACAACTCGCTGTCGGGGATCGAGGTGAAGGCTGCGGACGATCCGCTGATCACGGGCAACACCATCCGTGACGGTCAGCAGGGCGGCATCATGGCCTCCGACGGCACAATTGCCCGGATCTTCAACAACGAGATCTACGGCAACGCCTATGCCGGGATCGAGATCAAGACCAATGCCAACCCGACGGTCAATGACAACATCCTGCGCGATGGCCAGCAGTCGGCGATCTACGTCCATGACGGTGGCCGCGGTGTGATCGAGAACAACGAGATCTTCCGCAACGGCTTCTACGGTGTGTCGGTCAAGGGCAAGTCGACCCCGCTGGTGCGTGGCAACAAGATCTTCGGCAATGTCTACGAGGCGATCCGTGTCCGCGAAGGCGGTGGCGGCACCTACGAGAACAACGATCTGACCGGCAACACCGCCGGGGCCTTCCGGATCGAGGCGGACGCGGGCAACGTCATCCGCCGCGGTAACAAGGAATAAGCGGTCCTCACGGACTGTCACGGCGCCGCCCCTTCGGGGGCGGCGTTTTTCTTTGCCCTTGCATTCCCGCGCGTGATGCGGTTCCTGCCCAACAAGACAAGCAAGGGGATGATCATGAAAGTGCGCGTGCATGTGATGCTCAAGGACGGTGTTCTGGATCCGCAGGGTGAGGCGGTGCGCCATGCGCTTGGCGCCCTCGGCTTTGACGGGGTCGGATCGGTGCGCCAGGGCAAGGTGATTGAGATGGATCTCGCCGATGGCACCTCCGAAGCGACCGTGGGTGAGATGTGCGAAAAGCTGCTCGCCAATACCGTGATCGAAAGCTACCGCATCGAGGTCCTGTGATGCGCGCGGCCGTCCTGAGCGAGTACCAGGCGCCGCTGAGTATCGAGACCCGACCCGATCCCTCCTGTCCCGAGGACGGCGTCGTGCTCAAGGTCCTGGCCTGCGGTGTCTGCCGCTCGGACTGGCATGGCTGGATGGGCGAGCACCCGCGCGTGAAACCGGGCGCCATCGGCGGGCATGAATTCTGCGGTGAAGTGGTCGAGGCCGGCCCGCGCGCGCAATTCGCGGTGGGCGACGTCCTTGTCGCGCCTTTCCTTCTGGGGTGCGGCACCTGCAACGACTGCCGGGCCGGGGCGCAGCATACTTGCAACGACATGGTTTATCCGGGCATCGGTTCTGACGGGGCCTTTGCCGAATACGTCGCCGTGCCGCGCGATTTCAACCTGTCGCGCCTGCCCGAGTTCATGACACCGCGCACCGCCGCCGGGCTGGGCTGTCGCGTGATGACCTCTTGGCACGCGCTGACCGACCGCGCGGCGCTACAGCCGGGCGAATGGCTGGCGATTCAAGGAACCGGGGGCATCGGGCTGGCGGCTTTGCTGATCGGCAAGGCGATGGGTGCGCGGGTGATCGCCGTGGACGTGGTGCGCGAAAAGCTGGACCACGCGCTGGCACATGGGGCTGACGCGGTTGTCGATGCCTCTGACGGCAAGGCGCACCGGGCCATCAAGGAACTGACCGGCGGCGGCGCCCATGTCTCGATCGAGGCGGTGGGCATCGCGGCCACGACCAATGCCTCGATCAAGTGCCTGCGACCCCTGGGGCGCCATGTTCAAGTCGGAATGCCCATCGGCCACACGGCGACGATGGAGATCGACATGAACGGCATCTTCATGAAGAATCTCGCCGTTTACGGGTCGCGCGGAATGCCGCCCTGGCGTTACGAACAACTGTTCAGCCTGATCCAGTCCGGTGCCGTCGACATGGCGCCGATGATCGGACGCGAGATCGGCCTGGGCCAGGTCTCGGACGAACTTGCTGCCTTCAACGGGCCGACGCCGCCGGGCGTGGCCGTCGTCACCGATTTCACCGCCTGACACTCACCGCCTGACAAGGAGCGTGCTGATGAAAGCTGCCGTCATCGTCTTCCCCGGGTCCAACTGCGACCGTGATCTTGCCGTTGCCTTCGAGAAGGCGGGCCTGCAGGTGCAGATGGTCTGGCACAAGGACACCGAACTGCCGGCAGGTATCGACCTGGTTGGCATCCCCGGCGGGTTCTCCTTTGGTGATTACCTGCGCTGCGGGGCCATCGCGGCCAATGCGCCCATCGTGAACGCGGTAAAGGCTCACGCGGACCGGGGCGGATACGCTCTTGGGATCTGCAATGGCTTCCAGGTGCTGACGGAAACCGGCCTGCTGCCGGGGGCGCTTCTGCGCAATGCGGGCCTGAAATACATCTGCCGGACCGTCGGCCTGCGCGCCGAGGGCGCCAGCATCTTTACCGAGGGCTATGGCCGTGGCACCGAGATCGCGCTGCCCATCGCGCATCATGACGGCAATTATTTCGCCGACGAGGCGACGCTTGACATGCTGGAAGCGGATGACCGCGTTGCCTTTCGGTATACCGACAACCCGAACGGGTCGGCGCGGGATATCGCGGGTGTGCTGTCGGCCAACCGGCGGGTGCTGGGCATGATGCCGCACCCCGAACGCGCAAGCGACGCGGCGCATGGCAACGAGGATGGTGCGCGCCTTTTCGCCCATCTGGCAGGGGCCCTGACCGCCGCCTGACTTGAGGGTGCGGCCCGCGCAGCCTATTCTGGGCGGCATGGCATCGAATGGCACCAGAACCGGACTGCGTCGCGCCGGCCCGTTCTCGGGCCGTGCGCGCATTGCGCTTGTCCTGCTGTTGCTGGCGGCCGTGGGAACGGTCTGGGTCACGAACTGGCTGCTGACCGACCGCTTTACCGAGTCCGTGCGCAACCGGGCCGAACTGCGCCTTGCGCTCTATTCGGGCAACCTGATTTCGGAACTGCGCCGCAATGCCATCGTGCCGCAACTCCTGGCCCGTGACCCGGCACTGATCGCCGCGCTGAACGCGCAGGACTACCGGCAAAGCTCGCAGCGGTTGATTTCCTTCGTGGACGAGATCGGCGCCGCCTCGCTGATGCTGCTGGACCGCGACGGGCGCACCGTGGCCGCGACAGACCGCAACCGCCTGGCCGAGTCGCACCGCGAGGCGGCCTATTTCGTCGATGCGCTGCGCTCGAACACCACGGTCTTTACCGCGCTCCCGCAAGAGACGGGCAACTTCAGCTTTACCTACGCCCGGCGCATGGAAAGCGGCGGTGAGACGGTCGGTGTCATCATGGTCGAGGTCGACCTGGCCAAGTTCGAGCGTGCCTGGGCCGGGATCACCGATGCTGTCATGGTGACCAACTCCGAGGGGCTGATCATCCTTGCGACGGAACCGCGCTGGCGCGGGCTGACGCCGACGGATGCATTGCAGCGCCAGCCTGCCGAGGGCGCGATCGAACGCGCCATCCGGGCCACCGCCGACTGGACCGCGCAGCAGGCCGACGCCTACCTGCGCGGCGAGGCGGTGATGCGGATCGACGGGCGCATCCCGTTCCGGGGCTGGACGCTTGTGACCTTCACCACCTATGCCAGCGTGCGCGAGCGTGTAAACGCCTTGCTGGCGCTGGAAATCATGGGGTTCGCGCTGTTGGCGGCGCTGGTTTTCTACGCCTTGTCGCGCAAGACCGCGATCCGGATGGCGCTGTTCCAGCGCGACGCGACCGAACTGCGCGCCCTGAACGCCCGCCTCAGCCGGGAAATTGCCGAACGTGAGCGGGTACAGAAAAACCTTGCCGTTGCGGAGCAATCTCTGGCCCAGTCCTCGAAACTGGCGGCCCTGGGCGAAATGTCCGCTGCCGTCAGCCACGAGTTGAACCAGCCGCTAGCCGCGATGAAGACCTACCTGGCCGGCGCGCGCCTTCTGCTGCGCCGAAACCGCCCGGACGAGGCGTTGAGCGCCTTTCACCGTATCGACGACCTGATCGAACGCATGGGGGCGATCACCCGCCAGCTCAAGAGTTTTGCGCGGAAAGGCCAGGAACAGCTCAGCCCCGTCGACATGGGAGAGGCGCTGGCCTCGTCCCTGGCGATGATGGAACCGCAGCTGAAATCGCGCCGCGTGAAGATCACCAAGATCCTGCCGGAAGCGCCCGTGCGCGTCATGGGGGACCGGATGCGGATCGAGCAGGTTCTGGTCAACCTCTTGCGGAACGCTCTGGACGCCACCAAGTCCGTTGATGACCCGCAGGTGGACATCATCCTGGCTGCGGGCGAAACCGCGACACTGACGGTGCGCGACAACGGAACCGGGATCGAGGACCTCGATGCGCTCTTCGAGCCCTTCTACACAACCAAGCAGCCGGGCGATGGCGTGGGCCTCGGTCTGGCGATTTCCTCGGGCATCGTCTCGGAACTGGGCGGGCGTCTGACCGCCCGCAACGGAGAGGACGGCGGTGCCGTCTTCGAGATGCAACTGCCCGTTTTGAACGAATCCACAGAAGCAGCGGAGTAAACTGCCAATGGCCAACGCAATGAAAATCGCCATCGTGGATGACGAACAGGACATGCGCCAGTCGATCAGCCAATGGCTGGCCCTGTCCGGTTACGACACCGAAACCTTTGCCAGTGCCGAAGAGGCGCTGGGGCGGCTCAACGCGGATTTTCCGGGCATCGTGATTTCCGACATCAAGATGCCGGGCATGGACGGGATCCAGTTTCTCAAGAAGTTGATGGGCACGGACAGCGCGCTGCCGGTCATCATGATCACCGGTCACGGCGACGTGCCGATGGCGGTCGAGGCGATGCGCATCGGGGCCTTCGATTTCCTTGAAAAACCTTTCAACCCGGACCGCATGTCGGAACTGGCCAAAAAGGCCACCAATGCCCGCCGCCTGACGCTGGACACGCGCGCGCTGCGCCGGGAACTGGCAGACGGCAGCCAGATCATGTCCAAGCTGATCGGCGCCAGCCCCGCGATGGAACGCCTGCGCGAAGACATCCTGGACCTGGGCCAGGCCGACGGCCACGTCCTGATCGAAGGCGAGACCGGCACCGGCAAGACGCTGGTGGCCCATGCGCTGCACGCGGTCGGCGCCCGCGCCGGCAAGAAATTCACCCTGGTGCGCTGTGCCGCGATGGACGAGGACGCCCTGACCCGGCGCCTGTTCGGCCCGATGCAGCCCGAGGATACACGCCTGCCTGCCATGGAAGAGGCGCGCGGCGGTACGCTGGTGCTGGAAGACATCGAGGTCCTGTCGGACGCGGCCCAGGCGCGCCTGCTGAACGCGATCAACGACGAGGGCACGCCGCCCGAAACCCGCATCGTTGCCATTTCCAACCTGCAGGAAGAGGGGCGCACCTGCGAGCAGGCGCTGCGTGCGGACCTCTATTACCGGCTGGCAGCGCTCAAGATCACCGTGCCACCGCTGCGCGCGCGGGGCGAAGATATCCTGACGCTCTTCACCCGCCTGTCCGAAAGCTATGCAGAGGAATATGGGTGCGACGCCCCCAAGGTGTCGGCACAGGAGGCCGCCCAGCTGTTGCAGGCGCCCTGGCCGGGCAATGTGCGCCAGCTGATCAACCTGGCAGAACGCGCGGTGCTGCAATCGCGGCGGGGGCAGGGGACCATTGCCTCGCTCTTGATGAGCGACCATGACGACATGCAGCCGGTCATGACGACCGAGGGCAAGCCGCTCAAGGAATATGTCGAGGCCTTCGAAAGGATGCTGATCGACAATACCATGCGGCGTCACAAGGGGTCGATCTCGGCGGTCATGGACGAATTGTGCCTGCCGCGCCGGACCCTGAACGAGAAGATGGCCAAGTACGGACTGGCCCGCGCCGACTACCTCTGAGGCCCGCGATGGACCGCGCCCCGGATCTCGACAGCTTTTTTGCCGACGCGACCTGGGGCGAGGTTCTGTCCGCGCTCCGCGCCGTGCTTGCCGGGACAGAACTGGGCGAGACCCTGAAATGGGGCGCGGCCTGTTATACCTTTGGCGGGTCCAACGTGGCGATCCTGGGCGGCTATTCCGATGGCTGCCGGCTGGCCTTTTTCAAGGGCACTTTGATCTCGGATCCGGAAGGTGCGTTGATCCTGACCGGTCCGCGATCCCGGGCGTCGAAGTACCTGCGGTTCCAGACACCAGAAGAGGTGGCCGACCGCGCCGATCAGGTCCGCGACTATGTCGCGCGGGCCATCGCCGTGGAGAAAAGCGGCGCCAAGGTCGATTTTGCCAAGGACGACCTCGACTATCCCGAGGAATTGACCGAGCGCCTGGAGGAAGACGAGGCGTTTCGCGCGGCTTTCGAGGCGCTGACACCGGGACGGCGGCGCGGCTATGTCCTGCACTTCTCGGATGCCAAACAGTCCCGCACCCGCGCGGCCCGGATCGAGAAGCATCGAGAGCGGATCCTTGCCGGCAAGGGAATGCACGACAGGTGACGCGCAGGCGGATGCGAGGCCGCCAGTGAACAGTCGGTTTCCATATTGGGTCTCGCAGCCTGTTCAAATAGCCGTTACTCTACTTTTACGAGTGTGGTGCGTCTGGGCCCCGGTTAGCCCGTAACCGAACTGGCAAACGGGAACATCATATGTCTTCCAATCAATCGACCCCTCTGGGCCGTTTCCTTGACTCTGACACCTTCGACTTCGGTCGATCCGTTGAAGTGATCGGCATGAATGGCCTGACATTTCTTGATGCCCTTGGTGCTGCCAAGGGTGGCAACGGAGGCGGAGGCGGAGGTGGCGGGGGGAAACCCGACAAGCCTGGAGACGGTGGGGATGGCGGTGACGGAGGCACGCTCCTTGGCAGCTACACCTCCGGCTCTCAGGACGGGACGGGCTTTAATGTCACCATCTATTTCAGCGGAACATGGACGGAGGCGCTGCAACAGGCCTTTATCGATGCTGCGGAACTGATCTCGGACATCATCACAGGCGATATTACGGACGTTCGGTACCGCGGCGAAACGATCGACGATATCGTGATCGAAGCGACGCTGACCGACATCGACGGTCCGGGCTTGACGTTGGGACAGGCCGGACCGACCGTCATCCGTACAGCGACCTACCTGCCCGCGATGGGTATCATGGAATTCGATATCGCCGACGCTGCAAACTACGATGCGCAGGGTCTGTTCAATGACATCGTCTTTCACGAGATGATGCATGTCATCGGATTCGGCACCATGTGGGAGCTGATGGGGCTGGTCGATGTCGGACAGGACGGCAGCCAGACTTTCGCCGGGGTCAACGCCAACCTGACATTCGACCTGGAGTTCAGTGCCTCCGCGCTTCTGTCCATCGAGACGGAAGGAGGGCCGGGCACGGCGGGCGGTCACTGGAACGAGGACGGCACCGATGGTTTTGCCTTCGAGAATGAGATCATGACGGGCTATATCGATGGCACCAACTACCTGTCCAACACCTCTGTCGCCGCGTTGGAGGATATGGGATACGAGACGATCTGGGACGCCAGCGATCCGACCGGAGCCACCGACCTGATCGACACGACCATATTCACCGACGGATTGTTTGCCTGAACGGCTGTCGGTCCTGCGCTGATGAACTGCATGACCTGCACATGAAAGCCCCCGGAAAGCCGATTCTTTCCGGGGGCTTTTTCAGGCCGAGCGCGGTGCCGGGTCTCAGTGCAGCAGGCGGCCCATCGCGGCGGCGACGTCGGCCATGCGCGCGGAAAAGCCCCATTCGTTGTCGTACCAGGCCAGCACACGCACCATGCGCTTGCCGACGACTTTGGTCTGGTCGGGGGCGAAGATCGACGAATGCGTGGTGTGGTTGAAGTCGATCGAAACCTTCTGTTCCGGATCGTAGGACAGCACGGCACCCATGCGGCCTGCGGCGGCCTCTGCCACCACCTCGTTGACGTCTTCGACGGTCACGTCACGCGAGGCATAGAAGGTCAGGTCAACGGCCGAGACATTGGGCGTCGGCACCCGGACGGCGGACCCGTCGAGCTTGCCCTTGAGGTTCGGCAGCACCTCGCCCAGGGCCTTGGCGGCGCCGGTCGAGGTCGGGATCATCGCCATTGCCGCGGCGCGGGCGCGGTAGAGGTCGGCGTGGCGGCGGTCCAGTGTCGGCTGGTCGCCGGTGTAGCTGTGGATCGTCGTCATGATGCCGGATTCGATGCCGATGCCCTCGTCCAGCACCTTGGCCAGCGGTGCGAGGCAGTTGGTGGTGCAGGACCCGTTCGAGATCATGGTCTCGCCCTTGACGAGGTCACGATGGTTTACGCCGTAGACGACCGTGCGCTGCACGTTCTTGGCCGGCGCCGAGATCAGAACCGATTTCGCGCCACGGTCGAGGTGGGCGTTGGCCTTCGTGCCGTCGTTGAATTTGCCGGTGCATTCGAGCACGACGTCGCAGCCGCTCCAGTCGAGGTCACCCATCTCATAGGAGGACATCACGTCGATGGGGCCGCGGCCCAGGTCCAGCGCCTGGTCCTTGACCGTCACGTCGCCGGGAAAGCGGCCGTGGATGCTGTCGTAGCGCAGCAGGTGGGCATGTGTCTCGATCGGCCCGGGGGCGTTGATCTTGACGACCTGGACGTCGTTGCGTGCGGACTCCGCGATATGTGCCAGAGTGCAGCGGCCAATGCGGCCAAATCCGTTGATCCCGATCGTGACGGTCATGCTCGCCTCCTGAAAATTCCTGTCGGCTTCCGTATACGGAGGCCTTCTGCATCTGCAAAGTCCATTAACCGTTGAGGAACAGCATGTTAGCGGTAAATGTGGCAAGGATTCGCGTGGTGGCGCTAACCCTCCGATCTCGTTTGCGTTAACCTGGGCGGGAACAACAGGGGATATCGGCCGTGCAGAGATGGAACAACCTTGCCAGCTTTGCCGGACGCGTGCTGATCGCGGCGCTTTTCCTTGCGGGGGCGGTGCAAAAGGCAATCGATTCGGCCCCGGCGGGAGAGATGCTGGTGAATTGGGGGCTGCCGTTTGGGCTGGTCTGGGTCGCGATGGTTTACAATCTCGGGGCGGCGGTGGCGCTGATCCTGGGGGTTGCCCTGCGGCCCGTGGCCCTTTCCCTGGCACTGTATTGCATGGTGACGTCCTTCTTTCACCTGATCCCGGACGATCCCTGGCAGATGAGCATCTTCGTCAAGAACTGGGCCATTGCGGGCGGCTGCCTGGTGCTGGCCGGGCAGGGTGGCGGGGCGTGGCGCTTGCGGTTTGCGCCCTAGGGGGTAGGTTCGCGATGAACAGGTTGAGTGGGGGCGCGGTATGAGCGGACTTCTGGCACTTCTCGATGACGTTTCGGCGATCGCCAAGGTGGCGGCGGCCTCGGTCGACGATATCGGCGCGGCGGCGATGAAAGCCGGGTCCAAGACCGCGGGCGTCATCATCGACGACGCGGCGGTGACACCGAAATACGTGCAGGGGTTCGAACCGGCGCGCGAATTGCCGATCATCTGGCGGATCGCGCGGGGCTCTTTGGTCAACAAGCTGGTGTTCCTGATGCCGGCGGCGCTGTTGATGGCGGCCTTTGCGCCCTGGCTGGTCTGGCCCTTGCTGATCCTGGGCGGTTGCTACCTGTGTTTCGAGGGGGCCGAGAAGATCGTGCATGTGCTGATGCCCCACGACGACCATTCCGGCGGGCCTGACGGCAGTCATGACGTGGGCGATCCCACGCATCTGGAAGAGGCCAAGGTCAAGGGCGCGATCAAGACCGATTTCATCCTGTCGGCAGAGATCATGGTGATCTCGCTCTCGGCCATCGAGGCGCCGAATTTTGCCATGCAGGCCGCCACGCTGGCGGTGGTTGCTGTGCTGATCACCTTTGCCGTCTACGGTGCGGTCGCCATCATCGTAAAGATGGACGACGTGGGCCTGTGGCTGAGCCAGCGGGGCCGCCTGGGCGCGACGCGGGGCTTTGGCCGCGCCATCGTCAAGTTCATGCCCTGGCTGCTCAAGGCGCTGGCGATCATCGGCACGGCGGCGATGCTCTGGGTCGGCGGGCACATCCTCACCAATTCACTGAAGGAAATGGGATGGGGCGTGCCTTATCAGACCGTGCACGACATCGCGCATTCCATCGGCCAAGGCGATGCGCTGCTGGAATGGGGGGTGACGGCGGCGATCGACTTCGTGATCGGGTTCCTGGCCGGGCTGATCCTGATTCCCATCGGCACCAAGCTGGTTGCGCCGATCTGGGGCCGGTTCTTTGGGGAAGGTGACGCCAAGGCGCACTGAACGAATATCCGGGCAAACAAAAAAACGGCGCGCCCGAGGGCGCGCCGTTTGTCGTTTCCCCGTAGTCGTCGGATCAGGGCTGCATCGCCGTGGTCTCGTCGAAGGCGGCGGTAAAGCCCTTCAACGAGGTTGCCAGCGGAATCGACTGATTGCGGTAGAAATAGGGGACGATGTTGATCACGGCTTCCTTGCCGGCCTTGAACTGCGAGACGACCTCTTCGGTGAAGCCGACCTGCGCGGTACAGCCCAGTCGCGTGCAGACCGTGAAGTCATACTCTTTGGATTCGCGGCCATCGACCGAGATCCGCAGCCGGTGGCGCAGCGACGTTTCCAGCGGCACGGTGATTTCCCCGACCGCAACGATCTGGCCACTGTTCTCGACGCGGTTGATGACGACCTGGGCGATTTCGTTGCCTTCTCCGTCGTCCAGCATCTGGATCATCCGGCAGACTTCCGCGTCTTGGGCGTTCTTGATGCAGTTCAGCGTCCAGTCGTCGTAGACTTCCTTGACGTAGGGGACGTTCTGGGCCGGTTTGCCGGTGTCGATGCCGGGATCAGCGGGCGGGGTCGCCGGATCGCCGCCGTCGGCGGATTGGGCATAACCCGCGCCTGCGCCCAGCGAGGCGATCAACGACAGTAGGATAAGCGGTTTCTTCATGATGTCCTCTAAAATCCGGTCATTTGCCTGACTTGTCGATTAGCACGCACCGGACCGACTGTCAGGGAAGAAATCCGCCGTTCCGCCGCGGCAATGCGCGAAATGCCGCGCGCACTGGGCAGGGCCCGTTCGGGGGCAGCCCCGGGCAGGGCACTTGCAATCAAAAGGAAAGGGGCCCGTGGGCCCCTTTCCATTTCACTCCCTGTCGGACCGGCCGACTTTGTCATTGGTCGTGACGCTACGAGAAGACTTGCGCTTGGTCAACAGTGATTTCCACCTTCTTTTCGCGTCAGTAGATGCATTTTTGCAGGAACAAAAAAGCCGCGCCCTAGGGCGCGGCCAGTCTGACAGGGAGGAAGTCTGCCCGGGACAGGAGAGGACATGTCGTCCCGGACCAGAAACACACTGGCATCAAATGGTTAAGGATGTATGTTCATGCCGTGCGAGCTGGGGGATCAAGCATGAACAAGTCGGTATTCGTGGGTGGCGCGGGCGAGGGCTATGGCGTCAGGCAGGTCCTGGACCTCGGTTATGCCAACCGGCACGGCCTGGTGGCGGGCGCCACGGGCACCGGCAAGACCGTCACCCTGCAGATCCTGGCCGAGGGGTTTTCCGCCGCCGGTGTGCCGGTTTTCCTCGCGGACGTGAAAGGAGACCTGTCGGGCCTGGCGGTCGCGGGCAGCGAAACCCACAAGCTGCACGGCGCCTTCATGGAGCGCTGCGCCAGGATGGGCTTTGACGACTTCGCCTATGACGCCTTTCCGGTCAGGTTCTGGGATCTCTTCGGGGCGCAGGGCCACCCGGTGCGCACGACCGTGACGGAGATGGGGCCGCTGATGCTGTCGCGCCTGCTGGATCTCAGCGAGGCGCAGGAGGGCATCCTGAACATCGCCTTCCGCCTCAGCGACGAGGAAGGGCTGGCGCTGCTGGATCTCGATGACCTGCGGTCGATGCTGGTCTGGCTGGGGGAGAACCGCAAGGACCTGTCGCTGCGTTATGGCAATATCTCTGTCGCTTCCATCGGGGCGATCCAGCGGCGGCTGCTGGTGCTGGAGAACGAGGGTGGCGCGGCGTTCTTCGGCGAACCGGCGCTGGAACTGGGCGACCTGATGCAGGTGGCGCCGGACGGGCGCGGCACGGTCAACGTGCTGGCCGCCGATCAGCTGATGGCGCGACCGCGCCTTTATGCGACTTTCCTGCTGTGGCTCTTGTCCGAACTCTTCGAGGAACTGCCAGAGGTGGGCGACCCCGAGAAACCCCGGCTGGTTTTTTTCTTCGACGAGGCGCACCTGCTGTTCGACGACGCGCCCAAGGCGCTGGTGGACAAAGTCGAACAGGTTGCGCGCCTGATCCGGTCCAAGGGGGTTGGCGTCTATTTCGTCACCCAGTCGCCGGACGACATCCCAGAGGATGTGCTGGGCCAGCTTGGCAACCGGGTCCAGCACGCGCTGCGGGCCTTCACCGCGCGTGACAAGCGGGCGCTGCGGCTGGCCGCCGAGACCTACCGCGAGAACCCGGATTTCGACATCGAAGAGGCGATCCGCACGGTCGGCGTCGGAGAGGCCGTAACATCGTTTCTGGAGGCGAAAGGTGCGCCGGGGATTGCGCAACGCACTTTGATACGCCCGCCGTCCTCGCAACTGGGCCCGATCACCGATGCTGAACGCCGCGCCGTTCTGGCCGGGTCGGAGATGGCCGGGAAATACGACACGCCGGTCGATCGGGAATCCGCCCATGAAATCCTGCGCGCCCGTGCAGAGGCCGCCGCCAAAGCCGCCGAAATGGCAGAGCGTGAGGAGGAGGATGCCGAGGCCCGTGAGTATCGTGCGGCCCGGCGGTATTCCGGCACGCGCGTCAGCCGGTCGACCTCGCGCCCGGTACGACGGGGCAAGAGCTTTGGCCAGGCGATGGGCGACATGGTGATGAAGGAGCTGACCGGCACCACGGGACGCCGCATCGTGCGCGGCGTCCTTGGCGGGCTGTTCAAGGGGCGGTGATCCCGGTCAGAGGATGAAGTCCCCGGCGTCCAGCCCATGCACGTCCGCGAGTCGCAGCTCTGCCTCGGGCTGCATGTCTGCGTCCATGTTGATCTGCACGATGGTCGAGCCCGTCGGCTGTTCGGCCACCCGGACCTGGCCCGCACCCGTAAAAGGCGCAGTGCCCACGAATGTCAGCGGTCCGGCATAGAGCGCCGACAGGTCGATCAGGTCGAGCCCTTTTTCGAAGTCGAGGATCTGGTCGCGCAGGGCGCCGATTCCCATCTCGATCGTCGTGCCAAAGACAAAGACATCCGCATCGGGACCGCCGCTCAGGAAGTCCAGTCCATTCCCGCCCTGCAAGACATCCCGCCCGTCCTGGCCGCGCAGAACGTCATTGGCACCGCCCCCCAGCAGGGTGTCATTGCCGGACCCTCCGTCGAGCGTGTCGTTCTCGGTCCCGCCGTCCAGCAAGTCCGCGCCATCCTGACCCACCAGGACGTCCTCCCGCGCGCCGCCCAGCAGCGTATCGTTGCCCGCGCCGCCGTTGATCGTGTCGGCGCCGATGTCGCCGGTGGCGCTGTCGTCGCCGTCGCCGGCCAGGATCATGTCGTCGCCGCCTTCGCCGTTCAGGACGTCGTCACCCCCGCGTCCGACCAGGACATCGTTTTCGGTGCCGCCGTAGAATTCGTCGCGGAACGCTCCGCCGACCAGCGTATCGCTGCCGGACTTGCCGTAGACGGCGCCGTGTATGATGCCGTTGCCGATGTTCTCGACCCGGTCGTCGCCCCCCAGGAGGTCGATGCTCCCGAAGATCGTGCCGGAGTTGGCGATCTGGTCCGGCTCGTAGCGGCTGGTGGTGATATAGACGTCTCCGTCGGTGTCCGTCAGGGTGCCGTGATTGACGAACAGAAAGGCGCTTTGCGCCTGCACGTCCAGCCACCTGACAACCATGTCTCCGGTGTTCACAAGCTTCGAGTTCCCCCAGCCGGACATCACCAGGAGGGCGGCGTGGACCGTGCCGGAATTGATGAACGTGTTGTCATCGCTGCCAAAGGACCCGACGAGAATGCTGCCCCGTTCCGCGTCCAGCGTCCCCGTATTGAGCAGCCGTACCTCAACCCGGTATTCGTACGGCATCTGGAGCAGGTAGCCGCTGCTGCCGCCCAGGCTTATCGTGCCGTGGTTGTTGATCTGGACCAGGCTGTTCTGGGTCTGGGTCATCTGAATGACCGTGTTGTTGTAGGGGGCGAAACTGGTCATCGTTCCATAGTTGGTGATGACAGCCTGGGGGGCCTGAACCACGACACCTGTCTGGTCGGCCGAGATGGACCCCATGTTGACCAGTTGCGGTGCAGTCGGCGCACCGGCCAGGACAACGCCATCCCCGCCGGACACAGCGATGAACTGCGATCCGGACACCACGTAGCGGTCCCCATTGGAGACGGTGACCGTGGAAGTGACATTCCCGGTTTGAAAGATCGTTGCCATGTGAAGACTCCTGGAGATCGCGACCGACGGGGCCAGCCTAGCAAACCGCTTGGGCGGACGGCTTGTTTCAGGTCAAGCCGTCGTCGCTTTAATCCGGTGGTTGGACTTCATAAGCCGGGGGCAGGGGCCCTAGAGCACGAAATCATCCGCTGTCAGCCCGGTGACACCGGCCACCCGGATCTCGGCATCCTGCGTGCCGTCGCCATCGGCATCGATCTGCACGATGGTCGACCCTGTCGCCGTCTCCAGAAGGCGAAGTTCGGGATTGCCCGAGGGCGCGAATCCTGCGGTTCCGCGGAACTCGAAGACGCCCGGCGACAGGCCCGCGACGACGATCAGGTCGATGCCCTGTTCAAAGTCCAGGATCTGGTCACGGTTCGCGCCCACGACCGTTTCCGCCAGCGAGCGGAACACGAAAATATCCGCGTCCTGGCCGCCGGTCAGGAAATCGCGGCCAAGGCCGCCGGCCAATTCGTCTTCTCCCGCGCGACCGCGCAGGATGTCGTTGCCCTCGTCGCCTTCCAGGACGTCGTCCCCGTTGCCGCCGTCCATCGTGTCGTTTTCGGATCCACCTTCGAGAAGGTCGGCCCCGTCACGGCCAACCAGCAAGTCGTTGCCCGTATCGCCGGTCATGGTATCCGACCCGGCGCCTCCGTTCATCGTGTCGTCGGAGTTTCCACCGATCAAAGAGTCGTTTCCATCCCCGCCCATGATCGTGTCGGAGCCAGTGCCCCCGTCCAACGTGTCATCACCGTCGTGGCCCACGATCAGGTCGTCGTCGTTGCCGCCGACAAAGTTGTCGTCCGCGGCGCTACCGATCAGCGTGTCATTTCCGTTTGAGCCAAAAACCTGGCCATCGACGAACCCGTCTATCAGACCGCGGTAAAGATCGGCGCCTTCGCCAAGGGATACGTGGCCGAAGATCTTGCCGCTGTTGGAGACCTTGTCGTCTCCGCCAGTGGTGACAATCGCCTCGGCATTGACTGCATCGATGGTGCCGTCGTTCCGGATCGTCTCGGCGTCATTGCCCGTGGTGATGGCTGGCGCTGAATTCGACTGAAGCAGGCCGGAGTTGAAAATGTAATTGGCGTGCGATCCGCTTTCGAACCCCGACGTAATCTGAATCGCATTGTCGGAGCGGGACGTGATCGTCCCGTAATTGTAGAGAAAGTTACCGCCGGACGCCAGCAGGAGACCATCGGACAATGCGCCGCTTCCGACGATGTTTCCATAGTTCAACAACCTCAGGTCGGTCAGGGCGACGGATGAGCCTGCCTCGATGACGGCCGGGAAGTTGCTGGTTTCCATAGTCCCGAAATTGGTAATGCTACTGCCGCCGACGGAGTCGGAGAATGCGTTGCCCTCCGTGTATATGAGTCCGTAGTTGGTCAACTTGGCGTCCCCGGATGGGGCCGAAACAGCGTCAGCCGACAAGACGATGCCGCCGGTGGACAGGATCAGAAGATCGTCATCGGACGCGATGGACTGCGTGGTGCCAACAATTGTCGCAAGTGTTGTGATCGCCATTGAGCCGTCTCCGTGGAAATTTTGAAAAGGAAAGATGGCAGGAGCCTAACAAGGTGTAGCCGCAATCGACAAGGGATGAGCCAGCCCGCATCCTCCCGCGGCCCGAGGCGATGCGGAACGACCGGATCGCGGAGGCGTCCGCGACTCGCAAGGCGGGGGGGTATTGGTAGGCCCGGAGGGACTTGCAGGCGCTACCTAGCGTATTGATTTAATGAGTTAAATCAGGTTGTCGGGTCTTGGTGGATTTCTGGGGTCCACATTACCAGTCCATGCCGGCCAATTTGGAGACGGCCATTTCGCCCAGGCGCATGCGTTCAACGGTCTCTGTGTAGACCTGTGATGTGGCCGCGTTGGCGTGCCAGTGGACGGCCATGATCTCGTATTGGGTCGCCCCGTGCAGGGCCAGCAGATGGCCCGCGGCCTTCCGGATTCCGTGCGAGGATCTGTCCGCCGGCAGTCCGGCCTCGATCACCCATTTCTTCATCCGGTTGCGCAGCGCCTCGGGGCTGGCAAAGGGCTTGCCATGCTGGGTCAGGAGGTAGGCGGGGCCGACCACGGTTTGCGCCCGGATCGCGCGTTCCAACGGGGGCAGGACGGGGATCCGCACGAACCGCGATCCTTTTTTGCCCGGTTGCCATGCCAGCCAAAGGGCCCCGCCATGTCGCTCTTCCTGGTCCCGGCCTATCCAGTACGCATCGCCAATCCTGCAGGCGGTGAACATGAACAGTGTCAGCGCGAGGTGCGCGGCGCTGCCCGGTGGGTGTGTCTCCCGGTATTTCTCCAGGTCTCGAACGCTCCAGGGGGTCGCGCCGCCCTGGCTCTTGTAGACGGGTTTCGCGACGGCGCGGGCAGGGTTCACGGTGCATAGGCCGCGCGTCATTCCGTGGTCGTAGGCCGCTGTCAGCAGTTTCCAGACGTTGCGGGCCTTGCCGGGCGTCGCAGCCATGCGATCCTTGAAGGCCTCCAGCTCGGCGGCAGGGATCGTGACGGGCAAGGAGCGGTATTCTTGTCCGGCCGATCGGCGTTGCTCGCTACGCTGGCCCAGCACATAGGCGGCGAGGTTGCGTCTTTCTTTCAGGGTCAGAGCCGAGGCCTGACCGGCGTCGACCTGGCGCGCAAGGTGGTCAAGGTAGTGTTTCATCAGCCAGCCCATCGTGCCCTGGTCGGGGCTTATGTCGTCAGGTGAGGCGAGTTTTTCGCCACAACGGGCGGCGCGGTAGTGGTGGTGAAAGTCAGGGTGTTCCGGGCCGACCGGCAGGGTGATCTTCCGGTTCACGTCGCCCTCGACGCGGACACGCCATTTCGTCGGTTTGCACTTGACCCTGCGCGGGATCAGGCCCGGGTATTTCAGACGCATCTCACCAGCCACCGTTTTCGACTTCGCCTTCATAGGGCAGGCCATCCGCCCAAGCGTCAAGGTCGGCGCGATCATACAGCACGTTCCCCCCGTCGCGTTTGCAGGGCAGGTCAAGCGTTCGCAGCTTGCTGAGCGAAACGCCCAGGTAGTGCGCCGCCGCCTTGGCCTGCATCAGCCTTGGAGGGAAATGGTAGGTCATGCAGCAGCCTGTTTCCGGGCGTAGCCGCTCCATTGATCGGCGGCGGCGTTCATCATGCCGGGGAAGGACCGGCTGCGGAGGCGGGCGCGCTCGGGGCCGGGTGGCATCCGGTGGACTGCGTTCCAGCGTTTCCATTCGTCGGAGCCGCGTTCCGGCTCTGGCAGGCGGTCTGTCTCGACCAACTCGGGCAGGCCGCGCAAATACCAGCCGGTGGATTTGTAGGCCGGTTCGCCGAACCAGAAGGGCTGCACCATCTGCGGCGCGGGCAGGTCTGCTGGCATCCGGTCGCGCGCCAGGTCGTTCATTTCCGGGTTCTCGATGGCCACGCGCGGGATCGGCGCGGCCCAGCAGGCGGTGAAGACCTCGACGCCGGTTTCGAACTCGGCCCGCATGTCGGCCCAGCTGCGCCCCTTGGGCAGGCGTTTCGGCGGCGTCCACTTGCCTGCGCCGCTCATCCACCGGCGGCCAGAGCGGCAGAGCCTGGTGCAGGGCGGGTGCATGACCGCCAGCAGATCCCAGCTCTCTCTAAGGATGCCGTCACGGATGTCGCAGCGGATGTGCCTGTTGCTGCCATCCTCGGCCGGTTCGATGTCGCAGGACCAGACGTCATGCCCGTGCGCGGCAAAGGCCCGGCGGGCGATCCCGGAGGTCTCGCAGCCTATGAGGACGCGCAGGGGTGTCACGCCGCCTCTCCTTCAAGTGTGGCACGCAGGGCGTGGGCGTCTTTGCGTTCCGTGGGATCGGTGCCCTGACGTTCGACCAGGCGGCACGCCTCGATCACGGTGGCGGTGTCCTGTGAGGCGATGTCGGCCAGGACGGCGCGGGCGTACCAGAGGGCATTTGCACCTTCGGTCAGGGCGGGGCTCATACCGCACCGCCTTTCAGAAGGGCCAGCTTGCGGCGCACGGCGGCGCGGGTGGCCGGCAGGGCGCGGAGACGGGCGGCCTCAATCTCGTTGACGGGAGTGGGGCCGGTGGTGACCGATCTGGACACGCACTACCTGTCGGGTTTTTTCTATTCCTACGGTGGCCAGCACGCGAGTGCCCCGGCTGGCACGAACCCGTTTCCCACCCTCGGTGGCGCCTTCAGTCTCGTGACGGGCGGCGGGACGATTGGGGCGGCTACGGATTACGTCTGGCAAGTGGCAATTCTCTACAGCGCCTCGGCGCCGATCATGAAGTACCGCAGCAAGGCAACCTCTTGGACGGAATGGGTGGAGGTTTATTCGACCAGCAACCTGATCGAGACGGTCAGCGAGAGCGGCGGAACCCCGACCGGCTCGATCCTCGAAAAGGGCAGCAACGCGAACGGCAATTACATCCGCTACGCGGACGGCACGCAGATTTGCGATTTTCGTGGCAACTCGTCTAGCGCGGGGGCGGTGACCTGGACTTTCCCCGCCTCTTTCGCAGCCGTCCCGCAGGTCAGCGCAACGCCGAACCAGGATCAAGCGCGCTTTGCCACCACCACGGCCGGCGCGGTCGGATCGGTCAATTTCTCGGTGTGGAACACCGCACAAGCCCGCCTTGACGCGATCTCGACCTCGCTGATCGCCATTGGCCGCTGGTACTGAGGAGATAACCATGCAGATCACACTTTCCCCCGTGCGCCGCGAGGGGCGGCCGACCTTCGAGCGCCTTGGCGACACCCTCGTGATCGATGGCGAAACCTTCGATTTCTCGGGCGTGCCCGAGGGCGCGCAGCTTCCTGCCGAGGCGGTGGCATCGGATTGGCTGGCCGGTCCGGTGACACGGATCGCCGGCGAGCTGCACCTCGCGCTGGCGCTCTCGCACGGTGCCAACGCGCCGCAGGAAACGCTCTTTCCCGATCCGGTGCAGCTCGCCAGCGATGGCACCGTGCCACTGCCGCCCTATGACGCGACCGAAGCCGAGGAGGCAAGCGCATGAGTGTTGACCTGTCCAAACTGGTAACGGCCGAGGAGCTGGCCGCCCAGGCCGCAGCCCGCCGCGCGAAAGCGATTAAGGCCGAGGTGCAGGCCCGCATCTTCGCGGTGGTCGATCAGAACACGCAGGCCAGCCTCCTGGCCGCGATGGTGGCCGGCGCTCTGACCCCGGCCGATCAGGCCACCTTTGCCGATGGGCAGGCCTGGATCGAGGCGACAAAGCAGGCCGGCCGTGATGCGGTATCCTCGGGCGATGATCCGCTCTGGCCCGCCGTGCCCGCCGGCGTGGCCGAGCTTGCGGCGCAGTTCTGACGAAGGGGGCGACATGCCGGACCAGACACTACTTGACCAGGCGCGGATCCTCTCGGGGGCCGTGCTGACATGGCTTGCGGGCGAGACGGGGCGCGCGGTCATCGCGGGCGCAGCCGGGGGGCTCTATCGCTGGCTGATGCAGGAGCGGCGGCGGCTGCGCGACGGCATCGTGGCGGTCGCGGCGGGGGCGTTGGCGGCGCAATTCCTTGGCCCGGTGGTGCTGGCCGGTCTGCGCCTGGTGGGCCTGAAACTGCAGGGCACCGAGGCGGAGCTGGCGCCCACTGCGGGCTTTCTCGCCGGGCTGGCGGGCATGTCGATCGCCAAGATGCTGGTGGCCCTGATGGAGACGCAGGCCGCGCGCCTGGGCAAGTCGAAATGAGCCCCGATCGAAAACCCCGCCTGAACCGTCACGCGCGCGAAGAGCTGCGCGCCTGGGCCTGGGGTGTCGTGATCGCGGCACTGCTGGCCCTGATTTTCCTGTAGGAGGACAGACCGATGATCTACCAGGGACGTGCCCGATACCCGGTGCACGAAGCGATCCTGCACACCTCGGCCACCCCTGGCGGCTGGGATGATGGCAAGAGCGACCAAGAGATCTATGACCAGTTTTGGAGCTGGCATGTCGGCGGGCACCCGCACCGCTGGCGCAAGATCGGCTATCACCGGATCATCCGCACGGATGGGACGGTGCTGTGGGACACCAAGTACCTGCGCTCGATCACCGAGATCGGCGCGCATGTGCGCGAACGGAACAGGGGCACCATCGGGATCTGCCTGATCCTCGCCCGCACGGTGCCGAACGTCCTGCGGCCCGGCGCCATCTTCGCGGACTACTACACCGAGGCGCAGCGGAACGCGGTCAAGGAGTACCTGGGCGAGCTGGCCGAACTGACCGAACTGAAATGGGTGACGGGTCACAACGATTATGCTGCCAAGGCATGCCCCGGGTTCAAGGTCGACGGTCGGAATTGGCTGCCGTGATCCGCTGGGCGCTCATTGCGGCGCTGGGGGTGGCCCTGACGCTTGCCGGGCTGCTGGTGCGGGAAATGCGGACCACCGGGCGGCTGGCGGGTGAGAACGTCCGCCTGTCCGCCTCTGTCGAGGCGCTTGAACGGAAGATAGAGGCCGACCGGATCGCCGTCGCCATTGCCCGCGACATCCAGAAACGAGAGCGCGCCCGCGCGGCCAGGTACGATCGCCTGCGCGAGGCCCTGATAGCCGGAGTGCACGATGAGCCGATTCCCGACTGGTTCCGCGATCACCTGCATCGCCTTGGCCTTGACGGCCTGCAGCCCGCCGCGGACTGAAACCGTATTTGTCGTGCCGGATGTGCCCGAGGATCTGCTGACACCGGTCGAGGTGCCGGCGCGCCGCGTCGAGGTCCTAACCGACCTGGGATTGGTCTTGGCCGATCACGTCGAAGCTCTGGAACTGGCGAACGACCGGATCCGGGGAGTGCGGTGCGTGTTGGAGGGGACTGGTTGTAACGCACAGTAGCCTGACGCTCGAACAAAATTGATATGTAGCTTCGCTCCGGACGACGAGACCAGACGTTCCAAAACACGTTACGCGGTGTTTGGATCGAGCTGTGTCGCAGACTACGATGATCTTGACCTTTGCCACAAATTCTCGGTGCAGGAGTCGTGTTAACTTGAGGTTAACCAAAGTCGGTGAAAACAGACATCGAATGGGGGTAACTTCAAACGGTAAGGGAAAATATGACCCAGGTAGCATGGATGATCGATGTTCTGCACGACTTACGTCAGTTCGCTTCGGAGAATGGCTTCACAGCTAGTGCTGAAGCATTGATCAAGGCCAAATCTGAAGTTTCTCGCGAAATAGAAGCGCGTGTTCCCGACGCTCATAATGAAGTCCGCAAGTCTTGACGAGACAATACGTGGGTGGTACCGCAGCCCCGAGTATCCTTGCTTTTCGTCATGTGCCTGTCCGTTGTTTGTACGCGCGTACATCTCGCTGATGTAGAACAGGAGGCTCTTGGCGCCAAGCAAAAGAGGCGGAAAAATGAAAATGGCGGCGATAATTGTTCTAGCTGTTTTTTCAGTTTCGTCGATACTTATTGGTCTTTATGTGAAGTACGTCGAATACAGGGATAAGCGTGACCTGACAAACGATGAGCGTGAAGTTGGCTCTGTTCTTTCTCTTCTAGCAATGGCTTTTGGGGCAGTCTTGGCATTTCTGGCTTGGCTTCTGTCCTCATGAGTTCGATTCCGTAGTAGCGAAAGGTCTGCATTTTTCAGAAAGTTCCGGCGACCGTCATTTCACGGGCATTAATCATTACAAATAGAAACATCTTCTTGTTTGTAGAGAATTTCATCAATCGTGGGTGATTCGTAGGCGGCTGGATCTCCGTGCAACTCCGAGTTTCCCCGCTCGGCTGCCGGATCGCTTCCTGATTGTGGGTGTCGCCTCCAAGTTGTTCTGTCCCCCTGCTTTTCGGTGAGATCGTTAAAAATCTCTTGATAGGAGCTGTCTTGTGGCTCCATAGCTTCGGTTGGTTAACAATCTACGCGAAGCGAGGTTTGATATGGCTGGGCAGATTTCTCAGATCGATTTGATTACAGACGGAAGTTCACCGGAGTTTTTTGTTCAGGTGCGGTTCCCGTCAGGGGAGACGCCATCAGGGCAGATTGAGTTTTACGATTCAAAGAATGCCAACACTGCCCAGTTCGACGCTGCCTACACAATTGATCTCAGTATTGCGGCTTCGTTGCCTTCTTTGAGCGCGGGTGGATTTGATTACTACAATTTTCCTGTGACCAATGGTGATCTATTGGATGGGAATCCTCAGAACTTTCTGATTGCAGTCGTTGATGATGGTGGGTCCCCTACAAGCGTTGTGACCTTTGGCACCAACACCGATCCTGGGCCAGTGTCTCTACAGGGCGGATCTCTTGACGGTTCCACCATCCAGTCACTTATTACATCGGGTGTTGTTGAGGGCGATGCCTTCCAGCAGGGCTTTGGGCCGTTTATCATTGGAACTGATAACAGCGTTGTAACTGGACAGTCTGATCCAAACAACGCCGCTTGTTTCGCGTTCGGGACACTAATTTCGACCCCGTTTGGTGAAGTCCCGGTTCAAACACTGTCTCGTGGTGATGTAGTTTCCTCCGCAGATGGTCGAAACATAGAAGTTTTGTGGATCGGTACATATACCACCAAACGAGTTTTTTCAGGGCGCTCGGAGCGACATACGGCAGTGCGGATCAAGGCGGGTTCTATTGGCGCCGGTGTCCCTCACACTGACCTGGTCGTGACGGCGGACCACGCGATGGTAGTAGATGGTTTTGCCGTAAATGCCGGGGTGCTGGCGAATGGTGTGGACATTGTAATTCCGCACCCGAATGAATTGCCAGATGAAATGGTGTACTATCATATCGAAACCTCTGGGCATGAAGTTGTTCTGGCAAATGGGGCGCCTGCGGAAACATTCATTGATTATGTAGGGCGTAGAGTCTTTGACAACTACGAAGAGTATGTAAAAATTTTTGGAGATGACAGAACGATCTCAGAGATGTCTTTGCCGCGAATTTCTTCGCGCAGGCAAATGCCAATTACACTACTTGAAAAATTCTTTGGCGGTGCAGAAAAAGGGGTGGCTTGACGGCGAAATAATCTTTCGCGGGGCCGTCTAGTTGCGTTTCCCTGTCTAACCAATGTGCTAACGACGAGGCCGGGAATATACTTTTCGGCCTCGTGGGCTAATAACTACCTTCTGTCACCGCCCTCTGTCAGGACAGGCTGCTTGGAACTGTGTCTTATAAATCTTTTCGAGTTAGTCGGTACATGTTCTCATCCAATAGAAATTATTCTGTTGCGAGGTTTCTGAACTATCGCAACTCAAACGGCAGTTGTGTAAGGCTTGATCGATTTAGCCTGACTTGCGAAATTCAGTGGCGCTTGGTTTATGTTGCTCAACGGTTACTTTGGCCGGTGACCCATGTTGGGTTCGTGCCATCCTGGAGCTGGTAGCGCCGAAGTTGTCCAGAACTTCTATGTTCCTGAACTTGATCGTGGTTCACGTGGTTTTCGGAGTCCACGATTTTGGAGTGTCTAGCGAGATAAAAAGCACGCACGCGATCGAGTGTTCTGACGAGCGAGATCAGAAAATAATTCAGTTTCTGCTGTCTGCTTCGCATGACGAACAGCTTGGTTCAATCTCTCTTGGCGCTGGACTTCGGCAAATGCTCCCGCTTCGTGCAACAGGTTCATTATTTCGTCGTACAGATTGGGCATGTTGGTCTCCCTAGTTGACCTGTCAGCATTTACGCAACCACGGATAGGATCTGTGGGTAAAGCTGAGGTTAAGACAGGAGTCACGTTTCCTTTGAAGTAGCACCGTTCTGTTGTAGTTTTGCATCGTGGTTGACGTTGGATAGCCAGCCGCTCTCACCTAATTCACATACAAGGGTGCGCAAAGCCTTAGCCGTTGAGAAGAAGCCTTGTTCATCGCAGCGTTTGGCCGTTGCCTCGGCACGTTTGGCGATTTCATCTGGGGACATGTTGGCTCCTCTATGCTTTTAGGTAGTTTTCTTGAAGGAAATGGCATGCTGTGTTTAACGATACGTTAACGCCGGTTGCTATTGGATCGAAATCGGCATCCTCTTGCCAACTTCAGTCTGGCCTGCGTACTTGTCTGTTTGGATCGCGTGGCTCAACAGCAATTGGAAGTCTTCGCTTTGATCAAAAAATTTTTGAAGTGACGGTGATCGAAGGCTCGGAGCCTTGGTTCAACATACTTAGCGACCTGGAGAGCTTTTCTTTTATGAGCCCAAAAGGTGGGCTGAAGCCCACAGGAGTATTACAAGATGACTCCAGCCGAGCAGTAGCATGGTCGCGGCACGAACTCTACGAAATCGTGTCGGAGGACAGTTGTCGTTGTCGGCGTGGACTTGGGATGAAGTTTTCTGTGACCGAACCAGCATTGATTAACCTTCATAGTGTTGGGTTAGTCTGCTTTTCAACTTTTCGGGTAACAACTGTTTTTTGGAGGTGCGCGGATGGATGAAAAACCTGATCCGAGATGGATGGTCGAAGTGTTGCGGGACCTGGCTGCATTTGCCCTGGTCAATGGTTTTGAAGCCAGTGCGGTTGCGCTGAAAGAGGCTGAAAATCTGGTTAAGTTGGAAATCGAGGAACGGAGTGGACCTGAGGGCGGTTTTCCGGAACGTGGTGACAATTTTGTTGTGTTCAGCCGTGATCATTGACTGCCCTTCTAGCTCGGTGACAGATCTGCTTGGTGCGTGGTGTTAGCGCACAGGAAGTGTTGCTGACTGCCGACAATGTTCCGCCATGTGGCTTAAACTAGTTAGGTCTACCTTTGGTCCACCTGCACCGCCTTCGCATCGGATGAGAATCGGGGTCCACTTAACTTGTAAGTCATTGACACTATTTGGACCCGATGCAGACGCTCTCGGTCCACATGAATATTGAATTTAAAGGACTAATTTTGGTTTCTGGTAGGCCCGGAGGGACTCGAACCCCCAACCAAGGCGTTATGAGCGCCCTGCTCTAACCAATTGAGCTACAGGCCCACCGTGTCGTTCTCAGTACCACGGCGCCTTGCCGCGTCAAGCGTCCACGTTGCAGGGCGCCTTGCGATGCGCTAAGCGCGGGCGAAAATCGGGCGTGGGCCTGAAGGAGATCCCTATGAGCGATGGCAAGAACGGGCTGACCTATGCCCAGGCAGGCGTGGATATCGACGCGGGCAACGCGTTGGTCGAACGGATCAAGCCGGCCGCGAAACGGACCACGCGTCCGGGCGTGATGAGCGGGCTGGGCGGCTTCGGCGCGCTCTTTGACCTCAAGGCCGCGGGCTTCGAGGACCCGGTGCTTGTGGCGGCGACCGATGGCGTCGGCACCAAGCTGCGCATCGCGATCGACACCGGCCATGTTGACGGCGTCGGCATCGATCTTGTCGCCATGTGCGTGAACGATCTGGTCTGCCAGGGGGCGGAGCCGCTTTTCTTCCTCGACTATTTCGCCACCGGCAAGCTGGAGACGGAAACCGCAGCGCGGGTGGTCGAAGGCATCGCAGAGGGCTGCGTGCGGTCCGGCTGCGCCCTGATCGGGGGCGAGACGGCCGAGATGCCGGGCATGTACCCGGCGGGCGATTTCGACCTTGCGGGCTTTGCCGTGGGTGCGATGGAACGGGGCGCGGCGCTGCCCGAAGGGGTCAAAGAGGGCGACGTCCTGCTGGGCCTGGCCTCGGACGGGGTGCATTCCAACGGCTACAGCCTCGTGCGCAAACTGGTCGAGATGTCGGGCCTTGGCTGGGACGCTGCCTGCCCCTGGGGGGACGCGACGCTGGGTGAGGCGCTGCTGGCGCCGACCCGGCTTTACGTCAAACCGGCATTGGCGGCTATCGGGGTCGGGGGCGTGCGCGCGCTGGCCCATATCACCGGTGGCGGCCTGACCGAGAACCTGCCGCGCGTCCTGCCCGAGGGGCTGGGCGCCGAGATCGACCTGGACGCATGGGATCTGCCCGACCTCTTCAAGTGGATGCGCGGCATCGGCGGCATTGAAGAGGGCGAAATGCTCAAGACCTTCAACTGTGGCATCGGCATGATCCTGGTCGTCGACCCCGAAAGTGAACATGCCGTCGATGCGTTGCTGAGCGAACATGGCGAGCGAGTGCACCGGCTGGGCCGCGTCACCGCCGGTGAAGGCGTGACATATAGCGGATCACTGGGGTGAAACGGGTCGCCATCTTCATCTCTGGCGGCGGGTCCAACATGGTCACGCTGGTCGACAGCATGACCGGCGACCATCCCGCGCGACCGGTGCTGGTCTTGTCCAACCGTGCAGATGCCGGTGGGCTGCGGAAGGCGGCGGAGCGCGGCGTGCCGACGGCTGTCGTCGATCACCGTCCCTTTGGCGGCGACCGGACAGCCTTCGAAGAGGCGCTGCAAGAGGCACTGGCCCCGCATGAGCCGGACATCCTGTGCCTTGCCGGGTTCATGCGCGTCCTGACGGCAGGATTCGTGACGCCGTGGGAAGGGCGGATGCTGAACATCCACCCATCGCTTTTGCCAAAATACCGGGGGCTGAACACTCACGCCCGGGCCATCGAGGCAGGTGACACGGAGGCCGGCTGTACCGTGCACGAGGTCACGCCGGAACTGGACGACGGCCCGATCCTGGGGCAGGCCCGGGTGCCGATCCTGCCCGGCGAGAGTGCCGAGGCGCTGGCGGCGCGGGTGCTCAAGATGGAACACCGGTTGTACCCGGCGGTCTTGCGCCGCTTTGCCGCCGGGGACCGGACGCGCGTCGATCTGCCCTAAAGGCGCCTAGCCGTCGAGGCGCTGCATGGACGCGGAATTGCCGTGCCACCCTTGCGGGTCGGGGGCAGAGGCGGGCGCGGTCAATGCCACCAGCCCCATGAAGGTCAGGGCGGCCAGGGTGACGATCATCGCGATCAGGCGCGAGGTTTCGGCGTTTGCGGACCGGGGAGCGGCCTGGTGGATGTGGTGGTCGAGGGTTGTCATGTCTGCGGTCTCCTGTGTGCGATGACAGGCAGATAGGCGCTTCAGATACATTCTTGAAATGAATGTTTGGATCGTTTGGAATCACGATTTGTTATGTGCTGCCATCCGAATTCCGGCGCGCCAGACGGGCTTTGAATGTCCCCGGGGATTGCTCTATGGTGGCTGGACGCAAGGGGGCCAACGGCGCCACGACCTTGCCTGACCTTTCACGGAGCGGGCCTTTCCTGGCCCGTGCATCCAGCCGGAGCCCGCATGAAAACCTTGACGACGACGGAAGAGCTGGCGGCCTTCTGCGAGGCAGCTGCCTCTGTTCCCTACGTGACCGTGGATACGGAATTCCTGCGGGAACGCACCTATTACTCCAAACTCTGCCTGATCCAGCTGGCCTTGCCGGGCCGGGACGATGCGGATGCGGTGCTGGTCGATCCGCTCGAGGGGGATCTTTCGCTGGAGCCGCTGATGGCGCTGTTCCGGAACAAGGATGTGGTCAAGGTCTTCCACGCCGCGCGGCAGGATCTGGAGATCTTCCACGTCGATCACGGCGTGATTCCGGCACCGCTTTTTGACACGCAGGTTGCAGCGATGGTCTGCGGTTTCGGGGAGCAGGTCGGCTATGAAACGCTAGTCAAGCGGATCGCCAAGCAGCAGCTCGACAAGAGTTCGCGTTTTACCGACTGGTCGCGGCGCCCGCTGACTGATGCGCAAAAGACCTACGCGCTGGCGGATGTCACGCACCTGCGCCAGATCTACGAATTCCTGAACGCCAAGCTGGAAGAGACCGGGCGCGCCCGCTGGGTGGCCGAGGAACTGGCGGTGCTGACAGATCCGCAAACCTACGTCACGCACCCGGAGGATGCCTGGAAACGGGTCAAGACCCGGTCGAACTCGCCACGTTTCCTGGCGATCGTGCGCGAGCTTGCGGCCTTCCGAGAGGCCCATGCACAGGAACGCAACATCCCGCGCAACCGGGTGTTCAAGGACGATGCCCTGGTCGAGCTTGCCTCGACCAAGCCGCAGAACATGAACGACCTCAGCCGGTCGCGCCTGTTGCTGCGCGAGGCGCGCAAGGGCGCGATCGCCGACGGGATCCTTGCGGCCGTTGCCGCCGGGCAGGAGTGCCCCAAGGATAACCTGCCCAAGGTCGTGAACGACCGCGAGAAACTGCAAGTGAACCCGGCGCTCTCGGACCTTCTGCGCGTGCTGTTGAAGGCCAAGACCGAAAGCTACGGCGTCGCGTCAAAGCTGATTGCGCCGGCCTCTGACCTGGATGCCATCGCGGCAGGCCAGCGCGACGTGGCGGCGCTGACCGGCTGGCGACGCGAGGTCTTTGGTGAGGATGCGTTGCGTTTGTGTGACGGTCAGATCGCGCTGGGGGCCAAGGGCAAGGCGGTCACGGTCATCGATCTCTGACCGCCATCGTGCGACCGGGCTGCGCCGTTCAGCGGCGCACGCTGCGCACGTTATGGCGACCCTTGACCTGGATCAGGCGCACGTCCAGCAGCTCGTTGTCGGTCAGCCAGATGGCCGCCGTATGGGTGCGCGACTGGGCCGTTCCCGTGGCCGCGCGCGGCTGCAATCCGCGAAAGGCATAGGTCAGGGTGCCCTGGCCGCTTTCCGCGTCGATCTTAACCAGCTTGACGTCGAAGGCACCCTGGTAGTCGGCGACCGTGGTGGCCCGGACGATGGCGCCACCGGGGCGGCGTTCGATCACCAGCTCGGTGATCTCGCCCATGTCGGTCCCGCGATAGCTGGTGTCCTTTTCCTGGCGGAAGATCGACTCGCGCCCGCGCGGGATCAAGGTGTTCACGTCGCCGTTGACGGCGGCCACGGGACGCGACTCGCTGCGTCCGAACCAGTTCACCGGGTTCAGGCGGCTGTCGCGCACTGCGCCGCAGCTGGTCAGCAGGATCGCCGCGAGCACGAGGCTGGATACCGGTTTGAACATGTTACGCCCCCAAGCAGATTTCCCGGAGGGTTAGCGCAGAACGGCGCCGTTGAAAAGAACCTCCCGCCGGTTGGGGGCTGGACCTTTGCCGCGGCTCTGCCTAGGTCTGCGGCAAATGGAGGGCAGAATGGCGCAGGCAGCATTCGAAGACGTCGTCGAGGATTTCGAGTTCCTGGAAGATTGGGAAGACCGCTACCGCATGGTGATCGAGATGGGGAAGGACATGGAGCCGATGCCCGAGGCGCTGAAAGTGCCGGCCACCAAGGTCGAGGGTTGTGCCAGCCAGGTCTGGCTGCACATGACGCCCGATGCCGGTGTGTTCCGGTTCCAGGGCGACAGCGACGCGCTGATCGTCAAGGGGCTGATCGCGCTGCTGCATCGGCTGTACGACGGGCTTCCCCTGTCGGATGTGTCGGCCGTGGATGCGCGCGCGGAACTGGGGCGCCTTGGCCTGCACGAGCACCTGTCGGCACAGCGTTCAAATGGGCTGCGTGCCATGATCGAACGGATTCGCCAGGAGGCGGCGGGGTAGAAGGGGCGCTGCCCCTCTTGGCCTTCGGCCAATTCACCCCGAGGTATTTTGCAAACCAAAGAAGCGCAGTCGCGTACTCCCTCGCCGCACGAATGAATAACCCCCTGCCGGTATAGACAGGGGGCTTCTTCGGTTTGCGGTCATCGGCTCCTCAGCCTGTACCGCTCCATCACTTTAAGATGGAGTGGTTAGCAAGAGATTAAGGTTCTTTGGTTTGCAAAATACCTCGGGGGAGGCGACCGAAGGGAGCCGGGGGCAGAGCCCCCTTTGCCCGGTCTCAGCTATTTCCGTCTCCGGTGAAACGCGCCGCATCCGCCGCCGCACGACGGATCGCGTTGGATTTGTGCACCGTCTCCTGGTACTCTGCCTCGGGATCGCTGTCATAGACCACGCCGCCGCCGGCCTGGATGTAGAGCTTGCGGTCCTTTACCAGCGCGGTGCGCAGGGCGATGCACATGTCCATGTCGCCGCCGGCGCTGAAATAGCCGACACCACCGCCGTAGACGCCACGCTTTTCCGGTTCCAGTTCGTCGATGATCTCCATCGCGCGGACCTTCGGTGCTCCGCTGACGGTGCCCGCCGGAAGTCCGGCCAGCAGGGCCGACAAAGCGTCCTGGTCCTCGGAGAGTTCACCGACCACGTTGGACACGATGTGCATGACGTGGCTGTAGCGTTCGATGATGAATTTCTCTGTCGGTCGGACGGTTCCGATCTTGGACACCTTGCCGGTGTCGTTGCGTCCGAGGTCCAGCAGCATCAGGTGTTCGGCCAGTTCCTTCTGGTCGGCAAGCAGATCCTCCTCCAGCGCCTTGTCCTCGGCCGGGGTCGCGCCACGGGGGCGGGTGCCCGCGATGGGACGGATCGTGACCTCTTTGCCGAAGACCCGAACGAGGATCTCGGGCGAGGCGCCGATCACCTGGAAGCCGCCGAAGTTGAAGTAGAACATGAAGGGCGACGGGTTGGTACGTCTCAGCGAGCGATAAAGCGCAAACGGCGGCAGGGGGAAATCCTGCGTCCAGCGCTGCGAAGGCACCACCTGAAAGATGTCGCCCGCCTTGATGTACTCCTTGGCCTTCTCGACCGCTGACAGATAGGCGTCATGGGCAAAGTTGGAGACCGGTTCGCCCAGCTCTGCCGCGTCGCCCAGGTCGCGGCTGGCCTGCGGCAGGGCACGTTCCAGGTCGCGCACCGCGTCCATCACCCGTTCGGCGGCCTGCGCATAGGCGGCGCGGGCCGACAGCCCGTCCTGCACCCAGGCAGGAGAGACCACCGTCACCTCGCCCTTGACGCCGTCCAGAACGGCCACGACCGAGGGCCGCATCAGCAGCGCGTCGGGAAGGCCCAGCGGATCTGGGTTCACATCCGGAAGGTGTTCGACCAGGCGGATCATGTCGTAGCCCAGGTAGCCGAAAAGCCCCGCCGCCGCCTGCGGCAGGTCGTCCGGAAGGTCGATCCGACTCTCGGCCAGTAGCGCGCGCAGCGCCGTTAGCGGGTCGTCCTGCTGTGGCTCGAAGGCATCGGGATCAAAGCGCGCCATGCGGTTCAGGCGGCTCTGGTCCCCGTGGCATTGCCAGATCAGGTCCGGCTTCATCCCGATGATCGAATAGCGCCCGCGCACCTCTCCGCCGGTTACGGATTCGAGCATGAAGGCATCGCGTGCCGCGCCGGTCAGTTTCAGCATCAGCGACACCGGTGTGTCGAGATCGGCGGCCAGGCGGGCATAGACCACCTGGTTGCGGCCCGCCTCATAGGCAGCGGCGAAGCCGTCGAAGGAAGGGATAAGCTGTACCATCGTCTCTACTGGAAGTTCGCGTGAACGGCGTTGATCGCCGCCTGGTCCAGGTCCACGCCGGCGCGGTCCTGGATGTCCGAGGCGAGGGCGCGGAACAGGTCCTGTGCCACCGCCTGCGCGGCCTGGTCGCGGAACAGCTGCGCCAGTTGCTTGGCCTGTTCGTCATCGGGGTCGACGTCCAGGATCTCATCCAGCCGGACCACGATGGCCGAGTCGCCGGTGCTGACGGCCCGGACCTGGTTCGGCTCCATGTCAAAGACAGCCTCCAGCACTGCACGCGGCACCGCACCGAAAGAGGTCCGGGTCAGGGCCTCTTCGGTCTGGGCCGTCAGGTTCAGCCCTTCGAAGGTGACGCCTTCGCCCAGTTGGCCCGCCAGCGCCTCGGCCTGTTTCAACAACGCATCCGCCTTTTGCGCCTCGCGCCAGTCAGCCTCGACCCGCACGCGCACCTCGTCGAAGGGGTAGGGGGCGGGGGGCTCGATCGCGTCCAGACGCAGGGCAAAAACACCGCCGTCTCCCAGCGTGGCGATGGCCGGGTAGTCCCCGTCCTTCACCGCCTCTGCCGCGTCGCGGAAGGCAGGGTAACCCGCGATGCCCTCGTCGTTGTCGCCGGTCCAGCCGATCTGTCCCAGGTCAAGATCGGTGGTTTCCGCCAATTCCTCGAGCGTGAGGCCCGCGGCCAGTTCATCGTCATAGCCCTGCGCCTGCGCGTCGATCACGCGGCGGGCCCGGTCCAGCGCCAGTTCGCCGCGCAGTCCGGGAACGGCATCCTCGAATGAGGTCAGTTGCGCCGGCAGGACGGCGTTGATCCGGAACAGGGCCGGGCCAAGAGGCGTCGGTGCCGGGCCGACGACCTGGCCGACGGAACCGTCAAAGACCGCGTCCGCCGCGTCGCGCAGGTCGGCGCGTGTGACATCGCCCATGTCGGTGTCTTCCAGCGCAAGACCACGTTCATCCACGAGGTCGCCAAAACCGATCTCACCCGAGGTGATGCGGGCCAGGGCGGCCTCTGCGGCGGCGGTGTCGTTGAAGACGAGACGTTCCACGAGACGCCTCTCGGGCAGGTCGAACTCGTCCTTGCGCTCGTCATAGGCGGCGCGCAGGCTGTCCTCGTCCACCTCGACGCTGTCGACCAGCATCTCGGGCGTCACCCAGGCGTAGGTCAGGCGCTTGGTCTCGGGGCGGGTGAACTTGTCGATGTTGTCATCGTAGTGCGCGCGCAGGATCTCTTCGGTCGGCGTGGTGACGCCGAGGTCCAGCTGGCTTTCACCGACGACGGCCCAGGTGATGCTGCGGCGTTCGGCGGTATAGCCGATCAGCGTATCGACATAGGCATCGGGCAGGCGGATGCCGGCCAGAACGGCGCTCTGCAGCAGCGAACTGGCGCTTTCGTTGCGCAGCTTTTCCTCGAACTCGCGTTCCTTGAGGCCCGCGTTTTCCAGCGTCAACTTGTAGGCTTCGCGGTTGAAACTGCCGTCCACGGCCTGAAAGGCGCGGATCTGGCGCAGGTCCTCGGCCAGGCGCGTGTCGCCGATGGACAGGCCCAGCGTGTCGGCCTCGTTCTCCAGCGCGGCGGTGACGACCAGCTGGCTCAGAACCTGCTGCGTCAGGCCCAGGCTTTGCGCCTGCTGGAAGGACAGCGCCTGTCCGCTCTGCTGCTGGATGTTGCGGATCTCGTTCTGCAGCGACCTGAAATAGTCATTGGTCGAGATCTCGGCCTCGCCAACCTTTCCGATCGACCGCACTGTGCCCGAGAAGTTGGTGGCGCCGAAACCGCCCAGGCCCAGCAGCAAGAGCCCCAGCAGACCCCAGACCAGGTACTTTCCCACGCCGCTCTTCTTGTCCGCCATCTCGACCTCCCGCTGTCGGTTTGCCCCTGTCTATGCGGCTCCCCCGGGGGCTGCAAGAGGCCCGTCGACCTGCGCCAGCCTGCGCGCGAACTCGGCGATCCCGGCGCGGTCGGTATTGGCAAAGGCAACCCGGAACTGCCGGTCGCCGCTGGGGTCGCCCTCGGGGGTGAACATCGTCGCCGGCAGGATCAGCACGCCTGCCTCGCGCACCAGCCCGGGTGCCAGCGTGGCAGACCCTTCGGCAAAGGGATGTTCGATATAGGCAAAGTACGCGCCGCAGCCCAGAAGCCGCCAGCCGCGCGCGGCCAGCGGCGGAAAATGCTCCTCGATCGCGGCGCGGCGGTCCAGGATCTCCTCGCGCTGTTCGGCCTTCCACTGGTCCAGGTTCTCCAGCCCCCAGAGCGCGGCACGCTGTCCAAGCGAGGGGGCGCAGATCGCCACCGTGTCCTGGAACTTCTCGATCTGGTGCAGCAACTCCGGCTGGCCGATGACCGTGCCGACGCGATGGCCGGTCAGCCGGTAGGCCTTGGAAAAACTGTAGAGCTGTACCAGTGTCCGGTCCCAGTCCGCGCGGGTCAGCAAGGCATGCGGGGCACCGCTGCGCGAGTCGAAATCGCGATAGGTCTCATCGACAATCAGCCGGATACCGGCCTCGGCGCAGAGGTCATGAAACCCCTCCAGCACCTCCGCCGGGTATTCCACGCCGCAGGGATTGTTGGGGCTGACAAGCACGATGGCCCGGGTACGCGGCGTGATCAGTGCGCGCGCGTCCTCCGGGACGGGGACGAGGGTCTCGCCACAGGTCAGAGGCACCGCGTGCACCCCGCTCATGTCCAGCCACATCTTGTGATTGAAATACCACGGCACGGGGAGGATCACCTCGTCGCCCTCGCCGCAAGTGGCTGCGATGGTCGCCGCAAAGGCCTGGTTGCAGCCTGACGTGATGCCGACCTGCGCCGCCTCAACCGTGCCGCCATATTGCCGTGCCCAGTCCGCGGCCAGCGCCTCGCGCAGTGCGGGCAGGCCCAGAACCGGACCGTAGAGGTGGCTGGCCGGGTCTTCCAGCATCTCTGCCATCGCTGCGCGCATTGGCGCGGGCGGCGGATCTGCCGGCGCGGCCTGGCTGAGGTTGATCAGGGGCCGGTCCGCCGGAAAATCCACCCCTTTCAGCCAGCGCTGCGCCTCCGGGATGGGCGGAAAAAAGGTTGCCTCAGTGCGCGTGACCATCGGCTTGCTCCAACCAATCGTTTCTTTGGGTTTGAAAATACCTCGGGAGCGCGAGGGCAGCGCCCTCGCCGGGGGTTTGGGGGCCTGCCCCCAAGAGTGAGAGGGCGCCGTCAGGCGCGCCTTTGGATCACGCCGTCAATCGTCGCCGCGATAGGGTTTGACGTATTGCAGTGCCATGTCCCAGGGGAAGAAGATCCAGGTGTCCTGGCTGACCTCGGTGATGAAGGTATCGACCTGCGGGCGGCCCTGCGGCTTGGCATAGACCGTTGCCACATGCGCCTTGGGGTACAGGCTGCGCACCAGTTCCAGCGTCTTGCCGCTGTCGACCAGGTCGTCGATGATCAACACGCCTTCGCCTTCACCCACCAGCGCCGCATCCGGGGATTTCAGAACCTGCGCCTCGCGCCGCTGATCGGCCTTGCCGCCGCCCGAGTGATAGCTCTTGACGCTGATCGTATCGACGGTGCGGATGTCAAGCTCACGCGCCACGATCATCGCGGGCGCCATGCCGCCTCGGGTGATCGCCACAACCGCCTTCCAGTAACCATTGTCCGGCCCCTGTCCCTGGAGCCGCCAGGCCAGTGCCCGCGCATCCCTGTGCAGCTGGTCCCAGCTGACGTGAAAGCCTTTTTCATGCGGTAGGCGGTCGGTCATGACGCGGTGTCTCCATTGGTCCGGGGTGCAACAGGGCATAGCAAGACCGGGCAGACGAGGGAAGATGTAAGCCGTTGCGTCACGGACGTGAAAAAAAGGCACTGCGGGACGATCCGAACCGATGATCGTGCCAATTCTCGCGCAGTTGGTCGTAGCTCAGCACGCGCGATTTTCCCGTGGGCAGAAAAGGATCGGCCAGAAAGACGATCCCGCCGGCCTCGTGATAGCCCGTCACCACCAGCGTGTGCCCGTTATCCTGGTGGATCTCGATCATGACGGGACGGCCCCGGTCGAGGCTGCGCTTGAGATCGCGCAGGCCGCGCCGGAACCCGGCTTCGGTGCGTGGATAATGTCGGATGCTCCAGCGGTGACCCAGTTGGCGCAAGGCATGATCCAGGTCGTCCCAATAGGTGAAATCCGCGTTGCGCTGCGACGGAGACTTGTGTCCTTCGGCCATCACCTTGAGGCGGCGCGGATCCATGACCTGGCCGAAATAGGCCAGGATCATGGCCGCCGAGGTCGGTACGCAAAGATTGGGAGGTTGCCGGATGTGCGGCACGTCGAGTCGTCTGTACCCGGCGCCCTTGCCGGCCGGGGGCAGGCGGCCGGCGGCAATTGCGCCCTCGCGGGGGGCAAGTTCGCCCCGGGCGGCGGATGCGCAAAGGCTGGCGATCATTGCAAGCGTCGTGCGGCGTGAGACCATGCGCTTACCCACCTGTCGTTTCCTCCTGTTCCGGCCCAGTCAGCCGTTACCGCGACAGCAAGAGCCGCAGCCCCAGCGCCCCCAGCAGGGCCGCCGCGACCCTGTCGATCACCGGCTTGGCCCGCAGGTAGCCGGCGCGGGCAGGCGCGGTCGACAAGAGGGCGGCAAACAGCCCATAGACCGTGACTTCGACAAGGAAATGGTTGGCCACGATCAGCGCCTTGACCCCGAGCCCCATGTCGGCGGGAAAGATCACCACCAGCACGGAGGCCGCGAAAAGCACCGATTTCGGGTTCAGAAGGTTCACCAGCAACCCGCCCAGAAAGGCATTGGCACCGGGCCGTGCGCTGTCGGACACGGGCTTGCGCGCATCGCGCCAAAGGCCCCAGGCAATCCACATGAGATACAGCGCGCCCGCCAATTTCATGGCGCCATAGGCAAAGGGAAAGAGCGAAAAGATCACCTCCAGCCCCAACAGCGCGGCCCCGGTCCAGCAAGCGGCCATCAGGCCAAGGCCAATGCCGGTGGCAAAGCCTGTGCGGAACCCGCCCGCAATCGACTGGCGCAACGCATAAAGCAGCGCAGGCCCCGGCGCGGCCATCGCGGCCAGAAGGGTCAGGTTGAAGGCAAGCAGATGTGTCCAGGTCATGGTGGCGGCTCCTTCGCGGCACGGGATCAGAACGTCAGAGCACGGTGCCGATGTCAAACGAAGAGGCCCCGGTGCGAAGGCCGGGGCCGGATTTCGTTGCGATCCTGTCCGTCAGACGGGCAGGGCGCTCAGCCCTTGGTGATGTCCGGCGCGTCGACCGCCTTCATGCCGACGACATGATAGCCCGCGTCGACGTGATGCGTCTCTCCGGTCACGCCCGCGCCCAGGTCGGACAGCAGGTAGAGCGCGGAATTGCCCACGTCCTGGATCGTCACGTTTCGGCGCAGGGGCGAATTGTACTCGTTCCACTTCATGATGTAGCGGAAATCTCCGATGCCGCTCGCGGCTAGGGTCTTGATCGGCCCGGCGCTGATGGCGTTGACGCGGATGCCGTCCTTGCCCAGGTCCTCGGCCAGGTAGCGCACCGACGCCTCCAGCGCGGCCTTGGCCACGCCCATGACATTGTAATGCGGCATGATGCGTTCGGCGCCGTAATAGGTCAGCGTCACGGCGCTGCCGCCCTTGGTCATCATCTTCTCGGCCCGTTGCATCACGCTGGTGAAACTGTAGACCGAGATGTCCATTGTCATGGTGAAGTTGTCTTTTGAAGTGTCGACATACCGACCGCGCAGTTCCGACTTGTCCGAAAAGCCGATCGCGTGAACGATGAAGTCGAGACCGTCCCAGCGCTCTTTCAGCGCGTCGAACAGCCCGTCGATCGAGGCTTCGTCGCTGACGTCGCAGGGCAGAACGATGTCCGAGCCCAGTTGCCCGGCCAGCGGATCGACACGCTTCTTCAGCGCCTCACCCTGGTAGGAAAAGGCCAGATCTGCGCCGGCGTCGGCGCAGGCCTTGGCGATGCCCCAGGCAATGGATTTGTCATTGGCCAGGCCCATGATCAGACCGCGTTTTCCCGCCATCAACTGGTTTGACATGAGCGCCCTTTCCGCCAGATCGTCGATGGAGCGACCTTTAGGCGATCGGTCCGGGACCATCAAGCCTGCCGTGTGTCCAAAACGGGGCTTGCATCCGGCGCGACACAGGTCACATTCCCGGCGCGTCCGGCTCGAAACGGACAGAAGGAGACCATGACGATGAGCGACCGCAGCGGGATTTTCGCAGGCGACGACCCTTTTCAGATCGCGCGCAACTGGCTGGCAGAGGCAGAGGCCAAGGAGATCAACGATCCCAACGCCATCGCGCTGTCGACTGTCGATGCCGATGGTCTGCCCAATGCGCGCATGGTCCTGCTCAAGGAGATCGAGGCGGATGCCTTCGTCTTCTATACCAACTACGAAAGCGCCAAGGCCGGCGAGATCGACCAGGCGGGCAAAGCGGCCTTCGTCATGCACTGGAAATCCCTGCGCCGCCAGGTCCGTGTCCGTGGCCTTGTCGAAAAGGAAGAGGGGCCGCAGGCGGATGAGTATTATGCCTCGCGCTCGATCAAGAGCCGTCTTGGCGCCTGGGCCAGCCGTCAGAGCCGCCCGCTGGACAGTCGCACGGCGCTGATGGCCGAGGTGGCCCGTGTCACGGCCCGGCATGGCGCCAACCCGCCGCGCCCGCCGTTCTGGGGCGGTTACCGGATTCGGCCCGTGGAGATCGAATTCTGGGCAGATGGCGCATTTCGCCTCCACGACAGGTTTCGTTGGGCGCGAAAGGATATGTCCGCCCCTTGGACTGTTGACCGTCTCAACCCGTGAAGCATACTGAAAACAGGTAGAAAAACAGGCCTGTACACTAGGTTTTCAAGGGGCGCCGTTAGCCTATCTGACACAAAAAAGGTCATTTCCCCGGGCTTGCGCTGTCCGCGGGCTTTGTTTCAAGAGGTCGGATGGGGATAAGATGGTACAATCGGGAACGACGTTGACACGAGAGGACACGGAAAACGAAGCGGTCTCCGGACGGGTGAAATGGTTTGATCCCGTCAAAGGCTTCGGATTTGTCATTTCGGACTCGGGTGGTCCGGATATTTTGTTGCACGCGAATGTCCTGCGGAACTTCGGACAGAGTTCCGTCGCCGATGGTGCGCGCATAGAAATCACGGTCCAACGCACCGACAGGGGTGTTCAGGCGACGCAGGTGCTGAAGGTGGAACCACCGGAGGCCCCGGAAAGCGCGCCGCTTGCGGACTTCGAACAACTCGACCCCGAGGTCATGGCCCAGGCAACGCTGGAACCGGCGCGTGTCAAGTGGTTCGACAAGGCCAAGGGTTTCGGGTTTGCAAATGTCTTCGGAAAACCGGAAGATGTGTTCATTCATATCGAGGTCCTGCGCCGGTCGGGCCTCGCGGATCTGCAACCGGGCGAAGCCCTTGCGATCCGCGTGGTCGAGGGCAAGCGCGGACGCATGGCGATGGAAGTGAACGCATGGGAAAGCGCCTTGTCGCGTTGAGTTTGGTTGCCACGTTGGTTGCGTGGCCGGTCTGGAGCCAGGACGAAGGCTCTGTCATTCTGGAACAGGAAACGGCGCCTCCGCCACCGGCGGCCCAGGCACCCGTGGATGCGGCCCCGGACGCCGCCCCGGTCGAGGACGGCCCGACCCCGGCAGATCCGGTGGCCGAGGTCCCCGTGCCGGATCCCGGTCCGGATGCTCCGGAGGAAAGCGAACCCGTGGCGCGGGTGACGCCCGATCCCGCGGACCCCGCCGAAGAGGCGCGCGAGCCCGAACCGGCGCAGGAACCGTCTGACGAAAAGCCGCCGTTGATCAATCCGATCCTGCCGATCGGCGACGAACCGCTGGCCGATGCCGCGCCCGAACCGACCAAGGTGAGCGACCCCGACAACCGCGTCGGAGAATGCCGCGAGGACACTCTTTATGTGCGCGGCGGTCATGCCCTGGCCCGTTTCAACGTGGACGTGGCAGATACGCCCGACAGCCGGGCGCAGGGGTTGATGAACGTCAAATCCATGCCGGCAAGCAAGGGCATGCTGTTCATCTACCCGGCGCCGCAGCCGGTGGCGTTCTGGATGAAGAACACTTTTATCCCGCTCGACATCATCTTTGCCGACAGCCAGGGCGTGGTGGTCCACGTCCATGCGAATGCCAAGCCGCATGACGAAACCTCGATCCCCGGAGGCGAGCAGGTTCAGTTCGTGCTCGAGATCAACGGCGGCTATGCCCGGATGCTGGGGATCAAGGAAGGGGCGCAAATGCGCCACCCGGCGATCCGCCGCGCCGCCTGGCCCTGCTGATCTGTCAAAAGGGCTTTTCAAGCCCGTCTCGTGCGGCTAGACCGCACGGACCGTCGGGGCGTAGCGCAGCCTGGTAGCGCGTCTGTTTTGGGTACAGAAGGTCGTGAGTTCGAATCTCGCCGCCCCGACCATTTTCCTGCAAGAGACTGTTTAGAAACACCTTCTTGAAGGTGTTTCGTAGCGCATACCGCCGCCCCTGAAGCGCATGCGGCATGGAGTGGCCTGATTTTTCGAGACCCTTTGAAACTTTCCGATTCCTGAGACGTGGCTACGAGCACGCGACAAGCGACAGGAGGAAGTTTTCATGGCCCATTTGGCCTCTAATTACGATTCATTCGAAACGTTTCTGGACCAGGCAGATGCCTTCTGGACCGTTGATCTGGGCGCGCTGAACAGTTCCGGTGTGCAGGGCACCGCAGTGCTGGCGATGGTCACCGACGACGATGGTTCGACCTATCTGAACGTCGCGATCTCGGCCACCGGGCTGACACCGTCGCAGACGCACGCACAGCACATCCACGGTCTGTTCGACGAAAACGGCACGCCGATTGATTCCGTGGCGCCGACCATTGCCGACGACCTGGACCGCGACGGCATGGTCGAGGTTCTGGAGGGGGTGAGCAAATACGGCGACGTGATCCTGCCGCTGTCGATGGACGGCATGATGCCGATGGCCGACGCCTCGGGGCGGATCTCGTTCGTCCAGAGTTATGACCTTGGCGACAACAGCAATTTCTTCAGCCCGGTCACGATGACCGACTACTTTGCATCCGACCTGATGCCGCTGGAACTGCGCGAGATCGTGCTGCACGGGGTCGAGATTCCCGATGGCATCGGCACGGGCACGGGCGGTGAGGTCGCAGGTGGTGAGAACGGCTATATCGGCATCCTGCCCGCTGCGGCCGGAAGTATCGAGGTTGCCACCCGCGAAGAGGCGTTTGCCGTCCTGGCAGAGCACCGCGAGACGGCAAGCGACACGGTCGTGCTGACCCCGAATCCCGACATGTTCGACGCGGGACCCGGGGATGACATGGTCGACGGGCTTGCGGGCGACGACACGATCGCGGGCGGCGCGGACAATGACTCGCTGATGGGTGGCCTGGGGGCCGACATCCTCGAAGGCAACGGCGGCAACGACACGCTGGATTCGGGCCAGATGGACGTCAACGCCCCGAACGCCGCCGATGCAGGCGCCTCGGGTGGCCTGACACTGGCCCAATATGACGGCGGCATCGCGGGTGGCGCCGGCAACGACATGATCATGGGCGGCGCCGGCGATGAGATCCTGACCGGCGACGATGACAGCCGCACCGCGGCGGCGACCGGCTCGACCTTTGACGCGATGGCCGACGGCATGGACACGATCCACGGTGGCGCGGGCAACGACGAGATCCACACCGGGTCCTGGTCGGATAGCGACCAGGGACTGCCCAACGCCCAGACCGGGATCATGGCCGACGTGGCCTATGGTGACGGCGGCGACGACATCCTGCGTGGGGCCGGGGGCGACGACATGTTGTTCGGCAACATGGGCGCGGACAACATCGGCGGCGGTGGCGGCGATGACATGATCTATGGCGATGGCATGTTCACCGGCGACATCGAGGGGATCACCGGCCAGATCTATCGCCTGTATGTCACCGCGTTCGATCGCGACCCGGACGGTCCGGGCTTTGAATCCTGGGCGACCGGGATCGGTACGGGATCGTTCAACCTGAGTGCAGCGGCAAACGGCTTCGCCAATTCGCCCGAGTTCAACGACGTCTTCGGTGGCGGCACGAACGAGGATTTCGTCCGCGCGATGTACCAGAACACGCTGGATCGCGGGGCCGATCCCGGTGGCCTGGCGCATTGGGTCGGCAAGCTGGATGCCGGTGCGTCCCGGGCCGAGGTCCTGCTGGGTTTCTCGGAAAGCCCCGAGATGCAGATGCGCAGTGCCTCGGACATGCAAGACTGGATCGATGCCCAGGGCACCAACGACGTGATAGCCGGCAACGGGGGCACGAACACCCTGTCGGGTGGCTACCTGTCCGACACCTTCGTCTTTGGCACCGACACGGGCAGCAGCCATATCGTGACCGACCTTGAATCCTGGGACATGCTGGACTTCACGGCCTTCGGCTATGCCGATGCGGATGCGGCCATCGCGCAGATGATGCAGCAGGGCGACGACGTCGTCTTCATGGATCAGGACGTGACCGTCACGCTGGAAGATACGCAGCTGGGTCAGGTCTCGAGCGATATGATCATGGTCTGACCATCGCGCGATCCGAGGATCACAAGCGTCCGGGCTCGCGGTCCGGGCGCTTTTTTATGCCCTCTGCCAAAGAATCGGTCACCACACTAGATGTGGTGGGGCAGGGGCGCTTTTCCCCGAATTGGAGGGTTGTGCGTGTTCGAGGAGCAACATCGGCAAGCCTCCGGCAAGTTAACAAAGATTAACCGTTCGGGCCGCCATTCCTGAAGTTATCCACAAGCATCTGTGCATAAACCGCCGTCTCTCTTTGTATTTCCAAGGTTTGCGCGAAAGCTGAAATTATTAACAGATCCGGGATGAATCGGGAGCCTCATACCGCCCCTAGTGGGGTGCCGTTTGGTCAACACAAAATATATGTAGATATCGTAAAAAAACGCGTTGACGATTCCGGTCCGTCGGGGCCATTTTGTGCAGGCCGGTCGGGACAGCCACTAGATATAGTGGGCGGCGGCAAGGGACAGACAAGCACAACATACACTCACACGAGGCATGGACCTCGGCCCGCGTGGCAACCGCGGGAGGGTGCTTTTGTCCTTTGCCTTACCGACCGGCACGAAAATAACGGGACACTCTTTAAGGGCAGCTGGGATGAAAATCGAACGCAAATTCACCAAGGCCGGTCAGGACGCTTACGCCGAAGTCGACTTTGTCACAACCAAGTCGGAAATCCGTAACCCTGACGGCACCACCGTCTTTGCGCTCGACCAGCTGGAAGTGCCCGCAGGGTGGAGCCAGGTGGCCAGCGACGTCATCGCCCAGAAGTACTTTCGCAAGGCCGGCGTGCCGACCGAGCTGAAGCGCGTCGCCGAAGAGGGCGTGCCCGAATTCCTGTGGCGCTCGGTCCCGGCGTCCAAGGACACGCCCCGCACCGGCGAAACCAGCGCACGCCAGGTCTTTGACCGCCTGGCCGGTGCCTGGACTTACTGGGGCTGGAAGGGTGGATACTTTACCACCGAGGAAGACGCCCAGGCCTATTTCGACGAGATGCGTTTCATGCTGGCCACCCAGATGGCCGCGCCGAACAGCCCGCAGTGGTTCAACACCGGCCTGCACTGGGCCTATGGCATCGACGGTCCCAGCCAGGGCCATTTCTACGTCGATTACAAAACCGGCAAGCTGGTGAAGTCGAAATCGGCTTATGAGCACCCGCAGCCGCACGCCTGCTTTATCCAGTCGGTTCAGGACGACCTGGTGAACGAAGGTGGTATCATGGATCTGTGGGTGCGCGAGGCGCGCCTGTTCAAGTACGGTTCTGGCACCGGCACGAACTTCTCCTCCCTGCGTGCCGAGGGCGAGGCGCTGTCAGGCGGAGGCAAGTCCTCCGGCCTGATGGGGTTCCTCAAGATCGGTGACCGCGCCGCGGGCTCGATCAAATCCGGCGGAACGACCCGTCGAGCAGCGAAGATGGTGATTTGCGACGCCGATCACCCCGACATCGAAGAGTTCATCAACTGGAAAGTGCGCGAAGAGCAGAAGGTGGCGAGCATCGTCGCCGGCTCGAAGATGCACGAAAAGATGCTGAACGGGATCTTCGACGCGATCCGCGCGTGGGACGGGGCAGAGGCCGACGCATATGATCCCAAGAGCAACGAGACCCTGAAGGCGGCCATCCGTGCGGCCAAGGGCGCCATGATCCCCGAGACCTATATCAAGCGCGTGCTCGACTACGCACGCCAGGGCTATGCCTCGATCGAGTTCCCGACCTATGACACGGATTGGGACTCCGAAGCCTATGCCTCGGTCTCGGGCCAGAATTCCAACAACTCGATCCGCGTCACCGATGCCTTCCTGAAGGCGGTCAAGGATGACACCGACTGGGAACTGATCCGCCGCACCGACGGCAAGGTCGCCAAGACCGTCAAGGCGCGCGACCTCTGGGAACAGGTCGGCCACGCGGCCTGGGCCTGTGCCGATCCGGGCATCCAGTTCCACGACACCGTCAACGCCTGGCACACGTGCCCCGAAGACGGCGCGATCCGTGGCTCGAACCCCTGTTCCGAGTACATGTTCCTTGACGACACGGCCTGCAACCTGGCTTCGATGAACCTGCTGACCTTCCTCAAGGACGGCCGTTTCGACGCCGAAAGCTATATCCACGCGACGCGCCTCTGGACGCTGACGCTGGAAATCTCCGTCCTGATGGCGCAGTTCCCGTCCAAGGAAATCGCACAGCTGTCGTATGACTTCCGGACGCTGGGCCTGGGCTATGCCAACATCGGCGGTCTGCTGATGAACATGGGTTACGGCTACGACTCGGACGAGGGCCGCGCGCTCTGCGGGGCGCTGACCGCCATCATGACCGGCACGTCCTACGCAACCTCGGCGGAAATCGCCGGTGAGCTGGGGGCCTTCCCGGGCTATGCCCGCAACCGCGATCACATGCTGCGCGTCATCAAGAACCATCGCAACGCCGCCTACGGCGCCTCGGAAGGCTATGACAACCTGGCGGTCAAGCCGGTCCCGCTGGACCTGGTGAATTGCCCGGACGAGGCGCTGGTGCACCTGGCCATGTCGGCCTGGGACGAGGCCTTTAGCCTTGGCGAGAAGCACGGCTATCGGAACGCGCAGGTCTCGGTCATCGCGCCGACCGGCACCATCGGCCTGGTCATGGACTGCGACACCACCGGCATCGAACCCGACTTTGCCCTGGTGAAGTTCAAGAAGCTCGCGGGTGGCGGCTACTTCAAGATCATCAACCGCTCGGTGCCTGGTGCGCTGGACAACCTCGGCTATACCTCCAGCCAGATCGAAGAGATCATCTCTTACGCTGTGGGCCACCAGACGCTGGGAAATGCGCCCGGCATCAACCACACCGCGCTGGTCGGCCACGGGTTCGGCCCGGCACAGATCGAGAAGGTGGAAAGTGCGCTGGCCTCGGCCTTCGACATCCGCTTCGTCTTCAACCAGTGGACGCTGGGCGAGGAGTTCTGCCGCGACGTGCTGGGCATCCCGGCGGAAAAACTGGTCGATCCCAGCTTTGACCTGCTGCGGCACCTGGGCTTCTCCAAGGCCGACATCGACGCGGCGAACGACCACGTTTGCGGGACCATGACCCTGGAAGGGGCGCCGCATCTGAAAGAGGAACACCTCAAGGTCTTCGACTGCGCCAACCCCTGCGGCAAGAAGGGCAAGCGCTTCCTCTCGGTCGACAGCCACATCACCATGATGGCGGCGGCGCAGTCCTTCATCTCGGGCGCGATCTCGAAGACGATCAACATGCCCAACGATGCGACCATCGAGGACTGCCAGAAGGCCTATGAACTCAGCTGGTCGCTGGGGGTGAAGGCCAACGCGCTCTACCGTGACGGTTCGAAACTGTCGCAGCCGCTGGCGGCCGCGCTGGTCGAGGATGACGACGAGGCTGCCGAGATCCTGGAAAGCGGATCGCAGCACGAAAAGGCGCAGGTCCTGGCCGAGAAGATCGTCGAAAAGGTCGTGATCAAGGAAGTGGCCCGCGCTGGTCGCACCAAGATGCCGGAACGCCGCAAGGGCTATACGCAAAAGGCCATCGTCGGCGGGCACAAGGTCTACCTGCGCACCGGTGAATACGAGGACGGCAACCTTGGCGAGATCTTCATCGACATGCACAAGGAAGGCGCCGGCTTCCGTGCGATGATGAACAACTTTGCCATCGCGGTGTCGGTGGGCCTGCAATACGGCGTGCCGCTGGAGGAGTTCGTCGACGCCTTCACCTTCACCAAGTTCGAACCGGCGGGCATGGTGCAGGGCAACGACTCGATCAAGAACGCGACCTCGATCCTCGATTACATCTTCCGCGAACTGGCCGTGTCCTACCTGGACCGCACCGACCTGGCCCATGTCAAACCCGAGGGCGCCAGCTTTGACGACCTTGGCCGGGGCGAGGAAGAGGGCGTGTCCAACGTCAAGGAACTGTCGGAAACCGCCGCCAGCCGCAGCCTGGAAGTGCTGAAGCAGATCAGCTCGACCGGCTACCTGCGCAAGCGTCTGCCGCAGGAACTGATTGTCCTGCAAGGCGGTCAGGCGACTGTGGCGCTGGAAGCGGGCACAGACCCCGACCAGGTGCTGCGCAGCCTTGTGCCCGCCACGGCGGCAGGGCCGAAGTCCGGCGGCTCTGCCTCCTCGGCGATGGCCATGACGGCGGTCACCAAGGCCAAGATGCAGGGCTACGAAGGCGAAGCCTGCGGCGAATGCGGCAACTACACGCTGGTGCGCAACGGCACCTGCATGAAGTGCAACACCTGCGGCGCGACGAGCGGCTGTAGCTGAGGAGCAGAACGATGGCGTCCTTCCGGATGGACTGCGTGCTCGAATGGGATGGCATTCTCAGCGATCCCATGACCCTCACGGTCAACGTGATCCCGGACGGACCGGATCACCGCGGCGCCGGGTCCTTTGCGATGCCGACGCGGTTCATCGGGACGGCAATGCGCAGCGAGGCGCCCGTGAGGGCCATCGCGCATGACGGCAGCGGGTTCGACCTGACGGTCCACCGCTTCGACATGACCACGGGCATCGCCTATTTCCGGACGCTTGGCGCCCTGCCGGTCGAGGACCGGCGGAGCGCCTGACGAGACACCCCTGGGGGGGTGATGCGGGGACACGTTGCCAGTGACCCCGCGTGGTTAGGGTGGTCAGGGAGTCCCGTCCCGCCATCCGTTCCAGGGGCCGGTGCGCTGGCCCCAGACGCTGACAAGGCCGCAGGCAGAAAAGACACGGGCGGTGAATCAGATGAGCCTTGTACGCGAAACTCGGGGCGTCCCTTCCCCAAAGGGACGCCCCCTTTCTTTTCCCTGAAATCGGCGCGGCAGGTTCCCGCCAATGGCCCCGAAACGTGTCCCTCGGCGGTGTCACGCCAGAATGGGCAGGCTCGGTTTGCGGGGTCCCGCCCGTGCTTTCGCACAGGCCGAGGTCCGCCTGTGCGAAGCAGCGTTTCCGGCAGTCCGCCGCGCGTTTTCGGCGCCCCGACCGCAAGCCCTCGCAGCGGCGAAAAATGCACCCCATGTTTGGCTCACTTCCAACCAACCACTCATGGAGGAAAGACAATGAAAACGCAGATCCTGACCGGCGCCGTCCTGGCCCTGTTCACCCTTCCCGCCTTTGCGCAGGACATGGAGGGCGACATGGCGCTCGACACCGACGGTGACGGCATGGTGTCTCTGGAAGAGGTGCAGGTCATGTACCCGGACGTCTCGCAGGACGACTATACCCAGGCGGATGCCGATGGCGATGGTCTGCTGAGCGCCGAAGAGCTGGACACGGCCCGCGCCGACGGGCTGATCCCGGCGGACGACGCCTGATCGGTGTGACACATGCCCCTGTCCCCGGGGCATGACATCGGCGCGCGGCGGCCCCTGGTCGCCGCGCGTTTTTCGTTGCAGGTCAGTGGGTCAGTGGGTCAGTGGGTCAGCGGAATTCGATCCGGCAGTTCACCAGTTCGCCAAAGACCGTCCGCTGGCAGACCCGCACGCGCTGGCCCTGTGGTTCCGGTGCGGGCGCCGCAGCCGAGGCCGGCGGGTTGAAGACCGGGGCAGGGGCGTTGCGCAGGCGCTCCTGCTCTTCTTCCTCGCGGCGCTGTTCTTCGGCGAAGACAGCATAGAGCGAGTCGCTCTGGCGGTTCAGCATGTCCAGCTGCGCACCATCGAGGAAACCGGTCGGCTCCAGCCCGTTGTTGCGCTGCCATTCGCGCAACGCGTCCCGGGTGCCGGGGCCAAAGATACCGTCCGCGCCACGGGTGTCGAACCCCAGCAGCGTCAGGCGGTTCTGAACTTCTTGCCGGTCGTCGAACAGCAGGCCAAGCGCGGCTTCGGTGCCCAGCGTGGTTGCCGGCAGGTTGCGCACGGGTGACACGATGATCGAGGAACTGGCGTCGGGGGCCGTCATCTTGCGCGCGTCGGCGAGGGTCTGGTTCTCGGGGATCAGTTTCCAGAAATCGCGGAAGGGTACGCCAGTCCAGTCCTGTGGCAGCAGCGCCTTGTGCACCTGGAACAGCGTCGGATTGCCGCCCGAAGTCCAGTCGGGGCTGGCGCGCAGGCGCAGGGCGGCGGCGGTTTGCCCTTCGGCGGGCGGGGCCGTGTTCAGCTCGACCTGGCAGCCCAGCCAGGACGGCACGCCGTCAATGATTGCCTCGACGACGTATGTGGCCTTGCGATGTGCCGTCGCGCCCTGCTCGCGCAGCACGCGGTGGTCGTAGACGGATCGCCCCGGGCTGGTCCGATCGGGGTCGAAATCCGGATTGGTCTGAATGCAGGAGCGCGTGACCATCGTGTCGCTCAGGCTGCTTGGGGCTTCGAACCCTTCGAGTTGCAGGCCCAGGGCGCGGGCCTGGTCGACCCGGTCGACCACCAGCATGTCGCTGTCTGTCAGCGCCAGCACCTGTGCGGCGAAATCGGCGGGCATGTTCAGCTGATCGAGGCGCGCGGTCAGTTCGCTGGCCGCGCGAAGGGCAGAGCCGTAGACCGCAGACATGTCCTGCGCCGCATAGTCCTGTTCCGCCAGCGCATGTGCCGGGCTGCCAAAGGCCAGCGTGGCGTTCAGATGCATCCGCTTGTTCGGCACCGGCCCCGCGTCGCGCGTCAGGCGGCTGCCCCCCAGCAAGACCAGCGCGCAGGCGTTCAGACATTCCGCCCCGTCATCAACGGCGGTGGGAATGCCACGTTCATGCAGGAAATCGGCGATCTTCAGGCTTTCCCCGAAGGACCCGCCGGAACTGTCGAGGCAGAGCGGACGCTCTCCGTTGCCGAAGCTGCGCAGGTCCATCGCGCGGATCTTGTCGAGGTCGCCTGGCAGGATCTCACCCGAGAGCGTGGCGGCGCAATTGAAATGGGTGCCGGTCTGCGAGGTGATTTCGCCCGCCTGTCCGGCGTTGGGCCCAAGGGCAGCGCAGGCAAGAAGCGCGGGCAGGAGGGAACGGGAAAGAAGAGCAGATTTCATAAGGGTCTCCGGAACCTGTCGCGTGGCAGCACACCAAGACATAGCCCCTCGGGGCGGTTTTTTCCAAGCCGACTATGGGTTTGCCGGGGATTGGTGCAGCAGCGGTGCAACCCTTTTGCCACCCGGTCGTGGCCCGGTGGCCGGTTTCGGGTGGGGGTGCCGGGTGAGGTTCGGGAGGCAACCGATTGAAATAAATTCATTTTCGAGGAATCCGGCGATGCCGTGGGTCAGGATCGGGCCACGTATCGGTCGCGTCGGTGATTGATCGTCACCATGAGGTTCAGGATCACTGCACCTGTCAGTGACACAGCCACCGTCAGCCAGTCAAAGATCGCCAGCGCCAGGACAAATACACAGAGATCAAACCCCAGTTGGACGTTTCCCGCAGGAATGCCGCGCGTATCCTGCAGCCACAGCGCCACGATTCCCACGCCGCCCAGCGTCGCTCCGTGCCGGAACAGCACGATCAGCCCCAGTCCCGCCAGAAGGCCAAAGAGCACGGCGCTGACCAACGGATGGATCGGTTCCAGCCGCAGGACAGTGGGCAGAAATTCTGTTTGCAGCGACAACAGGCCGACGGCCGCAAAGGTGCGCAGGGTAAAGCGCCACCCCATCTGCCGGACGGCCAGAATGTAGAACGGCAGGTTCAGCACGAAGAAGACGGCACCAAAGGACCAGCCTGCCGCGTAGCTGACGATCAGCGACAGGCCCGCGATCTGTCCGGTGATCAGAGCGCTGGATGTCAGGAACATGACCGCCAGCGCCATCATGCAGGTGCCCACGACCAACCCCAGGGCATCTTCCCAAAGGCTGTGACGGTCGGCTGGGGGCTGGGACAGAAGGGTCATGCATGTCCGATGCCCGCCGGCATCGCCTTTGGCAAGTTTGACGGGCGCAGATCCCCCCGCGCCCGCAGCACTTGCTGATCAATCGGGCATCAGCCCGCCAATGCCTTGTTGAGGTTCTCATCGATTTTTTCGAGGAAACCCATTGTGGTCAGCCAGCCCTGGTCGGGACCGACCAGCAGCGCCAGGTCCTTGGTCATGTGTCCGGCCTCGACGGTCTCGACGATCACGCGCTCCAAGGTTTCGGCAAAGGCACGCAGGGCGACGTTCTGGTCCAGCTTGGCGCGGTGCTTCAAACCGCCGGTCCAGGCGTAGATCGAGGCGATCGAGTTGGTCGAGGTCGACTGCCCGGCCTGGTGCTGGCGGTAGTGGCGGGTGACGGTGCCATGCGCCGCCTCTGCCTCGACGATCTTGCCATCGGGCGTCATCAGCTGGCTGGTCATCATGCCAAGGCTGCCAAAGCCCTGGGCCACGGTGTCCGACTGCACGTCGCCGTCGTAGTTCTTGCAGGCCCAGACGAATTTCCCGTTCCATTTCAAGGCACAGGCCACCATGTCGTCGATCAGGCGGTGTTCGTACCAGATGCCCTTTTCCTTGAACTTTTCCTCGAACTCGGCCTCGTAGACCTCCTGGAAGAGATCCTTGAACCGGCCGTCATAGGCCTTGAGGATGGTGTTCTTGGTGGACAGGTAGACCGGCCAGCCCAGGTTCAGGCCGTAGTTCAGCGAGGCACGGGCGAAATCGCGGATCGAGGCGTCCTGGTTGTACATGCCCATGTAGACGCCCGCGTCCGGCGCGTCGTAGACCTCGCGCTCGATCACCTCGCCGTCGGCGCCTTCCCATTTCATGGTCAGCTTGCCGGCGCCGGGGAAATGGAAATCCGTGGCCTTGTACTGGTCGCCGAAGGCATGGCGACCGACCACGATGGGAGAGGTCCAGCCGGGCACGAGGCGCGGCACGTTGCGGCAGATGATCGGCTGCCGGAACACCACGCCGCCCAGGATGTTTCGGATCGTCCCGTTGGGCGATTTCCACATCTTTTTCAGGCCGAATTCCTCGACGCGCGCCTCGTCCGGGGTGATCGTGGCGCATTTGACGGCCACGCCGACCTCCTTGGTCTTTTCGGCGGCGTCGATGGTGATCTGGTCCTCGGTCCGGTCGCGTTCCTCGATCCCCAGATCGTAGTACAGCAGGTCGAGGTCCAGGTAGGGCAGGATCAGCTTCTGCTTGATGAAATCCCACATGATGCGGGTCATCTCGTCCCCGTCCATCTCGACGATCGGATTGTCGACCTTGATCTTCGTCATCCTACGATTCCCATGCTGGCTGGCGGCAGTTCCCTGCCTCTCTAGCCGATCACCACCCGGGGGACCAATGCCCCGAGGAGACGGATAGGGGATTTCGTCAGGTGAGCTTGGGACGAAACAGGATCGCCGCCCAATCGGGCGGCGATGAGGTGGTGGTGGGGCTCATTCAGCCGGCTGTTGCATCTCTTCACGGCTGGCCATGCGGGACATGATCCAGAGTGCACCGATCAGAAAGACCAGGATGCCGGCGACGACCGGCAGGGGAGTGCCGTCAAAAGCAAGCCCGACCGGTACCGCAAGGATGACAGCCCCGACCGTGCCGAGGGCTCCCATGACAGAGGCGGCCAGCCCGGCGATATGGCCCATCGGTTCCATCCCCAGGGCGTTGAGATTGCCCATCGTCAACCCGACCATGAAAAAGATCGAGGTCTGCCAGAGAACGAAGCAGGCAAAGAGCGCGGTCCCTTCGACGCCGCCAAGCAGGACCAGCGTCATCGCCGCGCTCAGAATGACCTCGACCGTCAGGACGATCGTCACCATCTTGCGCATGCCGACCTTCATCACGAGCGCCGCGTTCAACAGGCTGGCCGAGGCTGAAATGATGGCGATGCCGCCGAACCACAGGGGAAAGCTGCCGGCCCGGTCAAAGAAGGCGTCGTAGATCGGCTGGATGTTCGAGATCATCACCACTAGAGCCCCAAAGCACAGCATCTGGGCGATCATGGACTGCCGGACGACCTGATGGGACACCATCTCACGAAGGGCCTCGCTGAGGGCGCCAAAGCGGAAGGGGCGCCGATCCTCGGGAGCCAGCGTTTCGGGCAGGCGCAGTGCCAGCCAGCCGCTGGACAGCGTGGCAAAGATCGCAAAGGCCCAGAACACCGCGTGCCAGCCGCCGACCCAGATCAGGCCGGCCCCCAGCGTCGGGGCAAGCGCCGGAACGATGGTGAAGATGACCATGACAAAGGACATGATCCGCGCCATCGCCCGCCCGGAGTAGAGATCACGCACAATGGCCAGCGCCACAACGCGCGGCCCGGCAGCGCCCAGGCCCTGCATGAAGCGCGCGACCAGCAGCATTTCCAGGCTATGTGCCAACAGGGCTCCGAGGGCCGACAGGATGTAGAGCGCAGCAGTCCCAAGGACCACGGTCTTGCGCCCGAAAGCATCCGAGAGCGGCCCGGTAAAGAAAGTGCCCAATCCCATGCCCAGCATGAAGATCGTGACGATAAGCGGCACCCGGTTCGGATCGTCGGGCGAGAACTGGGCCGTCAGCTCGGGAAAGGCGGGCAGCATGGCGTCGATGGAAAAGGCAATGCTGGCAAAGAGCATCGCAACGATGGCGATGAACTCGCCTCTACTGGGAAGACTTGACATGGAAACCTCGGGACACGGGAAAAAGGGGCCAAAACGCCCTTTCTCGGACATCCAGCTATATCCGAACGGTCACTGATTGAAAGACCAAGTTCGGTGAGCTGACGCACAGACTGGAGGCCGTTCATGCACCCGGAGCGGGAAACTACGGGTTCCTCGACACCTCTTCGTCGCTGTCAGGCGAGTCATCCCGGTTGGCCGGGTCCGCGTCGCTGCCCAGCCGCGCGATCAGCCATTCGGTGTGTTCCTCGCGTTTGCGCATGGCAAAGACGCCGAACTGCTGGATGGCCACGGCAAAGACCCCCAGTCCCAGCAGGATGAAGACAGTGGTTCCGATCTTGCCCGCGGGGGTCTGCGGCACCAGTTCGCCATAGCCCACCGTCGATAGCGTCACGACCGAGAAGAAATAGGAATCGAGCCAGGACCAACCCTCGACCAGGCGGAAGAATACCGTCCCGGCCGCGATGATCCCCGCCAACGTCAGCGCAAGCGTCAGAAAGCGCAGCCGGGTCATGTTTCGGGGGTGGCGCCGGTGCGCAGTTCCTCGATCACCCGGGACCACAACTCGGGCGGCTGCGCGCCGGGGACCGCATGCTGGCCTGCAACGATGAAGGTCGGGACCGAGTTGATGCCCATGCCGCGCGCTGCCGCGTCACGTTCCACGATCTCGCGCCGGTCCTCCTCCGAGGCCAGCAGGCGCAGGACCAGGCTTGCGTCCATGCCGTGGCTGTCGGCAACGTCGGCCAGCACCTCTGCATCGCCGATGTCGCGGCCCTCGACGAAATAGGCCCGGAACAGGCCGGCCACGATGGGCGTCTGCCGCCCCTCGATCCCCGCCCAGTGGATCAGCCGATGGGCATCAATCGTGTTCGGCGTCTTTTCGATCCGGTCCAGGTGCATGGTCACGCCGGCTTTGGCCGCGTGTTCCTCGACCGGCAGATAGGCCTGCACGGCGCCCTTCTGTCCGCCGAACTTGCCTTCGAGGTAGGCGCGCCGGTCCATGCCGGCGGCGGGCATCTCCGGGTTCAGCATGAAAGGCAGCCAGCGGACCTGGAACGGATGGTCCGGGTTCGCCTCCAGTGCACGGTCAAGGTAGGCCTTGCCGATATAGCACCAGGGGCAGATCGGGTCGGAGAAGATGTCGAGCTGGATCATGATAGCCTCCCTGGGCTCCTGCATACACGGGTTGTCCGGCGGGGGCGATTGCCCTTAGCCGTTCAGAACGTGATCCTTGAGCGCCTTGCGTTGCAGTTTACCGTTCGGATTGCGCGGCAGCGCGTCGATGCGGACAAAGGTGCGCGGGCACTTGTAGCGCGCCAGCCGTTCGGAGGCTGCGGATTTCAGTACCTCTTCGTCCAGCTCTGCTTCGGCGGTGTAGAAGGCGGCGACGATGCGCACGTCTTCCTTGACCGCGATATCCGTGACAGCCAGTTCAATCACCCCCGGCAGGCCGGCCAGCGCCGCCTCGACCTCCAGCGGAGACACGCGATAGCCGCCCGCGTTCATCATGTCGTCGTCGCGGCCCAGGTAGGTGATATGCCCGTCGCCGTCCATCGCGCCCCGGTCGCCGGTCAGATACCAGTCACCGCTGAATTTTTCGGCGGTTGCCTCGGGGGCACCGACATAGCGCAGCATCAGGCCGGGATCGTTGCGGTCGATGGCGATGGTGCCTTCGCTGTCCAGGGGGACCGGTGCTCCGTCATCGCCCAGGATCGCGACGCGGCGGCCCACCTGGGGCCGGCCCAGCGTGCCGGGCAGGGCGGGTCGTCCGGGTGCCGACGAGATGAAGGTGGAACATTCCGACATGCCGTAGGCCTCGTAGATCTCGGTTCCCGTGGCCTCGCGCCAGCGGTCCCGCAGCGCCTCGGACAGTTTCTCACCAGCGGCCAGCGTGTGACGCAGGGCGGGCATCTCGGGCACCGGAAATTTCAGGACCTGTCGAAAGACACCCGGCGCGGCAGCAAAAATCGTCGCCTCGAAGCGTTTCATCAGCAACGCCAGTTGCGCCGGATCGGTGCCCGCCGCCGGGATCAGCGCCGTGGCGCCCTTTGTCCAGGGGTCCATCAACCCGGTGCCCAGCGTGTAGGTCCAGTTGAAGGCCCCCGCGTGCAGCAGCCGGTCCTCGGTGCGGAGGCCATACCAGCCGTCCATCATCATCTGCCGCGCCCAGATCGCGCGGTGGGCATGGCCCACGGCACGGGGCGTGCCGGACGTCCCAGAGGTGTAGATGATATAGGCCAACCGGTCCGGATCCCCCATCTGGTAGTCCGCAGGCGGCAGATCGTGCCAGGCCTCGTAGGTCTCCGGCCCGAGAACCGGCAGATCGGTCTCCGGGCATGGGACGTTTTCGGCGCGAAGAATGGCCTTTGGTGCAAGTTGATCGATGATCTTGGTCACTTCCGGCGCGGTCAGCTGCGACGATGTCGGCACCGGCACCACGCCGGCTGCGATCGCACCCAGGTAGGCGATCGGGAAATCCACCGTGTTTCCCAACCGCATCAGCAGGATGTCCCCCGGTTCCAGCCCGGCCTGCAACAGGCCGGTTGCGGTGCCGCGCACGGCAGCGATCAGGCGCCCATAGGACCAGCGCTGTGCGCCCGAGGGTTTGACCACCGACAAGGCGATCTTGTCTGGCGTGGTCTCTCCCGCCGTCAGCACATGCGCGGCCAGGTTAAACGGTGCGGGGCAGGGGGCATAGCGCCCCTCGTCGAAAAGCGAGGCATCCAGGGTCATGCTTCATCGCCTAGACCGCGGCGCGAGGACCTGCAAGAGGGGCGCTTGCACATGGAGGGGGCGGGGCCTATAGCAGGACCCCATGTCGCGAGATCCGAAATCCCTCATCAGCATCGCCCGTGACAGTGGCGAGACACCCCAGGCCGAGCCGCTCGACCTTGGCCAGCGCGTGCGCGAATTGCGCAAGGAGCGGAACTGGACGCTGGAGCAAGCAGCGCGGCAGGCCGGACTGGCACGGTCCACCCTGTCCAAGATCGAGAACGGGCAGATGTCGCCCACCTACGACGCGCTCAAGAAGCTGGCCGTGGGGCTGGAAATCACCGTGCCGCAGCTGTTCACGCCGCCGCAGCAGGACAAGGTCAATGGCCGCATGGTCGTGACGCGTTCGGGCGAGGGGCAGAGCCACGCGACAGCCACCTATGAACATGACCTGCTGGCCGAGACGCTGACCCGGAAAAAGATGCTGCCCTACCGTGCCCGCGTCCGCGCGCGCAGCATGGAGGAATTCGACGGCTGGGTGCGCCACGACGGAGAGGAGTTCCTCTTTGTCCTGACCGGGGTCGTGACGCTGTACACCGAGTTCTACGAACCCATCGAGATGAAGCGCGGCGACAGCGCCTATTACGACGCCACGATGGGACATAACGTCGTTTCGGTTTCGCCCGAGGATGCGACGATCCTCTGGGTGACCTCGCTGGCCTGACCGGCCTCAGCGGCTTTCGAGTTCGCTCGCCCGCCGGGCCAGATCCTCGCGATCCATGAATTCCTCCAGGGCGTCGCGCGCCTCGTGCAGGGTCAGTTCATGCATGTCCGCGATATGATGGGTCAGCACCCGTCGATCCCGGGGCGCCTCTGACAGGCGGTTCCGGTCGATCGCGGGAAAGCGGCGTTTGAGTTTGCCAAACATGCTGTCCCAGTTGGCTGAAAGTTCGTGCCAGTCCATCTTGGTCACTCCTTCGTGTCCGCCAAATATGAAATGTATCTTTTTCGTGACGGTGCGGAAGTGGTCAGGCTGCCGCAGGTCCTACGACTTTAGCATTGGGGCCTTTTGGCGTTGCGGCAAAAGGAAAGGCCCGCGCCAGCCGGCACGGGCCCTTTTCCGACGAATAAGGCGCCTCAGCGTTCCGGCAGCAAGCCACGCGGAGAGAAGCGCAGCACCAACAGCAGGATCACCCCCATCGTCAGCAGGCGCATGTGCTGCACGCTGTCCAGCAGGTGTTCCTTGAGGCCGGAGTCGTCCGGCAGCGCGCCGGTGATCCAGGTCATGAAACCGGGACCCAGCACCTCGACCTGGACCCAGAGGAACCAGATCAGGAAACCGCCCAGAACCGCGCCCAGGTTGTTGCCGGACCCACCGACGATCACCATCACCCAGATCAGGAAGGTATAGCGCAGCGGTTGGTACGAGGTCGGGATCAACTGGCCGTCCAGAGTGGTCATCATGGCGCCGGCGATGCCGCAGATGGCAGACCCGAGGATAAAGACCTGCAAGTGGCGGAAGGTGACATCCTTGCCCATCGCGCGGGCCGAGGTCTCGTTGTCGCGGATCGCCCGCATCATCCGTCCCCAGGGCGAGTTCAGCGCAAGTTGTGCCAACACCAGAAGGATGATCAGAACGGCGGCGAACATCAGTCCATAGCCGATCTTGATATAGAGCGTGGAGGCGGCGGTCGGGTCCATCCCTATGCTTGCGGCGCGTTCGACAAAGCCCGGGTCGTTCTGCAGGTCGATGGCATCGGGCACCGGGCGCGGCAGGCCGGTGACGTTTTTGACGCCCCGTTTCAGCCATTCCTCGTTCTTCATGATAGCGATGATGATCTCGGAGATGCCCAGGGTCGCAATGGCCAGGTAGTCCGAGCGCAGGCCCAGCGCCGTCTTGCCGATGATCCAGGCCGCGCCCGCCGCCAGAAGGCCGCCGACCATCCAGCCGATCACCACCGGTAGGCCCAGACCGCCGAGAAAGCCGGTGCCCGCCGGGTTGACCGCCTCGATGGCGTCAACGCCCGGATCGCGCACCATCCGGTACACCACGAATCCCGCGATCAGGATGGCCGCGGTCAGCCAGCGGTTCTTTGTTTTCTTCCAGGCCAGGACGGTGGCGACGATGGTCGCCGCGCCCAGCACCAATGCCAGGATCGCGCGGGCGCCGCCCGCAGCCCAGGCCTCTTCGACCGGATCGACGGAGGCCAGGACCACCGCCATGCCGCCAAGCGCGACAAAGCCCATGACACCGACGTTGAACAGCCCGGCGATGCCCCATTGCAGGTTCACCCCAAGGGACATGATCGCGCTGACCAGCCCCATGTTCAGGATCACCAGCGCAAGGTCCCAGCCCTGCAGCAGACCCGTACCGATGATCAGCAGGGCGACGAGCGCGAACAGCGCGTATGTGCGGATCGACTGGCTCATACCGATTTCCCCTTGAACAGGCCCGTGGGCTTGAAGAGCAGCACCACCACGAGGATCATGAAGCTGACCGCGAACTTGTATTCCGTGGCCATGAGTTGGACGAGGCCGGAAGGCTCCAGCGCCTCGGGCATCAGGTAGACCAGCACCTTTTTCCAGGCGTAGGTAATCGCCACCTCGGAAAAGGCGATGACGAACCCGCCCGCGATTGCGCCCAGCGGGCTGCCAAGGCCGCCGACGATGGCCGAGGCGAAGATCGGCAGCAGCAGCTGGAAATAGGTGAAGGGCTTGTAAGACTTGTCCAGCCCGTAAAGTGTGCCCGCCACGGTGATCAGTGCGGCCACGATCAGCCATGTCACCATGACGACCCGTTCCGGGTTGATGCCTGACAGCAGCGCCAGGTCCTCGTTGTCGGAATAGGCGCGCATCGACTTGCCGGTACGGGTGCGGTTGAGGAACCAGAACAGCAGCGCCACGACGATCACCGCCGTCACCACGGTCAGACCCTGCGTGGTCTTGATCCCCAGCCCCTCGTCCAGCCCGGTCATCTCCTTGAATTCGCGGGCATTGATGATGAACCGCTCGCCATCGGCAAAGCGCTGGTCATCGGCGCCCAGGATAAACCGGGTCAACCCGTTGTAGATGAACATCACCCCGATCGAAACGATGACAAAAACCACCGGTTTCGCCTTTTGCCCCCGGTAGAAGCGATAGATGCCCCGATCGGTGATCAGGACCAGCGCGGCGGTGCCCGCGATGCCGAAGGGGATGGCCAATAGCGCGGTCGGCAGCGGCCCCAGGCTGATGCCCCAGGACTGGAACAGCCAGGTGAAGAGGATCACCACCATCGTGCCAAAGGCCATCGTGTCGCCATGCGCGAAGTTCGAAAATCGCAGGATGCCATAGATCAGCGTGACCCCCAGCGCACCAAGCGCCAGCTGGCTGCCATAGGCCATCGCCGGGATGATCACGAAGTTGGATAGCGCCACGATGGCGTTGAGAAAATCCATCAGTCGTTGCCCTCGTTGGTCGGCCGCGCGGTTGGCCCGGCGGCTCTTGTCATGTTCTTGCGTCTTGCTTGCCGGGTCATCCCGTCACCTCGCAGGTGCCGGTGAACCGCTTGCCCCTGTTGCCGCGGTAGAGAAACGCCTCTCCGGGGCCCAGTTCGATCCGGTGATCCCCGCCCCAGAGGTCGATGCGCCAGACCTCTGCCGCAAGGTCCGCGCGCGTCGCCGGGTAGGGGCCCTGTCCGTTGATCCAGAGCCGCGCGTCGCCCGGGCCTCGGGCCAGGTCGATCCGCAGGGCAGAGGGCGCACACATGTTTAGCGCGTCGCCCCGGCACTGGGTCGTGGCGGTACAGCGGACGGTGTCCGCCTGTGCCATCAGCGGCAGCAGGATCGCCGCCGCCGCCAGGTATGCCGGGTGCTTGCCGCTCACCCGGTCACCACGCATTCGCCGTGATAGGTGACGACGGTCAGCGGATCGGCGAATTGCACGCTCAGCTTGGCAAGCCCGTCGGGGGTCTGGCTCAGCAGGTAGCTGCCGTTGCCGTCATGCGCAACGATCACCAGAACGCCGTTCACCACCTGGGCCGTACCCGTCGCCGGGCCTGTGCCCAGAACCAAGTCGGCTTCGCCGGGCATCTGCTTGGGCAGGTCGACGTCATGTCCGAACTGCGCAAAGGTGCAGGCCTCTTCGTCGAGGCATTCGACGGTGTAGTTGCAGGACATCAGCGCGGCACCCGGGGTTTCGATGATATCGGCCAGGGCAGCGCCCCCGCATCCTGCCAGCCCGAAGGCCAGTAACAGTTTCTGCATTACCCGATCTCCCTGCATTGCCCCTGCCAGGGGCGGTCCCCGTGATCGCTTATGCGGGCCGTGCCGTCCGGCGCCACCGTCATCAACATGCCCTGCGTCGCGGCCCAGAACCCGTGAGAGCCGTCCTGACCCAGGATCGCCTCGGCCTCGAATGCGGCATCCGCCATACGGACCCGGCTGATGCGCCGGCGCGGAGGATCAGCCGGATCGACTGGCGGCGAAAAGCTCGCCGGGTCGAGGTCGAACCGCAGGTTCATGCGTGCCCCGTCCCGGCTGAGCGCGCAGTCGAAGGTGTCCACCGCCGCGTAGGCCGGTCCGTGGACCGCCGGCAAGGCCAGTGACCACAAGGCCGCCTGGGTGACGGGCCGCATCGCCTCAGCCCCCCAGAAAGCTCTTGCGCACCTCGGGGTCGGCCAGCAACTCCTTGCCCGTCCCGGTATAGGCGTTCCGCCCTTGCACGAGGACATAACCCTTGTCGGCGATCTCGAGCGCCTGGCGTGCGTTCTGTTCCACCATCAGGATCGAAATGCCGGTGCGGGCCACCTCGATGATCCGGTCGAACAACTCATCCATCACGATGGGGCTGACGCCGGCGGTGGGTTCGTCCAGCATCAGCACCTTGGGCTGGGTCATCAGCGCACGGCCCACGGCCACCTGCTGACGCTGACCGCCCGAGAGTTCACCCGCCGGCTGGCGGCGCTTTTCCTTGAGGATCGGGAACAGCTCGTAGACCTGTTCCATCGTGCCCGAGAAATCGTCCAGACGGATGAAGGCGCCCATCTCCAGGTTTTCCTCGACGGTCATCGAGGTGAAGATGTTCGAGGTCTGCGGCACGAACCCCATGCCCTGTGCCACCCGGTCCTGCGGTGTCAGCTGGGTGATGTCGTGCCCGTCCAGCCGCACCGCGCCCGAGCGGACGTCGAGCATGCCGAAGACCGCCTTCATCGCCGTGGATTTGCCGGCGCCATTGGGGCCGACGATCACCGCGATTTCACCCTTGTCCACCGCGATGGTGCAGTCGTGCAGGATGTCCGGCCCCTTGCCATAGCCGCCGGTCATCGTGTCGCCGATCAGGAAAGGCCCGCCCGGGGCATCGGTCATTGGGCCGGACCGGCGGGTCGGGTCGATCTCGCTACGCTGGCCCGGCTTGGTGATCGAGGCGTCCTTGTTGCCGCGGTCGTTCTGGTATGGGTTGTCGCTCATACGGTTGCCACCTGGTCCTTGTTCTTGAGCCCGGTGCCCAGATAGGCCTCGATGACCTGTTCGTTGGCCTTGATCTCGTCCAGCGTGCCCTCGGCCAGCTTCTTGCCCTCTGCCATCACGATGACAGGGTCGCAGATGCGGCCGATGAAATCCATGTCGTGCTCGATCACGCAGAAGGTGTAATCGCGCTCCTGGTTGAGCCGCACGATGGTGTCCGCGATGGTGTTCAGCAGGGTCCGGTTCACCCCGGCGCCGACCTCGTCGAGGAAGACGATCTTGGCGTCCACCATCATGGTTCGGCCCAGTTCCAGCAGTTTTTTCTGTCCGCCGGACACCGCGCCCGCCGGGTGATCGGCCAGGTGAGAGATGGTCAGGAAGTCGAGCACTTCGTCGGCCTTGGCCCGCAGGGCGCGTTCCTCGTCGGCGATGCGCTTGCGCCCGAACCAGGTGTTCCACAGCGTCTCGCCCGATTGTCCGCCCGGCACCATCATCAGGTTCTCGCGGCAGGTCATCGAGTGGAATTCATGCGCGATCTGGAAGGTGCGCAGCAGGCCCTTGTGGAACAGTTCGTGCGGCGGCAGGCCGGTGATGTCCTCACCGTCCATCGTGACGGTGCCGCTGGTCGGCGGCAGGGCGCCCGCGATCACGTTGAACAGCGTCGTCTTGCCCGCGCCGTTCGGCCCCACCAGCCCGGTGATTGATCCCGTGGCAATCTCTAGCGAGGCGCCGTCAACGGCCCGGAAGGCACCGAAATGACGGTGCAGGTTGTCCACCTTTATCAATTGGATAGCCCCCGAATGGCGGTGCCGCGAACGGCACCCCCGTAAAGCAGGAAGAGCAGCGGGGCCTGGCCCTGCTGCTCTTTTGCATCGTGTCGGTTACTTGAACTCGACGGTTTCCGCCGCGCCATCGGTGATGGTGTAGTGGCGGTAGGTGCCGGCGGCTTCACCCGGGCCGATCAGTTCCACGCCCGAGGCGCCGACGTAGTCGATGTCGCCGCCGTTTGCGAGGATTTCCAGCGCCTTGGCCAGTTCACCCGGCAGGATCGGCTCGCCGGGGGCGTTGGCCACGTCCATCAGGTTGGCTGCGATGGCGTCGGGGGTGGCAGCGCCGCCCTTCATCATCGCCAGCGCCATCAGCGCCGCGCCGTCATAGGACTCGCGGGTGAACGAGCTGGTCGGATCGACACCAGCGGCGGCGGTGATCGTCTCGAAGGCTTCTGCGCCTGCGCCGGTCGCCCAGGGCACGGTGCCGTAGGAGCCTTCAAGCGCGTCGGAGAGTTCCGAGAACAGGTTGGAGCCGAACATGCCGTCCGCCATCACGTAGGTGTCGAATGCACCGGTGTCGTAGGAGGCCTGGATGATGCCCTTGCCACCCTGGTCGGTGTAGCCGAAGACCATGAGGGCCTGGCCACCGGCCGAGGCCAGCGCGCCGATCTCGGCCGAGTAGTCGGCCTTGCCGTCGTCATGCGGTGCCGACAGGGTCACGGTGCCGTCGAAAGCCGAGGCGAAGGCGTCTGCCAGGCCCTTGCCGTAGTCGTTGTTGGTGTAGGTCACCGCGACTTCGGTGATGCCCTTCTCGGCAAGGATTTCCGCGATGACGGCGCCCTGGCGCGCATCCGACGGGGCGGTGCGGAAGAACAGGCCGTTGTCTTCGGCGGTCGACAGCGCCGGCGAGGTCGCCGAGGGCGAAACCATCGGGATGCCGTTCGGCAGGGCCACGTTCGACAGGATCGCGCCGGTCACGCCGGAACAGTCGGCACCCATGATGCCAACGACGCCTTCGGAAACCAGGCGTTCCGCCGCAGCAGTGGCCGCGGCTGCGTCGATGCAGGTCGAGTCCGCACGGGCCGGGGCCAGCGTGACGCCGTCCAGGAACTTGCCCGACTCGTTGATTTCGGAAATCGCCAGTTCGGCGGCATCGGCCATTGCCGGTGTGATGGATTCAATCGGACCAGTGAAACCGAGGATGATACCGATCTTGGCTTCGCTCGCGTGGCTTTCGGCGTAAGCAGCCGAAGCGGTCAGAGCGGCAGCCGTCGTGGCCATCAGCAATTTCTTCATTTGATAACTCCCATGTTGGATCTTGATGTCCTGGCGGAAGCCTAAGCATCGTTTTCCGAAAAGAAAAGGCCCCACGCGCGGAACTCGGGGCGGCGGACGCCAAGTCAGTCTGGCAACGCGCTGTCACGGAACCAATTCGTTTTCCGGATGTTCCCGCCTTAGGCAATAGGAGTAGCGCGATGAGACGGAATTCACTGGTGGCAATCCTGGCGGGTGGCGTGATCGGGCTGGGGGGCGCCCTGCAGGCATCGCCGATCCAGACAGAGGCGGGGCCAATGGACATCCTGCCAGTGGTCGAGGGTCTGGACATCCCCTGGGCCTTCGACTTCCTGCCGGACGGGGGCATCCTGGTGACCGAGCGCGCCGGACGGCTCTTGCTGATCCGCGACGGCGGCTCGGAGGTGATCGAGGGCACGCCGGACGTGGTGGACAGCGGGCAGGGCGGGCTGCTGGACGTCATGGTGCCGCGTGATTTCGAAACCAGCCGAGAGCTGTTCTTTACCTACGCCCGTCAGCAGGGCCGGGGCGCCGGAACCGCCGTGTTCAAGGCGCGCCTGTCCGAGGATGGCACCCGGCTGGAGGATGGCGAAACCATATTCGAAATCGCCGAGGGCACGCGCGGCGGACGGCATTTCGGTTCACGCCTTGTCGAAGCCGAAGACGGGTATCTCTTTGTCACCGTGGGCGACAGGGGCGATGGGCCCAAGGCGCAGGATCTCTCGATGCACAATGGCTCTGTCCTGCGCATCACCCGCGACGGCGCCCCCGCGCCGGGCAATCCTTTTGTCGACGCCGAAGGCGCGCAGCCCGAGATCTGGTCCTATGGGCACCGCAACCCGCAGGGCGCCGCACTGGACGGAACGGGACAGCTCTGGGCCGTGGAACATGGGGCCCGTGGCGGCGACGAGGTGAACCGCATTGCGGCAGGCACGAACTACGGCTGGCCGGTGATCTCTTACGGTGTCAATTACAACGGCAGCACGATCGGCGAGGGCACGCAGAAAGAAGGGATGGCGCAGCCTGTCTACTACTGGGACCCCTCGATCGCGCCTTCTGGCATGACATTCTATGATGGCAGCGTGTCTGATTGGGCCGGCAATGCATTTATCGGGTCGTTGAAATTCAACTACATCTCGCGCCTGTCCGGTGATCCGCTGGCCGAGGTCGAACGGATCGAAAGCGACGAGACCCTGCGGGTCCGTGACCTCGACCAGGGGCCGGACGGCGCATTGTGGTTCCTCAGCGTCGGCAACGGCGCGCTTTACCGGATCGTGCCCTCGCCCGGCGGTTGAGGTCGTTCTGGACAGGGGTGACGGTCCCGAACAGGCTTCGGGGCCGTTTTCCTGTGGACGTCCGGGACGGTATCTGACAAAAGTCAGGAAAACAACTCCTCCGAGGCCGGAATGACCATCGACGCCATTGCCCGAACCCGCCGTTTCCATCGCGCCGTCACCTCCGAGGTCGGTGCACTCGATTCCTCTTTCCTGGGCCGTGGACGCCCGCTTGGCCCTGCGCGTGTCCTGCATGCGATCGGCAACGGGGTGTCGGACGTGGCCGAGATCCGGGCGCATCTCAAGTTGGACTCCGGTCTGATGAGCCGCCTCCTGCGGGGGCTTGAGGACGAAGGGCTGGTCACGGTCACGGCATCGGAGAACGATGCGCGCCGCCGAAGCGCCGCCCTGACCCCCGCCGGCGAGGTGGAGTTCGCAGAATACGAGGCGCTCTCGGATCAACAGGCGGGCGCAATCCTGTCCCGCCATCCTCATCCCGAGGCGCTGTTGCAGGCGATGGATCTTGTCGCCACCGCGCTGGGGTTCGACCGCACGGCGATCCAGCGCGTGCCCGCGTCGGACCCGCGCGCGCAGCAGTGTCTTGCGACCTACTACGGAGAATTGGCGCAACGGTTTTCCGGCGGGTTCGACGTTGCTTTGTCCGCCGATCCCGAAGCGCGGGACATGGAGCCGCCGCGAGGCGCCTTCCTGCTGGCGGTGCTGGACGGCATGGCCATCGGTTGCGCCGGGCTGAAGGGCACGGACAAGGGCTATGCCGAGGTCAAACGGGTCTGGGTTGCCCCTTCGGCCCGGCGCATGGGGCTGGCGGGTCTCCTGATGCGTGCGATCGAGGACGAGGCGCGAGGGTTGGGGATCGGGACCCTGCGGCTGGACACCAACAGCGCCCTGCCAGAGGCCGTCCGTTTTTACCGCAAGTCCGGCTGGACCGAGATTCCGCGCTTCAACGATGACCCATATCCGGATGTTTTCTTTGAAAAACACCTATAGGTGAGGTCAGGGCAGGTCGCGTTCGTAGTAGGCGCTGTCGCACCATTCCCAGCCGCCATAGAGAAAGTTCTTCTCCTCGGTCCGCAGGTGGGTAAATCCCAGTTTCTCCAGCAGCCGGCCAGAGGCCAGGTTGCGCGGGTCGATCTCGGCGGTCAGCTTTGGCAGGTGTGGCCGGTGCCGGGCCAGTTCCGGTAGGATCGCCGACAGCGCCTCAAAGGCGAGCCCTTTGCCCCAGTGATCGGGATGCAGGATATAGCCGAAGTCCGGCGCCCGCCACATTCCCGCCTTGCCGATGCAGCGGCCCTGATGCTCGATCACCAGGTCAAAGCTGTCGGGACGGTCCTCCATGAGACCCTGCAGGTAGCCAAGCGACTGCGTGATGTCGTCATGTGCGGGGTGTGACCAGTAGCGCATGGCCCCCGGGTGCGACAGTACCGCGTGCAGCGGTTCCAGGTCCGTGGGCCGCGCCCGCCGCAACAGCAGGCGCGCGGTCCGGATCACACCGACAGGCGCGAGGATTGGGCCCCGCGTTCCCGGTAGGGGGTGGTCTTGTAATGCGCGCGGTAGCATTTCGAGAAATGCGAGGGCGAGGCAAAGCCACAGGCCAGAGCCACGTTGATCACGCTCATTTCCGTCTGCATCAGCAGGTTGCGGGCCTTCTGCAGGCGCAGTTCCATGTAATAGCGCTTGGGCGAGCGGTTGAGGTAACGCCGGAACAGACGCTCGAGCTGGCGGGTGGACATGCCCACCTCCTTGGCCAGTACCGCCGGGCTGATCGGTTCCTCGATGTTGCTTTCCATCATCTGGATGACCTGGCTCAGCTTGGGGTGGCGCACGCCGATGCGGGTTGGCACGCTCAGGCGCTGGGTGTCCTGGTCGGTGCGGATCGAGGAATAGATCTGCTGGTCGGCCACTGCCGTGGCGAGTTCCTCGCCGTGGTCATTGGCGATGATCTGCAGGAAGAGGTCGATGGACGAGGTGCCGCCCGCCGTGGTCAGCCGGTTGCCGTCGATGGTAAAGACCGACTTGGTCAGGTCCACCTCGTCGAATTCCTCCGAGAAACTGTCCTGGTTTTCCCAGTGGATCGTCGCCCGCTTGCCATCCAGCAGTCCGGCCTTGGCCAGGCTGTAGGCCGCGGTGCAGAGCCCGCCGATCACCAGCCCCTTGCGCGCCTCGCGGCGCAGCCAGCTGACCAGGCGTTTCGAAGTCGCCTTCTGCACGTCGGATCCGCCGCAGATCACGATGGTGTCCTCGCGGTGCAATTCGTCCAGGTCGCCGTCGAGCTGAAAGACCGTGTCGGTGGAACATCTGGCCGTTACGCCGCCTTCGCCGACGATCCGCCATTCATACAGCTTCTTCTGGGACATGCGGTTGGCCAGTCGCAGGCAATCCAGTGCCGCCGCAAAGGACAGCAGCGTGAAATTGTCGAGAAGGACAAAGACGAAGCGGCGGGGCTTGGCCGGAACGGAGTCGAGTTCGATGACCTGGCGCTGAGGCGGGGGAAACATGAGATGTCACCTTCCTGATCGTGCTGCGGTTGCCGGACCGCAGATGTGTCGAAGCACATGGGCAGATGTGGCCAGCAGCGTCAAGACATGTCGCGAAAAACACGGCTGGTCACGCGAACTGGCGCAGAGTATACAGCCTTTCCGTTAGCGCTCGAAACGATCAACCGGAGAGAACAGATGACCGAGTGGCAGAAATCGAACTGGCGTGCCAAGCCGCGGGTTCAGATGCCCGAGTATACGGACGCCGAGGCCCTGCATGCCGTCGAGGCGCAGCTGGCCAAGTATCCGCCGCTGGTCTTTGCCGGTGAGGCGCGCACGCTCAAGAACCACCTGGCCGCCGCCGGACGCGGTGAGGCCTTCCTGCTGCAGGGCGGCGACTGCGCCGAGAGCTTTGACCAGTTCTCTGCCGATGCGATCCGCGACACCTTCAAAGTGATGCTGCAGATGGCGATGGTGCTGACATACGGCGCCAAGGTGCCGGTGGTGAAGGTGGGCCGCATGGCGGGCCAGTTCGCCAAGCCGCGCTCTGCGCCCACCGAGGTGAAGGATGGCGTCGAGCTGCCCAGCTACCGTGGCGACATCATCAACGAGCTGGCCTTCACCCCCGAGTCGCGCATTCCGGACCCGTCGAAGATGCTGCGCGCCTACACCCAGGCAGCCGCCACGCTGAACCTGCTGCGGGCCTTTTCGACCGGGGGCTATGCCGACGTACACCAGGTGCACCAGTGGACGCTGGGCTTTACCGAGGGTGAGAAGGCGTCGAAGTACCGCGAGATGGCCGGCCGGATTTCCGACACGCTGGATTTCATCAAGGCGGCTGGCGTGACCGGCGCCCAGGCGCACAGCCTGTCGACGGTGGAGTTCTACACCTCGCACGAGGCGCTGTTGCTGGAATACGAAGAGGCACTTTGCCGCCGGGATTCGACCTCTGGCAACTGGCTGGCGGGGTCGGGTCACATGATCTGGATCGGCGACCGCACGCGGCAGCCGGACGGCGCGCATGTGGAATTCGCGCGGGGTGTGCTGAACCCCGTGGGGCTCAAGTGCGGGCCGACGACCACGGCCGAGGACCTCAAGGTGCTGATGCAGCGTCTGAACCCGAAGAACGAGGAAGGCAAGCTGACCCTGATCGCGCGGTTCGGCGCCGGTAAGGTGGGCGAGAACCTGCCGCGTCTCATCAAGGCCGTCCAGGAAGAGGGCGCCAACGTGACCTGGGTCTGCGACCCGATGCACGGCAACGTTATCAAGTCGGCCACCGGCTACAAGACGCGTCCCTTCGACTCGATCTTGCGCGAAGTGCGCGAGTTCTTCTCGATCCACGAGGCCGAGGGCACGACCCCGGGCGGCGTGCATTTCGAGATGACCGGCCTCGACGTGACGGAATGCACCGGCGGCGTCCGCGAAGTGACTGAAGAGGATCTGTCGGATCGCTACCACACCGCCTGCGATCCGCGCCTCAACGCGTCGCAGTCGCTTGAACTGGCCTTCCTCGTGGCCGAGGAACTGGTGGCGCGCCGCGAGAAGGCAAAGGAAGCTGCCAGCGCGTGAGGCGGCTGACAGCCCCGAAATGAGGAACGCCCCCGCAGGAGACTGCGGGGGCGTTTCCTTTGGAGCGGTTGGAATCTTTGCGCCCGAAAGGCGTTGAGGGAATGCCTCAGTCGTTGCTGACGATCAGCTTGAGGTGGCCGCGTTCCGTGATCGGCGCGCGCAGGCTGTCGGCAGGCGCACTGGTGCGGGGGGCAAAGCGTTCCGGGTCCTCGCGCAACGCCGGGGCCATGTCCTCGGGGCGATCCGCCGGGACGATGTCCTGTCCGGACAGGGCTGGTGTCACCTCGACATTGCGCAACACGAAGCGACGCGGCGTGCGGCCGATCCGTCCGTGGCTGACCAGGGCGCCCAGCGCGCGGGTCTGGTCGCCGAAATCCGAACGCAGCGGTAGGAGCACCATGTTGGCCTCCATGTCCGGCTTGCCGAAACCGCCCTCGGCGGTCAGGTCTATGCGGACGATGCAGGGGCCGGCGAATAGCTCTGCCACCGCCTGGCCAAACCGCTCGCGGTCGGCGGGTGCGATCAGGCTGGACAGGGGCATCCCGGCGATCTGCATGCCCATCAGGTCGTTGAGATGCGTGCCCGCTACGCGGATCTTGGCCATCGTCGGCGCGATGCGTTCCATGAGAAAGGCGTTTTCCAGCGCGTCTTCCATGCCGCGCGGATCGATCTGGCTGCGTAGCGGCACGGCATCCCGGGCGCATAGGCCATGCCAATACGCCTCGACCTGCCGCAGCGGCGCCAGCCGCCGCATCTTTTCCCGATCCGTCATTGAAACGACGTCCTCGCCGCTACCGCCTTTGCCCAACATGCCAATGCTCCTGTCGTCCGGTGCAGCATGGCGGGGCCCCCTGCCACCAAGCCTGCTTAATCAAGGTTACGAAAACATTACTATCAGAGGTTCGCTTCAAATTCGTCCCAATTCTGAACCGAAGGTTAACGAACGGGCAGGGTGCTTGCGCCCGGACGCGTCTGCCGATACCCCCTTTGTCAACACGAGGGGAGAGGCGAGATGCGGCAATCCATGACGGGGTTCGCCAGCCAGAACGGCCAGGGTCTTGGCCGAAGCTGGACCTGGGAATTGCGCGGGGTCAACGGCAAGGGGCTGGACCTGCGCCTGCGCATGCCGGATGGGATCGACGGGCTGGAAGCGGGTGTTCGGTCGCGCTGTGCCGAGCGCCTGAAGCGCGGTAACGTGCAGATCTCGCTGAAGCTGGCGGCGGAAGAGACAGGGGGCGGTCTGCGGATCGACGAGGCGCAGCTGGCCGCCGTTCTGGCCGCGATGCAGCGGATCGAGAACGACGCGATGGACAAGGGCCTGTCGCTGGCGCCCTCGACCGCGGCCGAGATCGTGGCCCTGCGCGGTGTTCTGACCGCCGAGGTTCCGGAGGCCGATCCCAAGGCGCTGTGCACCGCGCTTCTGGCGGATTTCGACATGGCCCTGAACAGCTTTGTCGCCATGCGCCGGTCCGAAGGCACTGCACTCGCCCGTATCCTGACCCAGCAACTGGACGAGATCACCGGCCTCGTGGACGAGGCCGGGGCCGCCGTGGCCGAGCGACAACCGCATCAGGCCGAGCGCCTGCGCGATCAGTTGCGCCGCGTGACCGAGAATGCCGACGGTGTCGACGAGGCGCGACTGGCGCAGGAACTGGCGCTGATCGCGGTGAAATCCGACATCACTGAGGAAATCGACCGGCTGCGCGCCCATATCGCCGCCGCGCACGAGCTGCTGGAGGTCAAGGGCGCGGTGGGCCGCAAGTTCGATTTCCTGATGCAGGAGTTCAACCGCGAGGCCAACACGCTCTGTTCGAAATCCGGCGACACGCGCCTGACCCGCGCGGGCCTGGCGCTGAAAACCGTGATCGACCAGATGCGCGAGCAGGTCCAGAACGTGGAGTGACCCTGACCATGACGCCCGACATGACCCGCCGCGGGTTGCTCATCATCCTGTCCTCGCCCTCGGGCGCGGGCAAATCCACCCTGTCGCGGCGCCTGCTGGACTGGGATCCGTCCTTGCGCTTTTCGGTCTCGGCCACGACTCGCAAGCCGCGCCCGGGCGAGGTGGACGGCGAGCATTACCACTTCATGACCGAGGAAAGCTTCAAGCGGTCGGTTGCCGAGCAGGGGATGCTGGAACACGCGCATGTGTTCGGCAATTTCTACGGCAGTCCGCGCGCGCCGGTCGAAGAGGCCATCGGACGGGGCTGTGACGTGCTCTTCGACATCGACTGGCAGGGCGCGCAACAGATCCGCAACTCCGCGCTTGGGCAGCATACACTGTCAGTCTTCATCCTGCCGCCGTCGATCGAGGAACTGCACCGCCGGCTGGTCAGCCGGGGACAGGATGCGCCCGAGGTGATCGCCAAGCGGATGCAGAAAAGCTGGGACGAGATCAGCCATTGGGATGGCTATGATTTCGTTCTGGTCAACGATGACCTGGACGCCACCTTTGAGCGGCTGAAGACCATCGTCACCGCAACCCGCCTGCGGCGATCGCAACAGCCCGCGCTGGTCGAGCACGTCCGGCACCTGCAAACCGAATTCGAGGAACTGTCATGACCCTGTATGCACTGGACGGGATCGCCCCGGAACTGGCCGCGGATGCCTGGGTGGCGCCGGATGCCAACCTGATCGGCAAGGTGGTGATGGAGGCGAAATCCTCGGTCTGGTTCGGCTGCACGCTGCGCGGCGACAACGAGGAAATCCGTGTCGGCGAGGGATCGAACCTGCAGGAGAACACGGTCTGCCACACCGACATGGGCTATCCGCTGCAAATCGGCAAGGGCTGTACCATCGGCCACAAGGTCATGCTGCACGGTTGCACCATCGGGGACAACACGCTGATCGGCATGGGGGCGACGATCCTCAACGGGGCCAGGATCGGCAAGAACTGCCTGATCGGTGCCGGCGCGCTGGTGACCGAGGGCAAGGAAATCCCGGACGGCAGCCTGGTCATGGGGATGCCGGGCAAGGTCGTGCGCCAGCTGGACGAGGCAGCTATAGAAGGCCTGAAGAAATCCGCCCTTGGCTACCAGGCCAACGCGGCCCGTTTCGCCGCAGGCATGAAACCGGTCTGAGCCGGTTTCAGCGCGAAAGCGGCTTGAGCCGTTCGGCGTGGATCGTGGGCAGCGTTGTATCGCGCTGTTCAGAATAAAGCCCGTTCGACCGCCAGTTGCCGTCCGCCTCCTGCCGCATCATCATAAAGGCGCGATAAGCGGGCATGGCAAAGGCCGACCCGCGCAGGATATAGGTTTCATGGAGGCCGATAATGCGGGTGCGTGCTTCATCGGTGAACCGGGCCGCCCGGCCCAGCCTGTGATATTCCGTGGCGCCGATCTGGGCAAAAGTCTCGCGCGCGGCCTTTGCGGTGACGATCCATTCATCCAGCGTGGCAAAGACGCGTTCCGTGTCCGGGGCGCCAATCCGGTTTGGCACAGCGATACAATCGGCCAGCTGGTCCCAGTCGCGCGCCCAGAACAGGTTGGTGATGCGGTCCAGTCCGGCCTGGTAGATCGCTTCGGCCTGCGGGTCCGTGGTCGAGACGAGTTCGGCTGCGTCTGGCTTGGGTGTCCACATGACCTGATTCCTGGCTACTAACTCCCCCGCACCTGGAGGCCAACGGTTCTGATACAGCCTTCGACGTACCCGTCAATTCTGCTTTGGGATAGGGGGAACGAATTTTGGAATATGTCCTGGCGGACGGGCCGCGGAGGGCGATGGCGTTCCGGGGCTATCGACGGCGCCGGGGCGATGGGCTAAGCATCGCCGGCGCAGACAGAAGGAACCATCAGACATGAAGAAAACCCTGCAACGTCCAGCCGGTTGGCCCGCATCGCTGTCCACGCCTGTGGTTTCTCCGATTGCGCCTTCGGTGGTCTATGCCTCGACCTCGCCGGACGAACTGGATTCGCAGTACGAGGGCCGAGAGACCGGCTATACCTACGCCCGTGAAGGGCATCCTAACGCCGATGTCCTGGCGCAGCGTATCGACGCGCTGGAAGGCGCCACCGGCGGGCTGGTGGTGGGGTCCGGCATGGCGGCGGTGAGCGCGGTCCTGTTGGGGCTGTGCAAGACCGGCGATCACGTCATCGGCGCCGACCAGCTGTACGGTCGGTCGCTGCGCATGATGGCCGAGGATCTGCCACGCCTGGGGATCGCGACCTCTTTGGTGGATGCCACGGACGCGACCGCAGTGGCCGAGGCGATCCGCCCTGAAACCCGGCTGGTGCTGATCGAGGTGGTCTCGAACCCAACCATCCGCATTGCCGATCTGGACGCCGTGGCAGAGGTCTGCGCAGAGCGTGGCGTGCTGCTGGTGGTGGACAACACCTTTACCACGCCGCTGGGCATCCGGCCCTTCGAACACGGGGCCGACATCGTGCTCCACTCGGTGACCAAGCTGCTGGCTGGCCATTCCGACGCCACCCTTGGTTGGGTCGCTGCCAAGGATCCGGCGCTGGCCGAGCGGATGCGCATCTTTGCCGTCACCACGGGCATGACACCCAGTCCCTTTGATTGCTGGCTGGCCGAACGGGGCCTTGCGACCTTTGCGCTGCGCTATGCGCGCGCGCAGGACACGTCGCAACGGCTGGCGGATTACCTTTCGGGCGCCGAGGGGGTGAAGCGCGTGCTGTATCCCACGCGGCCCGATCACCCCGAGGCAGCGCGCGCGCAATCGCTGCTGAAGGGGCAGGGCGGCCACATGGTCAGCTTTGAAATCGAGGGCGGGCGCGCGGCGGCCAATGCCTTTGCCGAGGCCGCGAGCGGCATCGCCTTTGCGCCCACCCTGGGTGACGTGGGCACCACGCTGTCGCATCCCGCCTCGTCCTCGCACCGGGCCCTGACGCCCGAAGCGCGGGCAAGGATGGGTGTGTCCGAGGGGTTCTTCCGCGTCTCGGTGGGCCTTGAAGACCCCGAGGCGCTGATCGCCTGTTTCGCCGACGGGCTTGCCGCCGCAAGAGGCACCGCCTGATGTCCGACTTCGTCGCCGGTTTCGTCGACGCGGTGCCGATGCCCGCCCTGGTGATCCGCAGCGACGAGAGGATCGAGGCGGCAAACGAACCGGCCCGCGCCCTGTTGGGGGCGGGTATCGGGGGGCGGCATTTCCTGACCGCGCTGCGCCAGCCGCAATTGCTGGACGCGATCGAGAACTGCCTGCGCGACCGGGCGCCGCGCGCAACCGAGTACCTTGGCAACGACGGTCGTCAGGACACCACCTTTCGCGTGTCCGTCCGGCCAGTGGACCTGCCCACAGGTGGCAGCGTCCTGGTCTCGTTCGAGGACGTGACCCATGCGCATCAGCTGGTACAGATGCGGCGCGATTTCGTCGCCAATGTCAGCCATGAACTGCGCACGCCGCTGACCGCCCTGATCGGTTTCATAGAAACCCTGAGGGGGCCCGCCCGGAACGACCCTGCCGGGCAACAGAGGTTTCTGGGCATCATGGAGGCCGAGGCCCACAGGATGAACCGCCTTGTCGGCGATCTGCTGTCGCTGAGCCGGGTCGAGGCCGAAGAGCGCGTGCGCCCGACCTCGCGGCTGGACCTCGCGGAACTGGTGCTGTCGACGATCCAGGGGCTGACACCGATGGCGGCGGACAACAGCGTAACTCTGGCCCATGATCTGCCAGAAGGGCGCCGCGTGATGGTGCCCGGCGACGAAGACCAGTTGCGCCAGGTCCTGACCAACCTGATCGAGAACGGCATCAAGTACAGCGGTGAGGGCACCACGGTCACGGTGCGCCTGACGGCCCCGGACTATGTCCCGCGCCTGCAAGGCCAGGGGGTGACGCTGGTCGTCGAGGACAGCGGCGCGGGGATCGACCCGATCCACCTGCCGCGCCTGACCGAACGGTTCTACCGGGTCGACAACCACCGCTCGCGCGAGATGGGGGGCACGGGTCTGGGCCTGGCGATCGTCAAACATATAGTGAACCGCCATCGCGGACGTCTGCGGATCGAGAGCGAAAAGGGGATGGGCACCCGATTCACGATCATCCTGCCCGTGGGCTGACCCGGTCCGACAGAAGCTCCCCAACGGCCCTCCGTTCGATTCGGGGGGCTTTTTCATGCCCCGGATGTAACAGGGCCTTGCGGCGCTTGGTCCTTGCTGACGTCGGGTCCGGCCTGTTGCCTTCGGTCACGATCCGCCGGGTGAGTTTGATTCGTCTGCCCTGACAGGAGGTTGATCGGCCCTAAATGGCTGGTGTCATAAAACTGTTACCCAAGCGTCACAAAACCATAGCGCGGGGCCTTTAGCGGTCCGGGCCAAGGTCATCGTGGGGATGACTGATTCCTAAGTTCAGGGAGCTATCCATGAAATTCGCTAAACTGACCGCCTCGACCCTGGCGATCGCAGCCGTTTCGGCCACCGCAGCCGTTGCCCGTGACAACATCCAGGTTGCCGGTTCCTCGACCGTTCTGCCCTATGCCTCGATCGTTGCAGAAGCGTTCGGTGCCAACACCGACTTCCCGACGCCGGTCGTTGAATCGGGCGGCTCCTCCGCTGGCCTCAAGCGTTTCTGCGAAGGCGTGGGCGAGAACACCATCGACGTCGCCAACGCATCGCGCGCCATCCGCGAAAAAGAGATCAAGGCCTGTGCCGAAAACGGCGTGACCGACATCATCGAAGTCCGCATCGGCTATGACGGCATCGTCTTCGCCTCGCAGGCAGATGGCCCGGCCTACACCGCCTTCACGCCCTCCGACATCTTCAACGCATTGGCGCCGAAGGTCGTGGTCGACGGCGAGCTGGTCGACAACCCCTACACCAAGTGGAACGAGTTCAACGCCGACCTGCCGGACGCCGAGATCCTCGCCTTCATCCCGGGCACCAAGCACGGCACCCGTGAAGTGTTCGAAGAAAAAGTGATCGCGGCCGGCTGTGAAGCCACCGGCGCCCACGACGCGATGATCGCTGCCGGCATGTCCGAGGACGACGCCGAGGACGCCTGCCTGATGGTCCGCACCGACGGTCGTTCGGTCGACATCGACGGCGACTACACCGAGACCCTGGCCTCGATCGACGCCAACGCGCACGGCATCGGCGTGTTCGGCCTGGCGTTCTACGAGAACAACACCGACAAGCTGAAGGTCGCCACTATGTCGGGCGTCATGCCCTCGACCGAGAGCATCGCCTCGGGTGAATACCCGGTGTCGCGTCCGCTGTTCTTCTACGTCAAGAAAGCCCACATCGGCGTGATCCCCGGCCTGAAAGAGTACGCCCAGTTCTTCGTCGCCGACGAGCTGGCAGGCCCCTCCGGCCCGCTCGCCAACTACGGCCTGGTGTCCGACCCCGAGCTGGCCAAGACCCAGCAGATGGTCGCCGACGAAGTCGTGATGGGCGAAGGCATGTAATCCATCCCTCCGGGGGTGTTTGCACCTGACGCCTGCGGGGGCGGCATATTCCGCCGCCCCCCTTCCTTTTTGGACCTTTTCCACCATTCCTGACTTCGGGGGGCACATGCCTGTTATCTGGCTCATCGTGATCGTGCTCGCGCTGGCGGCCGCCGGGTTTATTCTCGGCCGGACCCGCGCGATGCAAAGCGCCGGGGGCGACAGCCGGCACCTGCACTCGCTTCCGACCTATTACGGGTCGAACGTGGCGCTGAAGGCGGTCGTTCCGGCCATGTTGCTGATGGTCGTCTGGCTCGTGGCCCAGCCGTTCTACGTGAACGGCGTCGTTTCCGGCATGATCCCCGATAGTGCGATTGCCGACGGGTCCAGCCGCGGCCTTGTGCTGGCTGAGGTGCGCCGCGCGGCAGACGGGCTGGACAACGCGGTTGCCCAAGGGGCGATCTCCGAAGAGTTCGCCCGCAACGCTCGCGCCGATTTCACCGATGTGACCACCCGCCTCAAGGAGGCTGGCCAGATCGTGACCACCCAGATCACCCAGCCGGTGCTGCGCGCGGCGCAGGAATACCGGGTGATCAACGCCACCGGCAACATGATCATGTCGGGCGTGGTCATCCTGGTCGCGCTGCTGGGGGTCTTCTGGGGCCTGCGCGAAACCAATAAGGACTTTCGCGCCCGCAACGTCGTCGAAAAAAGCGTGATGGCGCTGCTGATCGCGGCGGCCTCCATCGCCGTGCTGACCACGGTCGGGATCGTCCTGTCGTTGATCTTCAACACCATCGAGTTCTTCCGTCTTTACCCGGCCTCCGAGTTCTTTGGATCACTGACCTGGGCGCCTTCCTTTGGCGGCGGGTCCGAGCTGGGTGTCCTGCCGCTGCTCTGGGGGACGTTCTACATCTCGCTGGTGGCGCTGATCGTGGCGGTTCCGATTGGTCTTTTCGCCGCCGTCTACCTGTCGGAATATGCCTCCAAGCCGGTGCGCAGCTTTGCAAAGCCGATGCTGGAGGTGCTGGCCGGTATCCCGACCATTGTCTACGGTCTTTTTGCGCTGCTGACCATCGGCCCGATGCTGCTGAGCGTCTTCGGCCCCGACGGAACCGGCTGGATGGGTGGCCAGCGTGCGGTCATCACCGCGGGCCTGGCAATGGGCATCATGCTGATCCCCTTCGTCAGCTCGCTGTCGGATGACATCATCAACGCGGTGCCCCAGGCGATGCGCGACGGCTCGTACGGGCTGGGCGCGACCAAGTCCGAGACCATCAAGCAGGTGATCCTGCCTGCCGCCCTGCCAGGCATCGTCGGCGCCGTCCTTCTGGCGACCTCGCGCGCCATCGGCGAAACCATGATCGTGGTGCTGGGGGCAGGGGCCGCTGCCCGGCTCAGCCTCAATCCCTTCGAGGCCATGACCACCGTGACCGCCAAGATCGTCAGCCAGTTGACCGGCGACAGCGACTTTGCCTCGCCCGAGGCGCTGGTGGCCTTCGCCCTGGGCATGACCCTCTTCATCATGACGCTGGGGCTAAACGTCTTCGCCCTCTACATCGTGCGCAAATACCGGGAGCAGTACGACTAATGACCGACGCAAGCATGGATACGCCCCGGCCGCGCCGGGCAAAGACCTCGCTGGTAAGCGAAGATGCGCGGACGAAAAAGCGCAACGCGGCGGAAAAACGGTTCCAGGCCTACGGGATCGCCGCCATTGCCACCGGCCTGTTCTTTCTCGCCGTCCTGGCCTTCTCGATTGTCCGTTCGGGCCTGCCAGCCTTCACCACCACGGTGGTCGACGTCAACTTTACCCTGACGCAGGAACAGTTCGACGAGGCCGAGGGCCAGCTGTTCAAGACCAAGGCCTATTCCGGCTACTTCATCACCGCCCTGCAGCAGAAGCTGGAGGCCGAGAACGTCCAGGTGGCCTTTGACGAGGCGGCCATCGAACGGATCATGGGCAAGATCGGCGGCACGCTGCGGGAATACTACACCGCCAACCCCGATCAGTTGGGCCAGGAGGTTGCTTTCAAGCTGAACGCCGCCTCGCGCGTGGACGGTTATTTCAAGGGCCGCGTTCAGCGAGAGACCCTGCAGGACAGCCGCTTTCTAACGTTGGCGGACCTGGACCTTGTCGATGCCCTGGCCGAGGCCGGGATCGTGCATTCGGCCTTTGACTGGGGGTTCATCACCGGGGCGGACTCGGGCGTGGACAACCCGGGTGGTGCCGGTATCGGTGCCTCTGTCGTGGGGTCGTTCTTCATGATGCTGGTGGTGCTGTTCCTGTCGCTGCCCATCGGTGTCGCGGCCTCGATCTACCTCGAGGAATTCGCGCCGCAGAACCGCTGGACCGACATGATCGAGGTGAACATCTCGAACCTTGCCGCCGTGCCCTCGATCGTCTTCGGCATCCTGGGCCTGGCCGTCTTCATCCAGTTCATGCACCTGCCGCAATCCGCGCCTCTGGTCGGTGGCCTGGTGCTGACGCTGATGACGCTGCCGACGATCATCATCTCGACGCGTGCATCGCTCAAGGCAGTGCCGCCCTCGATCCGCGATGCCGCGCTAGGGGTTGGCGCCTCGAAGATGCAGTCGGTGTTCCACCACGTCCTGCCGCTGGCCATGCCCGGCATCCTGACCGGCACGATCATCGGTCTGGCGCAGGCGCTGGGGGAAACCGCGCCGCTCTTGCTGATCGGCATGGTCGGCTTCGTCGCGCGTGGCTATCCGGACGGGTTCATCAGCGGCTTTACCGACCCGAACTCGGCCATGCCTGCCCAGATCTACACCTGGGCCGCGCGCGCAGATCAGGCGTTTTACGAAAAGGCCTGGGGCGGTATCATCATCCTGCTCATCTTCCTGCTGACCATGAACATCATCGCAATCATTCTGCGCCGCCGTTTCGAGCGCCGCTGGTAAGGCCCGGGCAGCGGATCTAGGAGAGTAACAATGTACGACGCACCGCATACGGAGAGAGACGTGGACCAGCAGGACATCAAGATCAGCGCCCGCAAGGTGCAGGTCTATTATGGCACCACACACGCGATCAAGGACGTGGACTGTGACATCGAGGACAAGACCGTCACGGCCTTTATCGGTCCATCGGGCTGTGGCAAGTCGACCTTCCTGCGCTGCCTGAACCGGATGAACGACACCATCGACGTCTGCCGCGTCGAGGGCGACATCTCGATCGATGGCGAGGACATCTACGACAAGCGGGTCGACCCGGTGCAGCTGCGCGCCAAGGTCGGCATGGTTTTCCAGAAGCCCAACCCGTTCCCCAAGTCGATCTATGACAACATCGCCTATGGCCCGCGCATCCACGGGTTGGCCAAGTCCAAGGCGGACCTGGACGAGATCGTCGAAAAGAGCCTGCGCCGCGGCGCCATCTGGGACGAGGTCAAGGACCGGCTGGACGCGCCGGGCACCGGCCTGTCGGGCGGACAGCAGCAGCGCCTGTGCATTGCGCGCGCCATCGCCACAGAACCCGAGGTGCTCTTGATGGACGAACCCTGTTCGGCGCTGGATCCGATTGCGACCAGCCAGGTCGAGGAACTGATCGACGAGTTGCGGCAGGACTACTCGGTCGTGATCGTGACCCACTCGATGCAGCAGGCCGCGCGGGTCAGCCAGAAAACCGCCTTCTTCCACCTGGGCAACCTCGTGGAATTCGGCGACACCGGCAAGATCTTCACCAACCCGGTGGACAGCCGGACGGAAAGCTACATCACGGGACGGATCGGCTAATGTCTGAACTCAAGCAACATATCGCCAGCGCCTTCGACCGCGACCTGGAAGGTATCCAGGCCCAGATCATGAAGATGGGCGGGCTTGTCGAAGCCGCCATAATGCAATCGGCCAAATCGCTGGAAACCCGCGACGAGGAACTGGCCGAACTGGTGCGCCGCAACGACGCCGCCATCGACGCGCTGGAGGAAAGCCTGAACGAAGAGGCGGCCCGGGTGATCGCGCTGCGCGCGCCGACCGCGTCGGACCTGCGCATCGTCCTGTCGGTCATGCGCATGTCGGCCAACCTGGAACGCATGGGCGACCTCAGCAAGAACATCGCCAAGCGGACCGGCGTGCTGGTCCAGATGCAGGCCATCGGCGGCACGGCACCCTCGCTGCGCCGCATGGCCCGCGAGGTCGAACTGATGCTCAAGGACGCGCTGGATGCCTATATCCAGCGCGACGAGGCCCTGGCCGAGGACGTGATCGAGCGCGACCGGGACGTGGACCAGATGTACAACACGCTGTTCCGCGAATTCCTGACCTTCATGCTGGAAGATCCGCGCAACATCACCGCCTGCATGCACCTGCATTTCATTGCCAAGAACATCGAACGCATGGGTGACCACGTGACCTCGATCGCCGAGCAGGTGGTGTTCCTGACCACCGGCCGCAAGCCGGATGAACCGCGTGAAAAGGCGGATCGCACCTCGACGGATGCCGACCTGGCGCCGGACATGGACAAGGACGGGGATTAAGCACATGGCCGCAGACCAGCCCACTGTTCTGGTGGTCGAGGACGAAGCCGCGCAGCGGGAAGTTCTGACCTACAACCTCGAAGCCGAGGGGTTCCGCGTCACGCGGGCCGAGAATGGCGAAGAGGCGCTGGTGCTTATCGACGAGGAAAGCCCGGACATTATCGTGCTGGACTGGATGTTGCCCAATGTCTCGGGGATCGAGGTCTGTCGCCAGATCAAGACCCGCCCCGAGACGCGCAGCGTGCCGATCATCATGCTGTCGGCCCGCTCGGAAGAGGTGGACCGGGTGCGCGGGCTTGAAACCGGGGCGGATGACTATGTGGTCAAACCCTACTCGGTGATCGAGCTAATGGCCCGGGTGCGCGCGCAACTGCGCCGCGCGCGTCCCGCCGCCGCCGGGCTGCGCCTGGAATACGAGGATATCGTTCTCGACAGCGAGACGCACCGCGTGACCCGGAACAGCAAGGCGCTGAAACTGGGGCCGACGGAATTCCGACTGTTGACGACCTTCATGGAAAAGCCCGGCCGGGTCTGGTCCCGCGAACAATTGCTGGACCGGGTCTGGGGGCGCGACATCTATGTCGATACCCGCACCGTGGATGTCCACATCGGGCGCCTGCGCAAGGCGCTGTGCCAGCATGGCGGAAACGATCCGCTGCGCACGGTGCGCGGCGCGGGCTACGCGCTGGGCTGATTCAAAAGGGCAGGGCGGTGCCCTTTTCACCGCCCTTGCCACTGACCGCTTGATCTGCGGCAGGAACGCGTCATCTTGTCTGCCGTGCAGCAGGTGAGGACGCTTCCGGTGATACGCGGTTTTCTGACAGTTCTGGTCCTTCTGGTCCCGTTTGGGACGGTACAGGCGCATGAGGTGCGTCCGGCAATCGCCGATCTGACGACACCGGATGGACGTGTATCTCTGGTTCTGCGCATGAGCATGGAACCGGTGCTGGCCGGGATCGACCTGGAAGGTGTCGAGGACACCAACGAGACCGATCGCTCGGACGCCGTCGACCAGTTGCGCGCGCTGTCCGCCGATGCGTTCAAGTCACGCATCGAGGCGGAAACCGGCAATGTTTTGGACAGGGTCACGATCCGGGTGGATGGCACAGATGTGCCGCTGCGCGTGACAGAGATCCAGGTGGACGAGATCCCCGATGTCTCGCTCCCTCGCGAATCCCGGCTGTTCCTCGCCGGCACCTTGCCAGATGGAGCGCAGGCCCTGAGCGTTGGTTGGCCATCCGAATATGGCACCTTGATCCTGCGCCAGATGGATGTGGACGACGGGTTCACCGGCTACCTGACAGGCGGATATTCCGATCCCATAGCCATCGAGGACAGCAGCGGTTGGGGCTTCCTGGGCGGGATCTTTCGCTAACCCCCGCGTGGCCTGGCCCTTTGCCCCTTGCGCCTCTTGTGAAACCGCTGTAATGCGCGCGGCACGAACCCCGCAGGCGGGGGCGGGCCTATTGGACAGACATCCCCAAAGGTCCACCGGTTGCCCCGGACTTGATCCGGGGTGATTCCCCCGCCGAGGATATAAACCGGAAAGGATAGAAGGCATGGCTCTTCCCGAGTTCACCATGCGTCAGCTGCTGGAAGCTGGCGTTCACTTTGGCCACCAGACGCAGCGCTGGAACCCCCGCATGGGCGAGTTCATCTACGGTGCGCGCAACGGCATCCACATCATGGACCTGACGCAGACTGTCCCGATGCTGGACGCTGCCCTGAACGCCATCCGCGAATGCGTGGCCAAGAACGGCCGCGTCCTGTTCGTCGGCACCAAGCGTCAGGCTGCCCAGCCGATCGCCGAAGCCGCCGAGAAATGCGCGCAGTACTACATGAACCACCGCTGGCTGGGCGGCACGCTGACCAACTGGCAGACCGTGTCGCAGTCGATCAACCGCCTGCGCGAAATCGACGAGCAGATGGAAGGTGGCGCCGAAGGCCTCACCAAGAAAGAGCGCCTCAACATGGAGCGTGACCAGGCCAAGCTGCAGGCGTCGCTGGGCGGGATCCGTGAAATGGGCGGCGTGCCGGACATGCTGTTCGTCATCGACGTCAAGAAAGAGCAGCTGGCCGTTGCCGAAGCCAACAAGCTGGGCATCCCGGTTGTGGCCGTGGTCGACACCAACTGCTCGCCCGAGGGCGTTGACTACATCATCCCCGGCAACGACGACGCGGCCCGCGCAATCGCGCTGTACTGCGATCTGGTCAGCCGCGCGGCGCTGGACGGCATGACCGGCCAGATGGAAGCGGCAGGCGTCGACCTGGGCGCGCTCGAAGACGCACCGGCCGAGGAACTGCTGGCCGACGCGGGCGAGAACGCCGAGGGCTGATCCCCGGGACCCGTGTCGCAAAAACGATACAGGTCCGTGACATGAGGGGTGGCCAAGGCCCGGGAGGTAGTCCCGGCGGCCGGGGCCACCCGACCTCCTGCAAAAAGATGATGAGGAGAGCCAAGACATGGCGATCACTGCAAAACAGGTGAAAGAACTGCGCGAAATGACCGGCGCAGGCATGATGGACGCCAAGAAGGCGCTGACCGAAACCGACGGCGACTTCGACGCGGCCATCGACTGGCTCCGCACCAAGGGCCTGGCCAAGGCGGCCAAGAAATCCGGCCGTACCGCGGCAGAAGGCCTGGTTGCCGTCAAGGTCGACGGTGGCAAGGGCGTGGCCGTCGAGGTCAACTCGGAAACCGACTTCGTCGCCAAGAACGCCGAGTTCCAGCAGATGGTTGCCGGCATCGCCGAAACCGCGCTGACCGTGGCTGACGTCGAGGCGCTGAAAGCGGCTGACATGGGCGGTAAGCCCGTCGAAGAGCGCATCACCGACGCCGTTGCCAAGATCGGTGAGAACATGTCGCTGCGCCGCATGGCTGCTGTCGAAGGTGACGTCGTGGCGGCCTACGTCCACAACGCCGCCGCTGACGGCATGGGCCAGATCGGCGTCCTGGTCGCCATGAAGGGCGGTTCGGAAGAGTTCGGCAAGCAGGTCGGCATGCACATCGCTGCCATGAACCCCGCAGCCCTGAACGAAGCCTCGCTGGATCCGGCCGTGGTCGAGAAGGAAAAGCAGGTCCAGATCGACATCGCCAAGGAATCGGGCAAGCCGGACGCCGTGATCGAGAAGATGATCGTCGGCCGCATGAAGAAGTTCATGGCCGAAGTCACGCTGCTGGGTCAGGCCTTTGCCCTGGACACCGACAAGACCGTCGAGCAGGCCGCCAAGGACGCCGGCGCCGAGATCGTCGGCTTTGTCCGCCTGCAGGTCGGCGAAGGCATCGAGAAGAAGGAAGAGGATTTCGCAGCCGAGGTGGCCAAGGCCGCCCAGGGCTAAGACTGTCCTGAAAGGGCAGGGGGAATCCCTGCCCGTTGCGAATCGCCAAAGGCGCCGGACATCTGTCCGGCGCCTTTTTCATTGGCCTTTTGCAGGGAATGCAGCGCGGATGGGCGGGGCCTTGCCGGTGCTCGATAAAGGACGGCACCTTTGCTTGCGCCAGCCGATTATCCCGCATAGGTTGCAATTTGAATGGAAATTCGGGGCCCCCGGTTGAGACATTGGGGATGAGATCCAGGGACCCCGAAAGGATGCTGGCCGACGGAAGGCGATAATTGCCCCCGTCGTACCAGCGCCCGGTTTGCACCGGAGGTTCCGCAGGGCCCGGTAATACGCGGGTTGCGGCCCCTTCGTTCCATGGCCAAAGCCACCACTCACGGAACGCTTGAACATTCGCAATTTACCCGAGGTTAAGGAAGTACGGATTTCCTGACCAAAGGGTAAAAGGGAAAAATTCACGCGGGAGTCACGCAGAGAGAAGACACTAACGCCTTGCCACTACATGGTTTCCCGAGGTGCGCTGTTACTGTGCTTCGAGGATGTACATCTGGTTGTGAAACGCGGCCTTTGCGACGGCCTGGGCCGTTGTTTCCACGTTCAGGGTCTCACGCGCCAGGCGCAGGTGCTTTTCCACCGTGGCCTGCGTCAGCCCCATGATCTGGGCAATGTCCTGCATGGTCTTGCCGTCGCCAACCCATTCCAGAGCCTCGCGCTGGCGCGGTGTCAGGTTCTGTCCGGAAAGGGGCAGGGGCAGGGTGAGGATTTTGAGGTGCACGAGGTTGTTCAGCAGTACGATGTCCTGACCGTGTTCCGCCCAGACCGCATCCGCCTCGTCCTGGTTCATCTCGGGACGCGTGGTCAGCGAGATCGCGCCCTTGGCCCGGTGCGAGACCGACTGGAAACTGATCGTGTAGCCGGCGTGCACCTTGTGCTGGAGGTTGAAGGCCACGACCTTGGCGGCCTTGTCGTCCAGCGTCCCCTTGTTGATCTGATCGGCCATGACGCGCCAGCTGCAGTGACCCTCGTTCTCGAGCGCCCAGCGAACCATCGGGGCATGGCGGTAAAGGCCATCCTCGACAAAACCCTTGCGATAGGCGGGCGTGTGGTTGGTCAGCACGATGAAATCGTTCGGGTCGCCAAAGCTGGTCGCCGTCAGGAACCGCGTGAACCCGTAGATCAGCCTGTCAAAACCGTAACTGTCCATCTTGGCGCAGTGCTTTTCCCAGAGGTCCTGGACCTCTTCGGCATTCGTGACCTTGATCAGGTAATCTCTCAGTTCAGGTGTCATCACCGGGTCTCCAGAAAGCCGAGCAGTGCGTCTATTGCCAGTTTATACCCGTTTGCGCCGAAACCTGCTATCACTCCGATTGCGACAGGCGCGATAAAGGACTTGTGGCGGAATTCCTCACGCGCGTGGACGTTCGACAGGTGCAGTTCGACGGTCGGCATCTCGGCGCCTTTGATCGCGTCCATCATGGCGATCGAGGTGTGGGTATAGGCGCCCGCGTTCAGCACGATCCCGGCATGTGTGCCGCGGGCGTCCTGGATGTGGGTCACAAGCGCGCCTTCGTGGTTGGACTGGGCGCAGACCACATCGACCCCGCGCGCCTTGCCGTGTTCGATGCTCATCGCCTCGACATCGGCCAACGTCGTATGGCCGTAGATTTCGGGCTGACGGGTGCCCAGCAGGTTCAGGTTAGGTCCGTTCAGGACGAGGATAGATGTCATTGCGGTCTCCGGGCTTTGGTCCGGTGGTAAGAGCATGCCGGTCGACCTGTCCAGTCGCCTGACCGGACCGAACCGCCAAAGCCGGGGCGCAGTTGCGAAACCGCCTCAGACCAAACAATCCCTGATTGCGGTCGCGTGTGAGAGGATCTCGCTGTCAGTGTATCCGAATGCGCGTCTTGAAAAGCTTGTCAGCCTTTCAAACACCAGTCTAGGCTGAAAACTCAACTTATAGGGAAGGGGGTATTATGCGTTTCTTGTTTACCAAAGTTTTTGCAGACGATCCGGAAACCTATGTTTCGGCCAAGCTTGCGGCAATCCACAAGGAGGCCGACGCACAGTCCGTCCTTACGCCCAGTACTCGGGCCGCGCTTGCACATCAGGATCATCCGGACTTGGCGCTGATGTCCGAAAGTGAGCTGCCGGAAATACCCAAAGATCAGGCCGCGGATTTCGAGACTGCGATGCGCTGCGCACGTTTCGAGGCTTCGGCGGAAATTCCGAGACTGCCGGGAGAAACCATCCAGAGCGAACGGTTCACCTACCTGACAGCACCACTGGGCGACATTGCCGCCGGCACCGGGGCTCTGGTGCGGACAACAAACCAAGCCGAGTTGACCATTCTGTTCCCCGAAGTCCGGATTATCGACGGCAGGCTGGTGCGGGATGAGCAGTATTTTCAGAAAGACAGCCTCGACACCGGCGCTGTCGTCAGCCCCATGATCGCCGGTATCGACGACCTTGCTCTCGAAGCAGCAAGCGCAATCGCCTCCAAGATCGCGGCGAAGATTGGCGAAAAGATCGGTGACAAGATATACGAGTCGATCTTTGGACCCGAGGACGTGCCGTCCTATTTCAGCGAGGTCTACAAGAAGCTTCACGACATGTTCAAACAGGAGATCGACGCATCGGTGATCAGCCAGATCAACGGCCATGTAAACGGATTCCGGGGATGGCTGGAGGATGAATTCATTCCGATGCGGAACAGCGGCCGTGACCGCGAAACTCTTCTGGGTCTCCTGGACGATTGGCAGGAAAAGTTCGCCGCGGACGTCATTGGCCCGCTCGAGGAAAAGCGGTTCCGCAAGGCCGGTTTGCCGGTCTACCAGCTGGCCGGAAGCACGGTCTTGCTGATCGACACGATCCAGGCCGAGGTCGACGTGGGCGAGGATGGCGACGTCCTGAAATCCAGCTACACCGTGTCCCGCAAAAGCCATGCCGAGCGTTTCGCGGATCATGTGACCAAGACGTACCACGACATGCTGAGCGATATCGAGAACTCGGTCGAGGTCCTCGATCACACGATCTACAATCAGGGATCTGACGTCTGCACGCCAAACGGTTGTCACACGGCCAAGGGCACCACAACGCCGCAGTACGAGGTCTTTGATCACTGGACGGGCTACAAGAGCGGCGACTACTGGGACAAGAAGAATGGCGATCCCTGGACCCGGGCCAAGAAGGAACGGGACGGGATCGTCAAGAAACGTCGAGTAGAGGCGAAGAAGGCGATCGGAGGCTTCGATCCGAAAAACCCGGCATCGACCGAAGGGCCGATCGTCGGAGATTGGCGCAAGATCGCGGGCTACAAGGACGAATGAAGCTGGAAAACCGGATGCGGGGCTGTTTCGCCCCGTATCCGATATTAACATAATACTGATTATCGGAAATACGCTCACCTAGCGCGCCTGCTCCAGACCTCGTGCCCCCTGTGGTGACAAGAACCGGATGGATCATCCGGTTCTTGTCGTTTCGGATCAGAAAAATGCCTGCAAACCGGTCTGTGCGCGGCCCAGGATCAGCGCATGCACATCATGGGTGCCCTCGTAGGTGTTCACCGTCTCAAGGTTCAGCATGTGACGGATCACCTGGAACTCTGCCGAGATCCCGTTGCCGCCGTGCATGTCACGGGCCATGCGCGCTATCTCCAGCGCCTTGCCGCAGTTGTTGCGCTTGAGGATCGAGATCATTTCGGGCGCGCCCTGCGCCTCGTCCATCAAGCGTCCGACCCGCAGGCAACCCTGCAGCCCCAGCGCAATCTCGGTCTGCATGTCGGCCAGTTTCTTTTGGAACAGCTGCGTCTGTGCGATGGGTTTGCCGAACTGCTTGCGGTCCAGCCCGTACTGCCGTGCTGCGTGCCAGCAGAACTCGGCGGCGCCAAGCGCGCCCCAGGCGATGCCGTAGCGCGCGCGATTCAAACATCCAAAAGGCCCTTTAAGTCCCTGAACATGTGGTAACAAAGCCTCTTCGCCCACCTCGACGCCTTCCAGCACGACCTCACCTGTCACGCTGGCGCGCAGGCTCAACTTGTTGGCCACCTTGGGTGCCGACAAGCCTTTGGTGCCCTTGTCCAGGACAAAGCCGCGGATCTTGCCATCATGGGCGTCGGACTTGGCCCAGATGACAAAGACATCCGCCACCGGTGCGTTGGAAATCCACATCTTCGAACCGGTCAAGCGATAGCCGCCGTCGATCTTTTCCGCCCGCGTCTTCATGCTGCCCGGATCACTGCCCGCGTCCGGCTCGGTCAGGCCGAAACAGCCGATCCATTCACCGCTGGCGAGTTTCGGCAGGTATTTCTTGCGCTGTTCCTCGGATCCATAGGCGTAGATCGGGTACATCACGAGGCTGGACTGCACCGACATCATCGACCGATACCCCGAGTCGACGCGCTCGATCTCGCGCGCGACAAGGCCGTAAGAGACATAGGAACTGCCAAGGCCGCCATATTCCTCGGGCACCGTGATGCCCAGCAGGCCCATCTCACCCATCTCGGCAAAGATCGCCGGTTCCACGGTTTCTTCCTCGAAGGCTTCGACGATGCGCGGGGCCAGTTTCTCCTGTGCAAAGCTGCGCGCACCCTCGGCCAGCATGCGTTCCTCCTCGCTCAACTGGTCGGCCAGGCGGAACGGGTCGTCCCAGGTGAACCCACCCAGGTCCGGGGCGTCCTTGGCTTTCAGATGCGGTTTGGTCATCTCGTTCATGGCGGGCTCCTGTCCTCGATTTGGTGCAGTATAGCTTGCAGCCGTCGCATGGAAAAACGACAATATCGCAGGTATTCATGAGGAATGGGAATGCATCTGCCACCCCTGCCCGCACTGCGTGCGCTCGAGGCGCTGGATCGTCTGGGCAGCGCCACCGCCGTGGCACAGGAACTGAACCTGACGCAAAGCGCCGTCTCGCGCCAGCTCAAGACCCTTGAGGAACAGCTTGGCGTCACGCTTTTCCTGCGTGGAAACAGGGCTTTGCGCCTCACTCCTCAGGCGCGCAGTTTTGCCGGAACGGTGCGCGAGACGCTGGATCGGCTGACAGAAGCGGCAATGGCGCTGCGGCTTGATCCCTCGGGCGGTGCGCTGAACCTGGCGATCCTGCCCAGTTTCGGGATGCGTTGGCTGGTGCCGCGGCTGCCGGATTTCACGCGTCGTCATCCAGAAGTGACGGTGAACCTGACGACCCGGCTGCGTCCGTTCAGCTTTGCCGCGGAACCCCTTGATGCAGCGCTGCATTTCGGCGCACCGGACTGGCCGGACACGCATCACCTGCGGTTGATGACAGAGACCGTGCAGCCGCTCGCCGCGCCCTCGCTCCTGCCTGATGGGCCGTTGCCGCTCGAGGCTCTGCGGCGCCTGCCGCTCTTGCATATCCAGACCCGGCCGGATGCCTGGACGGAGTGGTTCACGACACAGGGCCTGCCGCCGGGACCCTTGCCCGGACCGACCTTCGACCAGTTCACGGCCATCCTGCAGGCGGCGTTGCACGGGCTGGGCGTGGCGCTCTTGCCCGATTATCTCAGCACGCCCGAACGTGCGGCGGGCACGTTGCGACCGGCGCATGAGGCCGCGCCCGTCAGTCTTGGCGCCTACTACCTCGTCTGGCCCGCCGACCGCCCGGCGCCGCCCGCGCTCATTGCCTTTCGCGACTGGCTGGCCCTTTGCGCCGACGAAGAGGACATGCTGCCGCGGTAAGGCACGGATGCGGCTTGCGCCGCCCTGCCCTTCGCGCCACAAACGCGGCAATGACAACACACGCCCCGGATATCCTCTGCATCGGCTCCGTCCTCTGGGACATGATCGGCCGTTGCGATGTGCCCATGCAGGCCGGCAATGACAAGCCGGGCCGCATCCGGCTGATCCCCGGTGGCGTGGCACTGAACATCGCCATGACCTTGGCGGGTTTGGGGATGCGCCCGGCGCTGATTTCGGTCGTCGGACAGGATGCCGAAGGCACGGCACTTGCGGCGGAATGCAGGCGGTTGGGGCTGGATACCACCCACCTGACCCGTGCGCCGGATCTGCCCACGGATCGCTACATGGCGATCGAGACACCGGACGGTCTGCTGGCCGCGATCGCCGATGCGCATTCCCTGGAACAGGCCGGCGCGCGCATCCTGTCGCCGCTGATCGAGGGACCGCTGGGAACGCCGCAGGCCCCCTACGCGGGCCGTATCGCGCTGGACGGCAACCTGACAGAGGCCCTGCTGGCCGAGATCGCGGCGCACCCGGCCTTTGCCCGAGCCGATCTGCGCATCGCCCCCGCCAGCCCGGGCAAGGCCACGCGGCTCTCCGCCTTTCTGCGCGCGGGACGCGGGACTCTTTACGTCAACCTCGAAGAGGCCTGCCTTCTCTGCGAAGCCCCCTTCACCAGCGCCGCCGAGGCCGCGCGCGCCCTGGTCGAGCGTGGCGCCGCGCGGGCGCTGGTCACGCATGGTGGCGCGCCCTGTTGCGATGCGACGGCCGATGCCAGCCATACAGAAACACCGCCGCCTGTCACCGTGACCCGCGTCACCGGCGCGGGCGACACGTTCATGGCGGCCCATATCGCCGCCGAACGCGACGGTTTTGACCGGCCCGAGGCCTTGCGCCGCGCGCTGGCCGCCGCCGCGACCCATGTTTCCGGAGGAACCTGATGATGAGCCCGATCAAATGCTCTCATGCCGTGGCCGAGGCCCTGGCCGAACATCGCCCCGTCGTGGCGCTGGAAAGCACCATCGTCACCCACGGCATGCCCTGGCCCCAGAACCTGGAAGTGGCGCGCCGGGTCGAGGCGACGGTGCGCGACAATGGCGCCGTGCCGGCCACCATCGCGGTGATCGAAGGCACGCTTTACGTTGGGTTGGAAGATGTCCAGCTGGAGGCGCTTGCGCAGTCCAAGAAGGTGGCCAAGCTGTCGCGCGCGGACATGGCCGTGTGCATGGCACGCGGCGGGACAGGGGCGACCACCGTCGCCGCAACCATGATCGCCGCGCAACTGGCCGGGATCGAGGTCTTTGCTACAGGCGGCATCGGCGGCGTGCATCGCGGTGCCGAGACGACCTTTGACATTTCCGCCGACCTTCAGGAACTGGCCGAAACCCGCGTGACGGTGGTGGCCGCTGGCGCCAAGGCCATCCTCGACCTGCCCAAGACGCTGGAACGGCTGGAAACCCTTGGTGTGCCCGTCATGGCCTTTGGCCAGGACCAACTGCCGGCCTTCTGGTCGCGCGAGGCGGGCCTGCGGGCGCCCCTACGCGCCGACAGCCCGGCAGAGATCGCCGCGGCCCACCGGATGCGCGCACGGCTGGGCCTGCCCGGCGGTCAGCTCATCGCCAACCCGATTCCCGCCGAGGCCGAGATCCCGCGCGAGACACTTGCCCCGATCATCGCCGAGGCCACGCGCGATGCGGAAACGCACGGAATCGCGGGCAAGGACCTGACCCCCTACCTGCTGCAACGGATCTACGAACTGTCGGGCGGTCGGTCGTTGGAGGCGAACATCGCGCTGGTCCTCAACAATGCCCGGCTCGCCGCCGGGATTGCGCAGGAATTGAGCGCCCTGCCCGCCTGATCGTCTTTCCGATGCAAAGCCCATTGTAGAGCCCGCGCGATGCACCTACTTTCGTCTTGATCGTCCCGGGACCTGCGATGACCACACCATTCGAGCCTACCACCCGCAAGCGGCCGGGTCTTTTCACGCGGCTGCGCACGTCATTCCTGACCGGCATCGTCGTGATCGCCCCGGTGGGCCTGACCGTCTGGCTGATCTGGACCGTTGTCGGCTGGGTCGACGGGTTCGTCTGGCCCTTCGTGCCCGATGCCTACCAGCCCAACGCGCTGCTCAATCGCTGGATGACCGGGCCGGACGGGCCACGCATTCCCTGGCTGTTCGACCTGCTGGACGCCGATGACGACGGACGGATCGAGGTCAACGTGCGCGGCCTTGGCGTCTTTGTCTTCTTGTTCTTCACCATTGTTGTCGGCTGGATCGCCAAGGGGCTGATCGGCCGCTCGATGATCAATTTCGCCGAAAGCCTGGTGGAACGTACACCCGTCGTGCGCTCGATCTATTCCGGCATCAAGCAGTTGGCGGAAACCATCTTTGCCCAGAGCGAGCGCAGTTTTGAAAAGGCCTGCCTGATCGAATACCCGCGCAAGGGGATCTGGGCCATCGGGTTCATTTCGACCGTGGCCAAGGGCGAGGTGGCCCGCCGTGCCGTCACCGGCGGGGACCTGATGTCGGTCTTTGTGCCGACGACGCCGAACCCGACCTCGGGATTCCTGCTGTTCTTCCCCAAGGAAGACGTGATCGAGCTGGATATGAGCCTTGAGGACGCGGCCAAGCTGGTGATCTCGGCGGGGCTTGTCTATCCCAACGGGCAGGACGCCAAGCAGGCGCTCGAGGCGCAGTTCCGCAAGGCGTCCTGAACCCGCGTCAGCTGAACATCGCTCGCAGGTCCGCCGTCTGCCGGTGGCCCAAGTCATCCTTGTGGCTGTCCAGGAACCGCCCCGCCGCGCGGCGTCCGGCCTCTTTCAACTGGGCGATCACCGTCGGCACCGGGACCATCTTGGTGGCCACCGACAGGGCATTCATCAGCGCATCGTCGGCGATCATGTGAATGCGCAGGTCCTTCATCGTTCCCGGCGTCAGCGCGCCGCTCTGCAGGAGGCGCTGCACGAAATCTATGGCCCTCAGCTCGCGCAGCAGCGAGGCGTTGAAGCTGATCTCGTTGATCCGGTTCTGGATCTCGGGCGGGCTGACCGGGGTCTTGTCGCGCAAGAGCGGGTTGATGTTCACCACCACCACGTCGTCGGGCAGATGTTCCTCGAACAGGGGAAACAGCGCCGGATTGCCGGTATAGCCCCCGTCCCAGAAGGGTTCCATCGTCCCGGTCTGGGGGTCTTCAAGCTCGACGGCCTGGAACAGCGTCGGCAGGCAGGCCGAGGCCATGATGACCTGCGCATTGATCGCATCGCCGGAAAAGACCCGGATCTTGCCGTCACGCACCTGCGTTGCACAGACATAGAATTCTGGCCCGGTCGCGGCGCAGACCCGTCCAAAATCGAAGCGTTCGACAATCTTTTCCAGCGGGTTGCGATAGAGCGGCCCCCAGGCATAGGGCGACACCATGCGCCCCACGGCCTCCCCCCAGCTGTAGGGCAGAGAATATTCCAGGCTCTTGCTGACCACCTCGGGGTGCGGCATCCACCCCTGCAGCCAGTCGGGCAGCGCCTCGTCCCGCAGGGCGCCGATCTGCGACCACAGCCAGTCCAGCGTCTCGCGCGCGCCCTCGTGGCCACCACCTAGCATCCCGGATTTCAACGCGGCCCCGTTCAGCGCCCCGGCGGAGGTGCCGGTGATGGCCGCGATCTCGATCTCGGGTTCTTCCAGCAGCCGATCCAGCACGCCCCAGGTAAAGGCGCCATGTGCGCCGCCGCCCTGCAGGGCCAGATTGATGCGAATGGATTTCGGCATGCGCCGCGCTCCCGTGATTTCTTGGTTCCGACAATACCGCGGAGGTGATTGTGCCGAAGATGCAGGCGGGGCGAGGCCCCGCCTGCCCCGTCACGTCACAGCGCGGTCCAGCCGCCGTCGACGCTGATCGTCGTGCCGGTGATCTGCGCCGCCGCATCCGAACACAGGAAAACCGCCGTGCCGCCCAGCTGTTCGACCGTGGCGAATTCCTTGGAGGGCTGGCGCTTGAGCATGACCTCCTTGATCACCGTTTCCCGGTCCATGTCGTATTCCTTCATGGTGTCGGGAATCTGTGCCTCGACCAGGGGCGTCAGCACGTAGCCCGGGCAGATCGCGTTGGCGGTGATCGGCTCTTGGGCGGTCTCCAGCGCGGCGGTTTTGGTCAGGCCGACGATGCCGTGCTTGGCGGCGATATAGGCGCTTTTGTAGGGCGAGGCGGTCAGACCATGCGCCGAGGCGATGTTGACGATACGTCCCCAGCCGGCGGCGCGCATCTTCGGCAGCGCGGCAGCGGTGGTGTGAAAGGCCGAGGACAGGTTGATCGCGATGATCGCATCCCACTTCTCCGTCGGGAATTGGTCGATCGGGGCAACGTGTTGAATGCCGGCGTTGTTGATCAGGATATCGCAGCGGCCTGCCGTCTCGACCAGGGCGCGGCATTCGTCCGGCTTGGACATGTCGGCCTTGATATAGCGCGCCTCGACGCCGTGTTCCTCGGCGATGGATTTCGCCAGGGCGTGATCCTCGTCGGAATCGGTGAAGGAGTTGATCACCACCGAGGCCCCTGCCCTTGCCATCTCGTGCGCGATGCCAAGGCCGATGCCCGAGTTCGATCCGGTGATGATGGCGGTCTTTCCCTGTAGCGACATGAGGCTCCCCGATGCTGGTTGTGTTTGCAGATGCAGCATAGTCCTGGATGCGGCGGTATGCACCCGCTCAATCGCCGGGCTGAGGGTGAAATCAAGGGACGTTTCGGCGGGAACCCGCACAGGTCGAAATGCCGCGTGCCGATGCTGCTGTCTGGGGCTGGGAAGCGATGTAGGTGGTGCCTGGCGAATGGGCAAAAAAAAACCCCGGCACAAGGCCGGGGTTCAGTCATTGAGGCAGGTTTCATACAGGCAAGAAACCTATCGAGCAGTGCCCCCTTTATAAGCGTTACGGTTTCCGAGTCCAAGCTAAAAGTTTGAAAAGGCGTAAAAGGAGCGATACGCTCGCCTTCAAGAAAACAAGGGCAGACAGGGATCGTTGCAGAAATGTGCGTAAATTTTTTCCGAAATCGGGTCGCAAAAATCGTCGCGGCCGGAGCGATTCTGTCCGCAGGCAGCCTGTGGGCCGATCCCCAGCATGGCATAGCTATGTATGGCGACCCGCAGCTTCCACCCGATTTTGTGTCGCTCCCCTACGCCAACCCGGACGCGCCGACCGGTGGCCGCATCGTCACCGGAGAGCTTGGCAGCTACGACAGTCTCAATCCGCTCATCCTGAAAGGCTCTGCGCCCTGGCAGTTGCGGTTCCTCGTCTACGAAAGCCTGATGGGCCGGAACTATGATGAACCCTTCTCGCTGTACGGGCTGCTGGCCGAATCGATAGAGGTCGGACCGAATCGTGAATGGGTTGAATTCACCCTCCGGCCAGAGGCCGAATTCTCGGATGGCAGCCCGGTGACGGTCGAGGATGTCATGTGGTCCTACGAGACCCTGGGCACCAAGGGGCATCCCCGATACCTGGGTCTCTGGGGCAAGGTTGAGAGCATGGAAAAGACTGGTGACCGGTCGGTGCGCTTCACCTTCAACGAGGAAAACCCTGAACTGGCCCTGATCATCGGCATGCGCCCGATCCTGAAGAAGGCCCAGTGGGAAGGGCTGGATTTCAAGAACTCCAGCCTCGATCTCGTTCCGATCACCTCGGCGCCCTATGTCATCGGCGACTACGAGGCGGGCCGCTATGTCGAGTTGAACCGCAACCCGGACTACTGGGGCAAGGACATCAATTTTCGCCGCGGGACCAACAATCTCGACACCATCCGGCTGGAATTCTTCGCGGACGACACCGCGCTGTTTGAGGCCTTCAAGGCGGGGATCATCAACACGATCCGCGAGACCAACGCCGAGAAGTGGAAGACCCAGTACGATTTCCCCGCAGTTCGCAACGGAGACATCGTCAAATCCGAGATCGCGCACCAGCGCCCTACCGGCATCACCGGATTCGTGATGAACACGCGGCGCGCCAAGTTCGCCGACTGGCATGTGCGGGATGCGCTGATCCATGCCTTCAACTTTGAATACATCAACGACACGCTGACCGGCGGGGCGCAGCCGCGCATCACCTCTTACTACGGCAACTCCTTGTTGGGGATGCGCGAGGGCCCGGCCGAAGGGCGGGTCAGGGAGTTGCTGACCCCCTTTGCCGACGACCTGTTGCCCGGCGCGCTGGAGGGGTACAGCCTGCCCGTCTCTGACGGCAGTCCCCGCAACCGCGAAAACCTGGCCAAGGCCATCGACCTCATGGCCGAGGCCGGCTGGACGGTGCAGGACGGCGTGATGAAGAACGCCACGGGCGTGCCTTTCACCTTCGAGATCCTGTTGCAACAGGGCCAGGGCGAAAACGTCGCGATGGCAGAGATCTTTATCCGCGCGCTGGAACGGATCGGCATCACCGCCGAGGTGACGATGATCGACCCGGCGCAATACAAGGAACGCACCAACCAGTTCGATTTCGACATGACCAGTTTCCGTCGGGGGCTCTCTCTCAGCCCCGGCAATGAGCAGTTCCTTTACTGGGGCGCCGAGGGGGCCGACCAGGAAGGCTCTCGCAACTGGATGGGGATGAAATCGGCTGCGGCGGATGCCATGATCAACGCGCTACTCGGTGCGCAAAGCAGGGACGACTTTCTGGCCGCCGCCCGCGCGCTGGACCGCGTCCTGATCAGCGGGCGCTACGTGATCCCGGTGCAGGACAAATACGCCGTCAGCCGCATCGCCCATGTCAAGGAACTGACCTACCCCAAGGACAACCTGCCGATCTATGGTGATTGGCTGGGCTTTCAGCCTGATGTATGGTGGTGGAAGGGCGAGTGATCTCGTCCCTCACCTAACGGCGACAAGACCGGACAAGAGGCAGATATGAGAGTGGTTTTCGTGATCGCGCTGGCCGTGGGGCTGGCAGGATGTGGCACCGTCGACGGCATCGGACAGGATATTTCCGCCGGCGCGCGGACGGTTCAGGGCTGGTTCTGAACCAGCGACTGTCCTTTGGAATGTAACGGCGCGCCGTAACCATCGGCGCGCCTTTTGCCGTCGGAGCGGGTTACAACATGCCCTTGCACTTGCTGGGGGATCCTCCCTTGCCCAAGTGATGCGGGTTCAGAACGATGATCCAACGCACGGGCTGGCCCGGCGCCTGCGTCCGGCGATAGGTGCATCCGTCGGGTGTTGTCATGTAATCGCCCTGCGGCACCGCGTAACCCTGCGTGGCGACAAAGGGCTGGGCCTGTGCAAAGACCAGGTCCTTGGGCGTTTCGGCGTCGGTGGCGCTGAACGCGGCAAGCCCGATGGTGGCGGCGGTGACAAGCGGCATGATGGCCATCTGGGAACTCCTGTGATTTGTCTGCGTGCAAGCTGACGCAGAGGTCTTTCACCGAGGTGACTGCGAGACGGCAAAACAGTGGCGCATTCTTCGGATTTTCGGAAAATGCCCGCTGGCAGAGGTTCCGCGGAGCCCTGGATTACAGCGCGATGACGATGTCGGCGCGCAGGCCGCCAAGGCTTTCGCTTTCTCCCAGGCGCAACACGCCGCCGTGCGCCCGTGCGATGTCCGCCGCGATCGCCAGGCCCAGCCCGACACCAGAGCCGCGATCCTGGTTGCGCGCCGGGTCCAGCCGAACGAAGGGACGCAAGGCATCTTCGCGCCGGTCGGCCGGGATACCGGGTCCGTCATCCTCGACCCGGATGCGCAGCGACCCGCCGGTCAGCTGCACCGACACGCGACAGTCCGAGGCATAGCGGCGCGCGTTGGCCATCAGGTTCTCGACCGCGCGGCGCAGGGCACGCGGGCGCAGCATCGCCGTCCCCTCGCCCTGCATCGCGCCAAGCTCGACCTTCTGCCCGCCACGCTGCGCGTCCTCGACGACGCGTTTGATCAGCGTAAAGGGATCTGTGCGCTCCGAGGCGGCGGTTTCGGCATCCCCGCGCGCGAAATCCAGAAAGGCGTCGATCAGCTGCTGCATCTCTTCGACATCACGTTCCAGCGGTTCGCGGTCTTCGTCATCCAGCAGCGACAACCCCAGCCGGAGCCGTGTCATGGGCGTGCGCAGGTCGTGACTGACCCCCGACAGCATCATGGTGCGCTGTTCGATATGTCGTTCGATCCGGTCCCGCATTTCAAGAAAGGCATGGCCGGCGGCCCGCACTTCCGTGGCGCCGGCGGGCGAATAGCGCATGTTGCGACCCTTGCCAAAGGCCTCTGCCGCTGCCGCCAGCCGGGTGATCGGCCGCAGCTGGTTGCGCATGTAGAGAAAGGCGATGAGCGTCATCAGCGCGCCGAAGAAGACCATGTTCACGAACAGCTGGTGCGGGTTCGAGGCAGAAACCCGGGACCGCTCGAGACTGGCCCGGTAAAGCTGGTCGTCATGGCGCAGGAACAGAACCACCTCGCGGTCGCTGGGCAGCAATATGCGTTCCAGCGCCGGGATTCGCATGTCCAGTTCGCGTATCACCACAAGGCCGGTGAAATCGTACCAGCGACGCTGGTTGACCGCCGGCAGTGCGTCTTCCGCTACGGCCTTGGGCCGAATGCTCAGCCGCAGTCCATTTGACCGGTCCGGCAGGTCTGCCACCACCAGGTTGACCTCACGCGCCAGTTCCTTGCTCATCTGGACGGTGACGCCCTCGAAGTGACGCTGGATGAAGACGACCGACACGACCAGTTGCAGTGTCACCACCGGCAGCACGAGGATCAGTGCGGCACGGCCATAGAGACTGCGGGGCATATATCGTTTGAGCCAGCGGAAGAACATGCGCTAAGCCTAGCCCGCGCCGCCCCGACCCGCCATCGCCAAAAGGACCCATCCGATGCAGGATCCCCAGCCCGATTTCCAGCCCCGGACGGGCATTGCCGAAACGCTTGCCCCGGGCCTGCGCCGTGTCTTGGCACCGAACCCGTCACCGATGACCTTTCGCGGGACAAATACTTACTTACTGGGCACGGGCGGCGTTGCGGTGATTGACCCGGGACCGGATGACCCGACCCACCTTCAGGCCCTGTTGGATGCACTGACCCCAGGGCAGGAAATCACCCATATCCTGGTGACCCACGCACATCTGGATCATTCCCCCCTCGCCCGCGACCTGTCGTGCCGGACCGGGGCACCGGTTCTGGGATTCGGTCCGGCCCAGGCCGGGCGCAGCGCGATCATGCGGAAACTTGCAGACGAGGGACTGGTCGGTGGCGGTGAGGGCGTCGACTCGGGCTTTGTTCCGGACATTGTGCTCGCCGATGGCGACACGGTCGCCGGGGATGGCTGGACCGTCGAGGCCCTGCACACGCCCGGCCACATGGCCAACCACCTGTCCTTTGCCTGGGGCGATGTCCTGTTCTCCGGGGACCTCGTGATGGGCTGGGCAACTTCGCTGGTGTCGCCGCCCGACGGGGATCTGACCGCCTTCATGTCCTCGCTGGAACGCCTGCAAGAACGCCCGTGGTCCCTGTTCCATGCCGGCCACGGCGCGCCCGTGACCGCACCCGCCGAACGACTGCAGGCACTCCTGACGCATCGCCGTGGCCGCGAGACCGCAATCCTCAAGGCACTGACACAGACCCCTGCCACGGCGCGCGACCTGGCCGAAAGGATCTACACAGACGTTCCGCCTGCCCTTCTGCCGGCGGCCACCCGGAATGTCCTGGCTCACCTCATTGATCTGACGTCGAAATCCCGTGTTGCCCCGGTCGGAGATCTGTCTGCCGAGGCCGTTTTTCGGTCGATCTGATGTGGCGAGCAAAAATCCTCATTTTTGTGACGAAACCCTCTGGACGCCCGGATTCCACGTTGTTATAGACCGCCGCATGTTCCGGCGTAGCTCAGCGGTAGAGCAGTTGACTGTTAATCAATTGGTCGTAGGTTCGATCCCTACCGCCGGAGCCAATCACCTCTAACTGTTTGAGATGGTTGGAAGATCGTGATGAGTGTCGCGATCCAACTATATCCCCTCCGATGCCACCAAGGTCTCGTCAACGCGGTAACCCTGCCCGAACTGGACAGGGTATTCAGTCGGTTACCCGATGCGTGACCGTTAAATCAGCGCGCGCGTGACGTGATCGGGGCCCACGGGGCGAATACCGGTCGGGTTCAGTGCCTTGATCGAGTAGTACCCCCGCGTGATGTGGTCCATGTTAACGGTCTCACGGACGCCGGACAGATCCAGGATGCGCCGCATGTAGGCGGACAGGCGCGGATAGTCGGCGATCTGGCGGAGGTTAGTCTTGAACAGTCCGTGATAGGCCGCGTCGAACCGGATCAAGGTGACGAAAGCGCGGATGTCGGTTTCGGTCAGGCGGTCCCCGAAGAGGTAGTCACCGGTCAGGCGATCCTCGAGCATGTCGAGCGTGTCGAAGACGCCCGTGACGGCCTCGTCATAGGCCTCTTGCGACGAGGCGAAGCCGGCCTTGTAGACGCCGTTGTTGAGCCGGTCGTAGATCACGGGGTTCAGGGCGTCGATCTCGGCCGCCAGATCCTGCGGGTACAGCCTCAGGTCCGAAGGCACCAACCCTTCGAAGGCGGTGTCGAACATCCGCAGGATGTCGGCGCTTTCGTTGTTCACCATGATGCCCTGCTGCATGTCCCAGAGCACCGGAACCGTCGCACGACCGGTAAAGGACTCATCCGCCCGGGTGTAGAGTTCGTGCATGTAGGTCGCATCGAAGAGCGGATCCGCATCCGCGCCGTCATAGCCGCCGAACTGCCAACCCTGGTCTGATAGGACCGGGTTGACCACGGTCACGGGGATCAGATCCTCGAGACCCTTCAGTTTGCGTGCGATCAGCGTGCGCGAGGCCCAGGGGCAGATCAGCGCAACGTAAAGCCGATAGCGCCCCGCTTCGGCCTTGAAGCCGCCCTCGCCGGTCGGTCCGGCACTGCCATCCGGGGTGATCCAGTTGCGAAAACTGGAGACCTGGCGGACGAACCGCCCTTTTTCATCGGCCTTCTGAACCGGTTGCCAGTCCGAGGTCCATTTTCCATCTACGAGCATCAGGCGGCTCCTTGTCTTGCGTGGAACACGAAGGACCGCATCGAGACCGCTGCGAGGTCGATGGCATCCGTCATGAAGGTCAGGTCGTCGCGCGCATCCGAGGCGCCTGCGACTGTGAGCGCGGGCAGGTAGTGATCCACCGACGGGTGGGCCATCTTCAACAGCGTCCCCAGGCCGGCGCGATCTGCCAGTGCGGTGAAGTCGCGGTCGGTCAGCTTGTCGGCAAAGAGCCGGTCGAACTCCAGCGCGAAGTCATGGGGTTTGACGTTCTTGCCCCATTCGACGGCGCGCAGGTTGTGCACCACGTTGCCGGAACCAAGGATCAACACACCTCGGTCGCGCAGGGCCGACAGTGTCCGCCCGATCTCAAGCTGATGGTCAAGGCCGCGGCTCATGTCGATGGAGACCTGGAAAACCGGGACATCGGCCCCGGGATAGAGGAATTTCAGTACCGTCCAGGCGCCGTGATCCAGCCCCCAGGTGTCATCCTCCTCGGCATGGTGGCTGGCCAGCAGGCTGGCCACCTCGCGAGCGAGGTCCGGTGCCCCCTGCGCCGGGTACTGTTGGGCAAAGAGTTCGTCCGGGAAGCCGTAGAAATCGTGGATCGTCTTCGGCATGGCCGAGACATCGACCAGGGTCGTGCCCCGGGTCATCCAGTGGGCGGACACGACGAGGATCGCCTTGGGACGGGGCAGCGATTTGCCCAGCTCTGTCCAGGCGCGGCTGTAGGCACTGTCCTCGATGGCGTTCATCGGGCTGCCGTGGCCGAGAAAGACCAGCGGCATCCGGTCGGAGGGCAACAAACTGTTCTTCAGGTCGTCAAGCGTGCGTGTTGCGGGCATCTCGTGGCCTTTCATCGGCAGAAGGAAGTGTGGACGCGCCGGGTATTGTCTCGCGGCGCGTCCATGTGGTCAGCGGTAGGAATAGAAGTACATTCCCACCAGCTCGGCATTCTTGGGCGTTGCGTGGTCAAAGCCGGAGTAGTCACCGTAGACCGGACGCAGTTTTTCTGTTGCGTATTTCCCGACTTCCGCGATCCAGTTGGACAGGTAGGCGGTATGCGCGTTCAGCTGCGCCGGGTCGGTGGTTCCGGCTCCCCAGGGCACATTGGCGAGGGCTTCGCCGACCGCCGCCTCGAGGTCGTCGAGGAACTGCCGGTAGAAATCCACATCCGCCCGAGAGCCGACGTTGCCGTGACCGCCCGACAGGAAGTCCCAGTCCAGGGCGTCGAACATCAACACGCCCTCGTCACCTACGCAGAAGATGGTCCCGTTGAACTGGCTCTGGAACAAATACACCCGGTCGGTCAGCTTCTGAGGGATGAACTCCTGCGTCACGTTCCGGGTGTAGAGGTGCGAGATCTTCTTCCCGGGCGCCAACGCCCGGGAAGCGGATTCATCGACATGGACGGCGTCGACAGTCGACGGACTTTCACGGATGTCCTGCGCCGAAACCGGTGCGGCCAGCGCCAGTCCAAGCGCGAGGGCCAAAGTCAGCGTGACGGTGCGGTACATCTGTCCGTGCCTTGATATGCGGGTACCGTGATCAGGCGAATTGCCCGAGGGTCCGTTGCAGTGCCGGGATGCGCAGGGCGAAGGCACCAGCGCCAAGAAGGGCCACGGCCAGTTGTGCAACGGTCCAGAACAGCGGGAATTCCCAGCCGCCGCCTTCACCCGAGAACAGCCAGCCATTGCCGATGTGCACCCAGGTCGCGCCCAGCAGGACGGGGATCAGGGCCAGCGACACCAGCCGCACGGCAACGCCAAGGATCAGCGCCAGGCCGCCACCCAGTTCGGCGGCGATGGTCAGGTAGGCCAGGAAACCCGGCAGGCCGAGGCTTTCGAAGTAGCCGACGGTGCCCGCGATGGTGAAGACGTTTACCTTGAGCAGCCCGTGGGCCAGAAAAAGAACACCGCTTGAAACGCGCAGCAGCGTGGCGGCATAGTCGGTCGAAGTGGTCATGTCATCTCTCCATTCAGGTGCCCTGCCCCGGGTCAGGCTGTCGGGTCGGGCTGTTGCTCTGACCGCTACCTAGACCTTGCGGCTTTCCCACAAAATGGCGACATTATGGAAAGACTATCCTCGAAATGTTCCGAATGGGTGGCGCATGGACGTTGTTGACGAAATCAGGGCTTTCGTGGCCACGGCCAAGACCGGCTCGTTCACGGCCGCTGCCGATCAACTCGGGGTGTCGAACCGGCTGACCTCCAAATACGTCGCCGAACTGGAAAGCCGATTGGGTGTCCGGCTGCTTCAGCGGACCACCCGCAAAGTCGGGCTGACGCCAGCGGGCGAAGACCTGTTGGCGCGCGCGCCTGCTCTGCTGGATGATCTGGACGACCTGCTGGCCGAAGTCTCCGAAGGGTCGCGCGGGTTTACCGGTTTGATCCGGATTTCGGCCCCCGTGACATTTGGTGAGATTTACGTTGCCGGCCTGCTGTCGCGCTTTGCAGAGGGCAACCCGGGGCTGAGTTTCGACCTGCGCCTGCGCGACGACTACGTCGACCTTGCCAGCGAGGGGATCGACCTGGCCTTTCGGATCGGGCGGTCGGACATGCTGTCGCTCAAGTCCCGCAAGTTGGGCGAGATACGATCGGTGGCCGCCGCCAGCCCGGACTACCTGACCCGGCATGGCAGGCCCGAGACGCTGGAAGATCTCAGGCAACACCCTTGCATCCTTGACACCAATCGGCGCGCGCCGCGCCGCTGGGTGTTCCGCCCCGATGGGGTCGAGGAAGTGGTCGAGGTGCAGGGGCGGTTCCAGGTGAATTCCGCCAGCGCGGCGATGCAACTGGCCGCCGAGGGGCTGGGCGTCTGCTATGGCCCGCGATTTGCGCTGGAAGATGCGTTGGAGGCAGGCCGCCTCGTGCCGATCCTGCAGGACGTGCCGAGCGAATCCGTCCCCGTCAGCGCCATCTACCTCGAAGGCCGGGCCTTGCCGCGCAAGATCCGGGCATTGATCGAATTTGCCGCCGAGGACATCCGCCGCAACGGCAATCTGTGAGGCCCGGGATGGCTGCGCACCGCTGCCATCCCGGTGCAAGCGGACGTCAGCCCAGCATGGCCTTCAGAGTCTCGCGCATCGGTGTCGTCGGACGCCCGATCAGGCGGGACAGGTCGCGGCTCTGCGTGGTCAGCGCCCCGGACGCGGCGCGCGCATCGCTGTCGGCCAGGATCGCGGCAAATCCCTCGGGCAGACCCGCGCCGACAAGCGCGCCGGTATAGCTGGCCTCGTCGAGGTTCACATAGGTCACCGGTTTGCCGGACATATCGCTCAACAGCGCGGCATAGTCGGACAGGCTGAAATCCGTGTCGCCCGCCAGTTCATAGGTCTTGCCCTCATGGCCCTCACCGGCCAGTACAACCGCCGCGGCCTCTGCGAAGTCCTGCCGCGACGCGGTTGCAAAGCGCCCGTCACCCGCCGCCCCGAAATGCTGTCCCATCTCCAATGCCTGCGGCGCGGTCCCGGCGAGGTTCTCGGAGTACCAGCCGTTGCGCAGGATCGCATGCGGCAGACCGCTCTCGCGCAGCGCGGCCTCAGTGGCGTTGTGTTCCTGCGCCAGCGCCATGCCGCCGCTATCCGCGTTCAGGATAGAGGTATAGGCCACGAACCCCACGCCTGCATCCCTTGCCGCCTCCAGCACGTTGCGGTGCTGATCCGCGCGCTTGCCGACCTCCGACGAGGAAATCAGCAACAGTCGGTCCACCCCGTCGAAGGCCTGGCGCAGGCTTTCCAGGTCCTCGTAATCGCCCGTGCGGGTGGCGATCCCCTTGGCCCCGAACGCCTCTTGGGCCGAGTTGGAGCGCACCAGCGCGATGATGTCTTCGGCAGGGACAAGGCTGCGCAGGTGATCTACCACGCGTTGCCCAAGCTGCCCCGATGCGCCGGTAACCAGGTAAGTCGTCATTGTCGTTCCTTTCAGGTCTCGAATCGAATATAGGTCTCATTTAGAGACTTATATGCCGCCGCGTAAGGAGGCAGGTTTTCGGAACAAGGTCACAAAAAGGGAACCTAGAGATGGCCCAGGTGAGCGCGCGAAAATTGCAGGACTGGAAGGACCAGGGGTTTGAACCGGGCAATTGCCCCGTGCGCCAGGTGCTGGACCATGTCTCGGCCAAGTGGCCCGTCCTGATCCTTTTGGAGGTTGGTCGAAAACCGATGCGGTTCAACGAGTTACTGCGCGCCCTGCCCGATATATCCAAGCGGATGCTGACCCAGTCCCTACGCAATCTCGAACGTGACGGTATCCTGCGCCGCGAGGTCTTCGACACAAAGCCGCCCAGCGTGACCTACAGTCTCTCTGCGCTTGGCGAGGGGTTCCTGCCGCACCTGCTTGCGCTGGTGGACTGGGCCGAAACCGGCATGCCCGAAATCGTCGCCGCGCGACAACGGTTCGACACGGTGTGACAGGTTTCTGACCGCTTGGGCGGTCCCCGGCACAATGCCACCCAGGCCAAGAAATGTCCGGCTTCATGAATTCGAAAGACCTTTCGCCTTAGCCTCCGGCACAATCGACCAAGGGTTTTGGCCCGTCTCGCGGGTATCGAAGGAATTCGAAGCATGACCAATTTTACGGACGGACTATCCCTTTCAGACCTGTGCCAGGACATCGTGACATCCGGCTGCGCGCTGAGCCTGAGAGTTGCAGACGGTCGCATCAGTGCGGTCTCGCCCCGGATGCGTGAGTTGCTGCCGCGCCGCACACGCCTGCCCTGCCCCCCGATACGCTTTTTGCCGAGACCGGGCCGCTGATCGCGGCGCTCGGCGCCAAATCGGACGTGCGGGAGATCACGCTGGCCCTGCCGGGCGGACAGTCCCTGTCAGGTCGGCTTGTGCCGCTGCCGGACACCGTCCCGGCAGAGGTTCTGCTGATCGGCGAAACCGCGCCGCGCCCGGCCACCGACAGCAGTGACACCCTGCGGGCCAGGGCATCGCGGAGGCGGCGGAACACGGTCTGAGACTGGTGGAATTCGACGCCGATGGCACCGTCCTATATGCAAACGCCACCTACCTGGAGTTGACGGGCAATTCCGAGAAGGAGGTGACCGGCAAGCATCACAGGATCTTCTGCGAACCGGCCTACGCCAAGTCCAACCATTACCACGAAATCTGGAGCGCGTTCAGCGCGGGCGATTATCACCAGTGCGAATACAAACGCATCACCAAGGAGGGAAAGGAGGTCTGGATTCAGGCCACCTACAACCCGATCCTCGATATCGCCGGCCATCCGGTCAAGGTGGTGAAATTCGCTATGGACGTGACCGAACGCAAGCTCAACGAGCTGGACACCGGGAACCTTCTGCGTGCCATCGACCGCAGCCAGTCGATCATCCCGTTCGACCTCGACGGGCATGCCATGACCGCGAACGAGGTGGTCACGGAACTCTCGGGGACGATCCACCGGATAGCGGATTCCTCCCGCGACTCGCGCGAATCCCGGAATGCCACCTCGCTGAACGCCAACAAAAGCCTCGAATGCCTTGGCGCCGCGATCGAGGCCATCGAACTGATCGAGGAATCCTCTTCCGAAATCACCGAGATCACGCGCGTCATCGGCGAAATCGCCAACCAAACCAATCTTCTGGCCTTCAATGCCGCGATCGAGGCCGCGCGGGCCGGCAAACTCGGCGTGGGATTTTCCCTGGTGGCCGACGAGGTGCGCAAGCTGGCCGAGCGCAGCTCGAAGTCGGCGCGGGAGATTGGCTAGTTGATCGTCATGTCCAGCGAGCGGGTGAACCAGGGCACCGAACGCACGCGCAGCGCCCTGCAAAGTTTCGAGGAAATCGTATCCTCTTTGGATCGGACGTCCAGCTCGATCGAGGCGATCTCGGAATGTGCCGTCTCGCAGGAGAATGTGTCCTGCATCGTCTCGGAGATGATCCAGGACCTGAACCGCGCGGTCAGCCGCCACTGGGCGTGCCATTGCGGAACCGGATCCCGGAGCAGACAAAAAAGTGCCGCGCAAACGCGCGGCACTTTGCTTTTCCAGTGTCATGCGAGTCAGACCAGGATCATGTCCTCGGTGATCTCGCCCAGGGCGGTGTTCAGGTAGACGATGGTTTCACCCTGGTCGGTGAACACGACGTCATTGCCCACCTGGCTCATGTTGGCGCGGGCTTCTGCAGCGGTGCCGTAACCGAAGCCGACGAACTCGATCATGTCCCAGGCCTCGACACCGACCACCTGATCATTGCCCGGCTCGGAGGCGTCGAACTGGAAGGTGTCGGAGAGAACACCGCCGAACAGCAGGTCGTCGTCCGCACCGCCGACCAGCAGGTCGTCCTGGCCAAGCGCGCGCATGTGGTCCAGGAGGTCGTCCGCCTGTGCGTTGACCGCGCCCGCGCCCTTGGCAAGGATCGAGATCACCTGCGGACGAGTCATGGTGCCCGCGTCCAGCTGCGCCGGCCAGAGGCTGAGTGCCACCGGATCGGCACCCCGCTCCAGCAGGGTCTGGTAGACCAGCTCGACGAACTCGACGTTCGTGGTGCCGCCGTAAAGCGCCGTCGCCGCGTCCGATGCAAAGAGCTCGGTCGCCACGTCCAGCATTGTGGCGCCTTCGGCCAGGTCCATCGTCAGAGATTCGATGACCGAAACAGAGGGTTCCTCGCCGGTGACCCCGACATAGAGGCGATAGGCCTCGTCGGTGTAGTCCTGCTGATAACCCGCCTGCGAATATTCCAGCGCCACGGGGCTGGTCTTGGCAATCGCCTCGGGGCTGTCGGCGAAGAAGGCCATGACATCCGCGCGGGTCCAGGTGCCGCCATCCAGCAGCGCGACCCAGCCCGCCAGCCCGCCATCGGGTGTACGATCCAGCGCGTTTTCGTACATGGCGGTCACGAACTCAGTGTTGGTCAGCGCACCGTAAGTCGACACGCCCTCTGCCGAGTTGAGGAAAGCCTGCGCCATGTCCGTGAGGTCAAGCGTTCCCGCGACCATGGCAGAGGTCCAGCCAAAGTGGCCCGGACGATCCGGCAGGCGGTCGAAGGCGGTCTGGTACATGCGGAACACCTGGTTGGCCGCGGCGTCAAAGACGGGATCGACCGGCTCTGCCAGCAGTTCGTCATCACCAGCCCCGCCCAGCAGGACATCCTCTCCGCCCTGGCCCAGGATGGTGTCGTTGCCTTCCATGCCGTCGATGACATTGTCACCCGGCGTTCCGACCAGAAGGTCGTCGCCGCTGGTGCCGTCCACCGGCACGTCCGGCGCGCGGTTGATCAGCAGGAAGTCCTCGATCGTCAGTTCCTCGGTGACGCCCGCCAGCACGGCGATGCGGTTGCCGTCGATCGAGATCTCGAGGTTTCCGCCCACGACCGTCTGGGTGATCTTGGAGTCGAAGTTGACGTCGTTCACACCCAGGTCGATCAGGCCGATCACGTCCTCGCCGTCGATGAAGTCGTTGATTGTGCTGGTGGCGAAGACGGTGTCGCCGTCCTTGCCATAGGACAGGACAAAGAGGTCTTCGCCGTCGCCGCCGGTGAAGGTGTTGCCCCCCTGCCCCACGAGGTGATCCGCCTCGGCGGTGCCGTTGATTGCGACGGCCTCGTCGTGGATCGGGATTTCCTCGTATTCCATCAGCAGCGTGGTGTCATAGAGGGTGGCCGGCTTGATGTCGCCCTTGACGTAGAAAGCCACGTCGAACCCGTCGGTCATGTTCAGACCGTTCGCGGTGGCCAGGCCAGAGTTGTTCTGCCAGCCAGCGCTGATCGACAGCGGCGAAACGGGCAGGCCCCAATCGAGCAGGTTGATGACGGTCGTGTCATCGGCGCCAACCTCGTATTTCACCTCATCGCTGGTGATGGGCAGCGGGTCGCTGGGGTCGATCGGGATCACGACGCCGGGCAGGTCCTGGCCGTACTTGTCGGTCTGCAGGCGCCAGCGCGGGCCAGAGATGTAGTCGCCGTTCGCGTCGAAGTCCGCCTCGAAGGGTTCGCGGTCCATCGTCGTGTACCAGGCGTTGGTATAGCCTTCCAACAGGTCCTCGGAGGCCAGACCGCCCGCCGCAAGCGAAGAAACCGCAGCCTGCTGGGCCAGCCATTCGTCCTTGAGGATGGTTCCTGCCGGGTACAGCGTGCCGTCGCCGGAATAATAGTCGTCGGTCGTCACCCAGACCTCGCGCGGACCGTTGCCGTCAAGGTTGTAGTCCGTGATGATGGTATAGGTCGGCAGCTTACCGATCGCCGCCTCGTTCTCGAAGTCCTCGGGCCGGATCTGGTCGTTGGGGTTGTTGGTGATCGTGTGGTTGGTCACCAGTTCCGCGGCCGTCACCTTGTAGAGCGGAATGAGGCCGTTGTCCGGATCGGTGTCGCTCCACTCGTCCGGCAGGTCCATCGTTGCCTCAAGGCGGATGTCGTTCGGGCGCTTGACCGTGTTCCCCCAGCGATACAGCAGCTTGCCGTCGTCCTTGAGCGTCACCGAGTAGTCGCTGCTATAGGCAATGTCGTATTCGATGGTGGATTCATTGGGGTTGAGCAGGTCGCGGATGTCCAGCACGCCGTCATCATTGCGGTCGGTCACACCGTAGGTCACCGGATCCGCCAGAAGGTCGGACACGTACTGCCCGTCCCAGTCGGGATTCTGGCTGAGCAGGATCAGATTGTCGTCCAGTTGATAGACCGCGTCCGGATCGTCCGGGTATTTCTGATCGGACAGGATGTTCTGCATGACCGAGTAGTGCTCGGTCGAGGCTTTTACGGTGTTGAAACCAAGGCCGGACAGCCAGGTGCCCAGTACGGCGGGTGTGCGGAAACTGTCGGTCGGAGCATCCGAGACGACGATGCCCAGCTGTTCACCCGCCGGGCCGGTCAGGTCGCCGACCCAGCCTTCGGCATAATCGTAGTCACGGATCTTTTCCTCGGCACCGACGAAATCGGTTACGTAGAAGCCGAATTCGCTGTCCACGGGATACAGCATGACCCCTTCCTTGGTCACCATCGGCGTGGCGGTGAAATCAACGACCGGCGCTTCGCCGGGCAGGACATCACCCTGCGTCAGACCGTCGAACGTGCCGGTGACGTCATCGGTGCTGAAGACGTGCGTGGTGGTGTAGGTCGGGTTCGTGATGGTCGGGGTATCGGCCATGATCATTATCTCTTGATACGGTTTCGGGGCGGGAACTACCGGAACATATGCCACGGGTTACATATAATAGTTTCGGGATATTTTCGGGAAATTTCGAACGTAGCATTGATATGAATCAAATAATGACAATCCATGCATGTTTTTGCGCAACGATGGCGAACATGGATTGAAATGATGAGAGATTGATCACCCTTTGATTGTATTCGGTGAGATGCGAAACGTCACACAGAGCAGTTGAACCGGGTGTGCAGCATGATCTGCGAAGGCGCGGGCTCGCTTTCGACGCCATTGCGGGAATCGGTGATCCAGCGCACCGCCTGGGTCAGTTCCGCCTCGAAGTCGTGGGAGACCACGAAATCCATCGTCCCCGCCTGCAAGAGCCGCTGCGTGACCGGAGTCAGCTCGTGCCCGACAAAAAGCGTCGCGGGCGCCTCGCCGGTCACGTCCAGCGCCTGCGCCACGCCGCGGTTGGCCCCGGCCACGTTGTAGATCGCGGGCGGCACACCGTTGCTTTCAAAGTGGCTGACCAGTTGGCTGCGCATGGTCTCGGGGCGTTCGTCCGTGAACAGGCGTTCCTCGATCCTCAGGTGGGGAAAGCCCGCGCGCAGGACCCGGCGAAAACCCATCTCGCGCTCTTTCTGGCACCGGTAGGCGACGCTCATGATCAGCAGGATCTGTCCGGGCACGCGCGGCAGCGCGCGTCCGATGACTTGCGCGGCGACGGCCCCCGCCTCTGACTGGTCATTGCCGACATAGGCGCTGCGGCGGGAACTGGGCAGGTCCGTGGTCAGACAAACCACCGGCTTGCCCAGGCGGCGCAACTGGCGGATGGCGCTGTTGATCGCCGGGTGTTCGCGGGCAACCACGATGCTGCCGTCCGCCTCCTTGCCCTGGTCCAGCAGGTCGGCCGCAAAGAGATTGGCGTCAAGGTCATTGGTCACCGCATAGGTGCTGCTCAGGGTGATCCCCGGCTCCTTGCGGTGCAGTTTCTGGACAGCCGTTTCCACCGCCGCGTTGAAGCTTTCGCCGGACTCGCAATGCAGGGCGATACGCAGCGAAGGCGCGTTCAGCCGTTCCAGCCGCAGCTTGTCAAAGGCCGCCCGCACGCGCTGGCGCGTCTTTTCCCGCACGCCGGGTCGGTTGTTCAGCACCCGGTCCACGGTGGCGACGCCCACGCCGGAGACTTCGGCGACCTGCTGGATCGTCGGTCCCTTCCATCCGCTTTTGGCATCCTGTCCGGTGATCTTCCGGTCTCCTCCCGACGGCATCCAAGGGGCTGGATCACCGCATGACTGATGGTTTTCACATCATTTTTTGCCTGTCTAGAGGGTTTTAGCTTTAGCGGTAACTGGGCATACTCACGTACACAAATGGGAGGATGCCGCCCAAAGGCGGCACAGACGCACAGACATCGGCGCGCCCATCCGGGCGCCACCTGACGGGGCGGTTTACCCAGCCCTGACAGGATTTTGCCGGCCATCCTTGATGGCGGACCAAACGTCGTGCGGACAAGGGAGGAAGCTGCGCATGAGCCTGATGGAGCTCAGACAGGTCACCAAGAGTTTCGGCGCCATCCACGCGCTGAACGGGGTCGATCTGAGCATTGCCCCCGGCGAGGCGATCGGCCTGATGGGCGACAACGGGGCCGGGAAATCCACGCTGATGAAGATCATCGCGGGGAACTTCCCTCCGACCACCGGCGAGATCCGCATCGATGGCAGCCCGGTGCATTTCACCCGCCCCCTCGATGCGCGCGACAACGGGATCGAGATCGTCTACCAGGACCTCGCGCTTTGCGACAACCTGACGGCGGCGGCCAATGTCTTCCTCGGGCGCGAGATCAAGTCGGGCGTCTGGCCGTTCCGCAGTCTCAACTACAACGCCATGTACCAGAAGGCTGGCGAACTGTTTTCCGAGCTGAAATCGGAAACCCGCCCCCGCGATCTGGTGAAACAGATGTCCGGCGGCCAGCGCCAGGCGGTGGCCATCGCGCGCACCCGCCTCAGCGATCCGAAACTGGTCTTGATGGACGAACCCACCGCCGCAATTTCCGTCCGCCAGGTCGCCGAGGTTCTCAACCTCATCAAACGTCTGAAATCCACCGGCCACGCGGTGATCCTGGTCAGCCACAGGATGCCCGACGTCTTCGAGGTCTGCGACCGGGTCGCCGTCCTGCGCCGGGGCACCAAGGTGGCCGACAAGCGCATCGACGACACCAGCCCCGAGGAAGTCACGGGCCTCATCATCGGAGCCATCGAGGCAGCATGACCGACAGCACGAACACACCGCAAGACGCCCATGACAAGACCGCGCAGACGCCGGTGGATCACGCCGCCATCGACGACAGCATCACCTCTCGGCGCGAGGTCTCGGGCATCGGCGCCATCATCCGCACCCAGCCCTTCTGGGTCTTCGTGGCGATCCTCACCATCGGGTTTGTCATGACCTTCGTCTCCGACGCCTTCCTGACCGAACGCAACCTCTTCAACATCACCCGCAACATGGCCTTTTTCGGCATCATGGCGCTGGGCATGTCGGCGGTGATCTGCACCGCGGGCATCGACCTTTCGGTCGGCTCGCTCCTGGGGCTTTGCGGGATCAACTTGGCGCTGGTGCTGCAGGCCGGGTGGAGCGTCGAGATCGGCTTTGTCGCCTGCATCGGCACCGCCGCGCTGGTGGGGCTCATCAATGGCGTGCTGATCGCCTATGTCCGGTTGGCGCCCTTCGTGGTGACGCTGGGGATGCTGGCCATGGCCCGGTCCATCGCCATGGTGATCTCGAACAACAAGATGGTCTACGAATTCGGCCCCGACCAGGAGCTCTTTGAATGGATCGGCGGCGGCAGCATGCTGGGCGTGCCCAATGTCGTCTGGGTGCTGACCGTGATGACGCTGTTTTTCCTCTGGGTCTGGCGCTACTCGGAATGGGGCCGCTGGGTCATCGCCATCGGCGGCAACGCCCATGCGGCGAAACTCTCGGGCATCCCGGTCGAACGCGTGATCGTCTCGGTCTACATGGTCTGTTCGATCTGTACCGGCATCGCGGCCTTCATGTTCATCGGCTACACCGGATCGGCCACCAACGGCATGGGCGCCACCTATGAACTCAACGTCATCGCGGCCAGCGTGATCGGCGGCGCCAACCTGATGGGCGGCATCGTCTACGCCCTTGGCGCGCCCATCGGGGCCGCGCTGGTCGAACTGATCCGCAATTCGCTGCTGCTCGCCGGGATCCCGGCGCTCTGGCAGCAATTCTTTGTCGGGTTGTTCCTCATTCTTGCAGTCCTGCTGGAACAGCTCCGCAATCGAGGGGGCAAATAAGCCCCTCACTTCATGAAACTCAGGGAGGAGAAAGACATGAAGAAACTGCTGACCGCGACCGCGCTGATCGGGGCGCTTGCCGCACCGGCCTTCGCAGAAAGCCACGGGGGCTACACCTTTGCCCTCGTACCCAAGGCAATGAACAACCCGTTCTTCGACCTTGCCCGCGACGGCTGTTACGCCGCGCAGGAAGAGCTGGACGACGTGACCTGCGAATACATCGGCCCCGGCGAACACACAGAGCTGGAGCAGATCCAGATCGTGCAGGATCTCATCACCAAGGGTGTCGACGGGATCGCCGTGGCGCCCTCCAACGCGCCCGCGATGGCCAAGGTTCTGCGCGCCGCGGCGGATGCGGGCATCCCCGTGATGACCTGGGACTCGGACCTGCTGCCCGAGGACCAGGCCCTGCGCACCACCTACGTCGGCACCAACAACTACAACATCGGCGTGCACCTGGCGGAACTGGTCATGGCGCGTCACCCCGACGGCGGCACCATCTGCCTGCAGACCGGCGGCGCCGCCGCGGCAAACCACAACGAGCGCCTGCTGGGCGCGCGGGAAACCCTAGCCGGGGCCGAGCTGGGCGATCCTCCGGGCCGCCCGCTGGACGGTGACAACGGCTGGACAGAGATCGCGGGCTGCCCGCTGATCACCAACGACGACGGTAACGTCGCCGTGCAGGGCCTGACCGACATCCTGGCGGCCAACCCGGACCTGACGGCCTTCCTGTCGACCGGCGCCTTTACCCAGTGGTTCGACAACGCCTATCGCAACGCCGCCGAGCCCTACAAGGCAGAGATGGACAGCGGCGACCTGACCATCGTCGTGGCCGACACGCTGCCGATGCAGATCGCGCAGACCAAGGACGGGCTGGGCAATGGCCTGGTCGGTCAGCGCCCCTACGAGATGGGCTACAAGGCAATGTACATCCTCAAGGACATCGCCGAGGGCAAGGACGTGGACGACCCGATCTTTACCGGGCTGGACGTCTGCAACAACGAAAACATCGACACCTGCGTAAAGTGATCGCCGGTTGATGTGACAGGACGGCGGCGCATCCCTGCGCCGCCGTTTTCACGGGGTGCCCCCCGTATACATGGGAGAAAGTGATTGGAACGGGTACGTTACGCGGTCGTCGGCGCAGGCTGGATCTCTCAGATCGCCTTTCTTCCGGCAGTGGCCCAGACCGATAATTCCGAAGTCGCGGCCATCGTCAGCGGCAGCACGGATGCGGCGCGGAAACTGGCCGATTTCCACGGCATCCCCGAGGTGCTGCCCTACGATGAATACGACGCTCTGCTGGCCTCGGATCGCATTGACGCGGTCTATATCGCGTTGCCGAACTCGCTGCATGCGGATTACACCATCCGCGCTCTGAAGGCCGGAAAACATGCGCTGGTGGAAAAGCCGCTGGCCCTCACGGTGGCCGAATGCCGGGCAATGATCGCCGCGTCGGAGGCCTCGGGCGCCTACCTGATGACCGCCTACCGCCTGCACCACGAACCCGGCACCATCGAGGTGCTGGAGCGCATCCGGCGCGGAGAGATCGGCGACCCGCGCGTCTTTACCTCTGTCTTCGGGTTCCAGTCGGCACCGGACAACCACCGCTTGCGGGCGGAACACTGGGGCGGCCCCTTGCAGGACATCGGCGTCTATTGCCTGAACGCCGCCCGCCATGTCTTTGGCGATGAACCGACGGAGGTTGCCGCGATGGGCTCGCATGGCGACGGCGACCCGCGGTTTTCCGAGGTCGAGGAAAGCGTGGCCGTCACCCTGCGTTTCCCGCGCGGACGGCTGGCGCAGTTCATCGCCAGTTTCGGCACGGATGAGCAGGACAGCTATACGGTTCTGGGTACGAAAGGCGCGCTGGATGTCTCTCCGGCGTTCCGGTTCGAAACCGACCTTGCGCTAACCCAGCGCGCCGCCGGTGCACCGCAAGACCGCGTCGTGGCGCCCGACTGCGATCATTTCGGCGCGCAGACCGCCTATTTCTCGGACTGCATCCGGAGGGGGCAGCGGCCCGAGGATGACGGCGCCGAAGGGCTGGCCGACGTGGCGATCATGCGCGCCATCGAAGAGGCCATGAGGACGGGCCAGGCACAGCCTGTCACCCTGCCCCCGCGCCCGGTCCACCCGGGCCCGGACACGCTGCGCCGGGTGCCGCGCACCGACCACCGGCTTGTTCTCTGACGGAGGCGGACATGGACCATATCGATTCCCATCATCATTTCTGGCATCCCGCGCGCGACGACTATGGCTGGATGCCCGCTGATGACCCCGTGCTGAGCGTTCCCTATCACCCGGCAGACCTTGCCCCGGGTCTGCAGGCGACGGGTGTCACGCGCACGGTCCTGGTCCAGGCGGCGCCCACGGTGGCCGAAACCGAGTACCTGCTGGGCATCGCCGATTGCACGCCGCATGTTGCCAAGGTCGTCGGCTGGATCGACTTCGAGGATCCCGATCAGAGGAACACCCTGCAACACCTTGCCAGGCATCCGAAATTCGCCGGTGTGCGCCCCATGATCCAGGACATTCCCGATGACCTCTGGATGCTGAAGCCAGAGGTGCAATGGGCCTTTGACGCCCTGATCGAGATGGACCTGACGTTCGACGCGCTTGGCTTTCCCCGGCACCAGGCGCCCTTTCTGGAGCTGCTGAACCGCTATCCCGACATGCGGGTGGTGCTGGATCATTGCCTGAAACCGCAACTGCGCAGCCATTCCGACGACAGTTTCCACGCCTGGGCGGAGGGCATGACCCGCCTGGCCCAAGAAACCGGCGCCTTCTGCAAGCTGTCGGGCCTCGTGACCGAGGCCGATGAACTGCCGTCGGATGATCTGCTCGCGCCCTACGTCGGTCACATCCTGTCGGTCTTTGGGCCGCAGCGCGTCATGTGGGGATCGGACTGGCCGGTGGCCCGCCTGCGCTGCAACTATGCCGACTGGCACGCGCAGGCACTTCGGCTGACCGCCGGTTTGTCACAGGCGGACCACGCGCAGGTGTTCAGCGGTACTGCCAAACGGTTCTACCGGCTTTGACAGCAGGTGAACTTTTCCTCCCAATACCCTGATTTGAAACGCATCAGAGGCTCGCTGGCGTTGAGGGCAGCGCCATCGCCTCCACCTCTCGCAGCATCTCGATGAACCCCTCCACCTGGTGCCGTGCGGTCGCCGCGCCCTTTTCCGCCGTCGCGACAGAGGCGTCGCCCACGGTCCCCGCCGGATTCAGGTCCGAGGCGATCCACCCCCGGCTGATCGGTCCCGTAGGCGGGATCGCGGCGCCCTCTGCGGCCGACGGGAAGTTCTCGGCCCGGCTCATGTCCACGCACTGCGGCTGGCAGGCCAGCATGATCGAGGTCTCGACATCGCCGCCATGAATACCGAAGCGCCGTTCATGATCGGAATACATCCCCTCGGGGTGGCCGAAATTCCCCCATTGGCATTTGACCGCCAGCATCCCGGCCTGCACGCGCAGCTCGCGCGACAGGATAGAGATCAGGTCCAGGTTGCCACCATGCGAATTGGCGATGACGATCTTGCGCACGCCCGCGCGCGCCACGGACAGGCCGATCTCCGTCCAGGCGACCAGGGCCGTTGCCGCGCTCAGCGTCAAGGTGCCCCGCGCCCAGAGATGCTCGTTCGACTTGCCCACCGCCATGACCGGCAGGATCGCCAGGTCCAGGTCCTCGGGGCATGTCTCGCGCAGCAACGACAGCATGTAGTCCGCGATCATCGTGTCGGTCCCCACGGGCAGATGTGGCCCGTGTTGTTCCACCGCCGCCGTGGGCAGCACGGCGATGGTCTTCATCGGGTCCACGGCCTCGAATTCCGGTGCGCGCCGTTCGGTCCAGTCCAGTCGTCTCAAGCCTCAATCTCCTTTGTATGTGGCGTCCAGCCGCGACCGGAGGTACGCGGCCCCGGTGATCGGCGCGTATCGTGGCGTGCCCGTACCCGGCAGGGCGGCGATCACGCTGTCCGGGTTCGGGTCCAGGAAAAAGGCCACCGACCTGCGCGCCCGCGCCGGGGGCAGCACGCGATGCGGCGTGGATCGGTACAGATCGTTGGACCAACGCATCAGGCAATCGCCGATATTGACGAAAAAGGCGCCCGGCACATGCGGCACGTCGATCCAGTCCCCGGACAGGGCCTGCACCTGCAGGCCCGGCTCGCCATTGGTCAAGAGCAGGGTGATCGACCCGTAGTCGCTGTGCGCCCCGGCGCCGATCTCTCCCTCCGCACCGCTGCCGGGCGGATAGGACAACAGCCGCAGCGTCGCCATCGGCGCGGTGAAATGCGGCGCGAAATAGCCGGGGGTCAGTCCGAAATCCCGCGCGATAGCCCCGTGCAGCGCCACGCCAAGCTGCCAGGCATGGTCATAGTAGCTAAGGAGGGTCTCACGAAACCCGGGCAGATCGGGCCAGACGTTCACACCCCGAAAGGGGTCTTCACGCAGCACGCGGGGATCGTCCGCCGCAAGGTCCAGCCCGACGTTGAAGGCCTCCTTGCGGTCCACCTGCCCCGAGGTCTCGTCGAGGCGTTCACTGCCCATCCTTGCCCAGCCCCGGTTGTGCGGCGTAAGCGCGATGTCCAGCGCCGCCTTTTCCGCCTCCGGCAGGGCAAAGAACCGGCTGGCCTGGTCGAAGACCCTTGCAATCGCATCTTCCGGCACCCCGTGCCCGGCCAGGCAAAAGAACCCGCTGTCGCGGCAGGCCGCGCCAAGACGGGCGCTGACGCCTTCGGGATCGTCCTCATACCGTGACCAGTCCAGAACCGGGATCATGCCTGCCTCCGTCGTCATGCAAGGAACCTGTCCAGCACCCGGTCCAGCCGGGCCAGGTGTCGGGCGCGGCTGGCCTGCGTGGAACTGTCCATCAGGTAATGCGCGGCAAAGGCGGTACGGCAACGCGGCGCACAGAGCAGGCGCACACCGCGCAAAAGCGTCCGCCGACCTGGCGCACCGATCCAGCGCGTTAGCCACCAGCTTGCCCCGCAGGTGGTAAAGACCCCCAGCCGCGTGACCTGCGTCAGCCCGGGCGCGATGTTCTCACCCGGCGCTTTCGGCATCTCGAAGGCCACGCCGGGCAGCATCACCCGGTCCAGCCAGCCTTTCAGCAAGGCCGGCAGACCGTACCACCAGGTCGGGTAGACAAAGATCAGTGTGTCGCACCATCGCAGGTCCGCCGCCTCTTCCGCCACCGGTGCCCGGTTGCCCGGTTCGTCCAGGTAGCCGGCCCATTCATCGGGGGCCAGCACCGGGTCGAAGCCCCGCGCATAAAGATCTTGCACCCGCACCTCGGCGCCTCGCGCCTCCAACCGCGACAGCACCGTGTCCAGCACCGCCGCGGTAAAGCTTTCGGGCGAGGGATGACAGTAAACCACCAAGGCCCGCACGTCAGAACCGCTCCATCTCGCGTTCCACGCGGTCCAGGAACCCCGCGTGCTGTGTCTCCGTGGCCCGGTTCATGCCATAAAGAGCAAGATAGCGCGTCTTTTCAGGCCGCGTGACATGCCAGACCGCCCGGCGCACGATCTTGCGCGGCGGGTCGCCCGCCATGAAGGCCCGCCAGCGGGTGCCGCCATAGGTCGTGACCGCCGCCAGCCGCCTGATATGGGTCAGGTTCGGCTTCACCCGCCCGTCCTCCAGCCGGAACGAGACGCCGGGCAGGAACACCCGGTCGAAATATCCCTTGAGAATGGCCGGAAAGCCGAAGTTCCAGACCGGAAAGACCAACACCAGCGCCTGGGCCGCGCGCAACCGCTCGACATGCGCCGCCACCGGCCCCAGGTTCGCCGGCACCTCGTGATAGCCGCGCCGCTCGGTCTCGCTCAACACCGGGTCGAAGCCTTCGGCGTTCAGGTCGCAATCGTCCACCTCCCAGCCGCGGGCCGTCAGCGTCTCGACGACGCGCGCATGCAGCGCCGCGGACAGGCTTTCCGGACAGGGATGGGCAAAAAGCACAAGCGCCCGCATCTCACCGCGCCCCCTGCTTCTTCTTGGCCAAAATACCCCCGGGGTGAATGGCGCCGCAGGCGCCAGAGGGGCAGCGCCCCTCCCCTTTCCCGTGCCGTCTCATTCCGCCGCCTGCATCCTTGGATAGGCATACATGCGTTCGTAGGCCCAGTCCGGATCGTCCCAGGCGATCATCTTGCCGGGGTTCAGCAGGCCCTTGGGGTCTGCCTCGCGCTTGAAGGCCAGCTGCACGTCGTCCACCGTCTGCCGCCCGCCTTCTTCCAGCGTGTAACGATGCGGGTTGAAGACCAGCGCGCCCTTTTCCTCGTGGATGCGGATGATTTCGTCCAGCCGCTCCTCGGTCGAAAACTTGACCAGCGTCAGCCCGGCAAAGCCGACCTTGCCATGTGCCCGGATCGCTTCGAGATGCTGGATGCATTCGCCCGGAAAGGTGTCCCGGATCTCCTCGACCAGCGCGCGGTGGTCGGGAAAGCCATAGCGCACCTGCAGATAGGTGATCGAGGGGTCCACCTTCAGCGCGCGCAGCGTCGTGTGGTTCCAGCCGTATTCAAAGACCGGCCCCGGCCCGCGCGGCCAGTCGTGATCGTCAGAGCGATAGATCATCCGCACCCCGGGCCGCCGGGCGAGAAAGGTCAGGAACCCGTCCATGCTGTGCGGTGCGACCATCAGCCCGACGAGGTGATCATCTTCGCTCACATGCGGGCGGACGCGCTGGAAATAGTCATGGGCCGTGGGCGCCTCGTAGACGCTGGCCAGCTTGATCAGGAGGCCGTCCTCGTTCGCCAGATCGTCGGCAAGTGCCATCGCAGCGCCGAAGTCCTCGGAGGCGACAAAGATGTCGACCCAGTCATAGGCCGACGCCAGCGGCATTTCGATTTCCGTGATGATGCCATTGGTGCCATAGGCGTGGCTGACGCGGGCCAGTTCCTCGCCGGTAAACTCTAGCACTCTCGGCTCGGCCTCCATCGTCACGACGCGCAGGCGGATGATGTTGCCCAGGTCGCGCAAGGAGCCCCATGTGACCGATCCCACCCCGCCCGAGCCGCCCGCGATGAAGCCGCCGATTGTCGCCGTCGCCCAGGTGGAGGAGAACATGCGGATTTCCTGCCCGGTTTCGCGGCAGGCCGCATCCAGGTCCTTGAGCAGGCAGCCCGGCTCCACCACCACGCGGCCCGGCGCGATCTCCCTGACCTCGGTCATCCGGTTCAGGTGCAGGACGCAGCCGCCCTCGAAGGGCATGGCCTGGCCATAGTTGCCCGTGCCCGCGCCCCGCGTCGTCACCGGCACGTCGTGCTGATAGCAGGTTTTCAAGACCTCGATCACCTCGGTCTCGGTCCGGGGGCGGACAACGAAATCCGCCGTGACATGATCCAGCCGCGCCTTCAGCACCGGCGAGTACCAGAAGAAATCGCGCGAGGCGGCGCGCACCGGGGTTTCGGCATCGACGAGGTCCAGATGCGCCAGGGCGGCCTTGGCGGCGGTGATGTCTGCGGTCATGAGGTCTTCCAGAGGTTGTCGAGGTCGGAATAGTCGGGCAGCTTGCGGTCGATGGCCTCGCCCCCGCGCAACACGATGCGGTCGCTTTGCGGGCGGGCAAAGAACTCGGTCCAGTCGCGGGCGCGAAAGATCACCAGGTCTGCGGGTGCGCCCGTTTCCAGCGAGCTGACGCCAAACCCGCAGGCCGCCTCGGGCGCCAGGGTAAAGCTCTTGATCCAGTCGGTTTCGCAGTGGTCCAGGTGGGCGATGCGGGTGGCCTCGCGCAGGACCTCGACCATGTCCATGTCGCCATAGGCATAGAACGGATCGCGCGTGTTGTCGGATGCAAAGCTGACCGGAATGCCCCGCGCCCGCATCTCGTGGACCAGCGTCACGCCCCGGCGGCGCGGCGTTCCGGTGCCCCGGTCCTGCAGGTAGAGGTTGCACATCGGCAGGCTGACCACATGCAGCCCGGCCCTGGCGCACAGATCCAGCGTGTCCAGCGCACGCGCCTCTTCCTGGGTGGACAGCGAACAGCAATGCCCCACCACGACGCGGCCCTGGTAACCGGTTTCCAGCACCGTCTCGGCGATCATGCGCAGGGTTTCGGAACTGGCATCCATCGTCTCGTCGGTGTGGAAATCCACGTCCAGCCCGTGCGCGTCCGCGGTTGCGAAATGACCCAGCAGGCGTTCCTTGAGGTCCGGCACAGGGTAGGTGACCATGCCCAGCACACCGCGATGTTCCGCCACGGTGCGCGCGATCTCGGGGTATTCCTCGGTGCCGTAGGCCTCGCAGGACACCAGGCTGGCGGCCTGCAACTCGATCCGACCGGCCCATGTCTCGCGCAGGTCGGAAAACACTGGCCAGCTGCGCAGGTATTGCCCGTCCGCCGAATCCAGATGCGTGCGGATCTGCTTGGTGCCATGCGCCCAGGCACACTGCAAAGAGAACCCCATGCGCGCCTTCAGGTCGTCCTCACTCCAGTTGACGTGATCGGCGCGCACGGTGGTCAGCGCCCCCATGAAGGTGCCGTCGGGATTGGACGCGCGGGGCCAGATGTGCCCCTTGTCCAGGTGCGTGTGCATGTCGGTGAAACACGGCAGGACCATCGCCCCGCGCATGTCCACGGCCACGCCCCCCGGCGGGGCGATGCGGCCTGCCTCGATCCCCATGTCGATCCGCACCAGGTCGCCCTCCTGCCCGACAAGGCAGGCGGGCACGGTGACATTGGCCAGGGTGAAGGCCCCGTGCGGCAGAGAGGTGAAATCCATCAACCGTCCTTTTTCAGCGCGCTTTCGTGCCAGCGGAACAGCGCGAGGTGACTGATCAGGCTCATGACCGCAAAGATCGTCACCCCCATCAGGGAAATCAGGATCAGCGCCGCGTAGAGCCTGCCGAAGTTGAACCGGTAGGACGCCTCGAGAAGCGTCGAGGCAAGGCCCAGTCCGGTCCCGGCCCGGCCGATCACGAATTCCGCCACCACGGCCCCGATCAGCGCCAGCCCGCCCGCGATCTTGAGGCCCGACAGGAAATAGGGCAAGGCCGAGGGCGCCGCGAGATAGCGCAGCCGCTGCCAGCGGCTGGCCCCGTAGATGGTGTACAGGTCCTCGAGGTTGCGGTCGGTGCTTTTCAACCCGACCGTCGTGTTCGACAGGATCGGGAAAAAGGCCACGATCCAGGCACAGAGCAGCGCCGCGACAAAGGGACTGTCCAGGTAGATCTGCAACAGCGGTGCTATCGCCACCACCGGCGTCACCTGCAGGATCACCGCGTAAGGAAAAAAGGACATCTCGATCCATTTCGACTGGGTAAAGGCCACCGCCAGCAGAGCCCCGCCCAGGATCGCGAAGACCAGCGCCAGCAGCGTCAGCCGCCCGGTGGTCAGCGTGGCGGCCCACAAGAGGTCCCAGTCCTCGATCAGCTTGTCCAACACCAGCAAAGGCCCCGGCAGGATGTAATGCGGCACTTCCCAAAGCGTGACATAGAGATGCCAGCCCAGCAGCGTCAGCACCATGACAAGCGACGGCAGCGTCCATTTGGCGATCCGCAGCACCTGTTCGCGGCGCGCGCGGGCGGCTTCCTCGTGATCGACCGGGGGTGTCCTGCTGTCCGTCACGCTCATGCCGCTTCTCCCGTGGCGCGGTGCAGCGCGTTGGACGCCAGGCGGCAATAGCGGGCATATTCCGCCGAGGTGCGGAACGCCTCGCTGCGCGGATAGGGCGCGTCCACGGTCAGTTCCTCGATCACGCGCCCGGGCCGTGCCGCCATGACCACCACGCGGTCGGACAGGAAGACGCTTTCAAAGACCGAATGGGTGACGAAGATCACCGTGCAACCGATCTTTTCGCGCAAGGCCAACAGGTCGTTGTTCAACTTGAACCGCGTGATCTCGTCCAGTGCGGCAAAGGGTTCGTCCATGAGGATCAGCCGGGGTTTCGTGACCAGCGCCCGCGCGATGGACACGCGCATCTTCATGCCGCCGGAGAGTTCGCGCGGAAAGGCGCGCTGGAATTTCTCCAGCCCGACGAGGCGCAGCACCTCCAGCACCTCGTCGCGGACCTCGGCAAAGGGCACGCCCCGGATACGGAACGGCAAATAGACATTGTCCAAGACCCGCGCCCAGGGCATCAGCGTCGGTTCCTGGAACACCACGCCCAGATCCCCTGCCCCTTTTTCCCCGGCGCCATCTTCTCCGGCCCAGTCGATCCGCCCCGACGTCGGCTGCATCAGCCCCGTCACCAGTTTCAGCGCCGTCGACTTGCCGCAGCCCGATGGCCCCAGCAACGAGACGAAATCGCCTTCGTTGACGGTCAGGTTCATGTTGCGCAAGGCGATGACGCCGCCGTGGAATGTCTTTTCCACCTGCGCCATCCTGAGCAGTTCAGGGCGTTGGCCCGAGGGTTGGCGGAACGGTGTCATCGCATCGCTGTCCCGGATCGCGGTGGGGGCGCGGCCCGGGCCTTTCCTTACTTCAGATCCATCCCCACGCCCTTGCCCACGAACTCCGTGGTATAGGCGGACTGCCAGTCGACCTCACCGATCACGCCGGCCTCGACCATCTTGGCGTAGAAGTCACCGACCTTCTCGTCGGTGATGACGCCGATCCCCGCCTCCAGCGTGTCACCGGAATCGACGATGCCGTTTTCCTTCATCTTCTCGATGGCAAAGGCGATCTTGTCGTCGGTCATCTCGGGGTTGTCGGCCTTGATCAGTTCGTTGGCCGCGGCGTTGTCGCCATAAAGATAGGTGTACCATCCCTTGATCGAGGCATCGACGAAACAGCTCACCTCGTCCGGTTTCTTGGCAATCGTGTCGGCCATGACCTCGATCGTGGTGGCATAGGTGGAATAGCCCGCATCGGCGATCAGGAAGACATCCGGCGTAAAGCCGCCTTCCTTTTCCACCAGATAGGGTTCCGACGACAGGTAGCCCTGCATCCCGGCATTCTCATTGGCCAGGAACGGCCCGGGGTTGAAGGTATAGGGCTGGCGCTGTTCGGGGGTGAACCCATAGGCCGCCATCATCCACTGGTAGTAGGACTGATAGCCGTTGTCGCCGATCAGCAGGTCCAGCGCCTTGAGATCCTCGAAGGTCTCGGCCTTTCCCGGGTGGGTGACGATGACCTGCGGGTGCTTCTGAAAGATCGCCGCGACGGAAACCACCGGGATGCCCTCCTGCACGGCGTTGAAGGCCTGCAGCAGGTCGCCGCCCATGTGGTAGTCGATCCGCCCGGCCAGCAGAAGCGCGCGGTTGTTCACCTGCGGACCGCCCGGCAGGATCGAGACCTTGAGCCCGCAGGCCTCGTAGGTGCCATCCGCCACGGACTGGTAGAACCCGCCGTGCTCGGCCTGGGCCAGCCAGTTGGTGCCAAAGGCGACCTCGGTCATGTGGCTTTCGGCAAAGGCGGGCGCGGCAAGGGTGCCGGCCGCGGCACATGCAAGGGCAGTGAACTTCATGGGGGACCTCTCTGTCGCGGTTTCTGGCGTCTTTGCGCAGAGCCTGAAAGCGCACCTTGTTCCGGGCAATCGGCATCTCTGACCGGATGGTCCGTTTTTCGGCGGGCGCGCACAGGATTCGTGCAGACGCGGGGCGTGCGATGAATAATGCGGCGCCCGGAAAGCGCCTGTTGCGGGTGATCTGGTCAATCCCGCCGACAGGCGCCAATGTGCCCCCGCACAACGGAGCGCCAGGGATGCCAATCGACAGCCTGATCCCCGACACGATCGCCGCGCCCTTCGCGCGCTATGCCCACGGCGTCGCAACCGATTCCCTCGTCCTGACATCGGGGCAGTTGCCGCTGGCCCTGAACGGCAGCGTCCCCGAGGGTCCCGAGGCGCAGGCCGCGCTCTGCTTCGCCAATATCGACGCCATCCTGGCAGCGGGCGGCACATCGAAACATCACGCCCTGCGCATCAATGCCTATGTCACGCACCGCGATCACATGCAGGGCTACATGGCCGCCCGCGACGCCTGGCTGGCGGATGCGCGCGTGTTGCCCGCGTCGACCCTGATGATCGTCTCGGGCTTTACCCGCCCCGAATTCCTGGTCGAGGTCGAAGTCACCGCCCTGCGCCCCTGATCCGATTGCACTCTGCGGGCCGCCCTGAAAGAGTGGCGGCCAAAGAGAGTGCCATGACCGCCTTCCGTTTCATCCATGCCTCGGACCTGCACCTGGGACGCCGGTTCGCCAATATCCCACAGCCCGAGGATGGCAACATCCGCGGACGCCTGATGGAGGCGCGCCACGGCGTCATCGCGCGGCTGGCGCAGGCCGCCCGCGATACCGGCGCGGCGCATGTCCTGCTGGCGGGCGACACCTTCGACACGGCCACGCCCTCTCCGACCGTGCTGCGGCAGGCACTGACCGCGATGGCAGAGGATGCGGGCCTGACCTGGTGGCTGCTGCCCGGCAACCATGACAACCTGGCCAATGCGGAACCGCTCTGGGAACGGATGTTGGCCGAGGCGCCGACGAACGTGCGGCCCCTGATGGATGCCACCCCCCGGATGATGGCCGATGGGGCCTGCCTGCTGCCCGTTCCGGTCACGCACCGCGCCCCCGGGCGCGACCTGACAGAGGGGCTTGGCGCCATGCCTTCGCCCGAGGGCGCACAGCGCATCGCCCTCGCCCACGGCGGCGTCACCGATTTCGAGGATACGGGCGCGCATATCCCGCCGGACCGTGCGGCGCGTGCAAATCTGGATTACCTCGCGCTGGGCGACTGGCACGGACGGTTGCAGATCGACGCACGCACGCACTATCCCGGCACGCCCGAACAGGACAGGTTCAAGCACGGGCGGCGCGGGCTGTGCCTGGCGGTCACCATCGACGCCCCGGGCGCCACGCCGCAGGTCAAAGAGGTCGAGACCGGCCAGTTCTGGTGGACCGAAACGGAATTGCCGGTGCAAGCCGGGCTGGAGACCTCTCTGGCGCTGGAGGCGCTCTTGCCTGCCACCGGACGCCGCGACGTGCTGATGCGGGTACGGGCCACCGGCTGGGCCAGCCTGGCGCAGCGGGCGGACCTCTCACGCGCCGTCAGCGCCGCCGCGCCGGATTTCGCCTGGCTGACGCTGAACACCGAAGGCCTGGGCGCGCTTCTGGACGATGTCGATCTCGACACGATCGACCACGCGGGCGCCCTGCGCCAGGCCGCCGAGACGCTCAAGACCGAGGCCGAGAACCCCGACCTCTCCGCCGAGGATCGCGGCATCGCCGCCGAGGCGCTGGCCCGGCTTTACGCCTATGTGACGGAGCAGCCCGCGTGAAACTTCGCCGTATCGCCGTCCAGAACCTGCGCCGCTTCACCGCGCCCGTCCAGATCGAGGGGCTGGCCGATGGGTTGAACGTGCTCAGCGCCCCGAACGAACAGGGCAAGTCGACACTCTTCGACGGGTTGCAGGCGCTGTTCTTCACCGCTCACGGCGGCAGTGGCAAGGAAATCAAGGCGCTTCAACCCCATGCCAAGGGCGCGCCCGAGGTGCTGGCCGAGATCGAGACGCCCGAGGGGAGATTCACCCTGGCCAAGCGCTGGCTGTCGAAACCCCGTGCCCATGTCTGGCAGGACGGGCGCCTGATCGCCCAGGCCGATGCCGCCGAGGCCTGGATCGCGCAACTGGCCGCTGCCGATGCAGGCGGGCCTGCCGGGTTGCTCTGGGTGCGGCAGGGGCTGACCGGCTTTGATGAGAGCGGGAAAAAGGCGCAGGACACGGCGCGCGAGGCACGGCGCGACCTGCTGTCCTCGATCGCCGGAGAGGTCGACACCATGACCGGCGGCGCGCGCATGGACGCCGCGCTGAAACGCTGCCGCGAGGAACTGGGCCGCTATGCCACCGCCACCGGACGGCCATTGAAGACCGGCCCCTGGAAGGCGGCGCACGACAGGGTCGAAGAGCTGCAGGCCGAACATGACAGGCTGGATCAGCTGGTGGCCGAGCTACGCCACGATCTCACAGCCCGGGCCCGCGCCCGCAGCGAACTGGCAGAGCTGACCGAGCCGGAGGCCGCCGCGCGCCGCAAGTCCCGGCTGGCCGAGGCGCAAGAGGCGCAGGCCAATGCCGAACGCCACGCGGCGCAGCTCGATACGCTCACCCGGGCCGCCGAGACCGCGCGCCTGCGGCTCGACGCGCTGGACAGCCGCCGCAAGGCGCGTGCCGCCGCGCTGGCCGAACGCGACGAGGCGGCGCAGGCCAGGCAAGCCGCAGGAGCACTGAAGGCAGAGGCGGAAACAGCGCAGGCCGAGGCCGAGCGCGCGGCAGTGCAGGCCCGAGACATCCTGAAAGCCGCCCGCGACCGCCTGGCCGCGGCCGAAACAGATCTGCGCGCCGCGCAACACGCCCGGCAGGCCCACGAGGCCGAACATCAACGCAAGGAACTGACCCAGCGCATCGCCGAGGCCGAGGATCTCCGTCAGCAGGCCGAAACCGCCCGCCGCGCAGCCAGCCACGGCCCCGATGCCAAGGCTATCGACCGGCTGGAAAGACTCGCCCGTGCGCTGGACCAGGCCCGCGCCCTGCAGGCCGCCAGTGCCGCGCGGCTGGAAATCTCCTACGCGGCAGGGCGTGAGGGCGCGATCACCCTGGATGGCCAGCCACTGCCCGGTGACAGGGCGCTGCCCCTTTTGCAGGTCACCGCGCTGGGCCTGCCCGGCCTCGGAACGCTGACCGTCACCCCCGGCGATACCGGCGACGAGACGGCGGTGGACAGTGCTGGTGAGGCTTTGTCCGCGGCCCTGCGCAAGCTTGACCTGCCCGACATCGACGCCGCCCGCCAGGCCGCCCGTGCGCGAAGCGAGGCAGAGCGCCGCCTGTCCGAGATCACCGCCACCCTGCGCGCCCTTGCCCCCGATGGTGTCGAGGCGCTGCGCCAGCGGTTGGCCGCCCTGCCCGCCCCGCTGCCAGAAGATGCGCCCCAGCCGCCGAGCCCGGAGGTGGCAGAGACCGCACTGCGCCAGGCCGAAACCGCCCGCCAAGAGGCCGAGATCCGGGCCGAAACCGCGCGCGATCAGCTTGAAGCCGCGCGCACCGAGACCGCCCGCTCCCTTGCCGGCGCACAGGCCGCCGCTGACCGCCTGACCCGGGCCGAAACCGCCCTGGCGCAGGCGCCCGAAACACCCGAGGCAGAGCACAGCGCCGCGCTGGAACACCTTGCGCAGGCCGAGGAGGCCCGCGCCAAGGCCGCCACCGAGGCCCCCGACATCGAAAGCACGCGGGCCGCGTTGTCGCGTGCGCAATCGGCCGAGACCTCGGCACAAGAGGCCATCGCACGGCTGAACCTCGATCTTGCCCGCCTGGACGAACGCGTGCGCCGCAGCGCCGAGGGGGCGGTCGAGGAACGGCTGGCCGATCTGGCACAGGACCTGGAAACGGCGCAGGCCGACCTTGGCCGGATCACCCGGGACGTGGCGGTGCTGCGCCGCCTGGAAACCGCGCTGGAAACCGCGCGCATCGCCGCGCGGGACCGCTATTTCACACCGGTTGCCAATGCCTTGCGGCCACTTCTTCACCTCCTCTGGCCAGAGGCGCAACTGGATTGGGACGATACCGAGCTGTTGCCCCGGCACCTGATCCGCAACGGCACCGAAGAACCGATCGACATTCTCTCCGGCGGCACCCAGGAACAGTTGGCCCTGCTGGTCCGGCTGGCCTTTGCCCGGCTTCTGGCCCGGGACGGGCGCGCGGCGCCGGTGATCCTGGACGACGCGCTGGTCTTTACCGACGATGACCGGATCGAACGCATGTTCGACGCGCTGCACCGCCAGGCCTCGGACGTGCAGATCCTCGTCCTGACCTGCCGCCAGCGCGCCTTCCGCGACCTCGGGGGGCAGCAATTGCAGATCCGCGCGATGGATCCGGCGCCCGACAGCCTGCTGGAGCAATAGGGGCAGTCCCCGGGCCGAGATCTTTTCAAGAATTCGGCGTAACACCCCCGGCCACCGACGAATCCCCCTTTGCAAGCGGATCGGGCATCCCTATATTCGTTCTGTCCCCTCGGGGACTATGGGCATAAACGCGCATGTAATAAACGGATCGGACCCGGGGGCGGTACCCGGCGGCTCCACCATATATCCTTTGTTGGGGGATCATGGGGCCGAAACAGGATCGACGAACGCGTAAAGATGTAGCTTTGTCCCGGTGAGATACCACCGTTATCGGTTCACAAAGTACAATTGCCAACAACAATCGTGCTCCGGTTGCTCTGGCTGCGTAAGCAGTCCGAAAGACCGAAATCTAAGCCCTTGCGCCTAGCCGCGTAAGGCGGGGTTCGCAGGCACCTGGCAACAGAAGCCTGCACTTTCCCCGACCACTCCTGTCCCGCTCGCACTGGCCATCGGTCTCTCTCTCTCGTCCTTGGGGCCATCGCAGCCCCGCTGCGGGCTCAGCAAGTTGCCGACGGCCTCACGAAACTGCGCGTCAGCACCGAGTGTGACGCCAGGATGTCCCTAAACGGCGAGTCGAAGACCGTCGACGGCGACTGGCGCCATTTCCCCGCAAACATGTTCCGTTCGGCGCAAGCGGCCTCGTCACCGATGACGGCAAGCCGCTTGTCTTCCAAAGCGGTCTCATCCTCTACGCCGAAACCGAGCAAGGTGGATCAAGAATGTCTGGTGGGAGACGGAGCCGAACAGTCGCAGTTAACCGGTGAGCGAGGGCAAACGCCTGCGCCACCGCGACAATGCCAAGCTATATGTCTTCTACGAGACGGTCGGCGGGCGCAAGCGGGTCAAGGGCGACTACGGCATCAGCGACCAGGGCGACTTTTTCGAGAGGGTCGAGGCGGTGCGGGTCCTGCGCGGGCCGGACGTGGAATACTGGATCGCCAGCTGCTGATGGCCCTGCGGGCTTGACCCCAGGCGCCGACCTGTCACACCGGCGTCGTCCATCGCTGCTAGGCCCCGAGGTCATGACCGCCTATTCCACGTTGATCCAAGTCTTTGGCCGTATCGGGGTCCTGTCCTTTGGCGGCCCGGCCGCCCAGATCGCCCTGATGCACCGCGAACTGGTCGAGGAGCGGCCCTGGCTGACGGAACAGCAATTCCTGCGCTCCTTGAGTTTCTGCATGTTGCTGCCCGGACCGGAGGCGATGCAGCTGGCCACCTACGCCGGCTGGCGCCTGCGCGGCATTCCCGGCGGGCTGATCGCGGGCGGGCTATTCGTACTGCCCGGCGCCGTTGTGATCGCCCTGCTGGCGCTGCTTTATGCGCAATACGGCGCGCGCCCCGAGACGGAAGCGCTGCTTTTGGGCGTCAAGGCCTGCGTCGTCGTGATCGTGGCGCAGGCGCTGGTGCGGCTGTCGCAAAAGGCGCTCAAGGGAACTGCGGATTACCTGGTGGCGACGCTGTCCTTTCTTGCGATCTTCCTGCTTGGCCTGCCCTTTCCGCTGATCATCGCGCTGGCCGCGCTCTGGGGTGCCTTCCGGGCCTCGGCGCCGGTCGAAACGCCGCCCGAACCGGCAACGCGCAAGACCCGCCCTGCCACGATCGCTCTCTGGGCCGCGCTCTGGCTCATGCCCCTGCCGGTCCTCTGGCTGACCGGGCAGGATCTGCTGTTCGACCTCGCACTGTTCTTTGCCAAGCTTGCGGTCGTCACCTTTGGCGGCGCCTACGCGGTGCTGGCCTACATGGCGCAGGAAGTGGTCGAGACCCGCGCCTGGCTGGACGCCACCCAGATGGTCGACGCCCTGGGCCTGGCCGAGACCACGCCCGGCCCGCTGATCCTGGTGACGCAATTCGTGGGCCAGCTGACCGGCCACGCGCAGGGTGGACCCTGGCTGGCACTGGCGGCGGGGGGGCTGACGCTCTGGATGACCTTTGTGCCCTGCTTCCTCTGGATCTTCGCGGGCGCCCCCTACATCGAGAACCTGCTGGCCAGGCCCCGGCTGCAATCCGCCCTGGCGGCCATCACCGCCGCCGTGGTGGGCGTGATCCTGAACCTTTCCCTCTGGTTCGCGCTGCACGTCGTCTTTGCCACGCTCACGCCGGTTGCCCTGGGACCCGTGACGCTGGATCTGCCCCGGCCCGACACGCTCCGCTGGGAGGTTCTGCCGTTGACAGCCCTTGCCACGGTGCTGCTTGTCTGGGCAAAACGCGGTGTTCCTGTCACACTCGCCCTGTCGGCGGCGCTGGGATGGGCGCTTGTGAATGTGTGACAATCGCCCCTTTTCCTCCACGTCAAAAACAATATGGTGAGGGCACGCTCAGAAAGGTCCCCAAATGTCCGAAGGCATCGATTACGGCAAACTCATGCACCGCGCCATGCGCGGGTTGATTCAGCAGGTTCTCGAGGATGTTCAGGAAAACGGACTGCCCGGGGATCATCATTTCTTCATCACCTTCGACACCGGTCACCCGGATGCCGAGCTGGCCGACTGGCTGGCCGACCGTTATCCCGAGGAAATGACCGTGGTGATGCAGCACTGGTACGACGGGCTGGACGTGGGCGATGACGGATTCGCGGTCACGCTGAACTTCGGCGATGCGCCCGAACGACTGTACATCCCCTATGACGCGATCAAGACCTTCGTCGACCCCTCGGTCGAATTCGGCCTGCGCTTTGAAAGCCAGGACGACGACGAAGACGGCGACGACGATCCGACGCCCCCCGATGACGACGGCCCCGGTGGCGAGCCGAAAGAGGAACACCACGACGCGGAGGTGGTCAGCCTCGATCGTTTTCGGAAGTGATCCCCGGAACAGCCTGACGATTTCCCGGTGCCGCGCCCTGACGGGTCAGGTGGCACCGGCATTCTGACGCATGTTAACGGTATCCCGTGGTATGCCGCCTTGTCTTTCGCCGCTTCTGGGGTAAGAGGAAGACAACCCCATCAAGGAGGCATGTCCATGACCGCGACCCGCACCGAATCCGACAGCTTCGGCCCGCTCGAAGTTCCCGCAGACAAGTACTGGGGCGCACAGACCCAGCGTTCGATCATGAATTTTCCCATCGGCTGGGAAAAGCAGCCCGTGGCCATCGTGCGCGCGCTGGGCGTGATCAAGCAGGCCTGCGCGATGCAGAACAAGGCCACCGGCAAGCTGGATGCGAAACTGGCCGATGCCATCATCCAGGCCGCCAGAGAGGTCATCGAGGGCAAGTTCGACGACAACTTCCCGCTGGTGGTCTGGCAGACCGGATCCGGCACCCAGTCGAACATGAACTCGAACGAGGTGATCGCCAACCGCGCGATCGAGATCCTGGGCGGCACCATCGGCACCAAGGACCCGGTGCACCCGAACGATCACTGCAACATGGGCCAGTCGTCCAACGACACCTTCCCCACCGCCATGCATATCGCCACCGCGATGAGCGTGCGTGACGTGCTGATCCCCGGCCTGACGAAACTGGCCGAGGGGCTGGAGCAGAAGGCCGAGGAATTCAAGGACATCATCAAGATCGGTCGCACCCACACCCAGGATGCGACACCGCTGACGCTGGGCCAGGAGTTTTCGGGCTACGCGCACCAGATCCGCCAGGGCCTGAAACGGGTCGAGGCGGCGATGCCCGGCATCTATGAACTCGCCCAGGGCGGCACCGCGGTCGGCACCGGGCTGAACACTGTCCCCGGCTGGGGGGAGGCCGTCGCCAGCCACATGGCAGAGATCACCGGCCTGCCCTTCGTCACAGCCCCCAACAAGTTCGAGGCGCTGGCCGCGCATGACGCGATGGTCTTCCTCTCGGGCGCCTTGGCGACAATTGCGGGCAGCTGCTACAAGATCGCCAACGACATCCGGTTCCTCGGCTCCGGCCCGCGGTCCGGCCTCGGCGAGCTGATCCTGCCGGAAAACGAGCCGGGTTCGTCGATCATGCCGGGCAAGGTCAACCCGACCCAGGCCGAGGCGCTGACCCAGGTCGCCGCCCACGTCATGGGGAACGACGCCGCGATCAAGTTCGCCGGGTCGCAAGGCCATTTCGAGCTGAACGTCTACAACCCGATGATGAGCTACAACCTGCTGCAGTCGATTCAGCTTTTGGGCGATGCGGCGGATTCCTTCACCGAGCGGATGCTCATGGGCATCCAGGCGAACGAGCCGCGCATCGACAAGCTGATGAAGGAATCGCTGATGCTGGTCACGGCACTGGCGCCGACCATCGGCTATGACAATGCCACCAAGGTTGCCAAGACCGCGCACAAGAACGGCACGACGCTGAAGGAAGAGGCCATCGCGCTGGGCTTTGTCGACGAAGCCACATTTGACGCCGTGGTGCGGCCCGAGCAGATGATCGGCCCCAAGGCCTGATGTCGACGGCAGGTGCGAGGGGCCAGCCCCTCGCGCTCCCCGGGGTATTTCCACCAAGAAGAAACAGGGGCGCCGGGCCAAGTGTCAGGCGCCCTTTCTTCGTGTTGCGGTCCTTTTGAGCGACGGGAATGCCGCACTGCGGCGTATCAGTCCTGTCCCGATTGAAAGGAGGGCCCGATGTCCCGTTTTTCTCCCTATTGGCTTTGGCTGGCCCTGTCCCTGCCCGGTCTTGGCATGGCCTATGATCTCGCAACGTCGACCAACCCGCGCATTGCCCATATCCTCGTGCATCCCACCGGCGAATTCGCCGCGCGGTTCCTGATCATTGCGATGCTGGCGACGCCCCTGATGCTGCTCTTCAAGGGGTGGCGCGGGCCGCGTTGGCTCAGGAAGAACCGCCGCTATTTCGGCGTGGCGGCCTTTGCCTACGCGCTGGCGCATACGGTGTTCTACCTGGTCGACAAGGCCACGCTGGAACGGATCGTGGACGAGTTGCCCCGGCTATACATCTGGACCGGTTGGCTGGCCTTTGCGATCTTCGTGCCGCTGGCCGTGACCTCGATGGACTATTTCGTCCGGATCATGGGGCCGCGCTGGAAGCACTTGCAACGCTGGACCTATCCCGCCGCCGCGCTGACGCTGGTGCATTGGGCGGCGCTGCATGACTGGGGACACCCGGCGGCCGCGCTGGTGCATTTCGGGCCGCTGGTCGCGCTCGAGGTCTACCGCGTCTGGTACTGGTATCTGCGCCCGCGTCCGATGCGGACCAGCGGCGCCTGAGCGGCTTGTACAAAACGTCGGAAACCGCGTAGGTTTTGTACAATACGCACATGTGTCGGCGGAGCGCAGGTCATGTCCAAACTGGTCAATCTCAACCGCTTCAAGAAGCAGAAGGCGCGCGACGACAAGCGACGCGCAGGCGATCGGAATGCCGCGCGCCACGGGGTGAGCAAGTCGGAAAAGGACCTGGCCGAGGCCCGGCGGGCCAAGGCCGAACGCGATCTGGACGGGCATGAAAAGGAATGAGCGGCCGGCCGGTCAAGCATTCCCTGACTCTCAAGGGGCACCGAACATCGGTGTCCCTGGAAGAGGAATTCTGGCGGGAGTTTCGCCGCATCGCCCGTGAAGACGGGCTTACGATCAATGCCTTGGCGGCCAATATTGATGTCGACAGGGATCCGGACGTCGGGCTCGCGTCCTCGATCCGGGTGTATATCCTGCAAAGGGCGCTTGCCTCACGCGATGCCTGAGGTTTTATCCACAAGCTCCTGTGAATAAATCAGGATGCCGGAAAGACAAAGCAACGATCCCGGCGGATGCTCAGCCACATGGGTGTGCCAGGTTTCGGCAAGAAGACATTGGGCACCGTGGCGCGCAGCTTTTCGCCATCGTGGTCCATGCGAAATTCCACCAGGCTTTCCGACCCCATGAACCGCGCCCGCTGCACCACGCCGCGCGCCGGGGCGCCGGTCTTGGCCGAAGGGCTGGGCCCCTTGCCTGCGCGGTCGAAGTCGATGCCGACGTGCTGGGGACGAAAGACGATATCGACACGGCTGCCATCGGCATAGCCGGGCGCCAGGAACTGGCCAAAGGGCGTGGCCACAAGGGCGCCTTTGACTTCACCTCGGATCGTGTTGATATCGCTGAAAAATGCCACCGCCTCGCGATCGGCCGGGGCATTGTAGATATTGTAGGGCGCACCCTGCTGGACTATATGCCCCTGCCGCATCAGCGCGATTTCGTCGGCCATGCGCATCGCCTCTTCGGGTTCATGCGTGACCAAGAGGACCGAGGTCCCTTCTTCCTTGAGCAGTTCCAGCGTCTCGTCCCGGATGCCATCGCGCAGCCGGTTGTCGAGGCCCGAAAACGGCTCATCCATCAGCATCAGCCGCGGTTTGGGTGCCAATGCGCGGGCCAGGGCCACACGCTGTTGTTCCCCGCCCGACAATTGGTGCGGGTAGTCGTCGATGTAGCCGGCCAGACCGACCCGTTCGAGGTATTCCTTGGCCCGCGCGCGTTTTTCAGAGGCCGAGGTTTTGAGCCCGAAGGCCACGTTCTCGCCCACGCTAAGGTGCGGGAAAAGCGCGAAATCCTGGAACATCAACCCGACGGAGCGACGTTCCGGCGGCACCCGGACGACCGTGTCGCAAATCAGGTTGCCGTCGATGTAGATCGAACCGGAATCCTGCATCTCGACCCCGGCGATGATCCGCAAGGTCGTCGACTTGCCGCAGCCGGAAGGACCCAGCAGGCAGGTCACCTTGCCCGGTTGAATCGTCAGCGAAACGTTGTTCACCACCGGTTTGCCGTCGTAGCGGCGGATGATGTCGCGGATCTCCAGTCGGGGTGCCTGCACGGGGTGTCCTTTGTCGTCTCCGACGGAAAGCATCGGGTTTTCACAGACAGATAAAGCGCGCGGCCCCGCCCCGCAAGGTCAGCAGCCCAGGGCCTTGCCCAGGCGCGGCAACCGCGCCTTTTTCATCAAGGCCCGCATGGTCCATGCCTCGCCCGAGAGCCGTTCCGCCTCGGCCCGGACGGTTTCGCCGACATGCGCCATGATCTCCGGTTGAGCCTGGTGAAACCCCAGTAGGAAACCATCCGGATCGGCCCGGCTCAGCCCCTCTTCGGCGAGGACGTTGCGGGGAAAATCGCTGGCATTCATGGTGACGATGACATCCGCATGTCCCGCGATGGCGGCGGCCAGAACATGCGTGTCATTGGCGTCTGGCAGCCATAGGCGCTTTTCCAGCGACGGCGGGTAAGTCACCTCGGCCCTGGGCCATGCGGCACGGACAAGGGCGATCTCTGCCCGCGCCTGCGCCTCTCCCTCCGGGCCCAGCTTTCGCGCAGCACGGGCCCATTCCTCGAGGATGCGTTCGGACCAGAGCGGCGTGTAGAGACCGGCGCGCGCGGCGCCCAGCAGGACCTCGCGCATCACCGTCGGATATAGAACGCAGGTGTCCAGCAGGACCTTCACAGGCGGAAAACCAGCGCCTTGAGATAGCCGGATTCCGCCAGTTGCGGCAGCAATGGATGGTCCGGCCCGGCAAAGCCCGTGTGCAGCAGCTGCGCGCGGCGTCCGGACCGGCCGATGCCCCGCAGGCAGGCGCCGGTAAAGGCGTTCAGATCCGCCGCATGCGAACAGGAACAGAGCACCAGGTAGCCGTCTTCCGCCACCAGAGGCGCGGCCAGGCGGGCCACGCGCTCATAGGCGCGCAGGCCCTTTTCCAGCGCGGGCTTGTTCGGGGCAAAGGCCGGCGGATCGCAGATCACCAAGTCAAACCGTGTATCTTCGCCGGCCAGCGCCTCGAGCGTGTCGAAGGCATCGCCTTGCCGGGTCGCGAAGCGGTCAGAGGCCCCCATGCGCCGCGCGCCCTCTTCGGCCAGGGTCAGCGCGGGCGCCGATCCGTCGACCGCAAGCGCGCTGGTGGCGCCGCCTGCCAGTGCCGCCAGGGCAAACCCGCCGACATGGGAAAAGACATCCAGAACCGTATGCCCCCGCGCCAGCCGGGCCGCGAACCCGTGGTTCTCGCGCTGATCATAGAACAGGCCGGTTTTCTGCCCGCCGGTCAGGTCGGCCATGTAGGTGGCGCCGTTCATCTCCACCGGCACAGGCGCCTCTGGCGCAGCACCGCGCAGGACCGCGTCGACGTCATCCAGCCCTTCCAGCGTGCGGCCTCGTCCGGCGGCGTTCTTCAGCACGTTGGTCACGCCGGTCACCTCGACCAGCGCGTCGGTGAGTATCTCAAGATGCGCCTCGGCCCAGGCCGCGTTGGGCTGCATCACGCAGGTGTCGCCGAAGCGGTCGATCACCAGGCCGGGCAGCCCGTCGCCCTCGGCATGGACCAGCCGGTAGAACGGCGCGTCATAGGCCGCTTCGCGTAGCGACAGCGCCTTGCGCAGCCGCGCGGCCAGCCAGTCGCGATCGACAACCACCGTCGCGTCGCGGTCCAGCACCCGCGCCACGATACGCGAGCCGGGGTTGACCGCGACCGTGGCCAGAGGCTTGCGTTCGCCGTCCTCCAGCGTCGCGATGCTGCCCGGCGCAAGTGCCTTGCTGCGCCGGTCCATGACCAGCTCGTTGTCAAAGACCCAGGGCGCACCACGTCGAATGGCGCGCGCATTGGCCTTGGGTTTCAGCCGCAGAACCGGGCGGTCGGGTATGGTCTTGGAATCCGTCATGCGCTTCGCTTAACTGTATTTGCGTGCCCGGGAAAGCGCCGCCGTGCAGGCAAATGCCCGATCCGTCGTGGTCGGCGGACGATCCGGCCTTTACCGTTAGCGCTAACTGTCGTATGTGAGGCGCATAGCCAAGCCAGAGACGATCCCCGGAGGGAGACCCGAATGCCGCTTGATGCCACCATCGCGCGTGTCACCGCCCGTATCGAAGCCCGTTCCGAGCAGATGCGCAGCACTTATCTTGACCGGATGCGCCGCGCCGCCGACGAGGGCCCGCGCCGGGCGCATCTGACCTGCGGCAACCAGGCCCATGCCTATGCCGCCATGACCGGCGACAAGAACACGCTGGCCGAGGGGCGCGCGCCCAACCTGGGGATCGTGACCGCCTATAACGACATGCTTTCGGCCCACCAGCCGTTCGAGACCTATCCGCAGGTGATCCGCGCCGCCGCACGCGAGGCCGGCGGCACCGCGCAGGTCGCGGGTGGCGTGCCCGCCATGTGCGACGGCGTCACCCAGGGCCAGGTCGGCATGGAGCTGTCTCTGTTCTCTCGCGACGTGATCGCGCTGGCGACGGGTGTGGCGCTCAGCCACAACACCTTTGACGCGGCCGTCTACCTTGGGGTCTGCGACAAGATCGTGCCGGGGCTGGTGATCGCCGCCGCGACCTTCGGCTATATCCCCGGTCTGTTCATTCCCGCCGGTCCGATGACCAGCGGCTTGCCCAACGACGAAAAGGCCAAGGTGCGCCAGCAGTTCGCCACCGGCGAAGTGGGCCGCGACAAGCTGATGGAGGCCGAGATGGCCTCGTACCACGGGCCGGGCACCTGCACCTTCTATGGCACCGCGAACTCCAACCAAATGCTGATGGAGTTCATGGGGTTGCACCTGCCGGGAACCAGTTTCATCAACCCGGGCACCCCGCTGCGCGAGGCGCTGACCGTCGAGGCCGCGAAACATGCGCTGTCGATCACGAACCTGGGCAATGCCTACCGGCCCGTCTGTGACGTGCTGGACGCCAAGGCCTTTGTGAACGGGATCGTCGGGCTTATGGCGACGGGCGGGTCGACAAACCTTGTCCTGCACCTGCCTGCGATGGCGCGCGCCGCGGGCGTCGCGCTGGAACTGGAGGATTTCGACGAGATCAGTTCCGTCACGCCGCTGATGGCCAAGGTCTATCCCAACGGCCTTGCCGACGTGAACCATTTCCACGCGGCGGGCGGGCTGCAATACATGATCGGCGACCTGCTGGACGCGGGCCTGCTGCACGACGACGTCAAGACCGTGGCGGGCGACGGGCTGTCGCTCTACACCCGCGAGCCGGTCCTTGAAAACGGCGCGATCTCGTATCGCGACGGCCCGCGCGACACCCAGAATGACAAGATCCTGCGTCCCGCGCGCGATCCCTTCCAGGCCACCGGCGGGTTGAAGCAACTGTATGGCAACCTCGGCCACGGCATGATCAAGGTTTCTGCCGTCGCGCCCGAACGCCATGTGATCGAGGCGCCCTGCCGCATCTTCCACGACCAGGAAAGCGTCAAGACCGCCTTCAAGGCCGGTGAGTTCACCTCGGACACGGTCGTCGTCGTCCGCTTCCAGGGGCCGTCCTCCAACGGCATGCCGGAACTGCACGGGCTGACGCCGACGCTGGCGGTGCTGCAGGACCGGGGCTTGAAGGTGGCTCTGGTCACCGATGGCCGCATGTCCGGCGCCTCCGGCAAGGTGCCCGCCGCGATCCATGTCTCGCCCGAGGCGGCCAACGGTGGCCCGCTGGCGCGGCTGCGTGACGGCGACGTGGTGCGCGTGGACGCCATCAAGGGCACGATCGAGACGCTGGCCGAGGATTTCGACAGCCGCGAGCCGGTGCAGGCGGACCTGACCGGCAATGGCCACGGTGTCGGGCGCGAGCTGTTCGAGGCCTTCCGCCAGAACGTCGGCCTTGCCTCCAATGGCGCCGCCGTGGTGGTGTGACCGCGGCGCCATCTTTGTAAAATCCCCAATCCCAACGACCCAAGGGAGCTATGCCCATGACCCCCCAGGACGCCAGCCAGAGCAACGAGGCGCTCTGCCGTCTTGCCCCCGTGATCCCCGTTCTGGTGGTCGATGACGTGGCAACCGCCCGCCCCCTGGCCGAGGCGCTGGTCGCCGGTGGTCTGCCGGTGCTGGAGGTGACGCTGCGCACGCCCGTGGCGCTGGACGCAATCCGCGAAATGGCAAAGGTCGAGGGCGGGATCGTCGGCGCGGGCACCCTGCTGACGCCGCAGGACGTGGCGGCCGCCAAGGAGGCCGGTGCGAAATTCGGTGTCTCGCCCGGCGCGACAGACCGGCTGCTGCAGGCCTGCGAGGACGCCGACCTGCCGCTGCTTCCCGGCGCCGCCACCTCGTCCGAGGCGATGCGCCTGCTGGAACGCGGCTATTCCGTGCAAAAGTTCTTTCCGGCCGAGGCCAATGGCGGCGTGCCCGCGCTGAAATCCATCGGCGCGCCGATCCCGCAGGTGCGGTTCTGCCCCACGGGTGGCGTCAGCCCGGCCAATGCGCCCGACTACCTGGCCCTGTCCAACACGCTCTGCGTCGGTGGCAGCTGGGTCGCCCCCAAGGACGCGGTGGCCAAGGGCGACTGGGCCCGGATCGAGGACCTGGCCCGCAAAGCGGCTGCCCTGCCCCGCGTTTGAACCCCGCTCAGGCCTCGCCCGACGGGCGGGGCCGTGACTTCCAGCCGCCCCGGCGTCGCGGCTTTTGCGCCTGTTCAAGGCCCTCGCGCAGTACCTGTGTCATCGGGTGGTCGGCGTGTTCACCGTAACGCGCCAAGATGCCGCCGATCAGCACCTGCATGTCGGCCCCATCCGGCGCCGACAACGCCCAGTCCAGGAAGATCGACCGGCATTCTTCTGCCGTCAGCCCCTCCATCGCGTAGGCTTCCACCATCAGGCCCTTGGGGTCGCTTGCATCACCCTTGCTCATGTCTCGTTCTCCGGTTCCGGCAGCACTTTGCCGATGATTTCTGCCGCGCGGCCCGCCTGTCTCTCGAGGTCCGCCCGCATGCTCTCCATGTCCGGGGCCTCTGCCAGGCGCAACAGGAAGGTGCAGCCGCCAAGGCCCAGTTTCTCCGGGTCGATCGCCTCTTCGCTGACCAGTCTTGCCCCGATCTGCAAGGACCAGAACAGCTCGTAGGCGGCGATCAAAGCGGCGCGATCCGCCTCGTCCAGCCACTTGGCCAGCCGCAGCGCGCGGGGCGCCTCGCGCACCGGGCGCCCCGCCTCGAGCGCGCAAAGCTGCGCGAACAACTCGATGTCCTGCAGGCGCCCCGGGCCGATCTTGGCATCCAGCGGTCCGCCCGGCCCCTTGGCCGCGGCGATCCGCGCCCGCATCTCGGCCACGCCGCGCCGAACCTCCTGCACGTCTCGGGCCTTGCCGATGACCTCCTTGCGCAGCGCCTCGACGTCCTCGGCCAGTTCCACCGGCCCCGCGACCACCCGTGCCCGTGTCAGCGCCAGGTGTTCCCAGACCCAGGCCTCTTCGCGCTGGTAGCTCTGGAACGAGGCCCAGGAGGTTGCCACCGGCCCCTGGTTGCCCGAGGGCCGCAGCCGCATGTCGATCTCGTAGAGCTTGCCCTCGGACATGGCCGCGGTCATCGCGGTGATCAGCGCCTGCGTCAGCCGGGCGTAATAGGTGCGGCTGGCCAGCGGCTTGCGGCCCTCCGAGGCCTCGACGCCCTCGGCATCGTAGATCACGATCACGTCGAGGTCGGAGCGCGCGTGCTGGCGCCGCGCCCCCAGCGAGCCCATGCCCAGCACAACCGCGCCCCGCCCCGGCGGGGTGCCGTGTTTTTCGGCGAACATCTTCTGGACCTCTGGCCAGACGGCGGCCAGCGAGGCGCCCGCCAGGTCCGCATAGGCCTTGCCCGCTTCTTCCGGCCCCATCAGTCCGCGCAAGAGGTGCACGCCGATGCGGAAATGCCAGTCCTTGGCCCAGCGGCGGGCGGCGTCCAGCTTGCGCTCGTAATCCCCGGCCTCTTGCAGTTTCGCAACCAGCGCCGCCCGCAACGCATCCGGGCCCGGCCAGTCGCTGAAGAAATCACCCGCGATCACCGCGTCGAAAACACTGGCATTGCGCGACAGGTAGCGCGCCAGGTCCGGCGAGGTCCCGACGATGTCCACAAGCAGGTCGATCAACTGGTGATTGGCCTCGAAGAGCGAGAACAGCTGCACCCCGGCGGGCAACCCAGCCAGGAAACTGTCAAAGGCCTTCAGTGCCTCTTCGGGGCGGTCGGTCTGGCCCAGCCGACGCAGGATCTCGGGGCGCAGGCGTTCAAAGATGGTGACCGCCCGCTGCGACCGCAGGCAAGGATAGTTGAGCCAGCGCCCCGGCACCGGGCTGTCGGCAAAGACCTCGGGCACCTCCTGGTCCTTGCCGCTGCCGGGGGCAAAGAACCCCTCGGTCAGGTCGTGGACCTCGGTCAGGCGATCGGTCAGTTCGCGCTTGACCTCTGCAAGGTCGCGCCCCATCAGGCAGGCCAGCCGTTCCATCCCCTCGGGGGATTTCGGCAAGTCGTGGGTCTGCGCATCCCCGATCATCTGGATGCGGTGTTCGACTTCACGGTGGGCCCGGTAATGCCCGCTCAGCACCCTGGCGACGTCGCCCGGAATCCAGCCCTTGTCCGCCAAACGTCCCAACCCCTCGACCGTGCCACGCGCGCGCAACTCCGGGTCGCGCCCGCCGGCGATCAGCTGCCGGGTCTGGGTAAAGAACTCGATCTCGCGGATGCCGCCGCGCCCCAGTTTCATGTTATGGCCGGGAAGGCTGATGCCGCCGCCCAGGCCCTTGTGCTCGCGGATGCGCAGGCGCATGTCATGCGCGTCCTGGATGGCCGCGAAATCCAGGTGCTTGCGCCAGACGAAAGGGGTCAGCACCTCCAGGAACCGCGCGCCGGCATCCATATCACCGGCCGAGGGGCGCGCCTTGATATAGGCGGCCCGCTCCCAGGTGCGCCCGACGCTTTCGTAATAGCGTTCCGCCGCCTCCATCGCCATGCAGACCGGCGTCACCGCCGGATCGGGGCGCAGCCGCAGATCGGTGCGAAAGACATAGCCTTCGCCTGTGAGGTCGTTCAGCGTTGCGGCCATCCTGCGCGTCGCCCGCACAAGGCTGGCGCGCGCCTCGTGGTAGTCGTCCGGGTCGTACTGCTGTTCGTCGAAAAGGCAGATCAGGTCGATGTCCGAGGAGTAGTTCAGCTCTCCGGCGCCCATCTTGCCCATCGCCAGCGCAACCATGCCACCCGCCGTGGCGATGTCATCCTCGGTCTTGCCGGGCAGCTTGCCGCGCGTGATCTCGGGCGTGATCGCCGCACGCAGCGCCAGCGAGACCGACAGGTCCGCGAACTCGCTGAGTGTCCCCGTGACCTGTTCCAGTTCCCAGGCGCCGGACAGGTCGCACAGCGCGATCAGCAGCGCCATCCGTCGCTTGGCCTGCCGCAATGCCACGCCGATCTGGGCCGGTGTCACTTCGTCGAGGTCGGCGTACAAGGCCCTTACCGCGCCTTCCGGGTCCATGACCGCGCCTTCCAGCCAGCCCGCCTCCTTGCCGATGAGACCCCGCAGATAGGGGCTTGATCCGCCCGTACCTTTGATGAGTTCGGCCATTGCCCCCGTGGCCCAGGGACAGTCTTCCAATGCCTCGGTGCCCCGGTCGGGTTCGAAGGCACGCGGCGTGCGGGTCATGCGTCGTTCCAGCGTCATGGCGGCAGATGGCCACCAAACGCGACCGAGCGCAACTCCCTTGCAGCCGCTCCGCCCCTGTCCCAGTCTGCGCCCCGAAGCAGCAGGGACCAGGGTGATGAGCAAGAGTTTGAAACGTGTCCGCAAGGCGCTCGAGGATGCGGGGCTGGCCCATGAAATCCGCGAGGTCGGCCAGGCGCGCACCGCGCAGGAAGCCGCCGACAGCGTCGGCTGCCACCTCGACCAGATCGCCAAGTCGATCATCTTTCGCGCCGAGGACAGCGGCGAGGCGGTGCTCTTCCTGACCGCCGGTGGCAACAAGGTCTGCGCCGAGAAGGCCACGGCCCTGGCGGGTGAACCTCTGGGCAAGGCGGATGCCACGCTGATCCGCGCCCAGACCGGCTTTGCCATTGGCGGCGTGTCCCCGGTCGGTCACCTGAATCCGATCCGCGCCTGGATTGATCCCCGGCTGCTGGAATTCGAAGACGTCTGGGCCGCCGCCGGAACGCCCCGGCATGTCGTTGCAATGGATCCCCGAGAGCTGCCGCGCCTGACCGGGGCAGTCGAGGCCGATTTCACGCTTTGACCGGCGCCGGAACCGCGGCCTTGCGTCGTTTGTGCGGGAAACTTCCGTCGGGAAGACGGTCAGGGGGCATTCAGGTGGCCGCCGATTTTCATAATAAGTATCTGATATGAATTGTGATTATGGATAATGTAAAAAACATTCACATCGCCCCTTGAAAGCCCCGGACCAAACTCCGATCTGATGTAATGTGAAAGGCATTCACATAACGAACAAACGGAGAGAGACATGACCACCGCCGCTTATACGAGCCACCTGCCCGCCAATGCCGGCTGGTTCGCACGGGCCGAGGCATGGCTGGATCACAAGGGGAAAGGCGCATGGATCGCGGCAATGGTCCTGGGCTTCATCTTCTTCTGGCCCGTCGGCCTTGCCCTTCTCGCCTACATGATCTGGAGCAAACGCATGTTCAGCAAGTCCTGCCGCACCGCCTCGCGTCACCATGAGGGCCGCAAGGCCGCCTGGGCCGCGATGAAACCCTCGGGCAACAGCGCCTTCGACGCCTACAAGGCCGATACGCTGCGCCGCCTCGAAGCGGAACAGGAGGCTTTTGAACAGTTCCTGGAACGCCTCCGCGAAGCCAAGGACAAGTCCGAGTTCGACCAGTTCATGGACGACCGCGAGCGCCGGGCCAAGGCCGAGGCCGACGAATCCGAAAACGCCTGATCGACCGGGCGCCCCTGCTTCGGGGGCGCCCTGCCCTTTACCTCGCTGGAGCCAACGATGTATTCCGACACCATGTCCCACCTGCCCGACCCTGACCGCCAGGCGGCCTTTTACGATGGCGTGACAATCAAGCGCGGCTTGGCTTGGGTGGTGGACACCGTGCTGATTTCTCTGATTACCCTGCCCATCGCCGTCTTTTCCATCGTCGGCCTGTTCATGTTGCCGCTGATGTTCCTGGTGATCGGGTTTCTCTATCGATGGATGAGCATCGCCGGAAAATCCTCTACCCCCGGAATGCGGCTGATGAACATCGAATTCCGCAATGCCTGGGGCGAACGCTTTGACGGCGGAGAGGCCTTCCTGCACACGCTGGGCTATACGTTGATCGCAACCACGGTGATTCTGCAGATCGCCTCAATCGTGCTGATGTTCGTCAGCGAGCGGGGCCAGGGCCTGCACGACATGGTATTGGGCACCGTCGCCCTGAACCGTCGCGCCTGAGGCAACAGAAGCGCCCCTGGCGCGGGATTTATCCCGCCATGAGCGCTGTTTACCAAGAATTCGGAAAGGCCCCGCCGTTGCGGGGGCTTGCCGTGTCGAAAGGCTTGGCGCGCGGCGGGATCGTTGTTACCGTTTCGTTAAATTTGACGAAGGTATCCGCTCGATGCGTCACTCGCTTCCGCTTGCACCGCAGTTCTACGTCACTGCTCCCCAGCCTTGCCCGTACCTTGCGGACAGGATGGAACGGAAGCTGTTTACTGCCCTGCAAGGAGATGCCGCGCAAAAACTGAATGACTCCCTGTCCAAGCAGGGTTTCCGCCGGTCACAGAACGTCCTGTACCGGCCATCGTGCGCCGATTGCGCGGCCTGCCTGTCCGCACGGATCGACGTCACACGCTTTGAGCCCACGCGCAACCAGCGCAAGGTCATCAAGCGCAACGCGGGTCTCGAACGCCGCGCCACCAGCCCCTGGGCGACGGAGGAGCAATACGACCTGTTCCGCCGCTACCTGGATGCGCGCCATGCCGATGGCGGCATGGCCGACATGGACGTGTTCGAGTTCGCGGCCATGATCGAGGAAACACCGATCCGCAGCCGCGTGATCGAGTATTTCGACCCCGAGAGCGACAAGCTGGTGGCGACCTGCCTGACCGATATGCTCGATGACGGTCTGTCGATGGTCTATTCCTTCTACGAACCGGACATGGCACGCCGGTCGCTGGGAAAATGGATGATCCTCGATCATATCGAGATCGCGCGCGAGGCGGGGCTGCCCTACGTCTACCTGGGCTACTGGGTGCCGGGCAGCGACAAGATGGGTTACAAGGCCGAGTTCGACGCGCTGGAGATCTACCGGCGCGGGGTCTGGGAACGGCTCGAGAACGCCAGCGATTTCTCCTCGGATACGCATCCGCTGTCGACCGATCCCATCGCCGAGCAGGTCGCGAACATCTCTTTCCCCGACACGCGCGGCTGAGAGCTGGTCAAGGGTTTGTGAACTGATCCGCCCGCTTCGCTGGTGGACAAGAAATGTCGGCAATAGACGCAATTCTTGGTTGCGCTAACCTATCAATGCGTGCATCCCCTCAAATTTGACCAAGCGGTAAAAACCCATACCGGGACAAGCCGCAAGAGGACCGATCGGATGCCATCTCACCACGATCAGCTGCGCACTCTCCTGAACGCGCTGGAATCCTGCGACCTGGAAACCCGAATAGACGTCGTCCGCGAGGTGGCCGTCCCGCTGCTGGAACACCTGGGCTATTCGCTGGCCCGCGATGCGGCGGCAACGGCGGCTTCTTCGGCCTTCATCCTGGCAGCCGACCTGGAAAAGCGGCTGGCCAAGATCGGCTCCATGATCTCGGAAGACGACGCCTAGACCGGCGCCGCATCCTTGGATTCGTTCGGACAGCAAAAGGGCGGGCCAATCGGCCCGCTCTTTGTGTTTTCGGCATTTCTCGCGCCCGTGTCCCGGATCAGTGTCCCAGGATGGCCGGCACGATGGTCACGATCCCCGGGAACAGCGCCAGGATCGCCAGACCGACTACCTGGATCAGCACGAAGGGGATTACCCCGCGATAGATATGGCCGGTCGTAACCTCCTTGGGGGCGACCCCGCGCAGGTAGAACAGCGCGAAGCCGAACGGCGGTGTCAGGAAGGAGGTCTGCAGGTTCACCGCGATCATGATCGTCACCCATTTCGGATCGAAATGCGCGCCGTAGATCACCGGCCCGACGATCGGGATCACGATGTAGATGATCTCGAGGAAGTCGAGCACGAAGCCCAGGATGAACAGGATGATCATCACGATGATGAAGGCCGTGCGCGGATCGTCGTAGCTGCGCAGGAAGTCCTGGATGTATTCCTCTCCCCCAAAGGAGATGACCACCAGGTTCAGCAGCTGCGAGGCCACGAGGATGGTAAAGACCATCGACGTCACCTTGGCCGTCTCACGCACCGCCGGTGTCAGAACCCCGGACCGGAACAGCACCCAGCAGCTGAACAGCAGCCCGAAGAAGGCATAGAGCCAGCAGGCATAGGCAAAGAGGAAGGCAAGCCAGGTCGCGCCACTGACCTCTTCGACGTTGATCCGCAGGTCGAAGTTGACGCCGGTCAGGATCATCAGGATCACCGCGAGGGTCGACCAGATGATGATGCGCGGGCTGCGATCTTCTTCCGACAGCTTGCGATAGGCGGCCAGCATGATGGCCCCTGCCGCCCCCAGCGCCGCGGCGGGCGTCGGGTTGGTGATGCCGCCAAGGATCGAACCCAGCACCGCCACGATCAGGACCAGCGGCGGGAAGACCACGCGCAACAGCTCGTTCCTGGACAAGAGCTTCATCGCGTAGACGCAGCCGTAGATCGTGATGGCCCAGGGCAGGACCATCAGCACGACGGTCAGCATCGCCGAACTCGTCGGTCCGATCAGCAGGATGTCCACCACCAGGCCCAGGATGATCCCCACCGCCCCGATCTGCAGTGGCAGCGGGTTCGACGAGGGCGAAACGCCCCGCGCCACGGCCAGGATCAGGCCAAAGATCACCGCCAAAGTCGCGATCCCGGTGCCGATGGGTGCCGCGTTGGCGATCTTTTCGGCCTGCAGCTCGGCGATGCGATCGTCGCTCAGACGGGTGCTTTGCTGAGCACCGCCCTGGGCGTCGATCTCGGCCTGTTCGGCCACCGCCCTGTCCCACGCCGCCTGACCATGCAGGTCGATCATCGAGGCCTTGCACTGCTCCGAGACATTGGTGCGCAGCGAGGCGGCGTCACCGGTTTCCGAGAAGCTGTCGACCTTGACCGACTGGCTGCCGACCATGCCGACCTCTGCCAGCAGGATCGTGCCCGCGATGAGCGCGATGGGCACACCGAGATACCAGGTAAAGGCCTCACCCCGGGTGACCGGTTCGCCCTCGCCGCCGTCCAACGTGACCGCCGGCGCCTTGGAGGGGTTCAGCATCGCGTAGCCAAAGGCATAGAGCGCATAGAGCAGCGCCAGCAGGATGCCCGGCAGCAGGGCCGCCTGGAACAGCGTACCGACCGATACCACCGCCGGTTCGCCAAGGAAGGTCAGCGCGTCGGAACAGCCGGCCAGTTGTGCCCGGTCTTCCTGTGCCGCGGAATAGAGATCCCCCGCCAGCGTGCCCAGGAGAACGATCACGATGGAGGGAGGGATGATCTGCCCCAGCGTCCCGGAGGCCGCGATGACCCCGGTCGCCAGTTCCGGCGCATAGTTGTTGCGCAGCATGGTGGGCAGGGCCAGCAGGCCCATCGTCACCACGGTGGCGCCGACGATCCCGGTCGAGGCGGCCAGGAAGGCGCCGACGACGACGATGCTGACGGCCAGACCGCCCGGCAACGGGCCAAAGACGCGTGCCATCGTGGTCAGTAGGTCGTTGGCGATCTTCGAGCGTTCCAGCACGATGCCCATCAGGACGAACATCAAGACCGCCAGCAGCGTCTCGATCGACTGACCTGCGATCACCCGTTCGTTGATCCGGTTGACGATGAACGAGACGTTGCGGTCCATCGCGGTTTCCCACCCCTGCGGGAACACCGGAACCTCGACCCTTGGCAATTCCGGGTATCGGAAGATCGAGATCGCCTTCTCGTTGGCCCCGCTGGCAAGCAGGGCATTGTAGGCTTCCGACCCGGTGTCGATGGCCTGGTGTATCAGCAGACCCGCGCTATCGAGGGCCGCGATGATCCCGAAGGAAATGATCCCCGCGCCGCCGATGGCAAAGGCCACCGGAAAGCCCGACAGGATCGCCGAAAAGAGCGTCAGAAAGACGATGATCAGGCCGATCTCGACGCCATCCAATCCAAACAACATGCGCCTGCCTCTCAGAATTCCGCGTGGTCGTAGGGCTCTTCGCCCGCTTCAAGCTGGTCTTGGTCGAGGTATTTTCCCGCCGATTCCTCGCCCTCCTTCCACTCGAGGAACGAGCGGTAGAAGAAGGCCCAGGCCTGGATGAAGATCAGCGCCAGCATGACCGAGACCAGGATCTTGAACAGGAAGTAGGCGTTGAAGCCGTTGGGGCTGAAACCGATGGTCTCGATGTTCCAGCGCACCGCGCGCGCCTTGAGCAGCAGACGGTCCAGCCCGTCCGAGGCCGAGGGTTTGGGCACGATCAGGTGTCGCCACATGAAGAACCAGGCATACATCCAGATCAGCGTCGCGACCGGGATCATGAAGAAAAGCGAGCCGAACATGTCGATCATCCGCTTGACCCGGTGGCTGACCGCCGAATAGACCAGATCGACGCGGACATGCCCGCCCTGCACGAAGGTGTAGGTCAGGCACAGCGCGACAACCATCGCGTTGTAAAGCTTCAGCTCTTCGGCAAACCAGGACACATCGAACTGCACCGGGATGCCGAAGCCGATCGAGATGTCGGGCCGGGCAAAGATCCGTTGCATGAAGACGATCATCACCTGCTGCAACACCATGATCAGGCCCGCCCAGGCAAAGAAGCGCCCGACGGTATTGGCCATGCCCTCCAGCACCCGCACGGTGCCCCAGAGGAACCGGTTGCTGTAGAGCCCGGCCAGGAAGATCGCCAGGAAGAAGGTGAAAACCACAAAGAAGAACTCGACCGAGGCGCCGTAGTAGACGAAGCGCATCACCGCTTCCTTGTCTTCGGTCGTGTTCTCCCAGCTCAGCCAGTCCAGCCAGGCCATCGGATGCGATAACGCATAACCAAGGTTCCAAAAGGCCAGGGCGATGTTTTCCACCACCCAGACCAGGAACCCGCCGATGGCGCCGAAGAACGAGCCCGTCGCGGCCTCTGCTTCCATCATGTCCCCCAAAATATCGGTCCGGCACCCTGGCCGGTATCACCAGGCGCCACGCCAGTTCCGCGCGGCACAACGGCGGGGTTGGCGAAAACGCCGCCCGCCAATGCCGAAAAGGCCCCCGCGCTGCAAGGGCCTTTCCAGTGATCGGTGCGGGATCAGCCCAGCACGCGGTCGCGCTGTGCGACGTAGGTGCCCGAGGATGTCTTGATCCAGGCCGAGGACGACTTCATCGAGGCCATCGCGCTGTCGTGGATGCGCTTGTACAGGTCGTCGCCCATGTTCTCCGCGTGGACCTCCGCCGAGGCCTTGCCGAAGGCGTCCCAGACGCTGTCGGGGAATTCGCGGATGGTCACGCCCGAGGACTGCAGACGCTGCAGGGCTGCACCGTTGGCGGACAGGAACTGTCCCAGGTTCCACTGGTGCGCTTCGGCAGAGGCGATCTCGACGATCTTCTGGTGCGCCGGCGACAGGCTGTCAAAGACGTCGCGGTTGGTGGCGACCGAAAGGCTTGCGCCCGGCTCGTGGAAACCGGCGGTGTAGTAGATCTTGGTGATTTCCTGGAAACCGGCCTTTTCGTCCGCCCAGGGGCCGATCCACTCGGTGCCGTCGATCGCGCCGGAGGACAGCGCCTGGTAGACTTCGCCGCCGGGGATGTTCTGGACCGATGCGCCCAGCTTGCCCAGGGCCTGGCCGCCGAGGCCCGGCATCCGGAACTTGAGGCCGTTGAAGTCCTCGGGCCCGGTGATTTCGTTGCGGAACCAGCCGCCGGACTGCGCGCCGGTGTTGCCGCCGAGGAAGGACTTGAGGCCAAAGATCTGGCCCAGCTCGTCGTGCAGCTCCATGCCGCCGTCGAAGTAGTACCAGTTCACCTGTTCCTGAGCGGTCAGGCCGAAGGGCACGGCGGTGAAGAAGGCATAGCCCGGGTGCTGACCGACAAAGTAGTAGTCCGCACCGTGGTACATGTCGGCCTGACCGGCGGTCACGGCGTCGAAGACCTCGAACGCGCCGACCAGTTCGCCTGCAGCCTTGAGGTCGACGGTCAGCTGGCCGTCGGTCATCTCGGTGATGATGGTCGCAACACGCTCGGCGGCGTCATGCACACCAGCCAGGCCACGGCTCCAGGTGGTGACCATTGTCAGGGTGCGCTTGCCCTGTGCGTAGGCCGGGGCGGCCAGCGTCGAGGCGGCAGCAGCGCCGGCACCGAGGGTCGAGTTGCGAAGGAAAGAACGACGATCCATTGAAATCCTCCCAGATTTTGTTTCTGCACGGGGCTCCCCACCTCGCGCGGATCGGTTTGAGTGCGGGCACCCTAGGGTCTGATTCTGGAGTTGGGAATACCCAGTGCTACGGAGAGAGGCCGGAAAAACGGCTTGCCCTTGCGGAATGCGGGCAGGTTCCGGACCGCCCTTTCCTCGGGTTTTGCCCCGGAGGCGTGACCGGGGCTTTCCCATTGCCCCGCGCTTGTGGTTTCTTAAGGTCATGTTCGCGCGCTTCCGCCTTACCTACGGGCAAAAACTCTTTCTGCTGGCCAGCCTGCCGCTGGTGCTGGCGGTCTCGGCCATTGCGCTGCTGGTCGCCCAGCAGGCCCGCAGCCTGGCCGAACGCGAGATCCACGGACTGGAGACGCAGTTGCTGGCCGCCAAGAAGCGGGAATTGCGCAACTACGTCACCCAGGCGCGCAACGGCTTCTACTTTGTCTACGGGTCTGCCGCGCCGGACGACGAAATCGCCAAGACACAGGTGCTGCAGATCCTGGCCGCAATGATCTATGGCGAAGAGGGCTTCTTCTTTGTCTACGACTACGACGGTCAGAACCTCGTCTCGCCCCGGCAGACCGACCTGATCAACACGAACCAGTGGAACCTGACCGACAGCGAGGGCACCTTTGTCGTTCAGGAATTCATCGAGACGGCCCGCCAGGGGGCGGGCTATGTCGATCACCTCTGGCCCAAGCCCTCGACCGGCGAGGAAGGCCGCATGGTGACTTATGTGCTGGGCCTGCAGGACTGGCGTTGGGCTGTGGGCACGGGCGTCTTTATCGACGACGTGCTGGGCAGCGTCGCCGCCTCGCGGGCCGAGGTCGAGGCGCGCGTGCAGCGCAACTTCATCTATATCGGAGCGATCACGCTGGGGGCACTGTTGCTGGTCTTTGTCTCGGGCCTGGTGCTGAACCTCCGCGAAAGGCGGCTGGCGGATGCCAAGCTGAAACAGCTGACCCAAAGGGTATTGGACGCGCAGGAAGAGGAACGCGGGCGCGTGGCGCGCGAATTGCACGACGGCATCAGCCAGATCCTCGTCGGGGTGAAATATGCGCTCGACATCGCCCGGCGAAGGGTCATGTCCGGCGATCCCCGCGCCGAAGAAACCCTCGCCAAGGGGGCCGACCACCTGGGTCAGGCGATCAACGAAGTGCGCCGGATCAGCCGCGACCTGCGGCCCGGCGTGCTGGACGACCTGGGCCTTGGCCCGGCCATCAAGGCGCTGGCCGAGGAATTCCGTCAGCGCACCGGCATCGAGACAGAGTTCACCACCGTTGTCTTCCGTAACCGGCTGGACCAGGAGGCCAAGATCGCCCTGTTCCGCATCGCGCAGGAGGCGCTGACGAACATCGAACGCCATTCCGGCGCCAGCCATGTGAGTATCGACATTCGGGGCCATCGCGCCGGGGCCACCCTGCGCGTCGCCGACAACGGGACCGGAATGCGCGACACGCCCGGCGCCGCGCGCGGGATCGGGCTTCGCAACATGCAGGAACGCATGGACCAGCTGAACGGAACGCTGCGCGTCTTGTCGTCCCGCGACGGCACGGTTATCGAGGCACAGGTGCCGCTGACCCACCTGCTGCCGCCCGAAGAAAGCGCCGACCCGCAACCGAAAGCCCGCGCATGACCCCTGCCCCCACCCGTGTCGTTGTTGTCGATGATCACCCGATGGTCGCCGAAGGGATCGAGGCGATCCTGGAAAGCTACGACGATGTCGACGTGATCGCCACGCTTTCGGATGGTCAGACCATGATCGACCGTCTGGACAGCCTCTCTCCGGATGTCATCCTGATGGATCTCAACATGCCGGGCCTCGGCGGGCTGTCGGCAACCGAGATGATCCTGGAACGTCGCCCGGCGACGCGCATCCTGATCCTCTCCATGCATGACTCGCCCGAATACATCTCGACCGCGCTCAGCCACGGTGCGCGCGGCTATGTCCTCAAGGACGTGCCGACCGAAGAGATCAAGCGCGCCATAGACGTCGTGATGGTTGGAGAGAAATATCTCTGCCCCGGGGCCGAAGGTGCGCTGGCGCCGCGCGGGCAGGAACGCGAACAGCTGACCAACCGCGAACAGATGGTGCTGCTGCAACTGGCGCAGGGCAAATCGAACAAGGAAGTGGCGGGCGCGCTGGATATTTCCGTGCGTACGGTTGAAACCCACCGCAAGAACATCCGGCGCAAGCTGGGTGTCAGCAGCACCGCGGCTCTGATGCGTTATGCACTGGAACACGGGGTCTTGCAGGGAACTGGCGCGAACCTCTGAACGCGCCACCCCTTCGGGTCAGAGGTCGACGCCAACCTTTTCGCGGTCGCATTCGTCCCAGAACTGGTAGACCATCGCCGGAATGATCCGTGCCTCCGACAGCTCAGGCCGGGTTTCCGCAACGCGGTTGGAGGGCACGCCGCCTAGCGCCGCCGCAAGGCCCATCAGCACCACAAGCGCCACGGCTTTGCAGATCGTGAAATCGCGGTAAAAAATGTTCTTTTTCATGTCGAGACCCTCGTCTCCTCCTGATGCGCCACCAGCATCGCCGATGACCCGGCTTCGCACAACTCACGTTGCCGCGCGCGATTGTTGCATTTCCTTCAGCAGGACCGCTGAACCGATGCGTTCGGGTTTGCCAGAGGTCTCATCCCGGCGACAATTCCCGATTTGCGCATATCCGCACAGCATTTTTGCATGGACCGCCATTTGTGCGCTTTTCCGTTTCGGGCAATTTTCGCAAAGCCGATGCCGCCCGGAATGAAATTTGCTTTCTTCCACTTCAACGGTTGACGCCTCTTGCCTCGCGCCATAGTGTCCCCGCGCGATGCAAAGGAGCCTCGGGCATGTCCACGCTAGTGGTAATTGTAGGAACAAGGCGCATGGGCCGGTAATCCGGAACCCTTCCAGGACCCCATGCGCCCCCGACCTGACCCTCGGGGGCTTTTTTGTGCGCAAACGTACAGTGTCGTGAACGGAGAACAATGCGATGACACGTCAGATGACCGGAGCGAAAATGGTGGTTCAGGCCCTCAAGGACCAGGGTGTGGACACGGTATTCGGCTATCCCGGCGGCGCTGTACTACCCATCTATGATGAGGTCTTTCAGCAGAACGACATTCAACACATCCTTGTTCGCCACGAACAGGGCGCGGTCCACGCCGCGGAAGGTTATGCCCGCGCGACCGGCAAGCCCGGTGTCGTTCTCGTCACCTCCGGCCCCGGGGCGACCAATGCCGTCACCGGGCTCACCGATGCCTTGATGGATTCGATCCCGATCGTCGTCCTGACGGGCCAGGTGCCGACCTTCATGATCGGCTCGGACGCCTTCCAGGAGGCCGATACCGTCGGCATCACCCGCCCCTGCACCAAGCACAACTGGCTGGTGAAGGACACCGCGCGGCTGTCGTCGACCATCCACGAGGCCTTTCACGTCGCCACCTCGGGCCGCCCCGGTCCGGTGCTGATCGACATTCCCAAGGACGTGCAGTTCGCCAGCGCGCAGTACCAGCCGATCCCGAAAACCTCGGTCAGCCACTACCAGCCGCAGGTCAAGGGTGACATGGAGATGATCGAGGCGCTGGTCGAGGCGATCGAGATGGCCGAGCGCCCGGTGTTTTATACTGGCGGTGGCGTCATCAACTCGGGGCCCGCGGCCAGCCAGCTGTTGCGGGAACTGGTGGATGCCACCGGCTTTCCAATCACCTCGACGCTGATGGGCCTCGGCGCCTACCCGGCCTCTGGCCGTCACTGGCTGGGGATGCTGGGGATGCACGGTCTCTACGAGGCCAACCTGGCGATGCATGGCTGCGACCTGATGATCAACGTGGGCGCGCGGTTCGACGACCGGATCACCGGACGTATCGACGCCTTCAGCCCGAATTCGCACAAGGCGCATATCGACATCGACCCCTCGTCGATCAACAAGGTGATCAAGACCGACATCCCGATCATCGGTGACGTGGGCCATGTCCTTGAAGACGTGCTGAAGGTCTGGAAATCGCGCGGACGCAAGGTCAACCGCGAGGCGCTGTCGAAATGGTGGTCGCAGATCGAGGAATGGCGCAAGGTCGACTGTCTCAAGTTCAAGCCCTCGGAAAACACGATCAAGCCGCAGCACGCGCTGGCCCGGCTGGAGGCGCTGACCAAGGGCCATGACCGCTACATCTGCACCGAGGTCGGTCAGCACCAGATGTGGGCCGCGCAGTACCTTGGCTTCGAGGACCCCAACCGCTGGATGACCTCCGGCGGCCTGGGCACGATGGGCTACGGCTTCCCGGCCTCTGTCGGTGTTCAGGTGGCGCATCCCGATGCGCTGGTGATCAACGTCGCGGGCGAGGCGTCCTGGTTGATGAACATGCAGGAGATGGGCACCGCGGTTCAGTACCGCCTGCCGGTCAAGCAGTTCATCCTGAACAATGAACGCCTGGGCATGGTGCGCCAGTGGCAGCAACTCCTGCACGGTGAACGCTATTCCCATTCCTGGAGCGAGGCGCTGCCCGATTTCGTCAAGCTGGCCGAAGCCTTTGGCGCCAAGGGCATTCACTGCCAGGATCCCGCCGACCTTGACGACGCGATCATGGAAATGATCGAGTATGACGGGCCGGTGATCATGGATTGCCTTGTCGAGAAGCATGAGAACTGCTTCCCGATGATCCCCTCGGGCGAGCCGCACAACAAGATGCTGCTGGGCGACGCCAAGGCCACCAATGCCATCGCCGGCAAGGGTGCCGTGCTGGTCTGATCCGGTATACGCTGAACCAACAGGAGCGCGTCGGCCTCGGGGCCGGCGCGCTTTTCTTTGCCCGCCCGCCTTACGGTTGCGCCGGAGACATCGTCTTGTTGAAATCCATGACGGACCGCTATCCCGGCGCATTTTCGCCACCATCCCGGCATAACCGGACCAGCATGGCATCGAACCGATCTTCATACCGCGCGGAGGTGACAGGATGAGCGACCCAGCAGGCCGCTTGCACTGGCTGGACCGGGCCAAGGGCGCGGGCATCATCCTCGTGGTTTTCGGCCATGCCTGGCTCGGCGCGCAAGCGGCGGGGGTGCTGGCCCCGGGCACGCTGTTCCGCACCGTCGAGACGGTGATCTACAACTTCCACATGCCCCTGTTCTTTCTGCTGTCCGGCGTCACCTTCGAGGCCTCGGCCCGCCGCCGTCCGCTGGTCCGGGGCATGAAGGACAAGGCGATCCGCCTGCTCTGGCCCCTGCTCTTGTGGACCTATGTCTTTGCCGGTTTTCGTTTTCTCGCCGGTGGCGCGGCGAACAATCCGGAGGGGTTGTCCGGCCTGCTGGTTTGGCCCCTGCCGCCGCGCGATCACCTGTGGTTCCTCTGGGCGCTGTTCCTGATCCAGGTGCTCGGTCTGCTTGTCGCGGTGCCGGGAAAGTCACCGCGCCCGGCCTGGCTCTGGCTGGTTCTCGCACTGGGTGCCGGCGGGCTGGTCTCGCTTCCCGGTTTGCCGCTGGGGCCGCTGACGGTGAACGCCGCGCTGCACCTGGGGATCTTTCTGCTGGGCATCTGGCTGGCACGACAACCGCCTCTGCCCTCGGGTCTGCCGGTGGCGCTGAAGGCAATGACGGTTTTCGTCGTGGTGCAACTGGTCAGCTTTGCCCTGCCCGAAACCGTGCTGGGCTTTCAGGTTGTCGCGGCGCTCCTTTCGCTCTGTTTCGTCGTCTTGATGAATGCCCCGCAGGGCGATGGCGGGCGTCTGGGCCGCGTGCTGGAACGGTTGGGGCAACTCTCAATGCCGATCTACCTGGCACACACGCTGTTCACGGCTGCCACGCGGATCGTCCTGTTCAAGTTCACCACCGATGCCACGGTGCACCTGGTGATGGGCACCCTGGCCGGTCTGATCGGCCCTGTCCTGCTGTATTATGCCTTGCGCCGCATTGCGTCCCCACGGCTCCTCGGGTTCTGAGGGTCATCGACGTCAGCCGGCAACCCTTGTCCCGTCCCCGCCCTCCAGCTGCGTGGCGATGGCCTGCATCAGGGTCGAGCTGCGCACAGGCTTGCAGAGGAACCCATCCATGCCGACCGCCCGGGCCTCTTCGCGGTCCTTCTCGAAGGCGTTGCCGGTCAGCGCGATGATTGGCCGGTGAGGCCACCCCCGCAGCCGGGCGGTCTCGCGGATCATGCGGGTGGCATCCAGCCCGTTCATCACCGGCATCGAAAGATCCATGAGGACAAGATCGAAACGGTCGGGATGAAAAAGCTCGACCGCGGCGCGGCCATCGTCGACAAGCGTGACCGCGGCGCCCCGCCGTTCCAGCAGCTTCTGAGCGACTGCCTGATTGGTGCGGTTATCCTCGGCCACGAGGACGCGAATGCCGTCCAGCCGCATCTGAGCCAGGACCAGGGGTTCCGACAGCGGTTTGCCCGACGCAACCGCAGGCAAGGGTAGATCCACAACAAAGACCGACCCGACCCCCGGATCGGACCGGGCGGAAATTTCTCCGCCCATCGCGTCGATCAACCGTTTGGAGATGGTCAGCCCCAGCCCGGTCCCCTCAAAGGCGCGGTCGCGCCCCTGGTGGACCTGCTCGAACGGGTCGAATATCGCGGACAGCCGATCCGCCGGGATGCCGATGCCCGTGTCGGCAACCGCAAAGCGCAAATTGCCACCCGAGGGCGCCACCCGTGACAGGTGCAGGGACACCTCGCCCGCGACCGTGAACTTGATTGCATTGCCCATCAGGTTCATCAGCACCTGGCGGATGCGCAACGCATCACCAGCCACGACCCCGGGAACATCCGCATCCACGGTGCAGCGCAGGCCCAGCCCCTTTTGCCCGGCCAATGGCACCAACAGGTGCCGCACCTCCTCGACCAGCGACGCCGGGGCAAATGGCGCCTGTTCGATTTCCAGGCGGCCGGCCTCGACCTTGGAGAAATCGAGGATGTCCGAAATCAGCGAGGTCAGGGCCAGCGCGGCACTGCGTATCGTGGCGACATAGTCGGCCTGCTCGGCACTGAGATCGGTTTCGGTGAGCAGGTCCGCCATGCCGACGATGCCATTCATCGGGGTCCGGATCTCGTGGCTCATGTTGGCGAGAAAGCTGGACTTGGCCTTGTTCGCCACATCCGCCGCATCCCGCGCCGCCCGCAAGGCGGCGTTCTGGTTGCGCAGGTCGGTGATGTCGGTGTGGACCAGTACATGCCCGCCCGAGGGGCGCGGCGTGGCCTGCAGGTAGAAACTGCGCCCCGAATCCGGGATGCGCAGCATCACCTTTTCCCCTGCGCTCAGCATCTCCTGCACTTCGACGTGAAACTGTTCGTCCCCGGTCGCCTTGTTCCAGCCGATCAGCTGGTCGATGTGATCGCGAAACCGCATGCCCACGGGAACGTCGCCGTTGCCCAGCCCATGCAGGCGCAGGTACGCGGCGTTGACCCGCAGGATGCGGTTTTCCGGATCATCGATCCTTGTGCCGCTGGTGACAAGCAGCCCCTCGCCCATGCCCTCGACGATTTCCGTCAGCAGGCGATTTGTTTCGGTCAGCTCGGCGGCCTTGGCGACAAGGCTCTGTTCCAGCGCGGCGGTGCGGCGGTTCAGACCTGCGATCAGGGAATCGGCAACCTCGGCCTTGCGCAGCACATCGCTGATGTTGAGCGTGATGCCGTGATAGCCGGCGAACCGCCCGTCGGCGTCGTGCAGCGGCACGGCACTGTCCATCAGGACCGCCCGGCTGCCGTTGACCAGCACGCGTTCGTAGCTGAGGCTGCGGATTTCCTGGCCCGCGCGCATCACCTGCATCAACCGCTCGATTCCGGCCTGGTCCTGACCCTGCCCCTCTGGCGACAGGATACGCAGGCCAATCAATTCGTCAGCAGTCATGCGCAGGCCCGAATGGCGGATGTTCACGTAGCGCAGCCGGAAATCGGCATCCGCCTGCCACGTCCATGCCGGCATCAGGTGGATCACGTCCGACCAGATCCGGGCGTCTTTTTCCGTGTCGGAGTCCGTGGCGGGCATCAAGGCGGCTTTCCAGTGGGCAACGCGCCCGGGGCGCGGCGGAACCGGCGTAGCGCGAAACGATTGACAGGCCATTAAATGCCGTGGGAACGGCCTTTTGCGCCGCTCTCTTCTGGTCAAAGCCCTCGATCTTGGCTAAACCTTCCGCGGCCCGTCGCCCGGCGGGCCGGCACTCCTCAGAAAGGCCCAGAGATGTCAGCACTCAAGATCAAGAAAGGCTCGAGCAAGCACTCCGCCTACAACCTCCGCCCGAATTTCTCGGACGTGCAGGAGACGCATACCGTCGCCGTGCTTGTAGAGAACGAGCCGGGCGTGCTGGCGCGCGTGATCGGGCTGTTCTCGGGGCGTGGCTACAACATCGACAGCCTGACCGTGGCAGAGGTCGACCATGAAGGTCACCTGAGCCGGATCACCATCGTCACCAGCGGCACTCCGCAAGTGATCGAACAGATAAAGGCACAGCTGGGGCGCATCGTGTCCGTGCGCGACGTGCACGACCTGACGGTAGAAGGCAAATCCGTCGAGCGCGAACTGGCCCTGCTGAAGGTTGCGGGATCGGGGGACAAACGCGTCGAGGCGCTGCGGCTGGCGGACATCTTTCGTGCCAATGTCGTCGACTCGACGCTGGAAAGCTTTGTCTTTCAGCTGACGGGTACGCCCGACAAGATCGACGCCTTTGCCGACCTCATGCGCCCGCTGGGCCTGACCGAGGTCGCGAGAACCGGTGTGGCTGCGCTGGCACGCGGGGCCTGAAGGTTCACAGAAGCGTGGCCTGGATCCGCTGGATCCCGGCCCGCCGTTTCAGCTGGCGCGACGCGCCTCCGGAAAGCTGACAACATTGCCCGTGGGCGCGGTTTTGGCCGGGCCGCGGGTTTTCAGTTCATGGACGATGGCCGGGGCAAAGCCCGCATCGACCCGACGCAGGTTGCGCGCCCTGCGAACGTCCCGCTCTTCACGCAGGTCGAACTGGATCAGGTCCCCTGCATCGAGGTCCAAACAGTCGTGCAGGTTCTGCTCCGCTGCCGTGTAATAGGCGAGATTGCCGTGGTCCTCGCACCAGATCACAGCCTTGCTGTCACTGGCATCCGCCCACAATACAACGCCAAACATCTGATCTTGCATTAGTACACCCACTGATGGTCGCCTGTTCAGGGTGAAGGAATCCTTTCCAACCCGACAGATTATTTTCCGTGTCGCCTCCTTGATTTTTGTGGCGCAAGACGTCACTTTTGGCGCCAATGAGCATCAACACTGACGCTACTTCGCATCAAGAGCCGCCACAGGTTCGGGTCAAAAGGCAAAAATGCTGCACTTCAAAGGCACTACGGGACAGGATCGCGACAACATGGCGGAAAGAATTGCCACAAATTCGACCAAGCGAGGCCCGACGCCGTCCGAACTCCGCAGCATGCTTGGCGCCAACCTGAGACAGCTGTCACAACGCGCGCCATCGATTTCGGCCCTTTGCCGCGAGCTGGGGATCAACCGGACCCAGTACAACCGCTACCTGGCCGGCGAGAGTTTCCCGCGGCCGGACGTGCTGCATAGGATCTGTACCTATTTCAACGTCGACGCGCGCATCCTTCTGGAACCCGTCAGCGACATCAGCGGCGGCAATGCCAGCATCTTCAACAACCCCGCGATCTCGGATTTCCTGGGCGGTGCCACCCGGCCTGTCGGGGAAGAGGACTTTCCCAGCGGGTTCTATCGCTTCGCGCGGCGCAGTTTCCTGGACGAGAACATGTTCGTGCGCGGCCTGATCTACGTGTTCCGCAATCGCCAGGGCACCTTTCTCAAGGGGTTCGAAGCCAAGGATGCGATGCGCCAGCAGGGTCTGCCCACCGATCCCGCCACACGAGAATTCCGCGGCGCGGTGATCCCCCAGGAAGACGGCATTGCCGCCCTGGTCAGCCGGCATGGCTCGATCACCTCCTCCTTCAACTACCTTGCGCGCATCCCGTCCTTCGAGAACAACTTCTGGGCCGGCTACGTGACCCGCACGGTCCGCGAGAACGTCGCCGGAAGGCGGGTTGAACGCCTGGTCTACGAGTACCTCGGCAGCAGGATGAAGGATGTCCTGCCCGCGGCGCGCAGCTCGGGCTTCTGCCTTGAATCCGACTTGCTGACCTACCAGCGCAACCTGCTGAAACCCGGCGAACCCTTCGTCTAGAACCCACCGGCGCCATCCAAGGTCGCTTTGATACAATCCGTGTCGGGTTTGTTCGGGACAAGAGCGCATTCTGCAACTAACGCGGAGTCCAATCCACGTCAGCAGAAGGCCTTTCCCGATGACCATTGCCCCGACCGATCTTGACAGCGTCCGCCGTCCCGTCGCCCAGGCCAATGGCCTGCCGAATGCGCATTACATCGACCCGGTCGTCTTCGCCGAAGAGCGCGACGCGCTGCTCTTTTCCCAGTGGGCCGGACTGGCCGTGGCTGCGGACGTGCCGGAGAACGGCGATGCAAAGCCGATCACCTTCCTCGGCATGCCGCTCCTGCTGCTGCGGGGCCGCGACGGCGCCGTGCGCGTGTTCCAGAACATCTGCCGCCACCGCGGAATGATCCTGGTCGAGGAAGCCCGCAAGATCGAGGGCGCGATCCGCTGCCCCTATCACTCATGGTGCTACGGCTCCGATGGCCGCCTCGTCAGCACGCCGCACGTGGGTGGCCCCGGTCACAACACTCACGAGGCGATCGACCGCGCGACGCTTGGCCTGATCGAGGTCCGCAGCCACATCTGGCGCGACGTGGTCTGGATCAACGTCACGGGGGATGCGCCGGCCTTCGAAGAGGCGATGAGCGACGTCATGACCCGCTGGGCGGAGTTCGAACAGCCGGTCTATCACGGCGGCGCCGACAGCACGATCACGCTGGAAGTCCAGACCAACTGGAAACTTGCGGTCGAGAACTACTGCGAGAGCTACCACCTGCCCTGGGTCCACCCCGGCCTGAACTCCTATTCGAGGCTCGAAGACCACTACAACATCGAACAGCCCGGCGCCTATTCCGGCCAGGGCACGCTGGTCTACCGGCAGGTCACAAACGAGAACGGAGAACCCTTCCCCGATTTCGAGGGGATCAGCGACAAGTGGGACACCGCCGCCGAATACATCGCGGTTTATCCCAACGTCCTCTTGGGCGTGCACCGCGACCACGCCTTTGCCATCGTCCTCCTGCCAGAGGGGCCGGCCAAGACGGTCGAGAACATCCATCTCTATTATTCCCAGCCCAAGACCGACAGCGGGCTGCGGCAGCGGAACACGCAGCTGTGGAAGACGGTGTTCGAGGAAGACATCTTTGTCGTCGAGGGCATGCAGCGCGGGCGCTACGCCTCGGGCTTTGACGGCGGCCGGTTCTCGCCGGCGATGGACAGCCCCACCCACTGTTTCCATGATTGGGTCGCCGCCAAGATACAGACCCACCGCAGCCTGTCGGACGCGGCCGAATGATGGCGCTGGACGATATGCTGCTCGCAGCGCATGCGGCGGATGATCGCCCTGCGCTGGTGGGCCTGTACGCGCAGGCGGCAGAGACGGTGAACGACCTGGATGCCGCCTGTTTCTACCTGACCCATGCCTATGTCTTTGCGCTGGAGCTGGGTGACACGCGCGCCACGGCCCTGCATGCGCGTCTCAAGGCCGAGGGGCGCGAGGCCTGACAACATGGCTGAGAGGGGCTGCCAGGCGCCTCTCAGCCACCATTAGGCCACCGCATGCGCCTCGGCCTCGTGCCGGGTGCCATAGGCAATCATGTCGTACAGGTGCCAGGTGGCATGCCCCAGCAGCGGCAGCGAGACGAACAGCCCCAGGAACCCGGGCAGCATCGATACCAAGGTGACCGCTGCCACGAAGACGGCCCAGGCGAACATCGGCACCGGGTGCTTCTGGACGTAGCTGAAAGAGGTGATCATCCCGGTCACGAAATCGATGTCCCGGTCCAGCAGCATGGGCAGCGACAGCACCGAGATCATGTAGAGCACAACCGAAAAAACCGCGCCGACCCCGGTGCCGACCGCAAGCATCGTCAGCCCGTTGGCGGTGAAATAGATGTCCAGCGAGCTGGAGACATTGGTCATCGTGGACAGGCCAAGGAACAGCGCAAAGATCATGTGCGCAAGGAAGAACCAGAACAGGAAGATCACCAGCACCACCGCCCCCAGCCAGGGCAACTGCCCGCCGCCAGAACGTTTCACCACGCTCAGGATCTGCATCCAGTCCAGGGGACGGTCCTGCTCGATCCTGCGGCTGACATCGTAAAAGCCTACCGCCGCAAAGGGCGCAATCAGGGGAAAGCCGATGGCCGCGAAGACCAGCCAATAGCTTTGCCCGGTGATCCAGGTGATCCAGGCCATGAACCAGCCACCCAGGACGTAGACAGAGGCAAAGAGCAGGGCAAAGCCCGGCGCGCGACGCAGGTCGCTCCACCCGCGCCGCAGCGCCTCGCGCAGCATTGCCGCGTCGACGGGGCCTAGATCCGGAACACCGGGCTTGGGGGTATCGGGCATCGCTTTCCTCCTACCGAGCCTTTCCTCCGGCATTCAGTAAAGGAGATATGACCCGCGCAGGCAAGAACAGGTTTGGCGCCGACGCCATTGGCACACGCGCAGGCGGACGATTGGACGACCCCACACTCCAGCGCTGCGCCCTCGCCGTGCCAGGCGCGCGGCCCGGCTTCTTTGGTTTGAAAAATACCTCGGGGGGCGCCGAAGGCGCGGGGGCAGCGCCCCCTCCCACCGCCGAGGATCAATCCTCGGCCTGGGCGTCCGCGCGGCTCTTGCCTGCCACGTTCATCGCCAGGGTCGCCGCCATGAAGGGGTCAAGATCCCCGTCCAGAACGCCAGAGGTGTCGGCGGTCTCGTAGTTGGTGCGCAGGTCCTTGACCATCTGGTAGGGCTGCAACACGTAGGACCGGATCTGGTTGCCCCAGCCCGCATCCCCCTTGGCCTCGTGCAGGGCGTTGACCTCGGCGTTCCGCTTGTCCAGTTCCAGCTGGTAGAGCCGCGATTTCAGCGCCTTCATGGCGATGTCCCGGTTCTGGTGCTGCGACTTTTCCGACGAGGTCACGACAATCCCCGTGGGCGCGTGCGTGATCCGCACCGCCGAGTCGGTGGTGTTGACGTGCTGACCACCGGCGCCCGACGACCGGAAGGTGTCGATGCGGATGTCGGCCGGGTTCACTTCGATCTCGATATTGTCGTCGATCACCGGATAGGCGCCCACGGCGGCGAACGACGTCTCGCGCGTGCCCTTGCCAAAGGGCGAGATCCGGACCAGCCGGTGCGTGCCGCTCTCGGACTTCAGCCAGCCATAGGCGTTCGGCCCCTTGATCTGGTAGGTGGCGGACTTGATCCCCGCCTCGGCGCCGGCCTGCTCTTCCTGCAGGTCGACCTCGAAACCGCGCTTTTCGGCCCAGCGGACGTACATCCGGGCCAGCATCTGTGCCCAGTCGCAGGCCTCTGTGCCGCCGGCACCCGCCTTGATTTCCAGGAAGGCATCGTTGCCGTCCGTCTCGCCGTTCAAGAGCGCCTCGAGTTCCTTCTTGGCGGCCTTGTCGACCAGCGCGGCAATCGCCGCCTCGGCCTCGGAGACAACCTCCTGGTCGTCCTCCATCTCGCCCAGTTCGATCAATTCGATCTGGTCGGCGAGATCCTGTTTCATGGCCGTGTAGGTTTCCATCGCGTCGACCAGCTGCTGACGTTCGCGCATCAGTTTCTGCGCCGCCGCCGGGTCATCCCAGAGGTTCGGGTCCTCGACCCGAGCGTTGAATTCCTCCAGCCGGTGCTGGGCCGTGCCCCAGTCCATGCGCTGGGCCAGCAGGTCGAGCGATTTCTCGATCTTTTCCACGTGGTTCTGGGTCTCTGCGCGCATGTCTTATGGTCCTGTCTCGGTCCTCTCGGGTGATGCGTGATAGCAAGGGGCAGGCGGACGGGCAAGCCGGGGAACAGCAGGGCGGACCGATTGAGCCCGGTGCCCCGCCCTGCCCGTCCTCGCGGACGAGTATGTCAGTACAGCCCGCCAGAGCTGAGCGTGCCAAAGCCCGCCTTTGGTCCCACGATGGCCTTGTCGCCGGTCGAGGTCGTGACCTCCTGCGCGACGGTCGATCCGTCCGGCTGGATCACGTCAAAGGTGCCCGAGATCGCAAAGCCGCCGTCGAACATCACGCCGAAGATGGGCTCTTCGCCGAGGCGGAAGCACTCGGAAACGACGTTGGGGCCGCTGGCATCGTCCGGCAGGCGCGCGCCAGAGAAACGGTCGATCTTGATGAACTGGCATTCCTCGGGAACCTTGAAGTTGCCGCCCCCGTATTTCTTGACAGCTTCCTTCATGAATTCGTTGAACACCGGGCCACACATGCCGCCCCCCGAGGCCCCGCGGCCCAGGGACCGCGGCGTGTCGTAGCCGATGTAGCAGCCCGCCACGATATTCGAGGTGAAGCCGACGAACCAGACATCCTTGGCGTCGTTCGTGGTGCCGGTCTTGCCCGCGGTCGGCACGCTGAGGTTGACGGTACGCGCGGCGGTGCCGCGCTCGACGACGCCGCGCATCATCGAGGTCAGCTGATAGGCGGTGACGGCGTTCATCACCCTTTCACGCTCGTCGGCGATACGCGGCGCCTGTCCCTCCGGCAGGTCAGGATTGTCGCAATCGACGCAGACCCGTTTGTTGCCAAAGACGGATTCATGCGAATAGACGGTGGTGCCGTAGCGGTCCTGAACCCGGTCGACCAGCGTCGGTTCGACCCGCTCGCCGCCGTTGGCGAACATCGCGTAGGCGGCGACCATGCGGAACAGGGTCGTCTCATCCGCGCCCAGCGAGTTCGCGATGGACAGGCCCATGCGGTCGTAGACCCCGAATTTCTCGGCATAGCTGGCGACGATGTCCATGCCCACTTCCTGCGCGAGGCGGATCGTCATCAGGTTCCGCGACCGTTCGATCCCGGTGCGCAGCGGTGTCGGGCCGTAATACTGGTGAGAGGCGTTCTTGGGGCGCCAGACGCCGGCACCGGTGTCCACCTCGATCGGGGCGTCGACAACGATGGTCGCGGGCGAATAGCCCGAATCCAGCGCCGAGGCATAGACGAAGGGCTTGAAGCTCGACCCCGGCTGGCGCATCGCCTGCGTTGCCCGGTTGAAGACCGAGTTCTGGTACGAGAACCCGCCCTGCATGGCGATGACGCGGCCCGTGTGGGCGTCCATCGCCATGAAACCGCCCTGCACTTCGGGCACCTGCCGCAGGCTCCAGCGAATAAAGGCGCCGTCGCTGTCCTGGGTCATCTGGCGGACATGGATCACGTCGCCGGGTTCGAAATTGTCGAAAAGACTGCCCTTGAACCAGTCGGTGTCGGATCGGGGCACGGTCATGCCGCGTGGATCGTCCAGAGCCACGTCCTCGATCCCAAGGAGCAGAGAATTGTCGCGCACCTCGCGCACCACCGCCACGTGCCAGGGGTGTTCCAGCTCGATGTCACGGGCCACGCGCAGGTCTGCCAGGGCTTCGCGCCACTTTGCCTCGTCGCCCAGGGTATCGGCCGGAATCGTCTTGCCGGTGCCGCGCCATGCACCGCGCGAACGGTCGTATTGTTCCAGCGCGCTGCGCAGCGCCTGGGCTGCCTTCCCCTGCATCTCGGGGTCCAGCGTCGCGCGAACGGAATACCCGCCGGAAAAGAACTGTTCCTCGCCAAAGTCGCGGCTCAACTGGCGGCGGATCTCGTCGGTGAAATAGTCACGGGGTGGCAGCGACCGCTGGTAAGGTTCGAAATCACCGTTCTGAACGGATTTCAGCGGCATCGCGACCTCGGCCTCATAAGTGGCCTCGTCGATATACCCGTTCTCGAACATTTCCTTCAGCACGAAATCGCGCCGTTCGCGGAGACGCTCCTTGCGGCGCACCGGATGGTAATCCGACGGCGCCTTGGGCAACGAGGCGAGCGTCGCCGCCTCATGCGGGGCGAGTTCCGACAGGGTCTTGTTGAAATAGACCTGTGCGGCGGCGGTGACGCCGTAGGCGTTCTGGCCCAGAAAGATCTCGTTCAGGTACAGTTCAAGGATCTTTTCCTTGTCCAGCGCGCCTTCGACGCGGCTGGCCAAGATGATCTCCTTGATCTTGCGTTCAACGCGACGGTCGCCCGACAGAAGAAAGTTCTTCATCACCTGCTGAGTGATCGTCGAGGCGCCGCGCGTGTTCCCGCGTGCCGTGTCGATGGCCGCCGACACGATGGCGCGCGGGTCATAGCCATTGTGGGTATAGAACGACTTGTCCTCGGCAGAAATGAAGGCATGCTTGACCATGTCCGGGATTTCGCGCGCCGGCGTGAACAGGCGCCGTTCCTGCGCGAATTCGTCGATCACGCGGCCCTCGGCCGAATAGATCCGGCTGATCGTCGGCGGCGAATACTGCGCCAGGTGTTCGTGGCTGGGCAGGTCGCGCCCGTACATCCAGAACACGGCCCCGATGGTCAGCGCGACCATCATGGCGCCCATTGTCACGACCGAGAAGATCGCCCCGAAGAAGGAAAAGATGAAACGCAGCACATGCGGCTCCCGCTACCCGACTGAAGCCGTGTTTATAGCGCATAAGGGCATGGGTCAAAACACATCGACGCGCGCCGGGCGGCGGTTTGCCGAAATGGCGCCCTATTGCCGTCGCAGGCGCGACAGGGCCTCGTCCTCCAATGCCCAGGCCGCGATCCCGTCCCGCAGGCCGCGCGCCATGCCCGCACGCCAGACCGGATCCTGCAGGTTGCGCAGGTCCTGTTCCGTCGACAGGAACCCAAGTTCGACCAGCACGGATGGAATGTCGGCCGATTTCAGCACCGAAAAAGCCGCCTGACGCAGCGGGTCCTTGTGCACATGGCCCAATGAGCCGTCTATCCCGGCGACGATATGTTCGGCCAGCGCCTGGCTGCGCGGCGTATTGTCGAGCCGGGCCAGATCCATCAGGATCTGGGCGACCCTGTCATCGGTTCCGGTCAGGTCCAGCCCCGCCAGCAGGTCGTCCCGGTCGTGCCGTTCGGCCAGGGCCGCCGAGGCCGCGTCGGACGCCTCTTCGGCCAGCGTGTAGACCGCGGCCCCATGCGCCACACCCTCTTCCAGCGCATCCGCGTGCAAGGAGATGAAGAGGTCCGCACCGACCTCATGGGCGTATTTCACCCGCCCTTCGAGAGAGACAAAGCGATCCTCCTGCCGGGTCAGCCGCACATCGTAGTCACCCGACCGCAAGAGAATCTCGCGCAGTTCCAGCGCGAATGTCAGCACCAGATCCGCCTCTGTCACGCCATCCCTCTGCGCGCCGGGGTCGATGCCGCCGTGCCCCGGGTCAAGGACGATGGTCAGGGGGCGGTCCGGGTCCGGGACAGAGCGGCGGGCCCGCGGGCGGGTCTGGACCCAGGACGGATCGGCCGGCGGTCCGGCGGTGTTGGCAAAGCGCTCGGCATCACCCGGTTCCAGTTGCAGGGTGAGTTCGGCACCCGCCCCATCGGGCAGAACGCGCATTCCGGCGCTTTGCACCAGCATCGGCTCTGCCAGTTCCGCCACCAGTCGCGACCAGCCGGGGCGAAACAGCCCCATGCGCAGCGCACTGATCCGGTCACTCTGATCCAGGTCGGCGGGATCGGCGCCCTGCCAGTCGACTTCGGCGAAGTCCAGCACCAGCCGGTCGGGCTCTGTCAGGGTGAACACCCGCCAGGGCACGCCCTGCGACAGGGTCAGCGTCAGCTCGGTGCCGCCGAACCGGCGATCCTCGATCCGCCCGTCGATCAGCCGGGCGAGCCCGGCATCCTGCGCGGCGGCACTGCCGGCCCAGAGGCTCAGCGCCATCAGGAGAGTAAGAAATCTGCTCATTTGCCCCGGTTCCGGTGTTTGCCGCACTCTAGGGGCATCCGGTCAGGTCGATCAATCCCGGACGGACCGGTTCAGGCGGCGCCCTGCCCGCGTGCGGCCATGAAGGCCCCGAGCCGCGCAAGCCCTTCCTTGATCTCCTCGGTCGACTGGGCATAGGCAAAGCGCAGCGTGCCGCCCCCCCGCACCGGGTCGAAATCCAGCCCCGGCGTCACGGCAACGCCCGCCTGGTCCAGGATCTCGCGGGCAAAGGCACGGCTGTCATTGGTCAGATGGCTCACATCCGCGTAGACGTAAAAGGCCCCGTCCGGCGGTGCGATCCGATCGAAGCCAATCCGCGGCAAGCCGTCCAGCATCAACTGGCGATTGCGCGCATAGACGGCCAGGTTTTCTTCCAGCTCGTCCTGTGCGTCCAGCGCCGCAAGCGCCGCAACCTGGGCGGCATGCGTCGGACAGATGAACAGGTTCTGGGCCAGGCGTTCGAATTGGCGGACCATGTCCTCGGGCACCACTAGCCAGCCGATCCGCCAGCCGGTCATCGAGAAGTACTTGGAGAAGGAGTTGATCACCACGACATCGTCGCTGATTTCCAACGCCGAGACCGCGTCCTTTTCATACTCGATCCCGTGATAGATCTCATCCGACAGGAAGGCCGCGCCTCGCGCCTGGGCGTCCGCGATCAGCGCGGCCAGTTCCGGCTTTTCCAGCATCGTGCCGCTGGGATTCGCCGGGCTGGCAACCAAAAGCCCCTCGTAGTCTATTCCGGCGAGGTCCCTGGGCGTGGGTTGATAGCGGTTTTCCGCCGAGCACTGCACCTCGACCGGGGTCACGTCCAGCGCCTTGAGGATCTGCCGGTACGACGGGTATCCGGGCGCGCCCAGGGCCATGCGGTCGCCCGCATCGAACAGCGCGGTAAAGGCCAGAATGAAGCCGCCGGAGGACCCCGGCGTGACCACCACCCGGCCCGGATCCAGGTCGATCCCGTACCACTCATCATAGAGTTTCGCGATGCGGGCGCGCAGTTCCGGCAGCCCAAGCGCGACGGTGTATCCCAGAGGATCGTTTTCCATGTCGCGCGTCAGGGCGGCGCGGGCCGCGGCGGGCGCAGGGGTGCCGGGCTGGCCCAGTTCCATGTGGACGATGCTGCGCCCGCCGGCCTCTGCCAGGCGTGCCGCTTCCATCACGTCCATCACGATAAAGGGATCAACCGCGCCCCGCCTTGAATTCCGCATGCCTGCCTCTCTACTGTGTCGCCAGTGAGGCTTACGAGCACAAGGAGCAGCCCGTCAATGATACGCCACACGATCCTGTCCCGTCTGACCGCCCTGGTCATGGCTCTGTCCATTCTGGCAGCAGCTCCGGCCCAGGCGGCCACCACGCTCTTGCGCGACGCGGACATGGAATATGCGCTGCGCCAGCTTGCCGCGCCCATTCTGACCGCCGCCGGCCTCAGCCCGCAGCAGGTCAAGATCATCGTGATCGACGACGGGTCGCTGAACGCCTTTGTCACCGATACGCGGCATATCTTTCTGCATTCCGGCCTGATCATGCGGCTGGACAGTGCCGAGGCCCTGCAGGCCGTGATCGCGCACGAGGCCGCGCATATCGCCAATGGCCATATCGCGCGCCGCCTTGGCAACCTGCGGGCCGCGCGCACCGCCGCCGGAATCGGCATGGCGCTGGCCGCGGCCGCCGCGGCGGCAGGGGCCAACAGCCAGGCGGCGGCCGCCGCCGCCATCGGGTCGCAATCCTCGGCCATGCGGCTGTTCATGTCGCATACCCGGGCCGAGGAATCCGCCGCCGACATCTCCTCTGTCCGGTTCATGATGCGCGCGGGTGTCGATCCGCGCGGCGCGCTGGAGGTGCAAAAGCTCTTTCGCGGGCAAGAAGCCCTGTCAGTCGGTCGCCAGGACCCCTACATGCGCACCCACCCGATGACCCGCGACCGCCAGCGCGCGCTCGAGGCGCTGGTGGCGGGACAGAAGAGTCCGGGCCGGGATGCCACCGCGCAATACTGGTTCAAACGGGCGCAGGGCAAGCTGACTGCCTTCAAGCGTGCGCCGTCCTGGACGCTACGGCGCCTCAAGGACAGTGGAAGCCAGGACATCGCCCACATGCGCGAGGCCGTGGCCTGGCACCGCCAGTCGAACTTGAAAAAATCCCTCTCCGCCATCGACCGCGCCATCGCGCTGCGCCCCGGCGATCCCTACCTGCTGGAACTCAAGGGCCAGATCCTGCTGGAGTCGCGCCAGTTCGGCGCCGCCGTCCAGATCTACCAGGCGGCTGCCAATCGCGCCCCGCGCGAACCGCTGATCCTGGGCGGGCTGGGTCGTTCGCTGCTGGCGACCGGGAACCACCGGCAGGCTCTCAAGGCACTGGAGGCGGCACGCGGACGTGATTTCACCGATGCCCGCGTCTTGCGTGACCTTGCCGTCGCCTATGCCAAGACCGGGCAGCCGGGCATGGCCTCGGTCGTGACCGCGGAACGCTACGCCCTGCAAGGGCGCCTCAAGGACGCAAGGCTGCACGCGGAACGCGCGGTTGCCACGCTGCCCCGCGGCTCTGCCCCGTGGCAACGGGCACAGGATGTGCTAAGTGCGGCGAAACAGGCCAAATAACAGACAACATGATTGGGAGTCCCCATGTTCACCTCGACCAAATTCCTTCGCGGCAGTGCCGCTGCCCTCTGCCTTCTGGTGGCCCCGATGGTGCAGGCCCAGGACGACGGCGGCTTTGATTTCTCGTCCATGACGCCCGACCAGCGCGCGGCCTTCGGGGCACAGGTGCGCGAATACCTGCTGGAAAACCCGCAGGTCATCATGGAGGCGGTCGCCGTCCTCGAAGACCGCGAAAAACAGGCGCAGGCGGCGCAGGACGACGCCCTGGTGACCGACAACATGGCGCGCCTTCTGGATGACGGGTTCTCCTATGTCGGCGGCAACCCCGATGGCGACGTCACCGTGATCGAGTTCATGGACTACCGCTGTGGCTATTGCCGCCGCGCCCACCCCGAGGTCGAAGAGCTGATCGCCAGCGATGGCAACATCCGCTACATCCTCAAGGAATTCCCGATCCTGGGCGAGGCCTCGATGGTTTCGTCGAAATTCGCCGTCGCCACGCATATCGTTGCCGGGGATGAGGCCTACAAGGCCGTGCATGACGCGCTGATCACGCTGGAAGGCAACCCGGGTAACGGACCGCTGCGCCGGATCGCGCAGACACTGGGCCTGGATGCCGATGCGATCATGGCCGAGATGGAGAGCGACGAAGTCGCCCGCCGCATCGCGGAAACCCGTGAACTGGCGATTGCCATGAACATCAACGGCACACCCAGCTTCGTCTTCGGCGAGGAAATGGTGCGCGGCTACGCCCCGCTGCCGACCATGCGCCAGATCATCGAAGACCAGCGCGCCGCCGAGTGATCCGGGCCGCGCTTCTGTTGTGCGCCTTCTGCGCCAGCCCCGTGCTGGCGCAGGAGATGACGCTGTCGGAACGGTTGCGGGCGCTGAGCGCGCCAGCGCCGACAGATTTCTACGAAGATGAACGCCAGGGCGACCTGGACCTTATCGCAAGCCATGCGCCGGCGCTGTTCGGCGACGAAGGCGCCGTGATCGTCATGTTCAGCGGGCCGGAGTGCGGCAGCTGTGGCACGGCCTGGACCGACTTGCAGGACATGGCCCAGGCGCAGGGGGTCCCGGTGCGTCTGCTGGACACGGGTGAGCCCGAAAACGCCGCGCTGATGCAGGCGCTCACGCTGGACACCCTGCCCTCATATGTCATGCGGGACAGGTTGATCCGGGGTGAGATGCCCGCCTTTGTGCTGGGGCGATACCTGGCGGAATGAGGCGGGCTACTCCGCCGCTTCCGCCTGTTCGGCCTCGATGACTTCTGCCCGCTTCTCGACCTCTTCGACGATGTGCTCGATCATCTGGTCGTTGGACATCTTGTGGCTGGCCTTGCCCGCAAGGTAGACCATGCCGCTGCCCGCGCCGCCGCCGGTAAAGCCGACGTCCGTCATCAGCGCCTCGCCGGGGCCGTTCACGACGCAGCCGATGATCGACAGGCTCATCGGTGTCTTGATGTGCTCCAGCCTTTTTTCAAGCACTTCCACGGTCTTGATCACATCGAACCCCTGCCGGGCACAGGACGGGCATGAGATGATGTTGACGCCGCGATGGCGCAGGCCAAGCGATTTCAGGATCTCGTAGCCGACCTTGACCTCTTCGACCGGGTCCGCCGACAGAGATACGCGGATCGTGTCACCGATCCCCATCCAAAGCAGGTTGCCCAGGCCGATGGCGCTCTTGATCGTGCCGGACATGAGACCCCCGGCCTCGGTGATGCCAAGGTGGATGGGCGCGTCCGTCTGTTCAGCAAGCTGCTGGTAAGCGGCGGCGGCCATGAAGACGTCAGAGGCCTTGCAGCTGATCTTGAACTCGTGGAAATCGTTGTCCTGCAGGATCTTGATGTGGTCCAGCCCGCTTTCGACCATCGCGTCGGGGCAGGGTTCGCCGTATTTCTCCAGCAGGTGTTTTTCGAGGCTGCCCGCGTTCACGCCAATCCGGATCGAGCAGTTGTGATCGCGCGCCGCCTGGATCACCTCGCGCACGCGGTCTTGGCTGCCGATGTTGCCCGGGTTGATCCGCAGGCAGGCGGCTCCGGCCTCGGCGGCCTCGATCCCGCGCTTGTAGTGGAAATGAATGTCGGCGACGATCGGCACCGGGCTTTCGCGCACGATCTCCTTCAACGCGCGCGACGAGTCTTCGTCGGGGACAGAGACCCGGACGATGTCGGCGCCCGCGTCAGCTGCGGCCTGTACCTGCTTGATCGTACCGGGAATATCCGTGGTGACCGTGTTGGTCATGGTCTGCACGCTGATCGGTGCATCCCCCCCGACGGGGACGTTTCCCACCATGATCTGCCGGGATGTGCGACGATAGATATTGCGCCACGGGCGGACGTGATTGAGGCTCATGCGCTCTGTCCTGTGTTTGCGTTGGTCTCGAGGCGGACACTAGTCCCTGCGCGCGCCACAGACCAGCCCGTGCGCCATCGCGCCGCGTGTCGTTACTGGCCCTGCAGGTCCAGTTCCGCGACGACCTTGGCCAGTGTCTGGTTCCGGGTCAGGTCAGCAACCTGCATCTCGCGCTGGATGTCCCCGGCGGACAAGGCCAGATCACGCCCGAACTGGCCACTGGGCCCATAGGGTCCGTAGGTTTCGCCATTGACGGCAAAAAAGACACCGCCCGCATTGCCCGAGAAGATCGTCGGCGCCTGGTCCGTCTGCGGCACCTGGTAGGTGTCACCCGGTTTCAGCAGGCGTGCCAACAGCTTCTTGCCCGAGGGCGAGGTGATCTCGACCCAGGTTTCCGCTACGGCCACCACCGTGATGCCGGGGGCGCGTTCGGCGGTAACGCGCGGCACGTTGGGCTGCACGGGTTCCGGCGTGGGGGCTGGTTCCGCCACCTCGACAGGTTCGGGCGCAGGCGCGACCGGCTGCGGCGCGGGAACCGAAGGAGCAGGCGCCGCGGCAATGGCCGCCGCAAGAGCGATGCTTTCGGGCCGGGCGACCGGCGGGATGTTCGGCACGTTCCGTGCCAGGTCGGTGGGGATCGGTTTCTGACCGGCGCGCTGCACCGGCTCTGCCCGGGCCACCTGCGGCGCGGCCAGGTTCAGATCCACAAGGACAGAGGCCAGATCGCGGTCCCTGGCCGAATCCGCGACATCATAGCGATCAACGACGTCAGCGCCGGCCAGCGAGATATTGCTGGTGACTCGTCCGGGCTGGCCGGCGGGGCCGTAGGTCCGACCGTCGACGTTGAAGTAGACCGCACCGGATTCACCAACGCGAATGCGCGGGCTGGAGGCATCACGCGGCACGGCAAAGGTCTCGCCCGCGTTCAACACGCGAGAGACCAGCACACCGTCATTCTCGGACCGGACCTCGACCCAAGCCGGGCGCACGGCGACGACCATGACACCGCTGGCCGCGGCGAGCGGACTGACAAGCGTCGGACCATCTGTGGATTCGGGAATCACGCCTTCGGCGACCAAGCGATCCGCCAGGGCGGCGGCAGCCAGTGAACTGTCCTGCACATTCGGCAGACCGCGCGGCCCGCTGCCGGCAAAGACCCCGACCCGTTCGGGGTCGAGGGTCGAGATCGGGGCGTCACGCGCCACAAGGACCGGAACGTCCAGCGCCTGCGGACGATAGAGACGGTCAAAGGCTTCGGTCGTGGGCGGAGTAAAGACCCCGGCCTGCGTGGTTTCATCGCCTTCGTCGCGCGCACTGGGCGCGATGGCCGCCTGCAGCGGATCCAGCTCGCTCAACACGATGGGGGTCTGATCGACCGGCGTGACCTGCACGCGCTGCACCTCTTGCAACACGCGGTAGCCGCCGTAACCGATGCCCCCGATCAGGGCCAACAGCACCAGCGACGACCCCAGCGCGCCGGGTTCGACCCGTGACAGGAGGCTGTCATTGGCCGGGGCAAAGGGCATGCGCGGTTCCGCGATGGAATCGCGGTTGCGCGCGCGCGCCTCGTCGTTCTTGGGTTTGCGGATGACCGAGGCCTCTTGCGACATGCCGTGCGCAACGGAAAAGCCGCTTTCCGCGCAGAAATGCGCGAATGCCTCATCCGGGTCCATCCCCAGGTAGCGGGCATAGGATCGGACGTAGCCAGCGATGAACCCCGGCGTGTCAAAGGCGGACGGATCGCAATTTTCGATTGCGGCGATGTAGCTTGCCTTGATGCGCAGCTCTCGCTGCACATCCAGCAGCGACTTGCCCATTGTCGCCCGTTCACCGCGCATGACGTCACCCAGTTTCAGGGTGTAGTCGTCAAAGCTCTGCGGCGACGTGTCGTCGCCGTTGTCGTCACGGTGCTGGGATTTGCGCCCGATCATTGCGAGACTGCCCCATTCTACCCATCAATTATGTGCCTGCCCGGTCCGGGCTGCACGATTCGCGCAACCCGGTTATTGCGGTAAGGCTAACACATCTCAAGCCATTTGACAGGTATTGGCGGGGTTTAGCCTGCGAGTTCAGCGCGATTTAGCGCACAATGACTCCACAATTCGTCCATCGCGCGCACCAGACGATCCATCTCGTCGGGGCCGTGCACCGGCGAGGGGGTGAACCGCAGACGTTCGGTGCCGCGCGGAACGGTGGGAAAGTTGATCGGCTGCACGTAGATGCCATAGCCCTCAAGCAGCATGTCGCTCAGCTGCTTGGTATGGACAGGATCGCCGACAATCACCGGCACGATATGGCTGCCGTGGTCGATGATCGGCAGGCCCATGCCCTTGAGCCGGGTCTTGAGGATCTTTGCCTGGGTCTGGTGCCTGTCGCGCAGCTCCTGGTCGGTCTTGAGATGACGGACCGAGGCGGCAGCACCGGCGGCGACCGCGGGCGGCAAGGAAGTCGTAAAGATGAACCCCGGTGCATAAGAGCGCACGGCGTCACACATTTTTGCCGAGGCGGCGATATAGCCCCCCATCACACCATAGGCCTTGGCCAGGGTGCCGTTGATGATGTCGATGCGGTGCATCAGGCGGTCGCGTTCCGCCACCCCTGCCCCGCGTGGGCCGTACATGCCGACCGCGTGGACTTCGTCGATGTAGGTCAACGCGCCGAATTCATCCGCCAGGTCGCAGATCGCCTCGATCGGGCCGAAATCGCCGTCCATCGAGTAGATCGATTCGAAGGCGATCAGCTTGGGCGCGGCGGGATCGTCGGCCTCCAGCTTGGCACGCAGATCGTCCAGGTCGTTGTGCTTGAAGATGCGCTTGGCCCCGCCGTTGCGGCGCACGCCCTCGATCATCGAGGCGTGGTTCAGCTCATCCGAGTAGATGATCAGGCCCGGGAAAAGCTTGGGCAGCGTGCTCAGCGTCGCATCATTGGCGATATAGGCAGAGGTGAACAGCAGCGCCGCCTCCTTGCCGTGCAGGTCCGCCAGCTCGGCCTCCAGCCGCTTGTGATAGACCGTGGTGCCCGAAATGTTGCGCGTCCCGCCCGAGCCGGCGCCGGTGGCGTCGATCGCCTCGTGCATGGCTTCGAGGACAACCGGGTGTTGCCCCATGCCCAGGTAGTCGTTGCCGCACCAGACGGTGATCGGTGTCTCGCTTCCGTCCGGCTTGCGCCAGGTGGCATGCGGGAACTGGCCCTTCTTGCGCTCGATGTCGATGAAGGTGCGGTAACGGCCTTCTTCGTGCAGACGGTTCAGGGCGTCATCCAGTTTCGCGGTGTAGTCCACCGGGCTCCTCCTTCTACTTTCGACCCTCGCCAAGGGGCCGGTGCTGCAGTCACACCTTATTCAATTTCATGAATAACTAACGACCGCGAGGTGATGTGTCCACCGTTTAGAACCGGACTATCGGTCGCATCCTTGATCTGAATCAACGGAGTGACCATTACAACTTTGATCGTAGGTACATAATGACGCATATCGGAAACATGATTCATTGCCTTGACCCACACGCGCCCTAACCTGCATGACGTCTTTGCAAAACCGGAGCAGGCATGACAACCCGAAGCGACATCGAGGCCCTGATCGCACGCGTCGCTTTGCGCGACCGCGGCGCATTCGGGGCCCTTTACGATGCCACCAGCGGCAAATTGCTGGCGATCTGCCTGTCGGTCCTGAAAGACCGCGAAGAGGCCGAAGATACCCTGCAAGAGGTCTTCCTGCGCATCTGGAACAAGGCAGACCGCTATGCCGTCACCGGCCACAGCCCGATGACCTGGCTGATCACCCTGGCCCGCAACATCGCCATCGACCGACTGCGCGCCCGGCAACGGTCGCAATCCGGGCAGGACAGGACCGAGACGGATACATTGCCTGATTCCCGTCCCGGCCCCGAGGCTTCGACCATCGCCGCCTCCGAAAGCCAGCGCATCGTGAACTGTCTCGATGAACTGCCGGATCAGCGGGCCAGCGCCGTGCGCGGCGCCTACCTGGAAGGGGCCAGCTACGCCGATCTTGCGGCCAAGTTCGAAGTCCCACTCAACACCATGCGGACCTGGCTGCGCCGGAGTCTGCAGAGCCTCAGGGAGTGCATGTCCCGATGAGCTCCGATCTGCCCGAAATGCCCGAAGACGATGATGACCTGCTGGCCGCGGAATATGTTCTGCGCCTGCTCTCGGCGGATCTCGAAGGCGTCGCCGCGCGCCGCGTTGCCGAAGACCCGGAATTTGCCGCCCGCGTTCACCGCTGGGAATCCCGCCTGGCCGACCTGGCAGAGGAACTGGACGAGGTGAGACCCTCTCCCCGCGTGCGGCGCGCGCTGCTGGCCTCTGTCGGCGGGGCGCCGGAATCGCGCGCGCGTCGCTGGTGGCTGGGGGCCGGCCTTGGCGCGGTGACGCTGGCCGCGCTGGCCTATGTCGCCCCCCTGCCCTTCCTGACCCGTGGTCCGGATCTTGGCGCTGAGCTGGCCTCTGCCGATGGTGCCCTGCGGTTCGAGGCGCATGTCACCGGCGAGGAGCTGGTGCTGTCCCGGCTCGAGGGTGGTCCGCGCGAAGGCCGCGCGCTGGAACTCTGGCTGATCGCAGCGGATGATCCGGCGCCGGTTTCGCTGGGCGTGCTGCCCGATGCGGAAGTGACCGAAATCGCGCTGTCACCGGCGGTGGCCGCCCGGATGGCCGGGGGCACGCTCGCCGTTTCGGACGAACCGCCCGGCGGCTCGCCAACCGGCGCCCCCACCGGAGAGGTCCTGGCCGCCGCGCCGCTTGTCGAACCCTGATCCGGCTGGACAGTCCCAAGCGGTCTGTTAGCCTCGCCGAAAAATCAGGAGTCCCCATGTCTCTCGACGCCACGCTTGCGCGCATCGACGCCGATCTTCCCGCTGCTCTGGATCGCCTCATGGCGCTCTTGCGCATTCCCTCCATCTCGACCGACCCGGCCTATGCCGACAAGTGTCAGCAGGCGGCGGACTGGCTGGTCCAGGACCTGCAAAGCCTTGGCATCGCGGCGGAAACCCGTGCCACGCCGGGGCACCCGATGGTCGTGGGCCATGTCGAGGGCGATGGCCCGCACGTCCTGTTCTACGGCCACTACGATGTGCAGCCGGTCGATCCGCTGGACCTCTGGGACCGCGATCCCTTTGATCCCGCGATCGAGGAAACACCCAAGGGCCGCGTCATCCGCGGACGCGGCTCGTCGGACGACAAGGGCCAGCTGATGACCTTTGTCGAGGCGTGCCGGGCATGGAAGGCGGAACATGGCTCCATGCCCTGCCGCATCACCTTCTTCTTCGAGGGTGAGGAAGAAAGCGGATCTCCCTCGCTGATCCCGTTCCTCAAGGAAAACAAGGAAGAGCTTAAGGCCGACATCGCCCTGATCTGCGACACCGGCCTGTTCGAAAGCCGCGTGCCCGCGATCATGACACAGTTGCGCGGGCTGCTGGGTGAGCAGATCACCCTCACCGGCCCGGACAAGGACCTGCATTCCGGCATGTATGGTGGCGTCGCGCGCAATCCGATCCGCGTGCTGTCCCGCATCCTCGCCAACCTGCACGACGACAACGGCCATATCCAGGTGCCGCATTTCTACGATGGCGTGCCAGAACTGTCGGACGAGATGAAGGCACAGTGGGAGGCGCTCAACTTCGATCACGGCACCTTCCTGGGCGATGTCGGCCTGTCAAAGCCCGCCGGGGAACAGGACCGCAGTGCACTGGAAATGATCTGGTCGCGCCCCACCGCCGAGATCAACGGCATCATCGGCGGCTACACCGGCGACGGGTTCAAGACCGTTCTGCCGTCCAAGGCCTCGGCCAAGGTCAGTTTCCGCCTTGTCGGCCAGCAGGACCCGCATGCCCTGCGCGAACATTTCCGTGAATGGGTCCGGGCCCAGCTGCCCGAAGATGTCTCGGTCGAGTTCCATGGCCACGGCGCCTCGCCCGCCAGCCAGATGCAGACCACCCACCCCGCCTTCGAATCCGCGCGCAGCGTGCTGGGCGCCGAATGGGGGCACGAGGCAGCCTTTACCGGCTGTGGCGGCTCGATCCCCGTGGCGGGTTATTTCAAGTCGATCCTCGACATGGACACGATGCTGGTCGGCTGGGGCAAGGACGACGACCAGATCCACTCTCCGAACGAGAAATACGACGTCGAGAGCTTTCACAAGGGCATCCGCAGCTGGGCCCGAATCCTGGACGCGATCCGTTAGACCAAAGGCAGGCGCCCCCGGCCAACCGGGGGCGCCTTACCGCGATTTTTCGCCAAAACCCGAACGATTTGAATGTGAAGGCCCGTTTCGCGCCACATTCTCATGCCATTCCTGCCCGAAAGACCCGTTAACGAATTGGGCATGACCATGCCCTATCGCCCCACCGCCTTCCGCAAGCAGGACCAAAGCGACTTCAGCCGCCGCGTCCGCCGTATCGACCCCGAGGCACAGGCCCAGGGGGCCACCGCGCGCCGGCGAGCGCAGCCCAAGATGCTGACAGCCGGTCTGACCGGATTTGGCGCGGCCTATGCGATCTCTGCCATCGCCACCAACCGCGACCGGATCGAACTGGCCCTCCGGCAGGAAGGTCTGGCACCGGACACCCAGCACCTTGTCCTTTCAGCCCTGACGGCGGCATTGGCCGCAACTCTTGTGATGCTGACCTTCCAGGTCATACGTGCGGCCCTGACGGCCGGCGTGGCCCGCAAGAACGGTCGCGCCTACTTCCTTGGGGCCATTATGGCCTTTGGGCTGTTCTACACGCCAGACTTCGTGTGGCAGCTGGGCTTTGACCTGCTGGACGGACGGTCGCAAAACGTCCTCGCAAGTGCCGGCGCCTTTTTCGAGGACAGCTTTCCCGGCCTGAACATCGACCAGATCAGCTTTACCTCCTCCGGTGGCCGCTAGGACTAAATCAATCCCGTGAAACGATCAGGCAGCCGGTACTGTTGCGCATAATCCGGCCGCTTGAAGGCGTAGAACCCGGTCTCGCCACGCGGACCCCAGCTGCGCGCCATGCGCTTGCGCACCCAGCCCAGATCAAACCCTTCTTCCATCGGCAGATCCGCAAAGGCGTCGAAGACGGCCCTGTCCTCTCCCCGCGCCTCGGCAAACCAGTGACGACCGATCGCGGTATCCTGAACATCCGTCCCAACCTCCTGCGTGACGGCATTGCGGGCGTTCATGGTCTGCACGTAGGTGCCGAAATCGCAGAATTTCAGGTGAAAGAGATACAGTTCGTCCGGCGTGACCAGCTTGTCATACTGGGTGAAATGACCGCCGCGTGCGATCTTGACGCCCTGGCTGATGATGCAGGGCTTGGAGTAGTGCGGCGCGAGGCGCACATGGCGACGCGGACCGAGAATCGGGCCGATGATCTCTTCGGGTTCGACGTCGATCCGGTGGATGACCTCCAGCCCCAGCGGCGTCAGCACGCGGCGCGGTTTCTGCTCCGCAAGGTAATCCAGCAGAGACCCACCATGCGCGGGATCCACCACCACCAGTTCATCCACGTCGCCCACGACCACATGCGTGTAGTAGCAGCGCAGCCCTTGGACAAGGTTGTTGAGAAGTCGCCAGCGCTTCATGTCGAAGTTAGGATGAGGATCGCCGGGTATCCCGATGATATTGCATCCTTCTGCGAGGTTTTCCACATCCTCGCCACGGCCATGATTGACGATGTAGCAATTTTCGCGCCCAAAGGTCTCGCCGTAGTGGCGCAACCAGGCTTTCAGGAAAAAGGCATCCCCGCGCACCATTGTCAGCGCCGCCGCCACCGATTGCATCTGCCCTGGCCTCTTTGTCGTTGTTTTGCCTCGCAGACTACAGCAACGACGGCGATATGAGAATCGCATTCTGGGGAACGGACGGCTAGGTTTGCCCAGGGACCAGCACGAGGCGGACATGATCGGACAGGCAGTCGCGGACACCGGATGGCAGATGGCGAAAGGTCCGCTTCGGCCGCAGCGGTTCCAGGTGTTTGGCGAACGCTCTTCCGGCACGAATTTCGTCAAACGGCTGGTGGCGCGCAACAGCACCCTGACACCGACCGAGGACATGGGCTGGAAACACGGGTTTCCCCACATGACCGCGATCCCGGCCGACTTGCTGGTGATCTGCTGTGTCCGCGACGCACGCGCCTGGTCCCTGTCGATGCATGCGAAACCCTGGCATTGCCCGCCCGCGATGCAGCTTTTGCCCTTTGCCGCGTTCCTGCGCGCGGAATGGGCCACGATCGCGGACCGCAAACGCTATTTTCCCCAGGTGGCTGAACATGGCGGGATCGGGCAACCCCTGCAGCATGACAGGCACCCACTCACCGGGCGCCCCTTTGCAAATCTCCCGGCCCTGCGGCAGGCGAAACTGTCGGGGCTGATGTCCTTTTTGGAACGGGGCTGTTCCGTGGCCTTCTGCCGGCTCGAGGCCGTGCAGGCCGCGCCGGAGCATTTTGTCACCGTCCTGTCCGAGCACTTCGACCTGCCGGTTCATGCGCAGCCTTTCCGGCCGGTGGTCAAACGTCTTGGATCGAAATTCCGGCCTGCCGTGCCCGAGCGTCCCGAAACCCCGAGCCGTTTTCCCGAGGCCGACCTGCCCTTCCTGCGTGCGGGCCTTGACCTCGCTACCGAAGCCCGCCTCGGGTACGACTATTCCTGAGGGCGGATCAGAACAGCCCTGAAATCATTGACATTCGTCCCCGTCGGACCGGGCGCGAAGATGTCGCCAAGGGCCTCGAAGGCGCTGTAGGGGTCCTGCCTCTGGACATAGCCCATCGGGTCCTTGCCCTGTGCCCGAAGCCGGTCAAAGCTGCTGCCGTCGACAAAGGCACCAGCGTTGTCCTCTGTCCCGTCGATGCCGTCGCTGTCCGCCGCCAGGGCAGTGATCCCGGCCAGTCCTTCGATGCCCTCGGCAAACCCCATCAGAAAGGCCGTGTTCCGCCCGCCGCGCCCCGGGTTTTCCCCCAGGGTCACCGTGGTCTCGCCCCCGGACAGCAGAACCACCGGCGCGTTGAAGGGCCGATTGCGCAGGGCGATTTCCCGGGCAACTGCCGCATGCACACGGCCCACGTCATAGGCCTCACCCTCGATCGCGTCAGACAGGATCGCGGCCGTCAGGCCCGCGGCTTCGACCCGCTCCGCCGCTGCCTCCAGCGACAGGCGGGCCGAGGCGACGACACGTACCGTGTTCCCCTGGAAACAGGCGTCACCTGGGTTTGGCGCAGCGCTGGCACCACTTGAAATATGCGCCATAACCTTTTCCGACAAAACGATATTCCGCGCCGCTATCATGGCCAGTGCATCCTGCCGGCCAACCGCATCCGGAACGGTCGGCCCGGAGGCGACCTGCGCGGGATCGTCGCCCGGCACATCAGACACCACCAAAGAGACCACCCGTGCCGGATGCGCCGCAGCGGCCAGCCGTCCGCCCTTGATCCTGCTGACATGCTTGCGGATCGCGTTCATCACGCCAATCGGCGCGCCGGATGCCAGCAACGCCCGGTTCAGCGCCTGCTCATCCGCCAGAGACAGCCCCTCGGGCGGTGCGGGCAAGAGCGCCGAACCGCCACCGCAGACCAACGCGACAACCAAGTCATCCTCCGTCAGCCCCGCAACCGCGCGAAAGACCGCCTTTGTTGCCATCAAGCCGGCCTCGTCCGGCACCGGGTGCGCCGCCTCCATCACCGGCAGGTGACGGCAGGGCGTGGCATAGCCATACCGCGTGACAACCACCCCCTCGACCGGATCCTGCCAGAGGTCCTCGAAGGCCGCAGCCAGTTGCGCGGCCCCCTTGCCCAGGGCAACAACCACGGTCCGTCCCTTCGGCTTGTCCGGCAAAACCCCGGCGAGCGCCTTTGCCGGGTCCGCCGCAGCCACCGCGACCTCGAACAGTTCGGTCAGAAAGCGCCGTTCATCCATATCCTGTCCCTGTTTCCTTCCTGTCGCATCAAGCGGGGATCACGCCTCGGCGTGCATTCGCGCCAGGCGTTCGACATTTTCGCGCACATGGTCCAGCGGCGGACAGCTGCGGCGTGTCTCAAGCGAGACATGCAGCATGAACTGGTCCCCGGTGGCCAGCACCTCTCCGTCCGACGCGCGCTTCATCTCGTGCCAGAGACGCAGCTTCTTGCCCTCGCCCAAGGTCACGCGCGTCTCGACGAAAATCTCTTCTCCGGCAAGTGTTTCCGCAAGATACTTGATGTTGGTTTCAGCGGTGAAATAGCTGTTTCCCGCGTCGATATAGGCCTGGTCGGCGCCCACATGGGTCATCAGCTCTTCCGAGGCGTCCGAGAAGACCTGGCCATAGCGCCCCTCGTTCATGTGGCCGTTCAGATCGGTCCAGTCCACCGGCACGATGCGGCGCACGGTCACCATCGGCACGGTTTCCTCCAGTGGACCGCGCATCCGGTCGTCCTGCGCGCGGATCAGCCTGCCCGCCGCCGCGCCCTGCATCTTGAGCGCCCGCAGGATCGCCACCAAGTTGTCATCCCGCAACCGTTCCAGGTCACGGATCGACATGTGACCGGACTGCGCATCCGACTGTTCCGCGATCAGGTCGACAAGCTCGTCGGTGAACTCCGGCACATCCGTCAACCTGGTCCAGGGCCAGGACAGGCAAGGACCGAACTGAGCCATGAAATGCCGCATCCCGGCCTCGCCGCCCGCGACGCGATAGGTCTCGAACAGGCCCATCTGCGCCCACCGCAGGCCAAAGCCGTAGCGGATCGCGTTGTCGATTTCTTCGGTCGTGGCGATACCGTCCTTGACCAGCCACAAGGCCTCGCGCCAGACCGCCTCGAGGAACCGGTCCGCGATATGGGCGTCGATCTCGGCCCGGATATGCAGCGGGTACATGCCGATCCCGGTGAGGATCTCGCGCGCCTTTTCCAAGATGTCCGGCGCTGCCCCCTCACCCGGCACCAGCTCGACCAGCGGCAAGAGGTAGACCGGGTTGAAGGGATGCGCGACGACGATCTGACCGGGACGCGCCGCCCCCTCCTGCAGCTGCGAGGGTTTGAACCCGCTGGTCGACGAGGCCAGCACCGCGCCGGGTTCGCAGGCGGCCTGGATGTCGGCATAGACCTTGTGTTTCAGGTCCAGCCGTTCGGGCACGCTTTCCTGGATGAACTCGGCGCCCTCAACCGCCTCGGCAAGGCTGTCGTGGAAACTGATTGCGCCCCGTGCCGGCATCGGTGCCTCGAACAGCATGGGCAGGGTCCGCGCGGCCCCGGCCATGACCTCGCCGATCTTGCGCTCGGCCTCGGGATCGGGATCGTAGACCCGCACCTCCCAGCCCATCAGCGCAAAACGCGCCGCCCAGCCTCCACCGATGACACCACCGCCGATGATCGCTGCCCGTCTTGCCACGTCACACTCCCTGTTTGGTTTCGTTTCCACCCTAAGCGGCCCTTTATCTGACCGAAAGTGCCCCGCGCCCTGTTCCCGCCCTCAGGGGGACAGGGTTTCCGTGTGCCCGTCGATCGCCAGGATCTGCCCGGAAATCTTGCGGGCCGCGGGCGAAGAGAGCCAGAGAACCGTCTCGGCCACGTCCTCTGCCGTCACCCAGCTGCGCAGCGAGACGCCGCGCACGTAAAGCGCGCGCACCTCCTCGGGGCTGAGGCCCGACGCCGCGCTTTCCATTGCGACAACCCTGTCCATCCGGTCGCCCTCGACCGCGCCCGGGCAGATCGCGTTCACCCGCACGCCTGCCGGTCCCAGCTCCATCGCAAGGGTCTTGGTCAGCCCGACGATGGCCCATTTGGCCGAGGCATAGGGCGCGCGCAAAGGGTAGCCATGCAGGCCGGCGGTCGAACTGGTCAAGACGATCAGCCCGTCGCCCTGCGCGCGCATGACACGCGCCGCCCAGCGGCAGGTCAGGAAGGCACCCGTCAGGTTGACGTCGAGACAGGCCCGCCAGGCGTCCAGGTCCAGCGTCTCGATCCGGCCCGCCTGCCCGCCCGTTCCGGCGTTTGCACAGACCACGTCAACGCCGCCGAACGTCTCTTCGACACGGCCAAGGAAGGCGGTCATGGCACTCTCGTCGGTCACATCGACGACCTCAGCCAGGGCCTGCGGGTGGGCAGTGCGAAAAGCATCGACCGCAGAGGCATCGACGTCGCAGACAGCCACCCGGTCACCCCGGGCAAGACAGCCCTCGGCCATTGCCCGGCCAAGCCCCGCGGCCCCTGCGGTGATCAGAACCCGGGTCATCCCTGCTCCAGCCGTTCCAGATCATAGCCATACCAGGCCAGGATTTCGCGCGCCGCGCGCAGACGTTCCCCGGGAGTGCCGGTGCGGTCCATGATCCAGACCCGCCGCCCATCGGGATCGCCAAGCGCCGCCGTCCTGTTGTCCGCGTCGATCCAGTAGACCCAGACCGGCGCGCCACCAAGCATCAGCCGTCCCTGCCCCTCATCCGTGACCGGCATCGCGCGCCCGCCAATCACCGCTTGCCCCGCGTCGAACCTCACCCGCGTGCCGGGGTACACCCCAGCGCCCTGAACAACGCGCCAGTCCCCGCTAAGCCGCCCCAGGGCCGCATCCGCCTGCGAGGCCACGGGTGCCGTGGGATTGCGCAGCGGCAGATCGATGTTCGGCGGGGCAGCAGCGCATCCGGAAAGCGCGAGGACAAGGCACAAGGCCCTCACGCCAGACGCTCCGCGACGACCCCGGCCAGAACCTTGCCAAAGCGGTGATGCGCCTCCGGCTCCCAGTGGACGCCGTCCTTGGGCGATACGGCGACGTGATCGCCGGCCCGCAGGAAACCGGCCTCTTGCCGCTCGGCAGCCGCCTCGATGAACCCTTCCATCCCGGCCTGCCGTGCCTCGGCCCCGGCAAAGACCTCGCGCAGGGCACCGGTTTCCTGCACCGGCACCGGAGAGACAAGGACGATATCGCGCACCACACCTTCGGCCCGCGCCATCAGCGCCAGCCGCTCGACCGAGCGGGCGATTTCCCAGGCGCTGACCGAAAAGCGTATCTTGAGGTCGTTGGTGCCCAGCATGAGCACCATCAGGTCAATCGGCTTGTGGCTGTGCAGGATCGCAGGCAGCACCGTCGCGCCGTTGCGCATCCCGCCCTCGACCAGGTCATCGTGCACGGTGGTGCGCCCCGGCAACCCCTCGTCGATAACGCGGAAACCGGCGCCCAACTCGCGCGCCATCACGTCGGGCCAGCGGTCTCCGGGCGGATGGCGCAGGTCCACGCCGGGCGCCGGAAGCGGCGCCGTGCCGTGGGTATTGCTGTCGCCGTAACACAGGATTGTCTTCATGCCACCCTCCCCGCTTTGCGCCCATCCAGACGGCATAGCGACGGGGCGTCAATCCCTCAAATGCACGGTTTCGCCTTGTTTTTCGCGGCGCGACACGGCACAACACCTGCCGTTGACCCTGCGTCCGCACCCCAAGGCCCGCTGCCACACGAGAGGCCCATGCGCGACAGCGATGACCAGACGGCGCCCCTGCGCGGGGCGCGCCACGCGCGGCTGTTCGCGCTCTACCGGCAGGAACGCTTGCCCGGGGACGAAAGCCCTGTCCCCGCAAACCGCGAAACCGCGCTCAGCCCCGAAGAGGCGCGCCGCCTGCAAGAGATGGCCATTGCCTCTCTCAGCCGCGGAACCCCGTGGCGACAACGAATTTTTCGCTTGAATCGGACCGGCTCGCCGGCGGCTTGAAATTCGCCACCTTTTCGAACCGGCGTTTGAGCTCGGCCTGAAGGCTGCCCTCGGCCCCGCCCTGAAGCACCTTGGCGACAAAGGTGCCGCCCTCTTCCAGAACGTCGAAGGCCAGGTGCGCCGCCGCCTCGCACAGGGCGATGATCCGCAGGTGATCGGTCTGCTTGTGCCCGGACGAGGCCGCGGCCATGTCCGACATGACCACATCGGCCTTGCCCCCCAGCCAGGCCTTGACCTTGTCGTCGGCACCGTCCTCCATGAAATCCAGCTGGTGGATCTCGGCCCCCGGGATCGGGTCGACCACTTGCAGGTCGACACCCAGGACAAACCCCTGGGCCTTGCCCTGCTTTTCCCCCAGCGCATTGACCCGCGGCACTGCCACCTGGCACCAGCCTCCGGGCGCGCATCCCAGGTCGACCACCCGTGCGCCGGGCACGAGGAACCGATACTTGTCGTCGATTTCCAGGATCTTGAAGGCCGCGCGCCCGCGATATCCCGCGTCCTTGGCGCGCTTGACGTAAGGGTCGTTCAGCTGCCGTTGCAGCCAGAGCGTCGACGAGAGCTTGCGCCCCCGCGCGGTCTTGACCTTGACCTTGAGGTCACGCTGTCCGCGCCCCGAGCTGTTCTTGCCGCCGGATTTACTGCCTGTGGGTTTCTTCGCCATCTGAACGCGACCTTGCTTTGGGAACCCCTTGCATACGCCAATGCGGCGCCACTCGAAAGACCGTTCCCGATCACGCGCTGCCTGTTGCCTTTTCTCGCCAAAGGAGACCAAATGCCGGCGCAGGACCGCAACAGGAGAGACCCATGCCCTATTACGACATTTTCCTTGCTCCGATCCAGGATGACAAGAAGGCCGCCTACGGCGATTTCGTCAAATTCACCCAGGAGATGTTCATCGGCCTGGGCGCGACGGATGTCGTCGATCTCTGGCCCAGCGACATCCCCGATGGCGAGGTCACGTCGCTGCCGCTGGCGGTCAAGGCGCAAGAGGGCGAAAGCGTCGCCGCGGGGTACATCGTCTGGCCGTCGAAAGAGGTCCGGGATGCGGGCTGGGGCAAAATGATGAGCGACGAAGAGCCCTTCGACATGCCCTTCGACGGCAAACGCATGATCTTTGGCGGTTTCGAAGAACTGATGCGGACCACAGCCTGAGGGGCGCCCCCGTCAGAGAGGGCCGTCCTCCAGCACGCCGTCGGCGGACATCTGGGCGTACAGCAGCCCCTCACGCAGACCCCGATCGGCCACCGAAAGGCGGTCGGTCGGCCAAAGCCGCAGCAAAGCCTGCAGAATCGCCGACCCGCTCATGATCAGCGCATGGCGATCCGGGCCGATGCGCGGGTCCTTGCGGCGGCCCGCCGGTCCCATCGCCAGGTAGCGCTGGATCACCGCCTCGATCTGGTCCGAGGACATGCGCAGCCCGTCCACCTTGGTCCGGTCGTAGCGGCGCAAGCCAAGGTGCGAGGCGGCAACGGTCGTGACCGTGCCCGAGGTGCCGACGATCTGGAACCCTTCGCGCGCCTGTTCGTCCTGGTACGGGGCGAACTCGGCCAGGTTTTCCTCGAAATACCAGCTCATCAGCGCATAGCGCGCGGCATCGTCCATGACGTCGGAAAACTGGTCGCGTAGCGTTGCCACGCCCAGCGGCACGCTGATCCAGTCCACCACCTTGGCCGAGGGGAACGGGCTGTCGGGCGGATGAAAGCCCGCGTGCAGGCGCATGATCGCGCGCGGCCGTTCCCGGGGCGCGACCTTGCTGAGGTCGATCCAGACCAGTTCCGTCGACCCGCCGCCGATATCCACCACCAAGAGCTGTTCGGTCTTGGTCGAGACCAGCGGCGCGCAGGAAATCACTGCCAGACGCGCTTCTTCCTCGGGCTGGATGATCTCCATCTTCAACCCGGTTTCACGCTGGATGTGGCGGATGAACTCCCGCGCGTTGCGCGCCCGGCGACAGGCCTCTGTCGCGACCAGACGCATCCGGGTCACCTTGTGGCGTTCGATTTTCTGACGGCACACATGCAGAGCCGACACCGTACGCCCCATCGAGGCGCGGCTAAGTCTGCCAGTCTTTTCGAGCCCGTACCCTAGCTGGACGGACTTCGAAAAGCTGTCGACCACATGGAACTGGCTGCCCTTCGGCTGGGCAATCAGCATGCGGCAACTGTTTGTTCCCAGATCCAGCGCCGCATAGAGCGCGTTGGGATCTGGCCGTGATGGCGCGGGGCTCTCGACCGGTTTCGGGAAAGCGCCCGCAGCCTTGGGACGCTTTGGCGCCATGACGTCGCGCCTTTTCCGAGATCAACTTGGCTTCACGATACGCGCCGTTCCCCTATCGCGCAAGCATCATGTATCCGGGGTCCCAGCGGATTGACAAAGTAATCGCGCAGGTAGTCGTACTGTGCGTCCAAAAGCGGGCGCAACCGGTCGATGGTGCGCCCCTCAAGGTCGAAGATCGACAGCTTTCCGCCGCTGGAATTGGCATGCGGCATCCGGACGAGTTCGCCGGTGCGTCGGCTCAGGTCAGCGGCCAGTTCGTCCAGTTCGCCGGTGCGATAGACCCGGTCGTAATCGCCACGCAGGTCCGGGCCAAGGAACAACTCGGCCCCCAGAACGTGATGCTTGACGATGGACGATTTGCGCCGGTAGCGCGGCAAGCGACAAAAGAACGTGTCGGGGTCCGGGTTCACCGGCAGGCCGCCTGTCGCGCGCACCCTTGGGCTGTCCTTGAGCGCACGACGCTTGACGACGATGTCCGTGTAGCACGACATAAGGCGCTTCGCCGGATCGCGCACCACGCAGAACCGAAAGAAATCGGCGTGTTCGGCCCAGAGCCCGGGATGATACCGCCGTGTCTGGTAGATCCGGTGCCAGGTCTGGAAATCGGGCTTGTCCGGGACAGCCACCCAGGGGTCCAGCATCGCAAGCGCCTTCTTCACCGATGAACATCCCGCCTTCGGCAGGGCGACATAGGCCAGTTTCCAGGCGTCGATTGCGATGACCAAGGCGCATTCCCTTCCCTTGCGTGACATGCGGCTACCAGCGGCATGCGGCAGAAATCGGGCACAAACCTTAATTTTCCTCATCTAGATGGTGAGAACTTCTGACCTTCGTTGCGGTTGGAACCCGGACGCACCCGGCATAAGCTGTCGCGCATGGCGCGGGACAAGTCGAAAATCGACCCGTGCCCATGTCGTACCGCGCGTAAAGAAGCACGAAGAAGCAAGGGAATCGGACCTATGGCAGAGCTGACCATCGTCTACTGGCGCGACATCCCCGCCCAGGTCATCGTGGGCAAGGGCCGCCGTGGCGCCAAGGTCCAGCTGCCCGAACGGTTCGAGCAGGCCATCGACCGCGCCGCCATGAAGACTGGCGCCGCAGAGACGGACGCCTATCTTGCAGAGTGGCGCAAGGTGGTCTCCGGCACCGTCGAAGGCGACCCGCAGGAAGCCGCAAACGCCGAAGCCGCACGGCTGGAGGCGGAGTTCGATCAAGAGCGCATCAAGGCGCTCATCGCCAACGACGGCTGGGCCTGAGGCCCGGATCACGACATGACCCTTAAGGAGACGCTCATGGCCCTCTTGAACTTCCGCAAGCGCGACGAAGCCCCCAAAACCGGCAACCCCGAGATGGAGGCCTTCCTGCAGAACTACTCGATCGAGGTCATGCCGCGCACGGCCTCCAAGGTCGAGGATTTCCGCGCGCTCCTGCCCGAGGGCACACGCGTCTACATCGCCCATATCGAGGGCACGCCGATCGAGGAAATGGTCGCCACGGCCAAGCGCCTGTCGGGCGAGGGCTACAACGTGATGCCGCATTTCCCGGCCCGCATCATCAAGGATGCCGCGACGCTGGAAAACTGGATCGCCATGTACCAGGGCGAGGCAGGCGTCGAGCAGGCGCTGCTGCTGGCCGGTGGCGTGACCGAACCGCACGGCGATTTCCACAGCTCGATGCAGCTGATGGAAACCGGCCTCTTCGACAAGGCGGGCTTCAAGCGGCTGCATGTCGCCGGTCACCCCGAGGGCAACAAGGACATCGACCCGAACGGCGGCGACGCCACCGTGATGGAAGCGCTGCGCTGGAAACAGTCGTTCAGCGAACGCACCGACGCGCAGATGGCCCTGGCCACCCAGTTCGCCTTTGACGCCGGTCCGATCATCACCTGGGCCAACCGCCTGAAATCCGAGGGCATCGACCTGCCCGTGCACATCGGCATCGCCGGCCCGGCAAAACTGCAGACCCTGATCAAATTCGCCATCGCCTGCGGCGTCGGCCCCTCGCTCAAGGTCCTGCAAAAGCGCGCGATGGATGTGTCCAAGCTGCTGCTGCCCTACGAGCCGACAGAGGTCCTGTCGCAACTGGCGGCCCACAAGGCGGCAAACCCGGACTTCAACATCGAACAGGTCCACTTCTTCCCGCTGGGCGGCATCAAGACGAACGCCGAATGGGCCATCGCAAACGGCGGCGCCTCGGGACGTCCCGCCGCGGCGCATGGCTAAGGCATGACCCGACCGGCCCTGCTGTTCGACCTGGACGGCACAATGCTGATGACCGATGACATTCATCGGGAGGTCTTCGTCGACCTGATGGTGCCCTATGGCATCGAGGTCACCGAGGACTTCTACATGGCACATGTGCACGGACGACTGAACACGGATTTCTTTGCCGAGTTCCTGCCGGATCTCGAAGATCCGCAGGGCCTGTCGGACCTCAAGGAGGCGCGGTTCCGCGACCGCCTGCCGCGTCCCTACCCGGCCATGCCCGGGGCCGAAAAGCTGATCGACCGGGCGCGGGCCGAAGGCTGGGCGCTGGCGGTCGTGACCAATGCCAACCGGCTGAACGCCGAGGCCATGCTCGAAGCCGTGGGCCTGCGCGCGGCCTTCGAGGTGCTGGTGATCGGCGAGGAATGCGCCCGGGGCAAACCCGACCCCGAGCCTTACCTGGCGGCGATGCGTGCGCTGGACATCGCACCCGGCCATGCCGTCGCCTTCGAGGACAGCGCCTCGGGGCTGCGCGCCGCCGCCGCCTCGGGTGCCTATACCGTGGGGCTCCGTTCGGGGCTTGCGGATGCAGACCTGCGTGCCCACGGCGCGCAGGACACGATACAAGATTTCAACGACCCCGCGCTCGAGCTGATCCTCGGGCGCCTGACAGGAGAGCCAGTTCAATGACCCGCACCATCGTCGAGTCGAAAACCAAAACCGCCGTCATCGGCTTTGACGAACCGTTCTGCGTGATCGGCGAGCGGATCAACCCCACGGGCCGCAAGATCCTGAACGTGGAACTCGAAGCCGGCGATTTCAGCCGCGTCGAGGCCGACGCCATCGCGCAGGTTGCCGCCGGCGCCACCGTTCTGGACATCAACTCGGGCGCCGTCTTCTCCAACAAGATGGCCGAGGATCCGCGCTACGCCGACAACAACTTTGTCGAGCCGACGCTGATGCGCCAGCTGGTCGAAGTGGTCCAGAACGTCGTCGACATCCCGCTCTGCATCGACAGCTCGGTCCCCGGCGCCCTGGAAAACGGCCTGGCCGCCGCCGAAGGCCGCCCGCTGCTGAACTCGGTCACCGGCGAGGAAGAGCGCCTGGAACTGGTGCTGCCGCTGGTCAAGAAATACAACGTGCCGGTCGTGGCGATCTCGAACGACGACACGGGCATCTCCGAAGACCCCGAGGTCCGCTTTGCCGTGGCCAAGAAGATCGTCGAGCGCGCCGCCGATTTCGGCATTCCCGCGCATGACATCGTGGTCGACCCGCTGGTGATGCCCATCGGCGCAATGGCCACCGCCGGCCAGCAGGTCTTTACCCTGGTTCGCCGCCTGCGCGAGGAACTGGGCGTGAACACCACCTGCGGCGCCTCGAATATCTCCTTCGGCCTGCCGAACCGTCACGGCATCAACAACGCCTTCCTGCCGATGGCGATGGGCGCGGGCATGACCTCGGCCATCATGAACCCGGTCGCCCTGCCGGTGAACGCCGCCAAGATCGCCGAGAAAAAGGCCGAGGTTGCCGCCGCCGGGATCATCCTGCCCGAGGACATCGACGACGAGACCTTTGTCACCCTCTTCGGCATGGGCTCGACCAAGCCGCGCGCCGGCAAGGAGATGGAGGCCATCCGCGCCGCCAACTTCCTGACCAACAACGACGACGGCGGCGCCGCCTGGATCGAGTTCAACCGCCAGGCCCCCAAGGCCGGCCAGGAAGGCCGCGGCCGCGCCGGCCGCACCGGCGGACGGCGCCGCCGGGCCTGATGTCTACAGAAGAATCGAGACGAACAAAACGAGGCACGCCCCAAGGCGTGCCTCTTTCGTTTCAAGCTATTGACAAGTTTTGAAGCTCCGCCGCAGCCTGTCGTCAAATTCGAAATTATCTGCGGACCGCCTTAATGCACATCAGGACACTACTATCTATTAGCTTGTTTACTTCAATTCTGGCTCCAGCGGTGGCAACCGCAGCCAGTTGCGACATCTGGTTGAGCAAAGAATTTTTTTCCGTTTCCACACCCGACGAGATTCAAGCTTGTCTGGACGCGGGGCGCACACTGTCAGAGCGCAGCGACAACGGCGAGACCCCGCTTCACTTCGCGGCAACTGCAGGATCCCCTGAGTCCGTCCTGCACTTGTTGAGATTGGGCGCCGACGTTTCCCTGACAACAGCCACGGGTCGCACCCCGCTTCATTCAGCCGCCGAACAAACAGACCACAGTGCGGTGATCAGCTATCTGTTGCTCTGGGGCAGCGAAATTGACAAGCGAATTCCTCCGGATACTTGCAGGATTGGGACCTGTGCTGACAGTGCATTGCATCTGGCAGCAGACCGCCCCGATGCAGCGCCCATCCTTGCGGCACTGTTACTGGGTGGTGCAGATCCGAATAGCGCCGACGCTGAAGGCCGCAAACCGCTACAGCGAGCTGTGACAAGCGCGGGGCTTGCAGAGGTCGACGTCCTTTTGCGCGGCGGCGCAGGCGTCGACGAAGTGGACTTCGACGGCAACACCGCCCTGCATGTTGTCACAAGGAACACGTTGAACGAATTGGCAATTGCCGAACGCCTGATCGCCGCGGGCGCGGACGTCGACCATCAGCGTGATGACGACGTAACTCCCTTGATCTCGGCAGCTTATTATACCGAAAATCCTGAAGTCTTCGCACTGATGATGAAACACTCCGAAGACCCGTGCCACAGTTCGTCGACAGGAACAACGGCCTTGACAGGTCACGCCTACAACAAGGCACTTGCCCAAGATGAGGCCTACTGGAAACTGCATGAACAGTGCCCCAAACAATGAGACGACTTTTCACGCTGACCCGAGCCCTTTTGGTGCTTGGTGTTGTACTGTTTACACTTGCCTTCAACCTCCTGACTTTCGCTTATGCCCCTTTGGCAGGTCTCATGATGGCGGCCGCGCAAAAGCTGGCGGTGCAGCCTGTGCTCTCAACGGCTTCGGAACTCGCAGCAGCGAAAAACGGGGAAAAGGATGCTCGGCGCCGTTCCGATAAACTTCAACAAGACCTCGAAACGGAACGAAAAAGGTACCGGCGGGCCGCTGATGCCAACGCCTCCCTTAAGTCGTCTAATGTCACGCTGAAAAATGAACTCGATGAACTCAAAAAAACACCCCGCCTGAGCGCATCCAACCTCACGAAAATCGATACCCTGACAACACGGATCGTTAGACGATCCAGCATCAACGCAACTCGAAATCTCGCTTCGATGGTCTTGGAAGGAATTCCCGTGGTTGGCGCCTTGACGATCGTTAGTGTTACAGCATTGGAAGTGTCCGATGCTTGTGAAACGGCGAAGGAGATGGGAGAATTGCGAGGTCTCGCCAATCTACCCGACGTGGAAAACTCGGACCTTCTTGAAGCGTGCGCCAAAATACCATCCTTGAGCCTTTCGGCAACGCTTACCCTGCAGCAATGTCGCAAGCACGCGCAAAGGATGGAAAAGGAACTCGGCAAAGATGCCGCCGCGCCGGTTCACTACAAATGCGACTGCCTTGAATTGCCAGATGGCTGCCCCGGCGAGGACTTGCAGACCGTTAAAGTGCCTCCACCAGCTCCAACCCTACCCTGACAGGAATAACACTCCCCAAACCTTTACTCATTCATCCGTCACCCGGACGAGCAAATTCGTCAGAGAGCCAGGCCCAACTGGCGCAGCTTGGTGTTTTCCGCCGCACAGAACAACCCGTCCCGCAGGCGTTCCGGCGTGCAGGGCAGCCGCAGGGAGGTGTCTGCGATGGCGCTGCGCTCCAGCGAGGTATCGTCGCGCACGAACTCGGACGACATCACAAGGATGGTCAGCATGGGGTTCGTGCGGCGCAAAGAAAGCAGGACATCCACTGCTTGTTCCAGCGGCCCGAAGACGTCGATGTTCACCAGAAAGGCTGCGCCGTCGCCGTCCACCCGCTCCGCGATCCGCAGCGCGTCGCGGACCTGTCCGAAGACCGTCACCGACGCCACCCAATCACCCAGCCCGCCAAGCTGGTCCGCGATGCCGTCGTGGGGCGCTTGCAGGATAAAAAGGTCCAGGTCCCAGATCTCCGGCGCGCGTCCGCCCGTGTCGGGGTCAGTGAGCGTGTCATAGGTCGCAAAGGCCCGTTCCGCCGCAGCCACAGCGCCTCTCCGGGTCCGAAGGAAATGAACCTCTGCACTTTCCGTCCAGAGCTCGTTGCGTTTGGTCCCCACGGGCAAAACCTCTTGTTGCGGGCCAGAGCCCGTGTTTCCGTATCTGCTTTCTGTTGGCGGCGTTCAACTTAGTGGTGTGGAAACGATCCCAAACCCCCGCAACGCGGTCAAGCAACCAGAGAAACAGGAGGCCATTTTTCGCCTATCGCGTGCAGGAGCATTTCTGCTGTTGTCAGCGTCCAGCGCTGGAACTTCACCTGACGGGCTATTACTCCCAGACCACAGGCATTCACGATATTAAATATTTAAATGCAAAATATTACGCGACATTCTTAAAGTTTCAGGGGGCCTGAATGCGCACAGAGGGAACCCGAAACAAAGCGACATGAAGTTTTTGCAGACGGTGGCATATTCTTGCCCAAACGCCTTGACCGCCGCACACATTCCGCGCAGCCGCACCAGGACTGCCAGGTAAGCTACCGCTTGACGACCCCCAGGTCCAACACAACCCCCGCGTGATCACTGGCATGCGGACGATGAAGCCCGGTTTCCGGCAGACGCTCGGCGCCTTCCGGCCCCGCCTCCCGTCCCATTCCGGCGCGCAGGACCTGCGGCACGACCCCTTCGAGCCGGGCGGCCAGCATGGGTGAGGCGATCAATCCGTCGGGCGCGCCATAGCGCCGCTCATCTGGCTGGAAATAGGTCCAGCGCTCGGCCTCGGGCAGCCGCAGCATCAGGTTTTCGCCAAGCGCCTCAAGCGGTGCCACGGCCCGTTCGGACGCCGTTCCCGGCTCGTTCAGGTCCCCCGCCACCAGCCACAGCGGTCCGGCGCGCGCCACCAACCGCGCAAGCGCCTCCGCCTCCAGCCGCCGCACCGCCCAGGCCCGCGCCGCATCCGGGTATGGCGCCTTGAAATGCACGACGAAAAGCGTCAGTTCGCCAAAACGCAACTCCAGACCGTCGCGCCGAAAGATCGGTAGATCGCGGGCCATGTCCTCGGGCGGATCAAGCCCCAGGTCCTCGGGTGTCACCCCCGCGTGGCTGGCGGCATGACCCCAGGGACTGCGCGACATGATCGCCACGTCCAGGCCACGCCCATCGTTGCCCGGCAGGCACAGCCGCCAGGGATAGGGCGCACAGTGTTGCATCAGATAGCGGTCGTGAAAGGCATCCAGGCTGGCCTGGTCAAAAACCTCCTGCAAGGCCAGCACGTCGGCATCCGCCTGCGCCAGCAGTGCCGCGGTCAACCGGCGGTCCGCCTCGTCCAGCGCCGGGCTTTCGTCATCGTCACGGTCGCGCGCTCCGAAAACCGTGCCATCCGGCATCAAACGCAGGTTCTGCATGTTCAGGGTCGCGATCCGCATGGCTCACAGTCGGACCGGCCCCGCACCGGGGTCAAGCCCGCCCGTGCAACCGGGTTTGACCGGAATCGCTTGTGACGGAATACTGAGGGCGCATTTCTCGGAGTTTTGCCCATGAAAAAGCTTGTTTTGGCACTTTTCGGCCTGCTCGCCCTGCCCGCCCATGCGGCCGAGTTGCGGGTGATCGGCATGACCAACGATGCCATCGACATCCAGGCCCCGGACCCGGCCATCGCCTGCACCCATAGGATCACCGGCCAGTTTGCACCGGGCGATGCCGACCGCATGGCCCGCAGCCTGCGCAGCTCCATCGAAGGCTGGCGCAGCCAGAACCGGTACGGCGTTTCCGTCATCTGCCTGGACAGTCCCGGCGGCGCCATTTCCGAAGCGTTGAAACTGGGCGCGGTGCTGCGCGAGATGGCCATTGGAACCAAGCTCGAGGCCGGTGCGCGCTGTGAAAGCGCCTGCGCCTTGCTGTTCATGGCGGGCAGCTTTCACGCCCATGAAAGCGGCTATTACAAGTGGCGGGTCATGCATCCGACGGCGCGGCTTGGGTTTCATGCCCCCTCGCTGCAGGTCGAACGCGGCGACTACGACGCGGCGACCGTCACCCGCGCCTATGCCCTGGCGATGGAGACCTTGGCCCGCACCGTCGAGGATCTCATGCAGAACCGTGGCTTCGAGGACGGCGAACACCTGAAACCTTCGCTGATCGCCACCATGTTACGCACCCCGCCGGACCGCATGTTCCATGTCGAAACCGTTGACCAGGCCGGCCGCTGGGGGATCACGATCGGGCCGCTGCGCCCCACCTCCCAGACAATGACAGAGATGGATTTCCGCCGTGCCTGTGCCAACCAGAAAGCCTGGGGCGCGGATGAAAGCGCCACGTCGGACATCTACTGGCAACAGAAATTCGTCAACTGGAAGACCGATCAATGGGGCGAAACCGTCGAGGTCATCACCAATGACATGACCGGCGAAGGCTGCGAATACTCGGTCCCCAAGGGCGCCGCGCGCAGCAAGCGTGTGCCGGTCTCGCAGGTTCAATACGGGTATTTCTCGCTCCTCGAGGCCGCGGATCCGGGACTGCGCCTTGACCGGTTGCCCTATTGATCCGCGACTGCCCCGTTTCACGGGCCATCGGCCCCGGAATGCAGCGGTTATTGCACCAGCGCGATCCTGCAATCGGTGCCCAGAGGTGTCAGGCGGGCCGGCGCAATCGCAAGGCCGACGAAATCGTGGACGATCGCGGCCAGCAGGTCCTCGACCGGCGAGAGACTGTCCAGGATCGGCGAGAGCAGTCCGCCGACGAGGCCGGTTGTCAGGTTGGCCAGAGGCAACTGCCCCAGCAAGCTCAGCAGAGCGGAATCCAGTTCCGACAAGGTGCCTTCTAGCCGCGGCGCCACAACGGCCGTCCGGTGCCGCGCAATGTCCCGCGCCGTGAACCCGATCTCCTGCGGGGCGGATTGCACCAGCGCGATCTCATCGCGCACGGTCAGCCCCAGCGCCGTCAGGTCGATGTAGAGATCCACCAGCCCGGCCTGCACCGGATCGAAGATCGCCACCGGCTCGCCGCGCGCGGCAGCATGACAGCTGGAGGCGCGGTCGGTCAGTCTCGCCTCGGCATGGGCGACGCGCAGCGACAGGTCCAGCGTCACCAGGCCCAACAGGTCCAGCCCCTGAACCGCCAGCCGGATCTGCGCGGTTTCCGCATAGGCCTCGGGCGTGCCCGGTTCGACATTGGCGACGATGCGGCGCGGTTCGACGATGGTCAACGACACCGGCACATCGGCCAGTGGCCCCAGGTCCGCACGCAGGTTCAGGTCCAGCGCATGTTCGCCCAGAAGTTCGACGGAGCCGAAGACAAGATCGCTGCCGCTGATGAAAGACCCGGGGATACGGGTGCCGATCGCCATGCCCCGGGTGCCGGAATCCAGGTGCAGTATATCGCCCAGGCGCAGGGCTGCATCCGGCGCGTTCACCTCGGCACCGACCGCCAGCGACAGGATCCGCGACAGGGCAATATCCGCCTCCAGCACGTCGCCGTAGGTCAACGGCGCGTCGAGATCGACAGAAAGCGTTTCCAACAGCGCATCGGTGCGCAGGAACAGCGCCCCCTCGGAACAGATCGCATCCAGGTCTGCGCCCAGGGTCGGCTCGAGCGCACCGTGAAACAGGTTGAGCGACAGCAGGCAGTTGGCGAGGCTGAAACTCACCCTCTCGCGCGCGACGGCGGTGGCCTGACGGGTGATCACGGTGGCCTTTTCGCGGCCCAGGAAACCGGCCACTTGCATATGGGCATCGGCCACCGCCTTGACATGCGCGGCATTGGGGCGCCGCGGGTCCGTGGATGCGGGCGTAAAGACGCCCTGTTCGAACCGGCCCAGCGTCACCTGCGCCGGTTGCAGCGCGCGGGCGGGAAAGAGGTCATTATACGCCACCGACCGGGAGGCCTGGACAAAGGCCCGCTCTTCGTTACCCACGTGGCGGACGGCCTCGAGGGCGGAAAAATCGGCCTGCGCCTGCACATGGCTGCGATGGTCGTTCAGGAAAAGCAGGTCAATGGTCATGGCCGCGCCCAAAAGCAGCGCGGGCAGGATCATCAAGGTGGCCGTGGTGATGGAACCGCACTCGTTACGCCAGAACATGTCAGCCTCCCATGATGAGGGCACGGCCGACGATCACGTCAGAGCCGCCGTTGAAGGCCCGGATCAAGGGGGAGAACCCGATGCTCGAGGCGTCATAGGTCAGCGTCACCCGGCTCCACCCCGGAATCTCGGCGGGGGAACAGGACAGGCCCGTGATCTTGTCGGGGTCGATCAGCGTCAGAGTGGTGACCATCTCGGGGACCAGAACATCCCCCACCTGGCGGCACAGCGCGGGGTGATCTGGCGCCGCGACCCGATGCTGCAGGGCCTGTCGCGCGACCTCGTAGGTCAATTGCTGCACGTTGCCGATGGTGATGACATAGACCGACAACCAGATGCACCCGGCGATCAGGAAGATCAGCCCCGGAAAGAGGATCGAGAACTCGACCGTCGAGCTGCCCTGTTCATCCTTGACGAGCCGAAGGACCCGTGTTCTTGCCGTGGAAACCAACATGCCACTTATCCTGAATTTGAGAAGCATCAATTACAGGTTGTAGGAAAAATACGGTCCTCGGGCGTCAGGAATGTGGCTGAAATGTGAATTGTTATCCGGGATGCATCTTTGGGCCTTGCCCCGGTCGCGGTTGGCGCTAGCGAAAATCGCGGGAAAAGCCGGGGCCAGGGCCTGTCTCAGGCCTTGGCCTTCTTCTTTTCGGCGACAACCTTTTCGGCCAGATCACGCGCTATGGCAAAGGCGCCCTGGATCTTGTCCTTGTCGCGTTTCCAATCGCGGCGCACCACGATCTTGTTGTCGCGCACCTTGGCAAGTCCATCCTGTGCCTTGATGAATTCGACCAGCCCCTGGGGCGAGGCGAACTTGTCGTTGTGGAATTGGATCGTGGCGCCCTTGGGGCCCCCGTCCAGTTTGGCAATGCCGGCCTTCTTGCACATGGCCTTGATCCGAACCACCAGAAGCAGTGTGTTCACCTCGCGCGGCAGCTTGCCAAAGCGGTCGATCAGCTCGGCGGCAAAGCCTTCCAGTTCCACCTTGGTGGTCAGCCCCGACAAGCGGCGATACAGGCCCAGGCGCACGTCCAGATCGGGCACGTAATCCTCGGGGATCAGCACCGGGACGCCAAGGTTGATCTGCGGCGCCCATTGATCGTCCGCCTCGGACAGGCCATCCATCTCGCCGGCGCGGATCTTGGCGATCGCCTCTTCCAGCATCGACTGGTACAATTCGTAGCCCACGTCGCGCATCTGGCCCGACTGTTCCTCGCCCAGCAGGTTCCCGGCGCCGCGAATGTCCAGGTCCTGCGAGGCAAGGCTGAAGCCCGCCCCCAGCGTGTCGATGCTGCCCAGCACACGCAGCCGCTTTTCCGCCGTCTGGGTCAGTTTTGCCCGCGGCTTGGTGGTCAGATAGGCATAGGCGCGGGTCTTGGACCGGCCCACGCGGCCCCGGATCTGGTACAGCTGGCTGAGGCCGAACATATCGGCGCGATGCACCACCATCGTGTTGGCGGTGGGAATATCCAATCCGGATTCCACGATGGTCGTCGCCAGCAGCACATCGTACCTGCCGTCATAGAAGGCGTTCATGCGGTCGTCCAATTCGCCCGCCGCCATCTGGCCATGCGCGACGACGTAGGACACCTCGGGCACCTGTTCCTTCAGGAACTCCTCGACCTCCGGCAGATCGCTCAGGCGCGGGACGACGAAAAAGCTCTGCCCGCCCCGGTAATGCTCGCGCAACAGCGCCTCGCGGATCGTCACCGGGTCGAATTCGGACACATAGGTGCGGATCGACAGGCGGTCGACCGGCGGCGTGCCGATGACCGACAGGTCACGCACGCCCGTCAAAGACAGCTGCAACGTGCGCGGGATCGGCGTGGCGGTCAGCGTCAGGACGTGGATGTCCGAGCGCAGCTGTTTCAGCCGTTCCTTGTGCTGCACCCCGAACCGCTGTTCCTCGTCGATGATGAGAAGACCGAGGTTGTTGAACCGGATGCCCTTGGCCAGCAGCGCGTGCGTGCCGACGGCAATATCGACGGTGCCCTTGGAAATCCCGTCGCGGGTCAGCGCCGCCTGCCGGGAGGAGACAAACCGCGACAGCGGATTGACCTCCAGCGGGAAGCCCCGGAACCGTTCGGCAAAGCTGTTGTAGTGCTGGCGCGCCAAGAGCGTCGTGGGTGCGATCACCGCCACCTGCACACCCGACATGGCCGCGACAAAGGCCGCCCGCATGGCGACCTCGGTCTTGCCGAACCCCACGTCGCCGCAGATCAGCCGGTCCATCGGCTGACCCGAGTGCATGTCCTCCATCACGTCCTCGATGGCACGCAGCTGGTCGTCGGTTTCCTGGTAGGGGAAACGCGCGGCAAAGGATTCATAGGCCCCCGCCGGCGGGTCCATGATCGGGGCCTTGCGCAGGGCGCGCTCGGCAGCAATCCGGATCAGGCGGTCTGCCATCTCGCGGATGCGCTGTTTCAGCTTGGCCTTCTTGGCCTGCCATGCGCCGCCTCCCAGCTTGTCCAGCAGACCTTCGTCATGGCCATACTTGGACAGCAGTTCGATGTTCTCGACCGGCAGGTACAGCTTGGCCCCTTCGGCATATTCCAGCGTCAGGCATTCATGCGCGGCGCCGGCGGCGGTGACGACCTCCAGCCCAAGGTAGCGACCGATGCCGTGATCGACGTGCACCACCAGGTCGCCGGGGCTCAGAGACTGGTGCTCGGTGATGAAATTCTCGGCCTTGCGGCGTTTCTTGGGCTGGCGGATCAGCCGGTCGCCCAGAACGTCCTGTTCCGAGATGACGGTCAGGCGTCCCTTGTCGCCCGCGGGGTCCCAGGGCGCGACAAAGCCCGCCTCCAGCGACCAGACCGCCAGGTGCAGCCCGCGCTTGTCGATCCGCGTGCCGTTGGCAACGGGGATCGCCTCTGCCAGGCCCTCGTCCTCGATCAGGCCGGTCAGACGTTCCCGCGCGCCCTCCGAGTAGGAAGCGATGACCACCGGCCCATCCTGCAGGCATTTCTGAACATGATCGGCCAGCGTCTTGAAGAGGCTGATGTTTTCCTGCTGGCGCTCGGGCGAGAAATTGCGCCCGATGCGCCCTCCCGCATCCACCACGCCCGGCCCGCTGGCCTGCGGCAGCGGGTGGAACTGCACCTGACGCTTGCCCTCCAGCGCCGCTTCCCAGGCGCCATCGTCCAGGTACAGGGTTTCGGGCGGGATCGGCTTGTAAACCGTGCTGCCAAGGGTCTTTTTCTGGCTCAGGGCGTGGCGGCGTGTCTCGTATTGGTCGGCGATACTGTCCCAGCGCGACAGGCGCGAAGGCGTCAGCTGATCGTCCATCAGCACGGGCGCAGCAGGCAGGTAATCGAACAGGGTTTCCAGCCGCGCGTGGAAGAAGGGCAGCCAATGTTCGACGCCTGCGTGCTTGCGCCCCGCGCTGACCGCCTCGTAGAGCGGATCGTCAGTCCCCGCCGCGCCGAATTCGATCCGGTAGTTCTGCCGGAACCGCGTGATCGCCGCCTCGTCGAGGATGACCTCGGACACGGGCGCCAGTTCGACCACGTCCAGTTTCTCGGTCGTGCGCTGGCTGACCGGATCGAACCGCCGCGCGCCGTCCAGGACGTCCCCGAAGAAATCCAGCCGCACCGGCCCGCCGTCCCCCGGCGGGTAAATGTCGATGATGCCGCCCCGCACCGCGTAATCGCCCGGTTCGGTCACGGTCGGCGCCTGGCTGAACCCCATCCGGACCAGGAAGGCGCGCAGGCCCGCCTCGTCCACGCGGTCACCGACACGGGCGGCAAAGGCCGCCTCGCGCAGCACCTCACGCGCGGGCAGGTATTGCATCGCCGCAGAGAGCGTCGTCAGCAGGACGAACCGCGACGGCCCGCCATGCACCAGCCCCGCCAGCGTCGCCATGCGCGCGGCAGAAATGTCGGCATTGGGTGAAACCCGGTCATAAGGCAGGCAGTCCCAGGCCGGAAAGTGCACCACCGGCATGTCCGGCGCAAAAAAGGCCAGCGCATCGCGCATGGCCGCCAGCCGCTTGTCGTCGCGCGCGATATGGATGACCGGCCCCTTGGCCTTGTCCACCTCGCGCAGCACCAGCCGGGCGTCAAAGCCCTCGGGCGCGCCGCCCATGATGATCCGCTGCTCTGTCATGGAGGCTCAAATGGCGCGCTGCGCGACCGGCGTCAACCTGCCCTTTGGGCGGATCAGAAGGGCAGGACCGTCAGGTTCATGTACATCCCCCACAGCGCGGTGACAAAGATCGACACCATCCCGATGAGCTGCGTCAGCATCCGGTGGATGCGCAGCCGCCGCCACAGCGCCTCTCCCTCGCCCTCGCCTTCACGGATCAGGCGGGCCGACCGCACACTCAGCAGCCCCACCAGCGTCATCGGAAAGGCCAGCAGAAAGACGGCCTGCGCGAACTCGATCCAGTAGCCCGGGTAGAACCCCAGGATCGCCACCCCCGACAGGAAGGCCGATCCGATCGCCACCACCCAGAGGCCGGATTCCTCGGCGATGAACAGCAGGCGGTTGGTGTTGATGCGCACCAGGTCCTCGAGATCCTGCGCCGCCTGCCCGCCGTTGCGGCGCGCGCGCGCGACCATGTCATAGGGCACACCCATGACCCAGTGGCTGGTCGAGGACCAGAGCACGGCAAGGACGATCCAGAACCACAGGTTCGAAAAGCTGCGAAGGTCGATCAGCTCGAATACGGTATCGTACCAGTCCATGTGCCCTGTCCTTGCCTGTGACCCGCCTCATAGCGCGGGCCAATCCAAATGCCCAGAGGGGGCTGGACAAGCCCGCGCGCTCGGGTGCATCCCTTGGCCGACCAATGACGGAGCGCCCGATGCAGCCGACCTTTGCCCCCTTCCCCGCCACCCGCCTGCGCCGCCTGCGCCGCACCCCCGCGATCCGCGCATTGGTTCAGGAAACCACGCTCAGCCCAGCGGATTTCATCTGGCCGGTCTTCGTCCGCGACGGCGAGGGCGTGGTGGAGCCGATCCATTCGATGCCCGGCGTCAACCGCCTGTCGGTGGACAAGGTGGCAGAGGCCGCGGTCGAGGCGCAGGCGCTGGGGATCCCGGCGATCTGCCTCTTTCCCTACACCGACCCCGCGCTCAAGACAGAGGATTGCGCCGAGGCCTGGAACCCGGAAAACCTCAGCAACCGCGCCACCCGTGCGATCAAGGCGGCGGCGCCCGACATCGCGGTGATGACCGACGTCGCGCTGGATCCCTACAACATCAACGGCCATGACGGTTTTGTCGAAGATGGCGAGATCGTCAACGACCGCACCGTCGAGGCGCTGGTGAAACAGGCCCTCAGCCAGGCGGAGGCCGGCGCCGACATCATCGGCCCCTCCGACATGATGGACGGGCGCATCGGCGCCCTGCGCAGCGCGCTGGAGGGCGCGGGCCACCAGAACGTGCTGCTGCTGAGCTATGCCGCGAAATACGCCTCGGCCTTCTACGGGCCGTTCCGCGACGCGGTCGGCGCCTCGGGCGCGCTGAAGGGCGACAAGAAAACCTACCAGCAGGACCCGGGCAATTCCGACGAGGCCATGCGCCTGATCGCCCGCGACCTGGCCGAGGGCGCGGACATGATCATGGTGAAACCGGGGATGCCCTACCTGGACATCTGCCGCCGCGCGCACGAGATGTTCGGCGCGCCCACTTTTGCCTACCAGGTCTCCGGCGAATACGCGATGATCGCGGGCGCAGGCGAACGCGGCTGGGTCGATGGCGAAAAGGCCATGATGGAAAGCCTGATGAGCTTCAAGCGCGCGGGCTGCGACGGGGTACTGACCTATTTCGCGCCCGAGGCGGCTCGCCTGCTGAACGGGTGATCCCTTCCCCTGTCGGCAAGAGGCTTCCGTGCGGTCTCTTGCCGAAAGGCCACAACATGTCGTGACAACCCTTGCCCCCCTGCCTATATTGCGCCGCAACCGGCGAGACAGCCGGACTTGAGGCTATTCGAGGAACAGGCGGACCCATGACACTCAACAGACGTAATGTGACCTTCGGGCTTGGTGCCACGCTGGCACTGGGCGCATGCAACGGCGTCGGAAGCGGCGGCGATGCCCGCATCGACGCGCGGGTCGACCAGACCCTGTCGCGCCTTTATGGCGATTACCCGGCCACCCGCGACCTTGCGGCGAAATCCGTCGGCATGCTGGTCATGCCGGTGGTGACGGAGGCGGGTCTCGGGTTCGGCGGCGGCTATGGCCGCGGCGCCCTGCGGATCAACGGTGCCTCGGTGGACTACTACTCGGTCGCCAAGGCCTCGGGCGGGCTGCAGATCGGCGCGCAACAGTATTCGCACGTCCTGTTCTTCATGACCAACAGCGCGATGGAAACCTTCCGCCGCTCGCCCGGCTTCGCCGCGGGCGCGAACCTGGAATACGCGGTGCTGGAACGCGGCGAGACGCTGGCGGCGGAAACCACCACCTCGCTGGCGCCGGTGATCGCGGTGATCTTTGGCCAGGCCGGTCTGCGCGTTGGCGCGACCCTGGAAGGCGTGAAATACACCCGCATCATTCCCTGACACCCGGGCCCAGGGGCGGCCCGATCACGGACCGCCCGTTTCCCGATGTCTTTCCAAAAGCCTAACGCGTTGTACGTTTTGCCGGAATCGACGTACAAAACGTACGTTTTGTACAAAATTCACGGCCGCCGGCCTCCGCTCAATGATAGCGGAATTCACCCACCACGTTGCGCCATTCGCCCGGCGAGATCATCTTGCGATGGGTGAACCGGACCGAGTGCAACGGCCCCTCGATCTCGTCGTGCCAGAACTCGATGAACTCGAACAGCCGGGGATGATCCGGCGCCAGGTCGTAGTCCTGCCAGATAAAGGTGTTCAGGACATGGGCGTAATCGGGCATGTGATAAAAGAACTCGGCCGTGGTCAGGCCATACCCCTTGAGCATCAGCTCGGTTTCGGACTCCTGCATCGTTTTTACCTCGTTTGACAACTCGTAGGTAAATGCTGCCAAGCAAATCTTTACTTATCAATAAAAACAGTGTGTTAGCAGACGTGACCGCTGGCTGCCAAAATGCGCCCCCGGGCCGCCATTGCACCCTACAGATAGTCTCTGATATACACCTCTCAACAAGATATGGCAGATCAACTGACAGGCCCCTGACGTGAGCGATACGCCCGAACCCCCTGAAAATGCAGACGAAAATCGTCCGGCGCCGCGCGGCCCCTCGATCTCGATCGAAAACGAGATGAAGTCGAGCTACCTCGACTACGCCATGTCGGTCATCGTCAGCCGCGCGATTCCGGATCTGCGCGACGGGTTAAAACCTGTGCACCGGCGCATCCTCTACGCCATGTACGAGGGCAATTACACGCCCGACAAGGCCTATCGGAAGTCCGCGAAATCCGTCGGCGAGGTGATGGGCAACTATCACCCGCACGGCGATTCCGCGATCTACGACGCGCTTGTGCGGATGGCGCAGGATTTCTCCATGTCGCTGCCGCTGATCGACGGCCAGGGCAACTTCGGCTCGATGGACGGCGACCCTCCCGCCGCCATGCGTTACACCGAAAGCCGCCTGGCGAAATCCGCGCTGGCCCTGCTGACGGATATCGACAAGGAAACCGTTGATTTCCAAGACAACTACGACGGCAAGGAGCGTGAACCCACGGTCCTGCCCGCGCGCTATCCCAACGTGCTGGTCAACGGCGCCGAGGGCATCGCCGTCGGCATGGCAACCCGGATTCCGCCCCACAACCTGGGCGAGGTGATCGACGCGACGCTGGCGCTGATCGAAAACCCGGACATGTCGACCGAGGAACTGATCGAATACATCCCCGGGCCGGATTTCCCGACCGGGGGCGTGATCCTTGGCCGCTCGGGCGCGCGCAAGGCCTACCTGGAATGCCGCGGCAGCGTCATCATCCGCGCCAAGACCCGGATCGAGGAGATCCGCAAGGATCGCTATGCCATCGTCATCGACGAGATCCCCTACCAGGTGAACAAGGCCACGATGATCGAGCGCATCGCCGAGGCCGCGCGCGACAAGAAGATCGAGGGCATCGCCCACGTTCAGGACGAATCCGACCGCGACGGTGTGCGCGTGGTGGTCGAACTCAAACGCGACGCCACCGCCGAGGTGGTGCTGAACCAGCTGTTCCGCTTTACGCCGATGCAGGTCAGCTTTGGCTGCAACATGCTGGCGCTGAACGGCGGCAAGCCCGAGCAACTGACGCTATATGGTTTCCTCTCGGCCTTCATCGACTTCCGCGAGGACGTCGTGGCACGGCGCACCGCCTACCTGCTGCGCAAGGCCCGCGAACGGTCGCACATCCTCTGCGGTCTGGCCGTTGCCGTGTCGAACGTCGACGAAGTGGTCGCCACGATCCGCTCCAGCGCGGATGCCCCCGAGGCACGCCAGCGCCTGATGGAACGTCGCTGGCCGGCAGAAGAGATCCTGCCCTATATCGCGCTGATCGACGATCCGACCCACAAGGCCAACGAGGACGGCACGTACAACCTGTCCGAAACCCAGGCCCGGGCCATCCTGGAGCTGCGCCTGCAGCGCCTGACCCAGCTGGGCGTCAAGGAAGTCACCGACGAACTCGAAGACCTGGCCGCCAAGATCAAGGATTACCTCGACATCCTGTCCTCGCGCGAGCGCATCATGGGCATCATCAAGGACGAGATGACCGAGATCCGCAACGAATTCGCGGTGCCGCGCCGGACCGAGATCACCGAATGGGCCGGCGACCTCGAAGACGAGGACCTGATCGAACGCGAAGACATGGTCGTCACCGTGACCCAGTCCGGCTACATCAAGCGCACTGCCCTGGCCGATTTCCGCGCCCAGAAACGCGGCGGCAAGGGCCTGTCCGGGATGTCGACCAAGGACGACGACGTTGTCACCACGCTCTTTGTCGCCAATACGCACACGCAGCTTCTGTTCTTCACCACCGATGGCATGGCCTACAAGCTCAAGACATGGCGCCTGCCGCTGGGCGGGCGAACCTCCAAGGGCAAGGCCATCGTCAACATCCTGCCGATCCCGTCGGGTGTCTCGATTGCGGCGATCATGCCCGTCGACCGGCCCGAGGCAGACTGGGACGACCTGCAGATCGTCTTTGCCACCAACAAGGGCAGCGTGCGCCGAAACAAGCTTTCGGATTTCACCAACGTCATGCGCAACGGCAAGATCGCGATGAAGTTCGAGGATGAGGACATGCGCCTGATCAACGCGCGCATCTGCTCCGAGGATGACGACGTCATGCTGGTGACGAACTCTGGCCGGGCGATCCGTTTCCCCGTGCCCGAGGTCCGCGTCTTCAACTCGCGCAATTCCACCGGCGTGCGCGGCGTCCGCCTCTCCAATGGCGACGAGGTCGTGTCGATGTCGGTGATCCGCCATTTCGACGCCACATCGGACGAACGTGCCTCCTACCTCAAGATGCGGCGCGCGATGGCCGGGCTGACCGACGAGGCCGAGCCCCCCGAAGAAGAGGAAGGCAATGCCGACAGCGCCATCACGCAGGAACGCTATGCGCAGATGTCGGCGGCGGAAAACCTGATCCTGACGATCACCGCCAAAGGCCTGGGCAAGCTGTCGTCGAGCCATGACTACCCGGTGCGCGGCCGGGGTGGCATGGGCGTCACCGCCTGGGAGAAATCGATGCGCGGCGGCGAAATCGTCGCCTCCTTCCCGGTCGAGCTTGACGACCAGATCATGCTTGCTACGTCGACCGGTCAGTCGATCCGCGTGCCGGTGGACGGCATTTCCTTCCGGTCGCGCAGCGCGGGCGGGGTCAGGGTCTTCAACACCGGCACGGGTGAAACCGTGGTTTCCGTGGCCTGGATCGCCGATCAGGGCGAGACGGACACCGAAACCGAGCAGGACTAAAACAGACTAGGGATTTCCGGCGCCATGCGCATCATTTCACTCCTGATTACGCTGGTGGCCTTTGGCGCGGGTGTATTCTTCATGTACGCACGTTACGAACGCTACCAGCAGAACCAGAGGATCGAGGCACAGAACGACCGCAAGAATGACGCCAACCGGGTCATCAAGCTGATCAACTCCTTTGACGGTCGGTCGCGCGATTGCACCGACTGGTTCGTTGGCCTGTCGACCGGGAGTTTCGATCTGCCGACAACCACGCCCAGAACCGCGCTTATGTTCAGCGAGTCCTGCGGCGAGAGCATGGTCAAACGTGCGGACGAAGCCAGCGACCTGGTCAACAGGCTTGCCTCGCAGGAAGAGTCGCAGCCGGGCCGTACGGAGTTCCTGACCGAGGCCCGCGCCCTGATCGAGGCCTATCGCAGCCAGTCCGACGATTTCTCGCAGGCCTATAGGATCCTGAGCACGGCGCCGGACCAGGACGCCCGGTCTGCCCTGCGCCCGCAGGTGGCCCAACTGGTCAACCGGGCGATCCCTGCCATCAATCGGGGTCTCGGCAATCTCGAATCCGCGCGCAAGGCGTTTATCTACCCCAACAGCTGATCCGCGTTCATTCCAAATGCAAAAGGGCGGGGCCGCAATCGCGGTCCCGCCCTTTTGCATTGCCGGTATCAATCCGTGCCCGAGGCCGAGCCCACGGCAAGCACCGCCAGCACACCGCCCGCGATGATCGCCGGGGCCAGTGCAAAGGGGTCACCATCGGCGACCGCCGCACCATCGACTCGGCGGCAAAAGCGCAAGACCTGTCCGTCACGCTCTTCGGTGTCGGGGCGACAATTGTAGGTGACACCGTTGGCGCCCAGCACCTGCACTGTGTAGACAGGCACGCCGGACGGACCGATCACCCGGGCCTCGGTCGTGGCCTGGGCAAGAGCAGGCTGCGCAAGACCGGCGCAGAGGCCCGTGGCCAAGAGAATCTGTTTCATGATCGTTACTCCACTGACTGGTTCAACGATCCCTGTCGTGCCAAAGCACAGCCGGGGCCGAAACGGGAAAAACGCGCGGCTTGGATCAGGACGCGCGGGCCTCGGCAGACACCCGCGCGCGCCCTTATCAAAGTCCGTAGATGGCGCTGAACTTCTCTTCGAGATAGTCGAGCAGCGGCGCCTCTGAGGGCGCCGCGCCACTGGCCTTCTCGATCACCTCGCGCGGGGCGTAGAGGCCGCCATGCTGCTGAAGGTTGTCTCGCAACCAGTCCGTGGCGCCCGAGGTATCGCCCTGTGCCAATTGCCCGTCCAGCCCGGGCACGGCATCGCGCAGCGCCTTGTAAAGGCAGCCTGCATAGACATTGCCCAGCGAATAGGTCGGGAAATAGCCGAACAGACCGGCGGACCAGTGCACGTCCTGCAGAACCCCGTCCGAGGGCTTGTCCACCGCGAACCCGAAATCGGCCAGGAAACGGTCGTTCCAAGCGGTTTCCAGGTCATCGACCTGCAGGTCGCCGGAAATCAGCGCCCGTTCCAGGTCAAAGCGCAACAGGACGTGCAGGTTGTATTGCAGCTCGTCCGCCTCGGTCCGGATATAGCCGTTGCGCACCTTGTTGACCGCGGCATAGAACCCGTCTTCGTCGGCGATGCCGATATCCCCGAAGGTGTCCCGCATCTGGCCATAGAGCCAGCCGGTGAAGGCGCGCGAGCGGCCCAGCTGGTTCTCGTAGATCCGGCTCTGGCTTTCATGCACCCCCATCGAGACCCCCGCCCCCAGCGGCGTCAGGCGGTAGGTCGGGTCGATGTTCTGTTCATAGCTGCCGTGGCCGACCTCGTGGATGGTCGAGTAGAAACAGTTGAACGGTTCCAGCGGCATGGTGCGCGTGGTGATGCGCACATCGTCACCCGAGCCGGAACTGAACGGGTGCACCGCCTTGTCCACCCTGCCCCGCCGCATGTCATAGCCAAAGGTCTTGGCCAGCAGGCGGGCCAGTTTCATCTGCCCGGCCTCGTCAAAGGCACCGGACAGGCCCTGTGGTGCCGGTTTCGCCAGCACGGCCTCGCGAAGCGCGACCAGCCGGGGCCGCAGGGCGCCGAACATCGCCTCCAGGTCGGCGGCCTTGGCACCGGGTTCATAGTCATCCAGCAGCGCGTCATAGACATCGCCACCCGCGGCCAGCGCAGCGCCCTCCTCTTGCCTCAGTGCGATGACCTCTTTCAGCGCCGGGGCAAATGCCGCAAAATCGTCATCCGCCCGCGCCTCGGCCCAGATCACGTGGCTGCGGCTGACCATGCGGGCAATTTCCGAGGCAAGCCGTTCGGGCACACGCACGCTGCGGTCATGGCTGCGCCGGATGTGGCGCAGTTGCGCGCGGGCGACCGGATCGAGGTTTTCCTCGGCGATCGCCGCCAGCCAGTCCCCGATGCGCGGGTCTGTGCGACGCTGGTGCAGGATCGCCTCCATCGCGGCGCGTTCATCGCTGCGCTGGTCTGCCGCCCCGCGCGGCATCATGGTTTCCTGGTCCCAGCTCAACCGGCCCGCGACCTGCGCCAGCGCCTCGGTGTCGCGCTGGAAGGCCATCAAATCGTCGTATGCACTCATTCAGCTCGTGCCTCTTATGCTTTGTGGTGCGGGATAGCGCGCGGCAAACCGCGCCCGCAATATCAGTGCCAATAGTGCCACCGCCCCCAGCTGGTGCACGATGGCAATATGCCAGGGCGCGACATACACAACCGTGACGATACCCAGCACAACCTGCACGAACAAGACGGCAAAAACAGCGTTGAACCGGAAGCGCGTATCCCGGTTGGCGGACCGCCGCGCGCGCAGCCAGACCACGACACCGAAGGCAAACAGCAGATAGCCCGTGACGCGGTGCATGAACTGCACCAGCCCGGCATTTTCGAAGAAGTTCCGCCAGAGCGGCTCGAAGTCGAAGGCGTTCGAGGGGAAGACCTCGCCGCCCATCAGCGGCCAGTCGTTATAACTGCGGCCCGCATCGATCCCGGCCACCAGCGCGCCCAGCAGGATCTGCAGGAAGGCGAAATGCATCAGCCCCGTTGCCATCGAGAACAGCTTTGGCTCGGCGCTACGCCGGGCCTGCATCAGGGCGCGTTCCTCGTAGGTCAGGTGATAGACGTACCAGGCGATCAGCCCGAGGATGACAAAGGCCAGCCCCAGGTGCGTTGCCAGGCGATAGGAGGCCACGTCCAGCATTTCGCCGCCCAGGCCCGAAGACACCATCCACCAGCCGATGGCCCCCTGCAGTCCACCCAGGGCCCCCAGGCCCAGCAACCGCCCTGTCCAGCCCGGCGGGATTGCCTTGGCCAGAAGAAATCCGAAAAAGCCCAGGGCCCAGACAAGGCCGATCACCCGGCCAAGTTGGCGATGACCCCATTCCCACCAATAGATCGTCTTGAACTCGGACAGCGACATGCCCTTGTTCTGCAGCTGGTACTCGGGGATCTGCCTGTATTTCTCGAACTCGGCATCCCACTCGGCTGCGTTCAACGGCGGCAGCGCCCCTGTGATCGGTTTCCACTCGGTGATCGACAGGCCGGAATCCGTCAAACGTGTCAGCCCACCGACCGCGATCATCACCACCACCAACAGGAAAAGCAGCATCAGCCAGAGGCGCACCGCACCGCGCGCCCCGCGTTTCCCCGCGTCGATCATGCCGCCTGCCGGGGCCGCCGGTTTCTGCGTGCCCTCGCTCACTTCCTCGAACAGCTTGCGTTTCTCTGCCATCCCAGCCTCCGCATTTTGACCGGACAGTAGAGCGCCCGACCGGGGCCTTCAAGCGGCCCCCCTGCGGCATGTCGCGGGGTCCGGAATACCTCCGTCAGGAATGCCTGACTTATGAAATGCAGGGGCAAACCGTAAATTATGGGCACAGGTTAACGAAGACGACCACCAAGACACCAGACCCCGCCAGACCATCGACCCAAAGGACCAGACCCATGAAAAAGCTCATTCTCTCCGCCATCGTCGCCGCAACTGCAATGACCGCCTCGGCCGCCTCGGCCACCCAGGCATGGATCGGCAACAACCACCTGAACGCCCGTTCCGGCCCCGGTGTCCAGTATCACAAGCTGGGCGTGTTCAAGCCCTGCACCCCGGTGCATGTGGTGAAGTTCACCCGCGATTACTATGGCAACCCGACCTGGTACAAAGTCTACTTCAACCACAACTACTACTGGGTGAAGGCCGACTACGTGCAGGGCCACGCCTGCCACTGGACCCCGAAAAAGCAGCACTGGGGCCACAAGAAGCAGCACTGGGGCCACAAGAACCACTACTACAACTACTGATCCCTTCCTCCCGGGCGCCGGTTCCTCCTCCCTGGCCGGCGCCACCTCCCCTCGCGGACCGATCCCAACGGATCGGTCCGTTTTTTCTTGTTCCGATCACTGCGCACACTCCGGGTCCCTGGAAACCGGTTTCTGCTGCACCACAGGGTCGGGAATACCTCCGTCAGGAATGCCTGACTTATGCCCGCACCGCGAAAGTCATAGGTTGGTGTCACGGAACAAGACGACCACGAAGACCAGCAAACACGACAGATCAAAGACTTAGTTCAAAGGACCAGACCGATGAAAAAGCTCATTCTCTCCGCCATCGTCGCCGCAACCGCCATGACCGCCTCGGCCGCTTCGGCCACCCAGGCCTGGGTCGGCAAGACCCCCCTGAACGCGCGTTCGGGTCCCAGCACACATTACCAGGTGCTTGGCGTCTTCAATCCCTGCACCCCGGTCCACATCGTCGCCTACAAGCACGGCTGGGCCAAGGTGAAGTTCCAGCACAACTACTACTGGGTTTCGTCCAAGTACCTGAGCAACCATTCCTGCCACTGGCAGCCCAAGAAGAAGAAGTCCTGGGGCCACAAGCAGAAGAACCACTACTACAACTACTGATCCCTTCCTCCCCTTGGCGTCGGTCTCCTCCTCCCGGACCGGCGCCCCTCCCCAGGACCGATCCCCTCGCGGATCGGTCCTTTTGGTTTACGGGGACAACGGGCGTCCGGACCAGGCCGGCAAGGCGGTCAGGAATGCCTGACTTATGGCCCGGGCGGGCAAGGTTTATCTTGGGTCCACAGGTTAACGAATTTCCGATCACCGGCTCTTGCCAGAAGAATATAGACCCCAAAGGACCTATCCCATGAAGACCTTCCTCATCTCCGCTGCCGTCGCCGCCGCAACGCTCGCCGCCTCCGCCGCTTCGGCCGGGCAGGCCTGGGTCGGCCAGAACCACCTGAACTACCGCACCGGACCGGGCCAGAACTACCCGGTCGTGGGCACCTTCAGCCCCTGCACCGCGCTTGACACCTATGACACGCAATACGGCTGGGTGCAGATCCAGTACCAGGGCCAGTACTACTGGGTGCATGGCGACTACATCCTGAACTACGCCTGCACCTATACCCCGCCGAAAAACACCTATACCGCGCCGAAGAATACCTACACGCCGCCCAAGAAGAAGGGCTACTCGGGTGGCTATTCCGGCGGTTACTCGGGCGGCGGCAACTACTGACCGCGGCCCATCCCGGCGCCGGTTGTCCTCCCTGGCCGGCCCGGCCTTCTGGCGGACTGATCCCCCACGGATCAGTCCGCTTTCTTGTTTCTCCAGCGCACCACCTGGCGCATCATTCCGTGCAGCATCTGCACCTCGGCCCGGGTCAGCGGCAGGCGTGACCACATGTTGCGCAGGTTGACCTTCATGCTCTCGGCCTTGTGCGCCGGAAAGAAGAACCCCGCCTCTTCCATCCGGTCCTCGTAGTGGCGCGCCAGGTGGTCGACCTCGTGCTGCAGGGCCAGTTCCGTTCCGGCCAGGGACTCTGCGACTTCGGGCATCTCCGCGCTCGCCCGGCGCCATTCGTAGGCACAGAGCAGGACACATTGCGCAAGGTTCAGCGAGGCAAACTCGGGGTTCACCGGCACCGAGATGATGCCGTTGCAGGGAGCGATGTCCTCGTTTTCCAGCCCCGCGCGTTCCGGGCCGAATATCACCGCCACTTTCTCGCCGCCCGCGATTCGGCGCGCGCATTCGGCCATCGCCGCCTCGGGGGTCCAGATCGTCTTGGTCAGGTCACGGGGCCGGGCCGTGGTGGCCAGCACGAAGGAACAATCCCCGATCGCCCCCGGCACATCCTCTGACAGCTGCGCCTCGTCCAGCAGGCGCCCGGCGCCGCTCGACATGGCCACCGCCTTGGAATTGGGCCAACCGTCGCGCGGATCGACGATCCGCATCCGGTCCAGGCCGAAATTCCACATTGCCCGCGCCGCCGCGCCGATGTTCTCGCCCATCTGGGGCCGCACCAGCACGAATGCCGGTTGGGGGGTGCCTGTCGCCATGTCGCTCTCTCCGTCGGATCGGCGGAGGGGTAATGCCCCTCAGCGCCGGGGGCAAGCCTTGGCGAGAGGTGAAAAACCCGGGTGCAATGGCTGCAAAGCCGCGTTATGAGGACCTTCGGTTCAGGAGAGCACCATGACGACCCAAGATCCCGATGCCCCTCAGATCTACCTGGTCACGCCGCCAGAGTTCGACCTGGGCACATTTCCCGACCGGCTGGCCCGCGTGCTGGGCGAGGTCGAGACCGCCTGCCTGCGCCTGAGCCTGGCCACCCGCGACGAGGACCGGTTGATGCGCGCCGCGGATGCCGTGCGCGAGGTCGCGCACCGGGTCGACGTGGCTTTGGTGATCGACACCCATGTCATGCTGGCCGATCGGCTTGGCCTCGACGGCGTCCACCTTGTCGACGGGGCCCGGTCGGTGCGCACGGCGCGCAAGACCCTCGGCCCGGATGCCATCGTCGGCGCCTGGTGCCACCAGTCGCGCCATGACGGCATGACCGCCGGCGAACACGGCGCCGATTACGTCGCCTTCGGCCCGGTCTCGGGCGCATTGGGCGATGGCGAAGTGGCCGAGCACGAGCTCTTCGCATGGTGGACCGAGATGATCGAGGTCCCCGTCGTTGCCGAAGGCGGCTTGACGCCCGAACTTGTCCGCAGTCTTGCCCCGGTCACGGATTTCTTTGCCATCGGCGAGGAAATCTGGCGCGAGGAAGATCCGCTGGCCGCCCTGCAGTCCCTGCGCGACGCCATGCGCGGCTGACACGTCCCGATTGACGCCCTCAGGATCTGTGTCCAGGAGAGCCCGGGAACCCTGACCGCCATCCGCAGAACGACGGCCCAAATCGAGGGGTAGCGGGCGGGCGATGGTCCCTGAAAGGGACCGAGTCCCGAACGTCCCCCGAGACCGTCTTACTCTTTGCCAAGCAACTCCGGCGCCACAGGCCCCAGTTCCGCCGTGTGCCCCTCGCGGACCCGGATCTCCAGCGCGTGCGCCAGGCTCTTGCGGTTGGCGAAGTCGTCCACTCGGACCGGCGGATGGTAGTTCAGCACCACGTGGCCCTGTCGCGGTGCCGCTAGAATGCGGAGCAGCGAGGCCCCGAAATCCATGTCGCCCCACCAGCCATAGAACCGGGGGTGCGCCCCCTGCGGCGGATGATAGACCACGCTCACCGGCTGCACCTGCAAGCGGTGATGCAGGCGTTCCGAATAGAAGGCCGCGAACAGCGTCGTCTTGAAGGGCAGCACCCGCAGCCCGTCGGTCGAAGTGCCCTCTGGAAAGAACAGCAGCCGGTGCCCGTTCAGCAACCGGTCCTCGAATGCCTGCGTCTGCGCCTGCGCCTCTCGGCGGTCGCGATTGATGAACAGCGTGCCCGTCGCCCGCGCCAGCCAGCCGATCCCGGGCCAGGCCGCCACCTCTGCCTTTGAGACAAAGTAGATCGTCTTGCGGCTGTTCAGCACGAAAATATCAAGCCATGACGTGTGGTTGGCCACGATGGCGCCCGGCCCCTTCATGCGTTGCCCGCGCATCTCGACCGGTAATCCCATGATCAGCAGGACAGTGCGACAGACAAAACGGGTGATATGCGGCGTCACGGGACGCCCGGTCCCGCACAGCGGCCTTTCGACCAGCCGCACCAGCAAGAGCAGTGCCAGGCACCCGAAGATCACCAGCGCCATGAGCGGTGCGCGCCAGGCGACGCGCAGCCAGCCACGGGCGTCGATCGGGGGCCAGTCCGGCTCCTCGGCGCCGTTCCAGGTCTGGCTCATGGCCGCCTCACGTGGCGCGTTCCTGGGTATAGAGCGCGCGCTGGCGATCTGTCATCCGCGCGGTGTCCATCACCAGGCAGACATCCACGGTGTTGAAGGATTGATCGACAAAGGCGCCCTCGCCCACGCATCCTCCCAGCCGCAGGTAGGCCTTGATCAGCGCCGGCACCTGCAACATGGCGCGGCGGCGGTCGATCTGGTCCTCTGCCAGCAGGTTCATCGACTGGAACGCACGCGCCCTCGGGCGCAGCTCGGGCGGCGCCAGGTGACGGTGATGCAAGAGAGAGAGCGGCTCGGCCAGCTTGTCCACGTCCGTCCCGTGGAAACTGGCAACACCAAAGAGAACCTCGATCCCGTGGTCGAGGACGTAACCCGCCAATCCCTGCCAGAGGTGGAACATGGCGGCCCCACCCCGGTAATCACGATGCAGGCAGGACCGGCCCAACTCCAGCAGGCGGCGGCCGCTGGTCCTGAGGGCGGTCAGATCGTATTCGTCCTCGGAATAGAATTGTCCGGCCACGGCGGCCTGATCATCACGCAACAGGCGATAGACACCAACCACGGCACCGCCCTTGCTGTCATCGCAGACCAGGAGATGATCGAAGAAGGGATCGAACCGGTCGCGTTCCAGCCGCGCCTCGTGGTCGACCAGCGCTCCGTCGCCGCCCAGTTCCGTCACGAAGACATCGTAGCGCAGGCGCTGTGCCGCGGCGATATCCTCGGCATCTTTCGCCAGCCGGACCGAGAAGGCCTCTGTCACTGTCATCTCTCCCAAGCGCTGCGGTCGGACCTGCCGGTCGGTCATAGGCAAGCGGGCCAGCAAGTGCAACGCTTGCGGTCACGACCTAACCTTGGTTAACCATTCATCAACCTGTGGCCGACTAGGTTAACCATCATGAACGGGGAGCAGCGAGACCCGGGCACTGTCCAGCACGACCTTGCCCTGTTCCCGAAAGTTGACGGTGATCCGGCCCCCGATGTTGGACTGCACCTGCCCTGTGCCCCAGTCGGGCTGTTCGGGATGCCGCACCAGCATTCCGGGTTCGAGTAACGAGTTGAGTTCTTTCATTCCTGTATCCTCCAGATCGGAGATTGCCATGTCCCAGTCCCACGCCCACCTCGCAGCCCTGGTCGGTTCGCGGCTGTGCCACGATCTTATCAGTCCCATCGGCGCCATCCAGAACGGGCTGGAGCTGATCGCCCTTGCGGGGCCAACCGACCTGAGCCCGGAAATGGCGCTGATCCAGGACAGTTGCGAAAGCGCGGCGGCGCGCATCCGCTTCTTTCGTGTCGCCTTTGGCCAGGCCGGTGAACAACAGATGATGGGCCGGCGAGAGATCGCGTCCACCCTGAAGGCCCTGGGCAAGGGCGGCAAGCTGCAGGTGGACTGGACCCCGCAGGAGGACCTGCCCCGGATCCAGGTGCAACTGGCCTTCCTCGCCTATCTCTGCTGCGAAAGCGCGCTGCCGCATGGGGGTACGTTGCGTGTCGATCGCGACGCGGCGGGCTGGACCTTGCAGGCCACCGGACCGCGCATCGCCGCGGACCCCCGGCACTGGGATCACCTGAATGGCAATGCGCCTTCCGACTGGCCGGGCGCCGACCGTGTGCATTTCGTGCTCTTGCCGATCCAGGCAGAGGCGGCGGGGCAGAAAATCTATGCCACCCCGGCCGACGATTCCATCACGATCAAGATCGCCTGACCATTCGCGCAGGTGCGGGCCTCAGGCCCGCACCGTCCCGTCCCCGGTCACCAGGTACTTGAAGCTGGTCAGCTGCTCGGCCCCCACCGGGCCGCGCGCGTGCATCTTGCCGGTGGCAATGCCGATCTCCGCGCCCATGCCGAACTCTCCGCCATCGGCGAACTGGGTCGAGGCATTGCGCATCAGGATCGCCGAATCGAGCCGTTCAAAGAAACGCGCTGCTGCCGCGTCATCCTCGGTCAGGATGGCGTCGGTGTGATTCGACCCGTACTTGCGGATATGGGCGATGGCCTCGTCGATGTCCTCGACGACCCGTGCGGCGATGATGCTGTCGAGGTATTCCTGGCCCCAGTCCTCGGCCCCGGCCGGAACGGTGCCCGGGATGTTCTGCAGGTTTGCATCGGCACGCACTTCCACCCCAGCCTCCAGCAGGGCCCGGATCACGCCCTGGCCAATGGTCTCGGCCACGTCGCGGTGGATCAGCAGGCATTCGGCGGCACCACAGATACCGGTGCGTCGGGTCTTGGCATTGCGCACGACCGACAGCGCCTTGACCGGATCGGCCTCCTTGTCGATGTAGATGTGCACGATCCCCTCGAGGTGGGCAAAGACCGGCACCCGCGCCTCGCGCTGCACCAGCCCGACCAGCCCCTTGCCGCCGCGCGGCACGATCACGTCGATGTAATCGGTCATCTTCAACATCTCGCTGACAGCCGCACGGTCACGCGTCGGCACCAGCTGGATTGCGGCGTCCGGCAGACCGGCGGCGCGCAGCCCCTCGACCAGGCAGGCATGGATCGCGCCCGAGGAATGAAAGCTCTCGGACCCGCCGCGCAGGATCACCGCGTTGCCCGCCTTGAGGCAGAGCGCGCCGGCATCCGCCGTCACGTTGGGCCGCGATTCATAGATCACGCCGACGACGCCAAGCGGCGTGCGCACCCGCTGGATGTGAAGGCCCGTGGGGCGGTCCCATTCCTCGATGACCTTGCCCACGGGATCGTCCTGCGCCGCGACGGACCGCAGGCTGTCACAGATCCCCTGGATGCGCGCCTCATCCAGCATCAGCCGGTCCATCATGGCCTTGCTGAGACCTTTCTCGGCACCGAAGTCGAGATCGCGGGCGTTGGCCTCGATCACCTGCGCACGCGCCTCCCACAGCTTGTCCGCCGCGATCTCCAACGCCTTGCGCTTGGCCTCGGCTGGGGCAAAGGCCAGCTCCGCAGCGGCGGCACGCGCCTTTTCACCGATGTCCTGCATCAGGGCGGGAATGTTCTCGAGATCTTTCATGGGAAGAACCCTCTGGCCAGAAGTGTCTGCGTCTTTAGTAGTGAGATCGGCGGCACGGGTCAAAGAAACCCGTCACACCGCCATGTCATCGCGGTGGATCAGCACGGCGCGGCCTGGATAGCCCAGGATGCCCTCGATGTCGCGGCTGTGGTGCCCGGCGATGGCCCGTGCCTCGGAGGCCGTGTAGCGGGTCAGCCCCTGGCCCAGGGTCAGGCCGCTCAGTGTCCGGATCGTCACCGGCTCGCCGCGTCCGAAATCGCCTTCGACCGCGCGCAACCCGGCGGGCAACAGCGACTTGCCAGAGGCCAGCGCCTGCGCCGCGCCCTCGTCGACGCGCAGCGTGCCCTGCGGTTTCATCGCCGCGATCCAGCGTTTGCGCGCCGCGTGCGGGTCGAGATGCGGGGTGAACAGGGTCGAAGGCGCGCCATCGATCAGGCGTTGCAGCGGATGCAGTTCGGCGCCATGCATGATGATCATGGCACAGCCCGAGGCGGTCGCCGTCTTGGCCGCCATGACCTTGGTCTTCATGCCGCCCTTGGACAGGCCAGAGCCGGCGTCGCCCGCCATCGCCTCGATCTCGGGCGTGATTTCCGACACGGTTTCAAGCCGTTGTGCGTCCGGATCGCTGTTCGGATTGCCGGTATAAAGCCCGTCCACATCCGACAGCAGCACCAGCAGGTCGGCACCCACGGTCACGGCTACCTGTGCCGCCAGCCGGTCATTGTCGCCATAGCGGATCTCATCCGTGGCCACCGTGTCGTTTTCATTCACGATGGGCACGGCGCCGAACCCCAACAGGGTTTCCAGGGTCGCCCGCGAGTTCAGGTAGCGGCGGCGGTCGGCGCTATCTTCCAGCGTCACCAGCACCTGAGCCGTGGTCAGCCCGTGCGGCGCCAACGCCTCTTGCCAGGCGCGGGCCAGGTGGATCTGGCCCACGGCGGCAGCGGCCTGCGACTGTTCGAGGGGCAGAACCGTGGGTGGCAGCTGCAGGATGCCCCGCCCCAGCGCAATCGACCCGGACGACACCAGCACCACGTCGGCATCGCGCGCCTTCAGTGCAGCGATATCCTCGGCAATGGCATCCAGCCAGCTGCGGCGCAGGTCGCCGGTGTCGCGATCCACCAGAAGGGCCGAGCCGATTTTTATGACAACCCGGCGCGCCTCGGTCAGGGCTGCCATGTCCCGTCCTCCTCGGGGTCCGCGGGCCGATCTGCCGCGCGGCGCGCCTCGACATGCGGACGCAGGGCACGCAGAACCTCGGTCACGCCCTCGCCAGAGGCCCCGGACATGAGCATGACGTTTTCGGCCCCCACCGCCTCGAGTTCCTCCTTCAGGAATTCGCGTTCCTCGGCATCCAGCGCGTCGATCTTGTTCAGGACGGTCACGCGGGGCTTGTCGGACAGGCCAGCGCCATAGGCATCCAGCTCGTTGCAGATGGTCTGGTAATCCTCGATCAGGCTGCCCGATGTGCCATCGACCAGATGCAGCAGAACCGCGCTACGTTCGACATGGCCCAGAAAGATGTCGCCAAGCCCCCGGCCCTCGTGCGCGCCCTCGATCAGGCCGGGAATATCGGCCACGACAAATTCCGTGTTGTCGACAGAGACGACGCCGAGGTTCGGGTGCAGCGTGGTAAACGGATAGTCCGCGATCTTTGGCCGGGCGTTGGATGTTGCCGCCAGAAAGGTGCTTTTGCCGGCATTGGGCAGGCCCAGCAGACCCACGTCCGCGATCAGTTTCAGCCGCAGCCAGAGGGTCCGTTCCACCCCGTCCTGGCCCGGGTTGGCATTGCGCGGTGCCTGGTTGGTGGCGGTCTTGAAACGCAGGTTGCCCCAGCCGCCGTTGCCGCCCTTGGCCAGTTGCACCCGCTGACCCAGTTCGGTCAGGTCGGCCACCACGGTTTCCTCGTCCTCTTCGAGGATCTCGGTGCCCACGGGCACCCGCAGCAAGATGTCGTCACCATCGGCGCCGGTACGGTTCTGCCCCTTGCCGGCCTGGCCGTTCTGGGCAAACCAATGCTGTTGATAGCGGAAGTCGATGAGCGTGTTCAGCCCGTCGACCGCCTCGGCCCAGACAGAGCCGCCGCGGCCGCCGTCGCCCCCGTCCGGCCCGCCGTACTCGATGAATTTTTCGCGGCGGAAACTGACACAGCCGTTCCCGCCGGAACCGGAGCGGATGTAGACCTTGCAGAGATCGAGGAATTTCATGATTGGGGCTTTCGGCGTGAGACAGGCGGCGGTTTACCGGGGTTTCCCCCGGCGCTCAAGCAGGCCTTGCTCGATGCCTCAGGCCAGCTTGCAGATATATGTCCAGGTTGGGACCTTGGCCTGGCGGGCCACGGAATAGGCTTCGGCATCGCCGATGTATTCGAATCCGCAATTCACCAGCACCCGTGCCGAAGCGGCATTGTCCTGGAAAACGCTGGCGAACATCGTCGCATTGCCCATCGGGTTGGCTTCGACCAGGGCGCGGACGGCCTCCGATGCAAGGCCCGTGTTCCAGAAGGCAGGCGCCACCCAGTAGCCGACCTCGGACTGGTTGCGATCCATCCGCTCCAGCGCGATCACGCCCATGAGCTCGGAGCCGCCCACCTTGGTGGCATCCATCGCCCAGACGTCCTCTTGCCGGTCGGGCGCGGTGACACGGGTGACAAAGGCCTCTGCCGCGCCCGGCGGCAACGGGTGCGGGATGGAGGTCGTCATCCGGGCGACGCGTTCGTCGCCGGTGTAAAGCTCCATCAGCCCGATATCGGATCGGCGCACGGGGCGCAGATCGAACCGGTCGGTCCTTACGACGGGCTGGTCGTGAGTTGCATCAAGGCCCATGTGCACTCTCCTCTCGTGCAGTGGACGGGATCGGCTCTGCCGGGTTGATGGCAGATCAATTTGTCATTGGCATGGCCGATCCGGGGACCCGTTGCCGGGCCTGGGGAACAGTCACCCGAAAACAGCGAAAGGGACCGGCGGTGCCGCCGATCCCCTGTCCGTTTCCGTGACACTGATCTCGGCGTTATTCCGCGGCTTCCGCCACCGGCAGGACCGAAATGAAGGTACGGCCCTTGAGGCCCTTGCGGAAGGTCACGGCGCCTTCGGCGGTTGCAAAGATGGTGTGATCCTTGCCCATGCCCACGCCTTCGCCCGGCCAGAACTTGGTGCCGCGCTGACGCACGATGATGTTGCCCGGGATCGCGGCCTGACCGCCGTACAGCTTGACGCCAAGACGGCGTCCGGCAGAGTCGCGACCGTTGCGGGAGGAACCGCCTGCTTTTTTATGTGCCATTCGTTTCTCTCCTTAACTGACTCAGGCCAGGGTCTTGGCCTGTTCGACCCACTCGGGCTTGACCTTGGTGGCCTCGAAGGTTTCGGGGTCCACGGTCGCCAGCTGGGCGAAAGTGGTGATACCGGCCTCGGCCAGTTTCTTGGCGACTGCGGGGCCCACACCAGTGATCTGGGTCAGGTCGTCGCCGGATTCAACCGCTGCGGGGGCTGCTGCTGCCTTGGGGGCTACGGCCGGGGCCGCTGCCTTCGGGGCCGAACCGGCGCCCAGGGCTGCCTTGACGCCCGTGGCGTCCGCGCCTTCGGCGAGGATCTCGGTCACGCGGACCAGCGTCAACTGCTGGCGGTGGCCCTTGGTGCGCTGCGAGCTGTGCTTGCGGCGGCGCTTGACGAAGTGGATCAGCTTGTCACCCTTGACCTGGTCGATGACCTCGGCCTGCACGGCGGCGCCTGCCACGAAGGGCGCGCCGACGACGGTGGTGTCGCCACCCAGCATCAGGATGTCGTTGAACTGCACGGTTTCACCCGCGTCTGCGGCCAGCTTTTCCACCCGGAGCGTATCGCCCGACTGGACCTTGTACTGTTTGCCGCCGGTTTTCATCACCGCGAACATGGTGCGTCTTTCCTTTTCTGCCGCGTTCTGTGGCCCCGTCATCCGGAGTTTCCAGGGCCCTGCCCCGCCTCGAACTGCGCGTCCTTGCGGACGATCGTTGAACAAAAACAAAAGGCGGGGCCAAAAGCCCCGTCCTGTCGTGCGCGGCTTATGGTCCGCAAAGCCCGTGGTTGTCAAGGCATTGTTGCGTCAGCCGGCCTCAGAGATCCTGCTGCTGCATCTGTCGCGAGGCGGCCAGCCCCAGGGCATAGGAAATCTCGTCGTACATCGCGTTGAACCCGGCAAAGAGCGCGCGGTTCAGCGCCTTCCCCTGCGTGGTTTCGGACAGGGCAATGTAGGCTTCCAGTTCCTCGTCCTCCAGCGGTTCATAGGCGAGCAGAAGGTAGGCGAACAGCCATTCGCGCGTGTCCTCGCGGGTCTCTTCCTCCTGGCTCCAGACATCGGCCAGGATATCGCCCTCGGCCAATTGCAGGCCGCCCCCGTCGACCAGTCCCGAGTAGAAGCGGAACGAGGCATTCAGCGCGCCGGTCACGTTGGTTTCAAGCAGGTCGTTGACATCGACGAAACGGCGCAACTGGTCCAGGCGCGGATCTTCGCTGCCCTTGACCTCGAGATAGGCCTGGCGCGCGGCCTCTTCGACCGCATCATCGATCATGGCGCGCCGCGCTTCCAGTTCCAGCGTAATGATCTTCTGCCCCAGGTCGGACGAGAAGAAAGCGATCAGCGGCGCCGGGTCGCTATCCTCGATGACCTCGGCAAAGCCGTGGCGGACAATCGTGCGCATCTTCTCCGCGTCATAGATCTGGTCCAGCAACGCCTGCCAGGCAGAATTGCTGCCGCCGGGGATCATCTCTTCGGCCAGCTCCGCACCATAGGCCATGCCCTCGACGCGCATGACCTCGATCATGGCATCGATCTGCAGCGACTCGGCCAGTTCGTCGATCGGCTCGGCCCGCAGTGGCAACGCCAGACAGAGGCAGGTGAGCCACGCCAGCAGCGCCGGGATCGTTCGCCGGGCCGTCAGGGCATTCGAAATCGGGGCGGTTGTGGTCATTCTGTCCTCGCGCGGGTCTGAGCCCTTTCAGTGGTAGAGCAGAGCCGCGTCCACAACAACTGTTGCGCGCGGTGCGGGCGGGTTGACGCCGTCACGATCACGACATCCCCGTGCTCTTTCACCGGCATCGGAAAAACTTGTGATTTGGCTGTTGCGCCCCGCTGGGGAATTGTCTAAACGCCCCTCTACCCAGACCCCCGCGGAGAGGTGCCGGAGTGGTCGAACGGGGCGGTCTCGAAAACCGTTGTCCCTTCACGGGGACCCAGGGTTCGAATCCCTGTCTCTCCGCCACTAACAATTTAATAATTGATGTGAAATTTGGGAAGTCCGTGGCCAAGGCCGCCACTCTGCCCGTCATCCCATATGCGCTTGAAAACGGCGTGAAGCAACATGCACCGCGTCCGACGCGCTGGCATGTGCGCGCGGATCAAGTCTGGATGCTGTAGTCTTGCATCTGGTGACGATGTCGCTGCCCGACAGGGGCGCGCGCCGGGTTCGACTTGCCGGTTGGCGACGGAGCCGGGATCTTTCACACCGCTGGTTCCGCAGGGATCCATCGGCTGTCTGCCGATTTGACCCGCGAAGGAGTGTTGCTGCTTTTCGGAGGGGCCGGCAGACCGTTCCAAAACCGCTTGGGCCCTGATGGTCTTCGAAAGACACCAGACATCACGATATTGGCCAACGTCGTCTATCGATTATACCGCACGATCTTAGACCCCGAACCGGACGGCTTTGAGGGGTGGGCGCGGGCAATTAGAGGCACCTCCCGCGCCAGTCCCTGCGGGCAAGCATGATCGGTGTCTATGGGCCCCGAGCCTTGTCCCCCGGCTCGACAGCTTTCAGGGCAACCGTCGCCTCCAGCATCACCGGCGCATTTCGTGGCAGGCGACTGACTCCGAGGACCGTCCTGGGGTGCCGTCCCGCCTGCCCCAGCGCGGCAATGATCCTCTCGGATGCGGCATCGGCCACGGTGGAGATGTCGAAACCGTCATCCCCGACGGCAACATAGACCTGCAAGCGCAACACGCGGTCGACCTCCTCGTCGGGTCGGCGCTCCTTTGCAAGCCAGGCCAGAACCTGCCCGGCCGCGAGCCGCGCACTTTCGCAAGCGGTCTCCATGTCGACCGCTTCTCCGCACCGGCCCGAAGCATGGATCGTCCTGGGATCGGTCTTCGGGATCTGGCTGGCCAGCAGGATGACACGACCGTGCCGTGCGGCCATGACGTATTGGTATTCGGTCCCGATGGGGTCAGGCAGAACGACGTTTTGACTCATTGGGAAAGGCTTTCTTTCATGTGCAGGCTGCGACGCTGGAGGCCATAGACCCCGGCCAGCAGGACTAGCCCCGTGAGTGATGTCCATCCGCCCGGGTGCACCATCAGGATTGCCGTGCCGACCAGCCCTGCCCGCGCCACGATCGACAGCCGCGCGCCGAACAGCCAGCCGATCACGACCGCCGAGAGGGCGCCGACCGCCAGGACAGAGCGGCCCAGAGTGTAGATCAGGTCCAGCGACCCCTCGGGGGTCAGGAGCACGGTGTTCGAAACGAACATGAACGGCACGATGTAGATCGGCAGGCCGATCAGGAAGGCGGTCCAGCCGACCCGGCTGGCCTTTTCACCGGCTATCGGCGCCGCGGCATAGGCGGCCACGGCCAGCGGTGGCGTGATCTGGCCAAGCACGGCGTAGTAGAAGACGAACATATGCGCGGCCAGCGGATCGGCCCCCAGTTTCGTCAGGGCAGGCGCAACCAGCGTGGCCTGCACGATATAGGCCGCTGTCGTCGGCATCCCCATGCCAAAGATGAAGGCCGCGATCATCGCCAGAACCAGCGCCACATCCAGAGACCCGCCGGCAAACCCTGTCACCACCGAGCTGAACTTGAACCCAAGCCCCGAGATCTGGACGATCCCGACGATGATCCCGGCCGAGGCACAGGCGACGGCGACCACGGCCGCGCCTTCGACACCCAGGCGGACACCGGCAACCAACTGGCGCCAGCCGATAAAGGTGGAGGGCCGCAAATAGGGCACGACGATCGCCGCCAGGACCCCGAAAAAGGCGCTGTACCCCGGCGAATAGCCCTGCAACATCAGGGTGACCAACAAGACGACCGGGATCAGGAAGGTCCAGCCGGAGGCCAGCACGCGGCGGGTCGACCCTGCCTCGGCCTTGGCCAGCGGCTGCAGGTCCAGCTTGAGAGAGGCCAGGTGCACGGCCAGCAGCAAGGCAACGTAGAACAGCACCGCAGGCAACAGCGCGGCGGCAACCACCTCGAGATAGGGAATGCCCAGGATCGCGGCCATGAGAAAGGCGGCGGCCCCCATGATCGGCGGCGTGATCTGGCCCCCGGTGGAGGCGATGGCCTCGACCGCGCCAGCGAACCGCCGAGGGTAGCCCAGCTTGAGCATCATCGGGATGGTCAGCGAACCTGTCGTGGCCACGTTGGCCACGGAACTGCCGGACATCATGCCCATGAGGCCGCTGGCCACGACGGCGATCTTGGCCGGCCCGCCCCGCGTCTGCCCGGTCATGGCGCGCGTGATGGTGATGAAGAAATCACCGCCACCGGCAACTTGAAGCACGGCGCCGAACATCACGAAAAGAAAGATATATTCCGCCGACACGCCAAGGGCTGTGCCGAAGATGCCCTCGAAGCTGAAGTACATCTGGTCGACGAATTCGCTCAACCCGACGCCGCCATGCGCCAGCGGACGCAGCCAGCTCACGAACCTCAGGTCCGGGCCGACGAAGGCATAGGCGATGAAGATCAGGCAAAGCCAGACGATGGCCATGCCAAGCGCGCGCCGCGTCGCTTCCAGCACGACGACCAGGGCGCTGAGCGCCACGAACACTTCGACCGGCGTGGCGTCCTGTGTCCAGGGAGGTCGGACCACGATCGACGGTTCGAACAGGACAGCGTAGCCCAGCGAGACCACCGCCAAGCCCCCCAGAACCACATCGACGAAGACCCCCGCCCGGTGTCGGGCGGCGGGCATCAGCAAGAGGATCACGATGACCGCCATCAAGGCATGAGCGGCCCGCAACACCAGGTTCGGCGCCAGCCAGAACGGCGAGGCCGCGGCAAGGTGAAATGCAATCATGACCAGGGCCAGGACGGTGATCGCACCGTTCCTGTAGCCTTTCCCCTGATCCGGACCTGCCGCGACCTCCGTCATGTGTCAGGCTCCCAGCGACGATTCAGAGTAAGGGATGCCCATCTCTTCGAAATAGGCCTTGGCGCCGGGATGCAGCGGGATGATCATGCCGCGGCCCACCGTTTCCTTGGAGATATTCCCAAGAAGCGAGTGCACCGCCTTGAAATCATCGAGGTTTTCCCAAAGCTGCTTGACGATGGCATAGGCCGTGTCGTCCGGCATGTCCGCCGAGGCGAAAAGGATCGTGTTGGTGCCCACCGTCTCGGCCGGCACATCCTGCCCTTCGAACAGTCCTGCGGGCAGGGTCACGCGCTCGAACCCGGCGCCGCTGTCTGCCATGAACTTGTCCAGAACCGCCGAGTCGAAGGACAGCGCCCGCATCTTGCGCACGGTTTCGTTCTGCATCACCGTCGGATGCGGCCAGAGCGACAGCCACATGACCGCGTCCAGCTGGCCATTGCGCAGCGCCTCGTGGGACTCGCTCCAGCTGAGCGGGTGCAGCTTGCCGCCGTCAGCCTCGATGTCGTCGGTGGTCATGCCGGCTGCGGCCAACAGGTTTTCAAAGGCAAGCCACGAGGTCTGCCCCGGCTGGCCGGCGCTGACCTGCTTGCCGCGCAGATCGTCGAGCGAGCGAATGTCGCTGTCGGCATCCACCCAGATCTGGATGGCACTTTGCATGATGTTCATCAGGCCGCGCGCGTTCTGCACCGGACGGTCCGGAGTGGCCGGGTCGCGACCTTCCCATGCGTCCAGGGCGTTGTTGGCCGAGGTGATGCCAAGATCCGCCTTGCCATCCCGCACCCGCAGGAGGTTCGGGCCGGAGCCGCCGGGCTGGACATCGATGATCGACGAGGGAAAGACCCGGGACAGGATGTCGGCCACGCCGGTTCCGACGATGCCAAAGACGCCGCCCGAAGGGCCGCCGCCGATGGTCAGGAAATCCGGCGCCTGGGCAGCAGCCAGCCGCGGCATCGCAGCAAGAGGCAGCGCGGCGGCCGCCGTGGCAAGCAATCTGCGGCGGGTGAGTGTGTCGGTCATTTTGGTCTCCATCATCACAAGCACGGGATCGCCCGTGCGGCCGAAGGTATTGGACACAGGAGACGCGGAGGCGCCGCTTCAATCAATTAAAAACTTATGTCCTCAACTTCAGAATTCCTGAAGTCAGCTGGGAATGATCCGATCTTCGCGCTTGGCGCGCTCGATCCCCTCGATCACCGCCTTCTCGAAGGCACTGGCGACCGGGACCATTTCAGACTGGGCGCGGGTCATGATCTCGACGTGGCGGCGGGCTGTCGGATCGGCCAGCGCGACAAAAACCAGTCCCGGCCCCAGCCCCTCGATCGCGAGCCGCGGCAGGACCGTCACGCCAACCCCTGCCCTGACCATGCCCAGAACGGAGGCCGTGTTGCGGATGCGCAGGTTTGCCGCCTCGTCGATGGCCCGGAAGGCCGCGTTCTCGATCACGTCGCCGGATGCGTTCGAGATGACAGGCACCTTGGCCAATTCTTCCCAGGACAGCGGCGCCGTCGCGGCCGCAAGCGGATGATCGACCGCGCAGATCACTCCGAAGGGTTCCGAGAACAGGACGACCCGCCTCAGCGCACCTGTCGGCCCCCGGCAGGATCCTATGCCAATGTCGATGCGCCCCAGCTCGACCTCGCGCTGGACCGTGCCGGAATCCATGTCCCGCACCTGGATCACCACGTCCGGGCGGTCATGAACGAAGGTTTGCACCACGTCCGGCAGGATCGCCGTCGTCACCGAGGGAACCGCGCCGACCCTTACGATACCGCTGCGGGCCTGCGTCATCTGCACGATGGAATCGATACAGCGGTCGAATTGCGCCGTCCCCGCACGGGCCTCGGTCAGGACCAGTTGCCCCAGTGTGGTAAGACGGTTCTTGCGGTCGCTTTCGAACAGCGGCGCCCCCAGATGGTCCGTCAGTTGCTTGAGCGACATGGACACCGCCGAGGGCGTACGCCCCAACCGGTTCGCGGCATCATTCAGGTTGCCATGCTCGGCGACGGCGACAAAACAGCGAAGCATTTCGATCTTGATGGCCATAGAGCTTCAACGATTCTTAAGTTGAGTTCAGATAATTGAGTGTGACTGAAGTCCCTCGGGCGCGCCATAGTTGCATGACCTTTGCAGACTAGAGAGTTCCATGCCCCAGACTTACCGGATCGACTGCCTCCAATACGCCAATTGGTCTCCGAAAATCTTTGACCAGATGCGCGAAGGCGGCCTGGACGCAGTGCATGTCACCATTGCCTACCACGAGGATTTCCGCGCCACCGCCGCGAACATCGCGGACTGGAACCTGCGCTTTCAGCGTCACAGCGACCTGATTTTCAAGGGACGCACCGGGGATGACGTGCGTCGGGCCCGGGAAACGGAGCGCACGGCGATTTTCCTTGGCCTTCAGACCCCTGCCCCCATCGAGGCCGACATCGGCCTGGTCGAGATCCTGCACGACCTGGGCGTGCGCTTCATGCAGCTCAGCTACAACAACCAATCACTGCTGGCGACGGGCTGTTACGAGGCTGACGACCCCGGCATCACCCGGATGGGCCGGCAGGTCATCAAGGAAATGAACCGAACCGGACTGGTGGTGGACATGTCGCATTCCGCCGACCGTTCGACGCTGGAAGCGATCGAGATTTCGGACCGCCCCATCGCGATCACCCATGCCAACCCCTCGGCATGGCATCCCGCCAAGCGCAACAAGTCCGACGATGTGCTGCGGGCGCTGGCGCAAAGTGGCGGCATGCTGGGCTTTTCGCTCTACCCCCATCACCTGAAGGGTGGCAGCGACTGCACGCTCGACGATTTCTGCGAAATGGTGGCGCGCACCGCGGACCTCATGGGTCCTGAACACATCGGGATTGGCAGCGACCTGTGCCAGGATCAACCGGACAGTGTGGTGGAATGGATGCGCGTGGGCCGCTGGACCCGTGAAATGGACTATGGCGAAGGATCTGCCTCTGCCGCCGGCTTCCCGCCGCAACCGGAGTGGTTCCGGGACAATCGGGACTTTGCCAACCTCGAGACGGGCCTGCGCCGCGTCGGTTTTTCGGACGAGAACATCTCTGGTGTCATCGGTGGGAACTGGCTCCGGTTCTACGACGAGAGTTTCGGGCCCGCCACATGAGCCAGGCTCTACAGCTCATCGGTCCCGACGACTGGACGGAAATGGCATGGCGCAACGGAGGCGGCACCACCTCCGAGATTTGCGCGGAAACCCGCGACGGCGGCCTGCTCTGGCGTTTGAGTACGGCCATCGTCGAACGCGATGGCCCGTATTCGGTCTTTCCCGGCCTCGTGCGGATCAGCACCGTGATCGAAGGCCAGGGCACCAGGATCACGGAAGCTGGCACGGACAATTGGCGCGAGATTGCGCCCCTCGTCCCGAGCCGCATCGACGGAGACCGGCAAATCAAAGGGCGTTTGGTGAACGGCCCTGTCCGCTATCTGAACCTGTTCTTCGACCCTGCGCGTCTTGCGGCGCAGGTCTCGGTCATGCGGCTGAACGGCGGCGCCAGGACGGGAAACTCCCCAAGCGCGATATTCTGTGTAGCCGGTGACTGTGCAATTGCCACGTCCCCAAGCACCTCGATCAGCGCGAAGACCCTTGTGAGGGACATTCCGGCGGAGACACATCTCACCGGAGAGGCAACCCTGGTATCTGTGGTCCTGCAGCCCGCCTGACCTTTTCCGGCCGATGGCATTGAGTGGAGAGGCGCGCGGGCCGCAGGAACGCCAGGCCGGGAGGCGCGCCTGACCCTTCGGGCCTTCATGCGTCACGGCCAAACACTTGCTGCCTTATCCGCCAGTTTGCTCGACAGAAAGCGCAGCTTGTCTCCGAACACCATGTCCAGCGAGAACGCGATCGGCAAGGCAATCAGGATGCTTTGCCCCCAAACCTGCAGCCACTGGATCGAGAGTCCGAATTCCAGCAGGCTGAACACGCCCGATAGCGCGGCGGACATGAAGGTCGACATGACCAGAGAGCCTGAAAGGCGTTGAAGGCGCTGACGATACATCATTTCAAGCGACCTCCTGCAGGGCCAGCGCCTCGGCTGCGGCGGTCAGGTCTTTCAGGGCGTCCTTCTCGGTGATGTGCCCGGTCGCGGCATCAAAGACGTCATGAAAACTGGGCACGGAAACGGCTGCGCGCAGGTCTGCCCCGAAGAACCCGGCAGACCCTTTCGCGGACGCCAGCACACTGCCCGCACCGCCGGGACCCGGCGAGGTCGACAGGAAAACCGCCGGCTTGTCCTGGTACACTTTCTGATCGATGCGGCTCGCCCAGTCGAAGAGGTTCTTGTAGGCGGCGGAATAGGATCCGTTGTGTTCCGCGAAGGAGACGATGACCCCCTCGGCGGACCCGATCTTGTCGAAGAACGCCCGCGCCGCCGGGGGCAGACCGATTTCCTGCTCGAGATCCGTACTGAAGATCGGCAGATCGTAGTCCCGCAGGTCCAGGACCTCGATCTCGGCCCCCGGGACCAGTGTTGCGGTGAACTGCGCCAGAGCCTTGTTGATGGATTTCTTGCTGATGCTGGCACCAAATGCGATGATTTTCATGGATGGTTTTCCTTCTATGTCAGAGTATTGCGTGGATTTCCTCATGTCGAAGCGGCGCCCGCCCGGCATTTTCAGCGCGGGAGGGTGCCGCCCCGGACGGCCTGCCGGGAACGGCCAACGGCCTTGGCAGGGGTCAGGCGGCCTTGTCGGCGGACACGACACTGCTGCGCACCTGGCCGACCAGCATAGCCCAGTCCATGTCGAGCGCGCCGTAGACCTCGGCTGCAACCGGACGGGCATTGTCGGCGAGGATCTCGACCATCAGGCTTGCCCCGTCGGCGACAACCACACCGGCCTGCGACAGGCGCAGCAGCCCGGTCTCGCGCTTGGTCTGGCTGAACGTCCCCGAGGCATCCATTGCGACATAGGCATTGTAGCCCTTGCGCTGCGCTGTCATCGCCGGGAAAGCCGCGCAGACCTCCAGCGAGACGCCGGCAAAGATGAGGTTCTGCCGCCCGGTCGCCTCGATCGCCGCGGCCACGCGCGGATCATCCCAGGCATCGACCGAGGTGCGGTCGATGAACTCATGGCCCGGCAGCGCGGCGACCAGCTCGGGGAAGGCTGGGCCCCAAAGCATCTCGGCAGAGGTCGTGGTGGTGACGATCGGCAGGCCCAGGGCCTTGGCAGCCTTGGCCAGCCCGACGACGTTGTGCTTGAGCTCGGCGACCGAGTAGTCGCGGACGCCGGTCATCAGGCCGACCTGGTGATCCACCAGAACGAGGGCCGTGTTGTCCTGTGTCATCGGTTCGGGGTTGGCATAAGTCATTACATTTTCCTTTTCTCTGAGGGTGTTGTGTGGTGTTTTTGATTCCACAGGCCGCTGCGGTTCAGTCGATGGAGCCCAGTTCACCGGCCTCATGGGCGGCGATCACCTGTGCCAGCTGGTCGGCATCGCGCATCGCGAACGGACCTTTTTGCACGAAGGGTTCGCGCAGGGGTGTTCCGCCAAGCAACACGGCCTGTCCGCCTTCGCCGCTGAGCAAGTGGATCTCCTCGGCGCCGTGGATGGCCAGCGCCGTGTCGCTGCTCAGCCGGTGGCGGACCCCGTCAAGCTCCGCCTCGACCTCGCCATTGACGACATGCAGCCAGGCGGCCTCGCCGGGATCGGCGCGGTGGGTGAAACTGCCGCCCGCCCGCAAGGAAATATCGAGAATGGTGAAGGGCAAGGCGGGCGGGGTGGCCCCGACCACGCCGTTGCTTTGGCCGGTCATCACCCGCACCCGATGGCCGGGGCCTTCGATCACCGGCATCTCCGTGGCGGCGACATGGCGCGCATCGGGTGCGTCCAGCTTCTGCGCCGACGGCAGGTTGACGAAGATCTGCAGGGCGTGAGTACGCGACCCCGGCGTGGGCGCCTCGTCGTGTACGGCACCGCGGGCGGCCTTCAGCCAGTAGAGATCGCCCGGGGCCAGGTCGATGTCGTTGCCCAGCGAATCCCGGTTGCGAAAGCTGCCGGTACTGTCCTCGAAGAGCACGCTGACCGCCGAAAGCCCGGCATGGGCATGGGGCGCGAAGGTCGGTGCGGTCATGGTGAAGTGATCGACCATGATCAGCGGGTCCATCAGCCCGTCAAGCTGGCGGTGGATGAAACTGAACGCCTCGAAGCCCTCGCCCCGGGTCATCTTCTCCCCGTGCTGGACCGCGATGATTGCGGTGCCCGGATCTTGGGATTGAAGTCTGTGTTGCAGGGTCATATTCGCCTCCTTTGCTGAACATGAACCTACTTTCGGAACGAACGCCCGAAAATCCGTTGATCTTGGAACCCTTCGTTCTGTATTTGGAACGTGAACCGTGATCGAAAAGGCCGGATGATGGACCTCAACCAAGCCTACTACCTGGTGCAAGTCGTTGAGAAACAGGGGTTCTCGGCAGCGGCGAGGACCTTGGGCATTCCCAAGTCGCGGATCAGCCGGCAGGTCAAAAGCCTCGAAGAAACGCTGGGCACACGGCTTCTGAACCGGGACTCGCGGCAGATGTCCCTGACGGAGGCGGGCGAGGCCTACTACCGTCATGCCAGGATGGCGCTGGAATGCATGCTCGCCGCCGAAGCAGCGGTCCGCAAGGACAAGGATGCGTTGGAGGGCACCGTCACCCTGTCCAGTTCGGTTGGCGTCGCGCAATTCGCGCTTAGCCGCATCCTGCCGCGTTTCCTTGACGAGAACCCGCGTGTCGTCCTGCGGCTACAGGCCTCGAACGACTTTGCGGACATGATCGGCGATGGCATCGACCTGGCCATTCGGGGACATGTCAGGTTGCTGCCGGACTCCGGGTTGATCCAACGGCGCATCGCGGACGTCCCCTGGCACCTGTTCGGCTCCCCGGGCCTTGCGCAGCAGATCGGAGACGGGGCATCGCCGACGGACCTCGAAGGCCAGCCCGGTCTGGCGCTTGGCTGGCGGCCCGGGGGCAGCAGCTGGTCGCTACAGGGGCCTGGCGGCAGCAGTGCCTCTGTTCCCTTCGCGGCGCGGATGCGCAGCGATGACATGGTCAGCCTGAAGGAGGCCGCCGCGGCGGGGCTGGGGGTGGTGGCCCTGCCCGCCTATGTCTGCGCCGAGGATGTCGCGGCGGGTCGGTTGTGCCGTCTCTTGCCGGACTGGGTCGCCGGACTGCCCGAGATTAGCCTGCTGATGCACGAACGCCGGGGCAACCCGCCTCAGGTCGACGCCCTCGCCGACTTTCTGCGCCGCGAATTGCCGGCGGTCATGGAGGATAGGTAACCCTTTTGCGCCCGCCGGTCTCGCCAAAGGCATTCGGGAGCGGGTACAGGCGGCCCCGTGAATGTGGCAGGATGCCGGGAATCTTCGCCCGTATCAGTCTGTACTTTCCGGGCGGTCGAGGACCCGGCACCAATATGGAGAAGGCAAATGGCCGACAAAACCGCGCCATCGACAAAGGTAACCTCCAGCCATTGGGGTGCCTTCGAGGTCGACGTGGAAGGCGACCGGATCGTTGCGACCCGGCCGTTCTCCCAGGATCCGCATCCCTCGCGGATCCCCGACAGCCTCCCGGCCGCGGTCCATCACAAGACCCGCGTCGCCCGCCCCTCGATCCGGCGTGGCTGGCTGGAGGCGCGGGAACGCGGTGGACGGGGCGCGCAGGAGTTTGTCGAACTCCCCTGGGATGAAGCGCTGGACATCGCGGCAGCAGAGATCGACCGCGTCCGCCACCAACACGGAAACGAGTCGATTTTCGGTGGCTCCTACGGTTGGGGATCGGCCGGACGCTTTCACCACGCCCAAAGCCAGGTGCACAGGTTCCTGAATTGCATCGGCGGGTATGTCGCCTCCTTTGGCAGCTACTCGACCGGATGTGCGCAATCCATCATGCCGCATGTGCTGGGCGTGAATTTCCTGCAGTTGCTCTACGAGCATCAGGACGGATGGCAGACGATCCACGACAACACCGAGACCCTGGTGATGTTCGGCGGGATCAACCCGAAGAATTCGCAAGTCAGCATGGGCGGCATCACCGAGCACGAGACCGCCGGCTGGTTCGATCGGTTGGCGACCAGAGGCACGCGCTGCATCAACATAGGACCGCAACGCACCGATGCGCCCGAAGGCTGCGAATGGCTGCCCGTCCGGCCCGGATCGGACACCGCGCTGATGCTGGCGCTGGCCCATGTGCTCGAGGAAGAGGGGCTTGTCGATCGTGCCTTCCTGGCCAGCCATACGGTCGGTTTCGAACGGTTCCGGCCCTACCTGGTGGGCGATACGGACGGTGTGCCCAAGACCCCGGACTGGGCGGCGCCCCTGTGCGGCGTGGGCGCCGACACGATCCGCGCGCTCGCGCGGCGCATGGCCTCGACCCGGACGCTGATCACAGTGGCATGGTCGCTGCAGCGCGCCGAACATGGCGAACAGCCCTACTGGATGTCGGTTGTCCTGGCCGCAATGCTGGGCCAGATCGGCCTGCCGGGCGGTGGCGTCGGCTATGGCTACGGGGCGATTGGCGGCGTTGGCAAGTCGCTCCTTGGGCTGCGCGGCATGACCTTCCCGCAACTGTCGAACCCAGTCGAGGACACAATCCCGGTGGCGCGCATCGGCGACATGCTTCGCAATCCCGGGCGCCCCTATGATTTCAATGGGCAACGCAAGACCTATCCCGACATCCGCCTGGTCTACTGGGCGGGCGGCAATCCCTACCATCACCACCAGGATCTCAACGCCCTGCACGAGGCCTGGCAGCGGCCCGAGACAATCATCGTGAACGAACCCTGGTGGACAGCGACCGCCAAACGCGCCGACATCGTCTTTCCCGCCACCACCCCCTACGAACGCGAGGACATCGGCCGCACCAATATGGACGACTACCTGTTCCACATGCCACGGTTGATCCCGCCCGTGGGCCAGGCGCGCGACGATTACGACATATTCAGCGGGCTTGCGGACCGCTGCGGCGTGGGCCACCAGTTCACCGAAGGCCGCAGCGCCGATGACTGGATCTCAAAGCTCTATGCCGAGTACCGGGACGCGGCGGCGGATGTTGGTATCGACGTGCCCGATCTGGACGCGCTGCGAGAGCGCAACTGGATAAAGCTGCCAATCAAGGCCGAGGGCCCTAACCGCACGTTCTTTGCCCCGTTCCGCGAAGATCCCGATGCGTTCCGCCTTGGCACTCCGTCTGGCCGGATCGAGATTTTCTCGGCAACAATCGACAGTTTCATATACGACGATTGTCCCGGTCACCCGGTCTGGCTGCCGCCAACGGAATGGCTGGGCACCGCCAGCGCGGCGGCACCCCTGCACCTAGTTTCGCCCCAACCGGGGGACAAGCTTCACAGCCAGCTTGAAGCCGCGCTTGCCGATGTCGAGGGTGCCCGCCCCGAAACACTGGTCATCCATCCGGACGATGCCGCGCCGCGCGAGATCACCACGGGCGATCTGCTGCGGGTCTTCAACGCACGCGGCGCGTGCCGCGCCCGGGCGTCTGTATCAAGCGACATCAATCCGGGGGTCGTTGCCCTGCCGACAGGGGCATGGTTCGGAGACCCGGGCGGCAACATCGACCCTGACGGAAACCCCAACGTCTTGACGCTGGATGTGGGGACCTCCCGCCTTGGACAGGGTTGCAGCGCCCATTCTGCCCTGGTGCAGGTCGCGCGTCTGTCGTGATCGCGGACAAGGGCCGGTAAACGCATGATTCCGTGGACGGGCGTGCCCGCCCTCTTGTCCCGCAGGAAGGTCAGACCGGCCCGGTGACGTCCAGCGACGTGCCGCGAAACTGGGCATCCACCCTGTAGTGGGTCATGAGCATGTCGCGGCTCAACAGGGTCGCAGGCGCTCCGCTGGCCACGATCCTGCCGGACTGCATCAGGTAGACCTTGTGGCAATAGCGCATCGCAAGGGTCAGGTCATGCAGGCACATCAGCACGGTCCGCCCCCGGCGCCGGACCTCGTCCAGCAGCACCAGCTGATAGTGCAGGTCCAGGTGATTGGTCGGTTCGTCCAGCACGTAGACCTGCGGATCGCAGGCCAGGAGCTGGGCAAAGTAGCAGCGCTGCAGCTCTCCGCCGGACAGCCGCTCGGCGGATTGATCCGCCTTGTCGGTCAAGCCGACAATCCCCAGCGCCTCGTCGAGGCGCCTCCGGATTTCGCCCCGTCCCAGGCCTTTCGCCTCGAGCCCAATTTCCACGATGTCCCGGGGCGTCAATCCCGCCAGCAACCCCGCGCTTTGCACAAGGGCGCCCAGCACCTGTGCCCATTCCACGTGGCTATGGCTGTCCATCTCCCTGCCAAAGGCCTCAATCCGCCCCGAAGCTGGCCGCGTGGCCCGGTAGAGCGTGCGTAAGAGCGTTGTCTTGCCGGCGCCGTTCGGTCCCAGCAAGCCATGGATTTCCCCTTTGGGCACGCACAGGGACGCGTCCTGTACAACGCCCCTGCCCTCGACAAAGACACTCAGGTTCCGGATGCAAAGGGCGGCATCCCGGCGAACAGGGTCATGCAACATGACGGATCCCCCGCAGGATGAGGATGAAGGGCGGCGCCGCGAACAGCGCCAGCAACACCCCAAGCGGCAGTTCCTCGGGCGCCAGAAGCACCCGGCACAGCAGATCGACGGCGATCAGGACCACCGCGCCAAGGGCCATCGTCAGGGGCAGCAGAACCCGGTGCCGGGCACCGGTCAGCAGCCGCGCCATATGCGGCACGATCAGACCGACAAAGCCGACGATCCCCGCCACCGACACCGCCAGCCCGGTCAAGAGCACCGTCGCCACGAAGATCAACAGCCGGATGCGGCCGATGCGAAACCCAAGCGCCTGCGCCCGTTCCTCGCCCAGCAGGGTCGCGTCCAGCGCGTTTGCGTTGCGCAGGGCGACCGCCCCAACCACGACAAGACTCAGGCCCAGCATCGGCACCTCATGCCATTGCGTGCCCGCCGCCGTCCCCATCAGCCAGCCCATCGCGTTGCGGGTGGCGTGCGGATCACCGACATAGAGGAAAAAGGCCGTCAGCGACTGGAACATCAGCGACACGGCGACACCTGCAAGGATCACCACCAGAGGGTCGGGCATCCTGCCGCGTCTCTGCGACAGGCCAATGGTCATGAAAAAGGCCAGCGCCGCCCCGAGAAAGGCGATGAGCGGCACGCCAAGCCGGTCGGTCATGCCCGTGGGCAGCCAGATGATCGCCGCCACCGCAGCGGCCGAGGCGCCCGACGACAGCCCCATCAGGTAGGGGTCTGCCATCGGATTGCGCAGGGCCGTCTGCATCAGCGCCCCTGCCAGGGCCAGCCCGGCCCCGATCAGCCCCACCGCCAGGACGCGCGGTATGCGCCACTGCCAGACGATCAGGGACAGTCCTCGCGGGGCGGTCTCATCCCGCATCAGGATGGCAAACCGGTCGGCCCAGGAGATCTGGGCCGTGCCCCAAAGGACACCGGCCAGGGCCACGAACAGCAGCCCCCCAAGGGTCGCGACCAACAGGATCGGAAACCGGGCGGGCACTTAGTCCAATGCCTTGAGCTGCGCATTCACACGCTCGACCCCATCGGCGAAGCGCATGCCAAGCAGGGTCTCCGAGAAGGGCACGACCACGTAGCGACCGTTCCTGACCGCCGACAGCTCTGCCAGTACCGGATCGTTTTCCAGGTAGGCCCGTTTGTCCGCAGCAGTAGACCAATCCGCCTCGATCAGCAGGATCACCTCGGGATCGGCGGCGACGACGCGTTCCCACGAAAGGTCGATCCAGGTGCCATGAACCTCGGAACTGATGCTGTGCAGGCCGGCAGTACGGGCCAGCAGCGCCGGGCCGCCGCAACAGCCGATGGAATAGGGCGTATCCGTCCCGCTGTCATAGATGAACGCGGTCCGGCCACCGCCCGCCGGGTCATTCTGAACCGCGTCGATGCGCGCCCGGGTTTCGGCGATCAGCGCGTCGGCACGGTCCGCCACGCCAAAGATGTCACCGATCACCTCGATGTCGCGCAGGATCGGGGCCTGTGTCAGGGGAACGTCCTTCGGATGCGCGGCCTTGCAGGAGGCATCGGCCAGATAGGTGCCCACCCCCAGGTCATGCCACTTTTGCGCGGCACCCAGGTTGTCCTCGGAAAAGGCGGAACCGAATCCCGCGAACAGGAAGTCAGGCTCTTGCGCAAGGACGACCTCGGCGGCGGGGTATTTCTCTGCCAGCACGGGCACGCTGTCATAGGCCGCTCCCCATTGCTCGGGGATGGCGTCGTCCATGTAGGCGGTTCCGACCATCCGGTCCTGCAGGCCAAGCGCCAGCATGACCTCGGTGGCCTGCTGGTTGAGCGTGATCGCCCGGCTGGGGGGCGCGTCATAGGTAAAGGACGCGCCGCAGCTTTCGACAGTCACCGGGTCCGCTACAGCCGCTCCGGCGGCCATTGCAAGGACGAAACTGAGTTTAAACGGGTTCATGGGTGTCTCCGGTCCTGTGAATCAAAAGATGTCGGGGGATTGCGCCGGCGCCGATCGCCTTGGTGACGACCGCGCGAACATCGGCCACGTCGGTCACCCGGTACCAATGGCCTTCGGGGTAGTGCACGATCACCGGGCCGGCGTTGCAGGGAAACAGGCAACCGGTCGTCGTCACGAGGCAGTCGGCGCTGACGCCCGCCCGGCGCAGTTCGGCCTTGAGAACATCGGCCAGATGAGGCGCGTCCTTGAGGTGGCAACGCGGACCGGCACAGACCAGCAGGTGATGGCGAAACTCCGGCGGCGCATCCCAGCCCTTGCCCAACTCGCCGTCCGGCAAAGGGGCGATGCGCGATGCCGGGACCCGCGCCCGCGCGGCATTCCGCACCAAGCCGGCGTCTTCCTCTGCCGGGCGCGCAAAAAACAGCTCGGGCGCCGCTTCGCCGCGCTTGTGCAACCAGCTTGCCGCCGCCCCGGGCAGCCACCGTTCCAGGCTTTGTGAAAACGGCAAGCCGATGGGCCGCAGCTGAATCCGGCTGGCGCCCTCGGCGGCAAGGGCGTCCAGCACCCGCCAGAGGTTCTGCCCCTCGCCTTCGAGACGCAGGGCGACCGCATGGCACGGGGCTTCCTGAACCAGAGCATCGGCCAGCTTGCGGAACCGGGTGGCGCTGACGTAACTCGCTGAAATCAGGAATACATATGCGTCCATGCCCAGCCCTCGTTCAGAGGAAACAGGCAAGCGCACGGGACCGGGCCCTGTGGAACTGTCATCTTGTCCTCCTCGGGCCCGCCGCCCGATTGGTTGCGATCAATTGATGGCAGGTCTCCTGACTCGCGGATCAAAGCGCGCCGTCCCTTCCCGGATCGCAGTCGATCCAGTGGATTGACGGGTTGCTCACCGCTTACAGTTGCGGGGGCAGTCACGGAATTGAGAGAGGTCTCTCGCACCGTGTTCCCTTTTCAGCCGCTCCGGGGTTGACCCGAACGCAGCACCATCGCCGCAACTGGTGACATGGAAAACCATCACTGTCCAGAACCTTCGCCGCCCCGTCGCGGAAACCGGCCGGCAGTCATGTCCCTGCGCGCGGCAGGGTCGCCGTCGCTGTCACGGGGACGATTTTCGCGGTGAACCGCCCTGCGTTCCGAAGATGTCTGATCTGGAGGTTCGCGCCATCCTCGGTCAAGTAGGGAGCGCGAGTCAGGCAGCAGTGGACCCTTTCATGATCAAGGATTTTTCGTTTTCGGCACTCAACATGGGGGTGTTGGCCACCTTCGTCGGCTATGCGGCCTCCTTTGCGATCGTTCTGGCCGGGCTGACGGCAATGGGCGCCTCGGAGACCCAGGCCGCGACCGGCCTGTTCTTTGCGACCATCGGCATGGGGATCTGCAGTATCTGGCTGCCCATCGTCACGCGCACCCCCGCCGCGGTTGCCTGGTCGACACCCGGCGCCGCCTTTCTTGCGGCAACGGCGATGCTGGCCGGAGGGTTCGGCGAGGCGGTAGGTGCCCTGATCATCTGCGCCCTGCTGATCGTCCTGACAGGGGTCATCCCCGGCCTGGGGCGCGCCGTCGCGGCAATCCCCAAGCCGATTGCAAGCGCGCTGCTGGCCGGGGTCCTGCTGAAGCTCTGTCTTGCGCCGGCGCTTGCGCTCGGGAACCTGCCACTGCTGGTCCTGCCCATCGTCGTGGCCTGGGTCGTGGGCCTGGCCTGGAATCGCCTGGCCGCGATGCCGCTTGCGGTGGCAGCCTTTGTCCTGGTGCTGTTCCTGGGGGTCGACCCGTCGGCACGTACCGACGCGTCTGCGATCAACTGGGGCCCGGTGCTCGATATCGTGCCGCCCAGCTTTTCCCCGCTCTCGGCAATCTCTGTGGCCTTGCCGCTCTACCTGATCACGATGGCGGGGCAGAATATTCCGGGCTTCGCGGTGCTCGAGCTGAACGGCTATGGCGTCAACCGCCCCTTCCTGCTGCGCAGCACCGGCATCGTCAGCCTGCTCATCGCCCCTTTCGGCGCGATCCCGGTCAACATGTCGGCGATCACCGCCTCGATGATGGCCGGAGAGGACGCCGGGCGCGACCCGTCCGGCCGTTACTGGGCGGCCATTATCTCGGGTGTCTGCTATGTCGCGCTCGCCTTTGCCGCGACAGGTGTCACCGCGATGGCCAGCATTGCGCCGACAGAGGTCATCACCGCCGTTGCCGGTCTGGCGCTGATACCCGCCTTTGTTGCCGCGACAACCGCCGCGTTTTCCCGCGCCGACCAGCTGGAGGCCCCGGCCCTGACCTTCCTGATCGCTGGCAGCGGCATGTCGATGTTGGGGATCAGCGGCGCATTCTGGGGGGTCCTTGCAGGCGTCGCCATCTGGGGTTTGAAGGCGTTTTTGCAGCGAGAGCCGGCCGTCAAGCAGTAACCGGGAAGGCATAACCGCCCCGACGACGACCTTGGCCCGTGTTTCGGCACGAAACACGCACCTGCCATAGAGACCAACCAGACGGTCGGCTCGACCGAGGTCCTGAACGTATGAACATGTCGTTTCCCCCTTGCCCGCCCCCGGGCAAGGGGCGGAGCGTCGGTTGGCCGCCAGTGCCCTGGCCTGCACTTGCCAAATCGCGCAAGCGAGAACGAGCGACCATCGGGGCCACAAGCGAAACAATACGTGTGACCAGGACCGGTGACAAAACGCATAGTTGTGTTAAAGCTTTACACAGGGTTGCGTTAGCCCCTAATGTTTCAACCAATTATAATCACCATCGAAAAACAGGGACATATCTCATGGCAGACCCATTCCTCGGACAGGTCACGATTTTCGCGGGTAACTTCGCTCCGCGCGGCTGGGCGTTTTGCGACGGGCAGCTTATGCCCATCAGCCAGTACAGCGCGCTTTTTTCAATCCTGGGCACGATCTACGGCGGTGATGGCCGCACGACCTTCGCCTTGCCCGACCTCCGCGGCCGGATGCCGATCGGACCGCGTCACGGCCCCGGGCTTTCCGACTATCGCGAGGGCCAGAAGGGCGGCGCCGAAACCCGGACGCTGAACATAACGAACATGCCGTCGCACAACCACGCCGCTACGGCGCAGATGCGGGCCGAGAGCCGCAACGGATCGGTTCCCGATCCGTCGGGCAACATCCTGGCCGCGGGCACCAACATCTTCCGGCCCAACTCCCCGTCCGAAGATGTCGTCATGGATGCGGCCGCCGTGAACGTCACGGTACAGAACAACGGTGGCCAACAACCGTTCAACATCATGAACCCCTATCTTGCGATCAACTACATCATCGCGCTGGTGGGCATCTTCCCCTCGCGCAGCTAAGCCCGCCAGAACAGAAAGGAGAACGCCATGAGTGTTCTGTTGACAGTGTCGCGCCGGGCCGTGCTTGCGGGCAAGGCGGCACTTGCGGGGCTGGCCGCCCTGCCGGGGGCCGCATTTGCACGCGGAGAGGCCGCCGGACCCGAGGCGCTGAACGGCGCACCTGCGGCGGCGACCACCGGCGCGCTGCGCCCGCCACGCTGGCACGACGCCACCGCCGAAGAACTAATGCCGCTGGTCGGTGACAGGTTCCGGATCTCCACGCCCCAGCACGGCAACCTGGTGTTGCGGCTCAAGGCCGTCGAAGCCGGTCGCTCGGGCATGGACCGCCCTAGACATCTGCCGCGCCGTGAAAGCGTGACGGTTGTCTTCGACAGCCCGGACAGCGCGCCGCTGGTGGCCGATGGCGACGGGCTGCACCGGGTCTGGCACCCGCGCATGGGCGCCGCCGATCTCTACATGACGGCTGTGCCGCGCCGTTCGGGCGGCGCCGACATCGAGATTGTGCTGAACTGAACGTGGACACGCAAAGTCCGCGATTGCGCCCGGTCCGCGACGCGGACCGGGCGTTCCTACTGGCTCTCTACGCGGAGACGAGGGAAGACCTGGCCGCCCTGCCCTTGCCGCCCGCGGCACTGACACAGATGCTGGAAATGCAGTTCGACGCACAGGGTCAGTCCTATGCACGGGCCTTTCCCGGTCACGACTGGGACATCATCCTGCATCAGGACAGGCCCGTCGGGCAGATACGGGTTTTGCGCGGGACGGACGGAATCCGCACCATTGACCTGTCTCTGCTGATCGACTTCCGTGGCCAGGGCATCGGCAGGGTCCTCCTGCGCAATCTACAGCAGGAAGCCCGAACCGCCGACCTGCCCCTGAGACTGAGCGTCGAACACGGAAATGTCCGCGCCCAGGTCCTTTATGACCGGTTGGGTTTTGTTCCCGTCGACGACCTCGGAGCGCATCTCGAGATGCGCTGGACCCCGCAGACCGGACCCTAGCTGAAGTTGATCTCGTAGCGGGTCTCGTCCCCGACCTGCGCAAAAGGAGACAGGAAGAGGGCCGTCTCTCCGAGACCGGGCAATGCCATCGGCCAGGCCCCCTGTTCCAGGATCGGGGTGACAGGCCCGACAAGCGTCAGCGTGAATGGCGCGCGCATCCCCTCCTCGGGGGCATCGCCCTTGGGATCGATCCGCGTGATGCGCAGTTCCATCGGACCTTCCGGTGTTGTCACCGTGACCGGCTCTCCGATCAACGGCTCGAAACTCTCAGGCGTCAGCGTGGCAATGTCCATATCGGGGCGGCTCCGGGGTCAAAGGCGAATGCTCTCCTGTTCTTGCAACCTTGTGGGGGCTTTTCAAGCGCCCCCGAACCGCATAAGAATACGCGAGCGGAAGACCATATAATCTCTTTTAGATTGTTGCTCGAAACAGAAGGTGGATCTGATGGCGGTATTCGATTTCAATGACGGCGGCGCGTTAGTCAACTCGAACGGGGCAACCCCCAGCATCACCTTCGACGAGGAGGGGATCACCTTTGTCCTCAGTTCGGCGGCTGGGAACCCGGGCACGGAAACCGTGGCCTACTCTCCCGACACGATCGAGCAGCTGAGCATCTCCGATTTCACCACGGGCGGTGCCTTTACGCTGAACATCGCGGGGACGGAGCCGAACCAGTATTTCTCGGGCAACGGGCTGCAGTTCACCATCGGCACCTACCTGTCCGGGACCTGGAACATCACCTTCGTCGCGGTCGATCCGAACAATGGCAACGCGCTCCTGCCCGGCAGCAACTATGTCGTCACCAACGCGACGACCTCTGGTCAGGTCATCACCGTTCCGGACAGCGGGGCGGTCTATTCCCAAATCCGCTTCACCGCCAGCAACCCCGGCACCAACACGATCACCATCGACAACCTGACCGCCAACCTGCTTTGTTTCCTCGAAGGCACGCGGATCGCGACCCCCGAGGGCGAAAAAGCGGTTCAGGATCTGCGTGCGGGTGACCGCGTGCTGACCGCCGGGGGCGGGATCAGCACCGTGCAATGGCTGGGCGAACAGCCGGTCGAGACCACGCTGTCCAACCCGTCCAAGGTCAACCCGATCCGCATCCGCGCCGGTGCCCTGGCCGAAAACGTGCCGGCCCGCGACCTGCTGGTGTCGCCCGATCACGCCATCGGCATCGACGGGTACCTGGTGAATGCTTCGGCGCTCATCAACGGCAGCAGCATCACGCGCGAAGCTCAGATGCCTTCCGGCGGCTTCACCTATTTCCACGTCGAAACCGGTACGCATGAACTGCTGCTGGCAGAGGGCTGTGCGGCGGAAAGCTATGTCGACTTCATCGGCCGCGAAGGCTTTGTCAACGGCACCGAGCGGGCCGAGGCGCCGGCGATCCCGGAAATGGCCGCGCCGCGCATTTCGGCCGCGCGCCACTTGCCGCCGGCGATCCGCGATGCCCTGGCCCGGCGCGCCGAGGCACTTGGCCTGGCCTCCCGCGCTGCCTGAGCCGACCGGGACAAGCCCGGCTTGCGACGACGTGACCGACGGCCCGCGGAGTGATCTCCCCGGGCCGTTTTCCTTGCCCCGCCCCTGACAGAAAGCCCAACCGCCCCATGACCCGGACCGCAGCGCCCACCGATGCCGCCGCCCTGGAGGCCGTCAACGCCGAACTGGCCCGCATCACCCGACACCAGAACGCCGGGCGCTTTGCCGAGGCCGGCACGGCACTGGACGCGCTGCTGGAGCAATACCCGGGCCATCCCCGGCTGATCCATCTCAAGGCCCTGAACCTCGCGCAATCCGGAGACCCCGAAGCGGGGATGGCACTGTTGCAGGACGTGGTTGCACATCAACCTGACGACGCGGTGGCCCTGGTCGACCTGGGGACCTTACTGGCCCAGGCAGGCCGCATGGAAGAGGCCCGCGAACAGTTCGAGGCCGCCGTCGAAGCGGCGCCGAACTATGCCCTTGCCCAGGCAAATCTTGGTGCGGCGCTTGTTCTGGCCAAGGACTATGCCCGCGCGATCCCCCGCCTGGAACGCGCCATCGCGCTGGACGGCTCGGTGCTGGACCTGCATCTGAACCTTGCGCAGGCCTACCTGCGCACCGGCAACATCCAGCATTCGGTGGATGCGCTGTTCCGGGCGCTTGCCGTCGATCCCAACGCCATCGCGGTGCATGTGAACCTCGCGGCGGCGCTCTATCGTCGTGAGCGCCACGAAACCGCCGAGCACCATGCAAGACGCGCCATCGAACTGGGGCCGCGCACCGGAGAGGCCTGGCTGCACCTTGGCAATATCCTCGCTGCCTCGGGCCGCATGGACAAGGCCGCCGATGCGCTGATGACTGCCGCCGCTCTGCCGGGCATGGCGCTGTCCGCCCTGGCGCGGCTGGTGCACCTGCGCAAGACCCGCGCGGACAGCCCCGAATGGACGAACCTGCTGAAACTCGCCGAACAGGCCGACAGCCTGGCCGACGAGGCACGGGCCACGCTGGAATTCGCCCTGGGCAAGGGATTTGACGACCTTGGAGAACATGGCACCGCCTTTGCGCATTACGCCGAGGGCAACCGCCTGACCCGCAAGGGCCACCCCTATGACAGCCGCCCCCATACCGAACGTGCGGTGCGGATGCGCGCCCTTGTGACCCCCGCTCTGCTGGACCGCCACAAGGACGCCGGGCTGCGCAGTGTCGCCCCGATCTTTGTCTGCGGGATGCCCCGCTCCGGCACGACGCTGATGGAACAGATGCTGTCCCGCCACCCGGAGGTGCAAGCCGGAGGAGAGATGCTGGCCGCGCAACGGTCTTTCCAGTCCAGTCCGCGCCTGCGCGCCGTGCTGGAGGAACGCGAACCGGACGCCAGCCTGCAGGATGACGATTTCACCAGCCTGGGTGAGGAATACCAGGCCTTCCTGCACCGCGAGGGCCTGCGCCGCTCCCGCGTGACGGACAAGTTGCCGGGAAATCAGCTCTATGTCGGCCTGTTGGCACTGGCGCTGCCCGAGGCAAGATTCCTGCTGATGCGGCGGCACCCGCTGGATTGCCTGCTGTCGAACTGGGTCCAGAACTTCGGTACCAACCAGCCGGTCTCGACCGACCTCGCGGACCTGGCAGAGGCCTACCGTCAATTCGACCTGAACGCCAAGCACTGGGCCGCCGTGTTGCCCGATCGCGTCCGCGAAGTGTCCTACGAGGCGCTGGTGGCCGATCCCGAAGGCATGGCGCGGGAGGTGCTGAACTTCCTCGGACTGGACTGGTCGCCAGATGTGCTGGATCACACCACCTCGTCGCGGCAGGTCAACACCGCCTCCGTGGCGCAGGTCCGCGAACCGGTCTATGGCACGTCGGTTGCCCGCTGGCGTCGCTATGGGGCGCATCTGCGCCCGCTGGCAGAGGCCCTTGGCGATCTCCTTTCGGAGGACGAGCGCGCCGCCTGCGGGCTGTGAGCGGGTGGCCCTCAGGCCACCTGCCCTTCGGACCCGATGCCGGAAATCGCCTGGATCAGGTTGTCTTCGGTCACCTCGTCCGAGGTGAAGGTCCGCATGATCCGGCCCGAGTACATGGCGACAATCCGGTCACTGACATGCAGCACCTCTGGCATTTCCGAAGATATGACGATCACCGCATACCCCTGCGCCGCCAGTTCGCGGATCAGGTTGTGGATCTCGGACTTGCTACCCACGTCGATCCCCCGTGTCGGTTCATCCACGATCAGCACGTTTGGATGCATCGACAGCCATTTGCCGATCACGATCTTCTGCTGGTTGCCTCCGGACAGGTTGCCCACGGTCTGCTTCCAGCCCGGCGTCCGGATGTCCAGCTTGTCCCGGTACTGATCGAAGATCGCGATTTCCGACCCTTCGGCGACAAAGGGCCCGGCCTTGAGATCGTCGACCTGCGGCAATGTCATGTTGTCCCGGCAATTCATGCCCAGCACCAGCCCCTGTCCCTTGCGGTCCTCGGGCACCAGTGAAATCCCCTTGGCGATGGCATCGACCGGGGAACGGATCACGGTTTCCTCACCGTCCAGCAGGATTGTCCCGGCACTGGGATCGCGCAGCCCGAACAGGGTCTCGGCGATTTCGGTTCGGCCCGCGCCGACCAGCCCGTAGAACCCAAGGACTTCGCCCCGGCGGACCTCGAAACTCACGTCCGCATAAAGGTCGCCGCAGGTCAGGCCACGCACCTCCAGCGCGACGTCACCAAGCGCGTGATGGCTGACGTTGCGGCTGAGATCCAGCGTGCGCCCGATCATCAATTGCGTGACCTCTTCCTCGTCGGTCTGCGCCGTTTCCAGCGTGCCGCGATACTGCCCGTCGCGCAGAACGCTGATCCGGTCGGTGATCTTGAAGATCTCTTCCATGCGGTGCGAGATGTAGATGATCCCCACGCCCTGCGACTGCAGGTCGGCGATCACGTCGAACAGCACCACCTTTTCCGCATCGGTCAGCGAGGCGGTCGGTTCGTCGAAGATCACCGCCTTGGCCTCGACCGTCAGGGCGCGGGCGATCTCGACCATCTGCTGGTTGGCGATGGACAGGTCGCCGACGCGGGTCCGCGCGTCGAAGGTGACCTTCAGCTTGGACAGGATGTCGTTGGTCCGACGCTCCAGCGTGGCCCAATCCACCAGGCCGAAACGCTTGCGTGGCAGTTCCCCCAGGTAGATGTTCTCGGCCACGGTCAGTTCCTCGGCCAGGCTCAGTTCCTGGTGGATAAAGACGATGCCCTTGGCCTTGGCCTCCAGCGGCGTCCGCATCACGGCGGGTTCCTCACCGATGTAGATGCGCCCCTCGTTGGGCTGAAGGATGCCGCCAAGCACCTTCATGAGGGTCGATTTGCCGGCGCCGTTCTCGCCCATCAGGGCATGTACCTCGCCGGGCATCACGCTGAACGACACGCCGTCCAGCGCCCGCACGCCCGGGAAGGTCTTGACGATGCCCTCGAGGCGGAGGGCCGGGGTTTCAACGCTCATGTCTTCAACTCCTCTTTGCCCTTGAGGTTCAGCTGCCGGTCCAGGAAGAGGACCGCGATCAGGATCAGGCCGATCACGAGGTTCACGGTCTCGGTATCCGCGCCGATATGGGACAGCCCCTTGCGCAAGAGCTGGATCGCCAGCACCCCGCCAAAGGTGGACACGATCGACCCTGCCCCGCCTGTCAGCTTGGTGCCGCCAAGGACCACGGCCGTGATGACCCAGAGCTCGTAGAGCTCACCGTCGTTGGGATTGACCGAACCGCTTTCGGAATAGAACACGACCGCCGACAGCGCCGCCAGGAATCCGATGATCATGAAGTTGATCATCATGTGCGGCCCCACCTTGATCCCGGCATTGACCGCCGCCTCTCGGTTGTCGCCGATGGCATAGGCGTTGCGCCCATGCACCGTGCGGTTCATCAGGAACCAGATCGCCGCCGTCACCGCCAGAAGGAACCAGGTGGCCGTGTGGATGCCCAGGAACTGCGCCTCGGCGAAATCGACCAGGGTCCAGTTCAGGTGGCTGGTGGGCTGCTCGCCGTTGTACATGAAGACCAGCCCGCGATAGCCCAGCATCGAGCCCAGGGTGACGATGAAGGCATCGACCCCGGTCTTCCAGACGATCAGCCCGTTCAGCGCACCCAGCAGCGTGCCGGTGGCCAGCGCCGCCAGCCAGGCCATCGGGATCGCCCAGTCCCCCATGCCGCCGAAGATCGGCCATGTCATGCTGTCCAGCAGGACAATGGCGCTGAGCGCGTAGGTGGCGCCCACCGACAGGTCGATGTTGCCGTTGACCATGATGATCGTCATGCCCATCGCGATGATCCCGATCGGCGCCGACTGCTTGAACAGCAGCAGCATGTTGTCGAGATCCATGAAGGCTTTTTCGCTGAGTGACAGGAATTCGCCCGCCACGGTGAAAAAGACCAGTTCCAGAAGGATGAAGCCCCAGATGGCGCCACGCTTCAGAAAGGTGCTGAGTGTCCCTGCTTGCATGATCTTTCCTCCTCAGGCGATGGGTGACCAGAGGCGGCCGCGCTTGGCCGCGATGTCCAGCCAGACGGCCAGGATGATGATGACCCAGGTCACGACGTACTGGACGTAGAACTGCAACCCGACCAGCAGCAGGCCGTTCTGGATGAACCCCAGGATCAGCACGCCGATCACCGTCTTGAAGATCGTCCCTGACCCGCCCATCAACGAGGCCCCGCCAAGGATGACCGCCGCCAGCACCTCCAGCTCCAGCCCCTGCCCCACGGTGTTCTGCGACCCCAGCGAGCGGCTGGCCTGGATCAACCCGGCAGTGGCCACGCAGAAGGCCGAGACAAGGTAGCAGGTAAAGACGACCCGGGCACGGGGAATGCCTGAGAAGGTGGCCGCGGTTCCGTTGCCCCCCACGGCATAGACCTTGCGGCCGAAGGGGGTCTTGGCCAGCCCGATTCCCAGCACCGCGGCCAGCAGAGCAAAGAGGAGGATCGGCACCGGGATGCCGATGATCTCTCCCTGGCCGAAGACACTGAACCAGGTGCCTTCCTTGTCGGCGATGTCCATGTTCTGCCCGCCGGAATAGGTCAGCGTCAGCCCGTGGATGGCCGAGAGCATCCCCAGCGTGACGATCAGGGAATTCAGTTTCAGGTAGCCCACGAGAAACCCGATGAAGGCTCCCAGGCACAGTGTCATGGCGAACATAGCCGGGATTGCCAGCGTCGGGCCGATCTTGTCGTGCAGGTCCAGCACCACGATGGTCGAAAAGGACATCATCGACCCAACAGAAAGGTCGAGGTTGCCGCTGATGACCACGAAGGTCACCCCCAGCGCCATGACGCCCAGGATGGCCGAGGACCGCACGACACCCATGATGTTGTCGGGGTCGAGAAAGCGCGCATTGGCAAGCGAAAAGCCGACCATGAACAGAACGAACGCGATGAGAATGCCCTGCCGGGCAATCTGCCCTCCGAGATCTCTCTTGGTGATGTGAGCCATTGCTCCCCCCTCTTGCCCCAATGCGGGACCATCAGGGAGACCTAGCGCCCCGCGACGGTTCCGCCTCCCTCCGGGGCGTCCTTCAAACCAGTGTCATGCCGCCGTCGATCATCACGATCTGACCGGTCATGTAATCGCTCTCCTGCGAGGCGAGGAACGTCGTCGTTCCGGTCACGTCCGCCGGCGTGGCGACGCGGCCTTTCAGGATCACCGAGGAAAACTCCTCCATCGCCTGGCCCGGATGCTGGGCCGCGCCGATGTCCATCAGGTCACGGTCGACCTGTTCCCACATCTCGGTGGCGACAACGCCGGGCGCAAAGCCGGTGACGGTGATGTCGTGCTTGGCCAGGTCGCGGGCGGCGGATTGCGTCAGTGCGACCACGCCCCATTTCGACGCGCAGTAGGGCGCGACGTTGTCATACCCCTGGCGGCTGGCGACAGAGGCGGTGTTCACGATCTTGCCGAAAGTGCCCTGCCGGATGAACTGCCTGGCCGCCTCCTGCATGCCGATCAGGCAGCCCAACCCGTTCACCCCCATGATGAAGTTCCAGTTCTCCTCGGTCACGTCGAGGAAATTCATCGGCTTGTTGACGCCGGCATTGTTGAACTTGACGTCCAGCTTGCCGAAGGCATCGACCGTATGGGCGATCATGGCCTGAACGGTGGCGCGGTCGGTCACGTCGACCGGCGCATGGGTCACGCGTCCCCCACCGGCGGCGGCCCTGTCCTGGCTGGCCTCGGCCACGGCGGCCACCTTGCTTTCGTTGATATCGGCGAAACAGACGTCGGCACCCTCATCCAGGAGCGCCTCGCCGATGGCGCGGCCAATCCCCTGGGCGGCACCGGTGACAATGCAGGATCGTCCGGACACGCGGCCCATGTCGACCTCCCAACCAATTCCTGTAGGCAACTGTCAGGCCCGGGCGCGCCGCTCGCGCGCCCGGGACCGGGTCGGTCTCAGAAGACCGGCTTGGTGAAATCGCCCATGTTGTCCTGGGTGATCTTGGGCGTGTCGAAATAGTTGAGGAAAGGCACGTCCTCACCGTTCAGCACGTCCAGCGCGGTCTTGAGCGCGGCCTCTGCGTCATCCACCGGCGACTGGTAGATCGAGCCCCAGTATTCGCCGCGTTCCATCGCCTCGTACCCCACCGCAAAATTGGTGGCGCCGACAAAGATGATGCCGTCGCGGCCCGCGGCCTTGGCGGCGTTCAGCGCGCCCACGCCCATGTTGTCATCCCCGGCATAGACCCCGTCGATGTCGTCGTACTTGACCAGGAAGGCCTCCATGACCTTCTGCGACTTTTCGCGGTTCCAGTCGCCGGGCTGCGTCTCAAGGACCGTCACGTTCGGGCAGACCTCGGGCAGGCGATCGTCAAAACCCTTGGCCCGTTCGATGGCGGTGGTGTAACCCGGCTGGCCGGTGATGTGCACGATCTGGGCCTCGTCCTCGATGCCCATTTCCTTGAACTTGTCGCACATGATCTCGGCCGAGCGCGCGCCCTGGGTGATGTTGTCCGGACCCGAGAAGGAGGCCACGAAATCGAACCCCGCATCCGCGATGTTCGAATTGGTCACCACCACCGGGATACCAGCCTTGTGCGCCTTGCGCACCGCGGGGATCACGGCCTCGCCGTTGGTCGGCCAGATGATGATCGCATCGACCGCCTGCTGGATAAGGTCTTCCATCTGGGCGATCTGGCGGGCAACGTCGCCGCCCCCGTCCAGCACGACCACCTCGACGTTGGGATTGGCCTCGGCCGCGGCGATGAAGGCCTTTTCATAGGTGGTCTGGTAGCTGTCCACACCGACGTTGTTCTGGGTGATGCCGATCCTGTAGCTCTCGGCCTGCACGGCCCCGGAAATTGCAACCGTGGCTGCAGTCGCGGCGAGAACGGTACGAAGTTTCATCTGGGTCTCCTCCCGGATTGTCATTTCTTGTCCAATTCCCCACCTCCCAGGGGGAATCGTCACCCGGCGCGCCGGGCAACTGAGGTGAATGTGGGGCTTTTGCCCGTTCCGGACCCCGGCAAAAATATCCAGTTTGAACATTGTGAAGTCCAGATTGGACAAAATGGCTGTACGCTGATCCCCGCAATTTGAACATCTTGCGGAGGTGTCGAGATGGGCCGGTCAAGGTCATCCGATTTGAACAATTCTGCGCCCGGCGCAGGCAGCAATCCACGAGAGGCCCCGAAGCGACCGATGAACGCGATGGACGGACATACCGAAGACCGGATGCAGTCCCAGCTGGCTACGGGCGACATGCTGCATGTCCTCGCCTATCTCGAGGAATGCGAGAACGAGCGCGAGGATACCATCGAGCTCAGCGCGCCCAACCCGGTGTTTCGCATGGCGATGCATCTGATCAAGGGCCACCTCGAGGCACGGATCACCACGCCGACCTCGCTCATCGCCGCCGCGAACGTGCCCTATGCCACCGCAAACCGGCGGCTGAGGGACATGATCGACGCCGGGATGATCGACCAACGCCCGCGCACCAAGACCGGCAAGAGCTTTTCCATGCATCCCAGCGAAAAGCTGCTGGACCAGTGGGCGCGGCTGTCGGGTCGGGTGCGACGCCTGACCGAAACCTATTTCGGCTCCGACACGAGCGCGGCGGAGGACCGCGATTATTACTTCGGCGGCTCCTACATGACGACCCGCTCGATCCCGCCGATCCAGGTCCTGCCCGAGCCGCTGAAAGTGGCGGGCGGCATCCGCGTGCTGGTGCATGGCGACCCGACCTTCATGGTCATGGAAAACCTCAAGCGCCAGTTCGAACAGGTGATCGGCAGCGACATTCACCAGCGCGCCTTTTCCATCGACCGGCTGCGCGAAGAGGCCCTGCGCAACGCCGACCGCAAGACCAGCCGCTACGACATCATCGCGCTGGATCTGCCCTGGGTTGGTGAATTCGCCTCCAAGGGGGTGTTGATGCCGCTCGATGATGCAATGGATGTCGAGCGTCTTGATCCCGCGGATTTCCACACTGCCGGATGGAAGGCGACCCACTGGGGCGGACGCCCCTACGGCGTCCCGGCGCAGACGACGCCCGAATTGCTGTTCTACCGCCGCGATCTCTTTGCCAAGGCGGGACTGGAACCGCCCGCCAGCACCGACCAACTGCTGGAGGCCGCCCGCCACATGCACGACCCGAAAAAGGGCCGCTATGGCATCGCCTGGAACGCGGCGCGCGGCACGGCGCTGGGGCATACCTTTCTGATGACGCTGGCCGATTTCGGCCAGCCGGTCCTGGACCTGCCCGAGGTTGCGGGCGGGTTCGCCACCGAAGACCTGGCCACGCGCCGGCACCGGATCACCATCGACACAGACAAGGGGCTGATGGCGGCGGAATACCTGCTGGAGCTCCTGCGCTATTCCCCGCCCGACATCCTGTCCATGTCCTGGTACGAACGCGTCCGTCCTTTTGCGGCGGGCAAGATCGCGATGGCCTATGGCTATACCTTGCTGGCCCCCTACTTCGAGCTGGACCCGTCCTCGCCCGCCTTTGGCCAGACCGGCTATCTGCCGCATCCCCACGGGCCGGGCGCGGCCAACGTGGCGCCCGTCGGTGGCTATGTCATGGGCATTCCCGCCAACATCGCGCCTGACCGCCTGCCCGCCGCCGCCGAGGCGCTGCGCGTCTTCACCAGCGCCGAGGCGCAGAAGCTTTACGTTCAGAACGGCAGTCGCACCAACCCGCGTTATTCCGTCGCCGCCGATGCTGAGGTGCGCCGCGCCTCGCCCCTCTTCGAGGCGGTGGATGCCATGTCCTGGCGCGACGAGCTGCAGTTCTGGCCGCGACCGCCGGTGCCCCAGATCACCGGAATCATCCAGGTCTGCGGCGAGGAATTCCACGACATGCTGCGCGGGCTGATCCCCCCGCGCGAGGCGTTGCAACGGGCCCAGCAGAGGGCCGAAGCGCTGTTCGCATGACACGGGACATCATGATCCGAGGAGGAGAGACTCATGGACCCCAACCGCCTGCAAGGCAAGAACATCCTGATCACCGGCGCCGCCCGCGGCATGGGTGCCGCCAATGCCGAGGCCTTTGCCGCCCAGGGCGGCAACGTCTGCCTGGGCGACCTTGACGGCGACGCCGCGCAGGACATGGCCGCCAAGATCAACGCGGCCGGGAACGGCAAGGCCATCGGCGTCAGGATGGACGTGACCAAGCGCGAGGACAACGCCGCCGCAGTAGCCGCCACGGTCGAGGCCTTTGGCTCGATCAACGTCGGGCTGTTCAATGCCGGCCTCAACAAGCCCCGGTTCTTCATGGATATCGACGAAGACAACTGGGACATGATCATGAACGTCAACACCAAGGCGATGTGGCTGGGCATGCAGGAAACCGCCCGCCAGATGATCGCCCAGGGACCGATGGAGGATCACCCCTACAAGCTGATCAACGTGGGCAGTATCGCATCGCGCAAGCCGTTGGTGGACGTGACCGTCTATTGCACCTCGAAATACGGCTGTCTTGCGCTGACCCATTGCGGGGCGCTGGCCCTGTCCGAGCACAACATCACCGTGAACGGCTATGCGCCCGGTGTCGTGGTCACGCCGCTGTGGGAACAGCTGGACAAGGACCTGGTCGACATCGGGTTCAAGCAGAAGGCCGGCCAGGCCTACGAGGACATCGCCCGCGACGCGCTGCAGATCAAGCGCGTCTCCTATCCCGACGACATCACCGGCACCGCGTCTTTCCTGGTCAGCGATGACAGCGACTACATGACCGGCCAGATGATCCATATCGATGGCGGCTGGTGCATCCAGTAACCAACTGATTTCCTGAAATTTTCAATCATATGACCGGGACGGCCACGGCCCCCGGAAGGAGAGCCTCATGTCGCGCGCCCTGATGCCGAACCTGCTGACCCCGCAGGATCTTGAACCGAACTGGAAATGGGAGGGCCGTCTGCCCGCCTGGGGCCACACCTCGGTCGATTTCGAACGCCGGATCGATCACGACCGCCTGCGCCGCTACCGGCTGGCCCGCACGCGGCAGGCGCTCCAGAACTCGCCCGCGGGGACGCTGCTGCTGTTTGACGTGAACAACATCCGCTATGTCAGCGCCACCAAGATCGGCGAGTGGGAGCGGGACAAGATGTGCCGCTTCTGCCTGCTGACCGGCGACGACAGCCCCTATGTCTGGGACTTCGGCTCTGCCGCGATGCACCACAAGAAATTTTCCGACTGGCTGGAACCGGATCATTGCCTGGCCGGTGTCGTCGGGATGCGCGGGACGATCCCGCCGGAATTCGGCCTGATGCGGAAATACGCCAAACAGATCGCGGGGCTGATCCGCGACGCGGGCATGGCCGACATGCCGGTGGGGGTCGATTATGCCGAAACCGCCATGTTCCACGCCCTGCAAGAAGAGGGCCTGCACGTGGTCGACGGTCAGCAGATCATGCTGGCGGCGCGCGAGATCAAGAACTGGGACGAGATCCAGCTGCTGACCCAGGCGGCCAGTATGGTGGATGGCGTCTATCACATGATCTACGAAGAGCTGAAACCCGGCGTGCGCGAGAACGACATCGTCGCCCTGTCGAACAAGATGCTCTACGAGATGGGCAGCGACGACGTCGAGGCGATCAACGCGATCTCGGGCGAGCGTTGCAACCCGCATCCGCACAACTTTACGGATCGCTATTTCCGCCCCGGCGACCAGGCCTTCTTCGACATCCTGCAAAGCTACCAGGGTTATCGGACCTGCTATTACCGGACCTTCAACATCGGCCGCGCCACGCCCGCACAGAACGACGCCTACGTGAAGGCGCGCGAATGGATCGATGCCTCGATCGCCATGATCAAGCCCGGCGTGAGCACCGACAAGGTGGCCGAAGTCTGGCCCAAGGCGGAGGAATTCGGCTTTCCGAACGAGGACGCGGCCTTTGGCCTGCAGTTCGGGCATGGGCTGGGCCTTGCCCTGCACGAACGCCCCATCATCAGCCGCGCGGTCAGCCTGGATCACCCGATGGAAATCCAGACCGGCATGGTCTTTGCGCTGGAAACCTACTGCCCGGCGGAGGACGGCTACTCGGCCGCGCGCATCGAGGAGGAAGTGGTGGTGACCGAGACCGGCTGCGAGGTGATCAGCCTCTTCCCCGCCGAAGACCTGCCCATCGCCAACCGTTATTGAGGCGCGGCGGAATACGCCCCGCCCTACCGGTTCGCGTAGGGCGGGGGCCACCCCGCCGTCCCCGGAGGACATCATGGCCGACACCAAGACAAACACCGAAGACTACCTGCGCATGTACCGCCAGATGGTGCGCATCCGCACCTTCGAGGACAACGCAAACCAGCTTTACCTTTCCGCCAAGATGCCGGGGCTGACGCATATGTATTCCGGCGAAGAGGCAGTCGCCGTGGGCATCTGCGAGGCGCTGACCGATGACGACCGCATCACCTCCACCCATCGCGGTCACGGCCATTGCGTCGCCAAGGGCGCGAATTTCAAGGAGATGTTCTGCGAACTCCTGGGCAAGGAGGAAGGCTATTGCCGGGGCAAGGGTGGCTCGATGCATATCGCGGACCAGGGCCACGGCAACCTGGGCGCCAATGCCATCGTTGGCGGCTCGATGGGCATCGCCACCGGATCGGCCCTGCGCGCGAAACTCCAGGGGTCCGATGACGTGACCGTCTGCTTTTTTGGCGACGGGGCCACGGCGCAGGGCCTGCTTTACGAGGTCATGAACATGGCCGCACTGTGGAAGCTGCCTGTGATCTACGCCTGCGAGAACAACGGTTATTCCGAATACACCCGCACCGACGAGATCGCCGCCGGGTCGATCACCGCCCGGGCCGAGGCCTTTGGCATCGAGGCGCACCAGGTCGACGGTCAGGACGTTCTGGCCGTCAACGACCTGACGCAGAAACTGGTCGCACGGGCCCGCAAGGGCGAAGGCCCCTTCTTCGTCGAACTGATGACCTATCGCTATCACGGCCACCATGTCGGCGACATCAACCGCGAATACTATCGCTCCAAGGACGAGGAAAAGGACTGGCGCGAGAACCGCGACCCGATCACCCGGTTCCGGGCCTGGCTGGTGAGCGAGGGCATCGCGAGTGAGGACGAGATAGAGGCGATGAACGCCGAGATCGCCGAGGATGCCTCTGCCGCCGTCGAATACGCCTTGGCGGCGAAGTACCCCGATGTGTCCGAAGTGGACATGCACGTTTTCACCGACATCGAACACGCCTGCGCCTGAGGGAGAAGAGAGATGCGAAACATCACATTGTCGCAGGCCGTCAACGAGGCCCTGGCCGAGGAAATGCGCCGCGACGAGACCGTCTTCATCATCGGCGAGGACGTGGCGGAGGCCGGCACGCCCTTCAAGGTGCTGAGCGGTCTGGTCGAGGAATTCGGCACCGAACGGGTGATCGACACGCCCATCGCGGAACCGGGATTCATGGGGCTGGCCGTCGGCGCGGCCCTGACCGGTGCGCGGCCTGTCGTCGACCTCATGTTCGGCGATTTCATCTTCCTGATCATGGACCAGCTCTGCAACCAGGCGGCCAAGGCGCATTACATGTCGGGCGGCAAACTGAAGGTGCCCCTGGTCCTGCGCACCAACCTGGGCGCCACGCGGCGTTCCGCCGCCCAGCACTCGCAGTCCCTGCACGCATTGGTGGCGCATATCCCGGGGCTGAAAGTGGCGCTGCCGTCCTCGGCCTACGAGGCCAAGGGGCTGATGAAAAGCGCCATCCGCGACGACAACCCGGTGGTGATCTTCGAAGACAAGCTGATGTACAACGACAAGGCGCCTGTCCCCGAAGAGGAGTTCCTGATCCCGCTGGGCCAGGCAAATGTCCTGCGTGAGGGGCGCGACATCACCCTGATCGGTACATCCTCGATGGTGCAGGTCTGCCAGAAGGCCGCAGAGATCCTGGCCGGCGAAGGCATTGATGCCGAAGTCATCGACCCGCGCACCATCGTGCCGCTCGACGAGGCGACCTTGCTGGCCTCCGCGAAAAAGACCAGCCGCGTGATCGTGGTGGACGAAGGCCACCAGAGTTTTGGCATTACCGGGGAAATCGCCAGCCGGATCAACGAAAAGGCCTTTTACCATCTCGACGCGCCGGCGCTGCGCATGGGTGCGATGGACGTGCCCGTGCCTTTTTCGCCGGTGCTCGAGGACATCACCGTACCTACGCCCGAGAGCGTGGCAGAGAACGCGCGCCGGCTGATGTCGGGGGAGATGATCCATGCCGCATGACGTCATCATGCCCGCGCTGGGCATGGCGCAGGACAGTGGGCTGATTGTCGCCTGGCACAAGGAACCGGGCGAAGCCGTCGCAACCGGAGATGTCCTTTTCGAGGTCGAAACCGACAAGGCGACGATGGAGGTCGAAGCGCAGGCCGACGGCTTTCTGAATCGCGTCCGCGCACAGGCGGGCGAAGAGGTCCCGGTGGGCAAGGTGATCGCCGTGATCGGCGACAGCGCCGAGGAGGTGACCGACACCACCCCTGATGAGGCCGCGCCGGAGGATACGTCCGAGGACACGTCGGCCACCGCGGCGATCCCGGACGGCACCAGCGTGATCATGCCCGCGCTGGGCATGGCTCAGGACAGCGGCTTGATCGTCGCCTGGCACAAGGAACCGGGAGCGGCCGTCGCGGCAACGGACATCCTCTTCGAGGTCGAAACCGACAAGGCGACAGTCGAGGTCGAAGCCGGGCATGATGGCTATCTCGCCGCCATCCTGGCCGAGGCGGGCGAAGAGGCGCCGGTGGGCGAAACCATCGCCGTGATCTCTGCCGGGAAACCCGCCGCCCCGGTCCGGATCGGCCGGGCCGAGGCGGCGGGCAAAGCGCCTTCTGGCGAACCCCGCCCCCCTGCCCCCGTGTCCGAACGACCCGCGCCCCGACCGCCTGCCGTGCCAACCGGCGGGCGCATCCTCGCCTCGCCCAAGGCGCGGCGGCTTGCACTGGAACAGGGTCTGGACCTGAACCGCCTCGTTGAAGCGGGCCATCCACAGCCCTACCACGCCGCCGACATCGAAGTGCTGCGCGCCCTGCCCGATGAAACGGCGGCCGCCCCGGCGCAGGCCACGCGGCACCTGACCGCAGACCTGCCGCATGAGGGGTTCACGGAATTTGCCGAATGGGCCGCCGGAGAGGCTGACCTGACCGACGCCCAGGCCCTGCTGGCAGGTCTCGTGGCGGCCAGTCTTGACCGGGACAGCGCCACCATCCGCGTCGAAACCGAGGCCAGGGCGCGTTCCTACCATGTCCCCGCGGGTCCCCTGGGCGGGATCACGAGGGTTGAACCCGACACGCCCGCCGACCTCACCCTGCGCGACCTGCGCCAGAGCCGGATCAGCACGCTCGCCCTTGGAGCCGAAAACCACCCGGTCCTCACCCTGACCGCCAAGGCAGGCGGTCTCACCCTCACACTGGAATGCACCGGAGACGCCCTGAGCGCCCCGCAGGCGATTGCGCTGCTCTCCGGTTTCGCGGGCCGGATGGAGCAGCCGCTCCGCCACCTGCTCTGACGCATGGAGACCCTCATGGAATCCACCAATCTCTACATCAACGGCACATGGCGCGAGGGCGCGGAGCAGGAGCGGTTCGAGGTGCTCAACCCCGCAACCGAGGAACCGCTGGCCACGGTCGCCTCTGCCGGAATCGCCGATGCGGATGCCGCGCTGGATGCCGCTGAGGCCGCCATGAAGGACTGGGCCACGCGCACACCTCGCCAGCGCTCCGAGGTTCTGCGCAAGGCCTGGGAGCTGATGACCGGCCGGCTGGAGCATTTCGCCCGGCTGATCACGCTGGAAAACGGCAAGGCGCGCACCGACGCGATCGGAGAGGCGACCTATGCCGCCGAGTTCTTTCGCTGGTTCGCCGAAGAGGCGGTGCGCGCCGACGGGATGATCACCCATGCGCCCGCCAGCGGCGCGCGGATCATGGTCCAGCACAAGCCGGCCGGGCTGGCGGTGCTGGTCACGCCCTGGAACTATCCGGCGGCGATGGGCACGCGCAAGATCGCCCCGGCATTGGCCGCCGGTTGCGCCGTCATCATCAAGCCCGCCTCGGAAACGCCCCTGACCATGCTGGCGCTGATGCCGCTGCTGGAAGAGGCCGGCGTGCCGCCCGGGCTGGTCAACGTCCTGCCCTCGAAACGCACCGGCGCGCTGGTCGATCACATGCTGCACGATCCGCGCGTGCGGGTGGTCAGCTTTACCGGCTCCACAGGAGTCGGGCGCAAGCTCTTGCACTCCGCCGCCGACCAGGTGCTGAAACCGGCGATGGAACTGGGCGGCAATGCCCCGCTGATCGTCTTCGACGACGCGGACCTGGATGTCGCGGTCGAAGGCACGATGCTGGCCAAGATGCGCAACCTGGGCGAGGCCTGCACCGCCGCCAACCGCATCTATGTACACGAAACCGTCGCGGCGGAGTTCACCCGCCGCCTGTCCGCCGCCATGAGCGCGCTGAAACTGGGCGACGGCACCGATCCTTCGGTCGATGTCGGTCCGCTGGTCAATGCCGAAACCCGTGACAAGGTGGCCGACTTCGTGGCCGATGCGGTCGCCAAGGGCGCGCGGATCGAATGCGGCGGGACGGTGCCCGACGGCCCCGGCTATTACTATCCGCCCACGGTCCTGTCGAACGTGCCGGAGACCGCCGAATGCGTCCATGACGAGATCTTCGGCCCCGTCGCCGCGATCCAGACCTTTACCGATCAGGACGAGGTGATCCGCCGCGCGAACGACACCGAATACGGCCTCGTCGCCTATGTCTTTTCCGAGGATTTCAAGCGCGCCCTGCAGGTCTGCGAACGGCTGGACTACGGGATGGTGGGCCTGAACCGGGGGTTGGTCAGCGACCCCGCCGCGCCCTTTGGCGGGACCAAGCAATCGGGACTCGGCCGCGAAGGCGGGCACGAGGGCATGCTGGAATTCATGGAAACCCAGTACATTTCCGCAAGCTGGTAAGGGGACAGGAATGACCGACGTGATTGCAGCCCCCTCGGTGCGGACACTTGCCGCGAAAAAGGGGATCGACCTGGAAAAGCTGGCCCGCGACCTGGGCCGGACCACCATCGCCCGCGAGGACTTGGACCGCGACAGCCCCTCGCCCGCGCCCGCCGGGGACAGGGCCTACTGGGAGGTGGATCACGCCGCCTACGGCCCCGTCGCGGAAGAACCGATGAGCCGGATGGGCCAGGTTGCGGCATCGAACCTTGCCGCGGCCAACAGCCTGATCCCGCAGGTCACGCATCACGACCGGGCCGAAATCGGCGCGCTGGAGGCCATCCGCAAATCCCTGCGGGCAGAGTCGCAGTCGCGGGGCGTCAAGCTGACCTCGCTGGCCTTTCACGTCAAGGCGCTGGCCCGCGCCCTGCGGGAGTTTCCCCGCTTCAACGCCTCGCTCAGCCCGGACGGCAAAACGCTGATCCTCAAGCATTATGTCCATGTCGGCATCGCCGTGGACACGGCGCAGGGGTTGATGGTGCCGGTGATCCGCGACGCGGATCGCAAGGGCCTGTGGCAGATCGCTGCGGAAATCACGGATCTTGCCGCGCGGGCGCAGGACCGCAAGCTGGGACCGGGCGACATGGGGGGCGCCTCGATGACGATATCCTCGCTCGGCGGCATTGGCGGCATCGGGTTCACCCCCATCGTCAACCCGCCGGAACTGGCCATCCTGGGGATCACCCGGATCGAAACCGCCACCGCCTGGGACGGCGACAGCCCGCGCCCGGTGCAGATGCTGCCGCTGGATCTCAGTTATGACCACCGCGTCATCAACGGCGCCGATGCGGCGCGGTTCATGGTCTGCCTGGTGCGCCTCCTGTCCGATCCCCGGCGCATGTTGATCTAAACCCCATCCGAACGGATAGGGTCCCTCTCCCTTCACGGCCGTCGACCGTCCGGATGTCTGGATGCCCCAGGACACAGCGGCGTGCTACATCAGGTCCGTGGCCAGAACGGCACGCGCGAGCGGAACGCTCACACGGCAAAATGCCGGTTTTCCCAAGACCATGAGGTGAGAGATGACCGTTGTTCTGGATACCGACCCAATCCTTCAAGAAGAGTCGCGGCTGAAGAATGCTCTCTTTGTCATTCTGCTGGATGTCGTCGGCGTTGCCGGGATCACGCTGGGTGCGAACGCGGCGGGTATGAGCTGGGGCTGGTCCCTGGCCGTGGGCGCCGCCGCCGGAGCGGCAGCCACCCTGGCCAGCATGTCCATCCTGATCGCCCTGCTGCCCGTTGCCTCGCTGCGCGCCTGCCTGCCCTGGCACAAGCCAACCGAGGACGAGATCCGACACGTCTGGGCCATCGACCTCTGGGACGCGGACGCCGAGATCGAGCGCCTGCAGGCCCGGGCACGCCGCGCGGCCATGACGACCAGACCCCGGGCGGCGGCGTCCTTGCGCGCCGCCGCCTGATCCCAGCGCCCTGTGGACAGGATTGGTCAGAGCGTGAAGTCATCCGCCGTGAGACCGATGACATTCGCCACGCGGATCTCGGCATCCACCGATCCGTTGCCGTCGATGTCGAACTGCACGATGGTCGAGCCGGTGGGCGTCTCGACCAGGCGCAATTCGGGGTTCCCTGAGGGGGCGAAACCGGCGGTTCCTCGGAACTCGATGACACCGGGCGCAAGCCCGGCGACCACGATCAGATCGACACCCTGTTCAAAGTCCAGGATCTGATCCCGGGTCGCACCCGGCGCGGTATTGACCGCCGCCCGGAAGACGAACTGGTCCGCGCCTTCGCCACCGGTCAGGAAATCGCGGCCCGCACCGCCGGCCAGCTCATCCTCTCCGGCACGCCCGCGCAGGATGTCGTTGCCATCCCCGCCTTCGAGGATGTCATTGCCCGATCCACCGTCCAGCGTATCCGCACCCTCTCCGCCATCAAGATCGTCGGCCCCATCCTGGCCAACCAGCGCATCAGCCCCCTGGCCACCCAGCAGCGTGTCATCGCCCGAGCCGCCATTGACCACATCCGCCTCTGATCCGCCGAGCAGAGAGTCGTCACCGGCGCCGCCCATCAGCGTGTCCGCATCACTGCCGCCGTCCAGCGTGTCGTCACCGCCGTGCCCTACCAGCAGGTCGTTCCCGGTGCCCCCGATGAAACTGTCGTTTCCGGTGCCCCCGATCAACGTGTCATTCCCGGCCCCGGCATCGACCGTCCCGCTGACCACGCCTGATCCAAGGTTGCGCAGCATGTCAGCGTCATCGCCAAGGTCCACCTCCGTGATGATGCCCCGTTCACCACCAGGTCCGCCCCCGCATTCAGTCCAAGAGCGCCGTCGATCAGGCCGGAATTGTGAATGCGGTCGACGCCAAGGTTGCCCACGACATCGCCCACGATCGACCCCGAGTTGACCAGCAGGGACTCGTAGGCAACCCCGGTCGCGAAACGAACGGCGCCGGTCACCCCCGAGATTGCGCCGTGGTTGACCACCACCGCACTCTCTGTCCCGTCGTCAATGATGATGCCAAAGACCTCGCCGTCGATCACGCCCGTGGCGCTGTTGTGGATTCGGGTGCCGGCCGTGCTGGAACTGGAGAGGACCATTATGCCCACCTCTCCCTGCAACAGGCCCGAGTTGACGAACTCGTCCCCGGTCGATCCCCGGACCGCCGACCCGTTCGAGATCACATCGCCCGTGTTCTGGATGCGGAATTCGCCCGAACTGGCGTTGTGGTAAATCCCGATGGTATCGCCGGTGATGCTGCCCGTGTTCAGGATGCTGCCAAACTCGGACGAGGAATAGATGCCATAGACGCTGGCCGTCACGGAGCCGCTGTTGGTGATAAGCCCCTCGTTCGAGGTGGTCAGCAGGCCCGAGGCCGCGCGGGACACGACCGATCCCGAATTGTCGATGCGGCCGTTGACGATGCTCCCACTGACGTAGACGCCAAAAGAGAACGCGGTGACCGCGCCGGTGTTGTTGACCGTCCCGCCGCCGTCCAGGTAGATGCCCTGGCCTTCGGTCGTGACCGTGCCCGCATTGGTGACGTTGCCCCCGGTCCCGTCCAGCAGGATACCCGTGTCCCGGGCCAGGATGTCACCCGAATTGGCGACAATGCCATCAGCACCTTCGATCCGGACACCGTTCGCGCCGCCCGTGATGTCCCCGGAATTGTCCAGGCTGGCATCCGTCCCCCGCAGGTAGACCGCATCGTAGAGACGCCCGGTGATGGTGCCGCTGTTGACGACCCGCTGCAGCCCCAGGCCGGTGCTGAGCCCGTTGTCCGAGGTCGCGTAGATGCCATAACTTTCGCCAAGGATGGACCCGGTGTTGGCAATTGCCAATGCACTGCCAGCCTGGATACCGCTGTCCGCTTCGCCGGTGATGAGGCCCCGGTTGACGACATGGCCACTGTTGACAGCGAACTCGAGCCCGTTGCCCCCGGCGATAGAACCGTTGACGCCGTTGGAAATCGAGGTCCAATCGCTCTGGACATAGATCCCGTCCAGCGCCCCGGCGACGATGCCGTTGTTGGTGAAGGTCGAGTTGTCGGCCAGGGAATTGAACTCCATCCCGCGGCTCTGGCCGATGATCGACCCGGTGTTCGAGCCGGTGAAATTGGCGCCCGAGATCTGCACGCCGTCGTCGTCGGCATTGATCGTGCCCGAGTTGATGAGGACCGAATTGCCATTGGTCCCGTCGTAGTTCGCCACGACAACCCCGTCCGAATGCGCCGCGATGGAGCCGGCGTTCGTCACCCGGCCGCCATTGGCCAGGTTGATCCCGATCAGACCGGCGGTTATCGACCCGTTGTTGACGATGACCGGCTCGGTCGATTGCGATCCGCCTGAAAGGACCACCGCCGTACTGGCAGCGACGATACTGCCGTCGTTGGTGATCATGATACTGGAGCCAGTGCCGAAGATGCCGTTGAACCCCACGATCTGGCCGTTGAGGCCAATACCGATCTCGTGGTTCGACGACCCGTTCAGGTTCAGTCCCTGCGCGTTGTCCGACGCCAGGTAACCGTCGATCAGGATGGTCTGCGCGTTGGCCGAGCTGGCCACGTCGATCCCGTCATACCCCGTGCCCGAAGCCGCCAGGTAGACGCCATCACGAACGAGGATGGTGTTGGCGCTGGTGACAACGTCCAATGCGTCATCGGTTGTGGAATTCACGCTGCTCGGCAGGATGATGGCCATGATCTCAATTCCCTTTCAACTCTTAAATCAGGGCGCCCGGCGGCCACCGGAAACGAAAATGCTTCGGTCGGAAATAATGTGCGGATGATCCATCCACCCGGCGCGCATGGCAAAGGTTAACGCGGTTTAAGACGCGGGGCAAAGCGCTATGGGTGACCTTTGGTATCGCGCCATACCGCGGCCAGCATTGCCTTGCTGGCGCCAAGGTCCGACATAGTCGCAAACGCCAGAGGAGGGTCACCATGCAGGACAAACTGGAACACATGAGACAGGCGCTGGCCGGGCGGCCAGACCTCTTGCGTCTGGGCGCGCTCTTCTCGGAAACCGTCCTGCTGGAGGTGGACGCGGCGGAATACTACCTGACCTTCGACAAGGGCCAGCTGACGGCGGTCACTCCCGGACCCAGCCGCAAGACCCCCTGGCGTTTTGCCCTGCGCACCGACGCAGAGGCATTGGCCGCTTTCTGGGAACCGCTGCCCCGCGCGGGCTTTCACGACATCTTTGGCCTGGTCAAGATCGGCCGCGCGCGGATCGACGGAGACATCCTGATGCTGGTCAAGAACCTCCGTTTCTTCAAGGAATTCCTGGCCCTGGGACGCGCGGAGGTGGCAGCATGAGCATCGAGGCCATCACCGGGCGCTATGTCACCGTGACCGTCGCGGGACGCCCGCAGCGCATCTATTTCGAAGAGGCCGGCAGCGGCACTCCCGTCCTGTGCCTGCACACTGCAGGCGCCGACACGCGGCAATGGCGCCACCTGATGAACGACGACGCCGTGACCGAGACTCACCGCCTGATCGCCTTCGACATGCCCTGGCACGGCAAGTCCCTGCCGCCCGCGGGGTTCGAGCGCGAGGAATACCTGCTGACGACCGAGACCTACATAGACACGGTGCTGACCCTCATGGACGCGCTGGAGCTGGACAGGCCGATCCTTGCCGGCTGTTCGATGGGCGGACGCATCGCGCTGCAACTGGCGGCATTGCACGGCGACCGGTTCGGCGGCTTCATCGCCATCGAGGCGTCGGACTTTCAACCGGCCTGGTATGACATCGACTGGTTCGACCGGCCCGATGCCCACGGCGGGCAGATGGGCGCGGCTCTTGTCTCGGCGAATATCTCGCCCCATGCCCCCAGTACGGAACGCTGGAACACGCTGTGGATGTTCATGATGAGCGGCCCCGGTGTCTTTCGCGGCGACCTGAGTTTCTACACCCGCGACGACAGCCTGATTGACCGTCTCGACCGGATCGACACCCCGCAAACTCCGGTGCACCTGCTGGTCGGTGCCTATGACCTGACCTGCACCCCCGAGGACGCGCGCCGCACGGCCAAGGCCATCCCCGGCGCCACGATCGAGGTCATGGAAGAGCTGGGCCATTTCCCGATGAGCGAGCATCCCGAGGGTTTTCGCCCGTTCTTCCTGGATGCGCTGGCCCGCATGAAGACCCGGCAGACCGACGCCGCCTGATCAACCCATATCCTTCCGGACCCTGCGCGCGAATTTCTGCGCCAGGGTCTGGAAGTTGCGGGTATGGACCCCCTGGTTGTCGCCGCGCACGGCAAAGGAAATCGCCGTCCCCGGGTTGAACCCCTCGTAAACCCGGAACACGACGCCATGCCGGTCCGATTGCGAGACCGAACGCGGCACGACCGAGATGCCAACCCCCACCGAGACCAGCGACACCGCCGTCTGGTAGTCCTGCGCCAACACTTCGGAGGCGGGAATGAACCCTTCCTTCTTGCAGATCTCGATGATGTGGTCGGCAAAACTGGGCCGCGGGCGGCGCGGGTACAGCACGAATGTCTCGCGCTTGAGATCCGCCAGCGCAATGCGGTCCTGCCGGGCCAGGTCAGATTCCTCGGGAACCGCCAGGATCAGCGGTTCCTCGTGGATCGGGAAACAGCGGATCTCGTCGTCTTCCAGTGCCGGGCGCGCAAAGGCCACGTCGATCTGGCGTTCGATCAGGGCCGTCTTCAGCTCGGCGTTGTTCATTGCCGACAGGGCCAGTTCGATGTCCGGATAGAGGTTGCGAAACTCGCGGATCAGCTCTGGCAGCACGCCGTGACTGGCCGAGCCGATGAAGGCGATGCGCAAGCGTCCTGCCGCGCCCTCGCCGATCCGGCGCACCTCGCGTTCGGCCTGTTCCATCCGGTCGAGGATGTCGCGCGCGCGGGTCAGCAGGGCGTCGCCCGCCTGGGTGCGCCGGATCGCGCTGCGCGAGCGGTCGAACAGCGTCACGCCCAGTTCCGCCTCCAGTTGGGCAATCTGGCGACTGAGCGGCGGCTGGGCGATGCCCAGACGCGTGGCGGCGCGGCCGAAATGCAGTTCCTCGGCCACGGCCACGAAATAGGTCAATCGCTTGAAGTCCACGGCACTCCCCCCTTGGACCAACATCATCGGCCCGGCGGGGCGTGCCGACAAGGGATCATGCGGCGCGCACCGCCTCGCGCAGGCGGTCCTCGTCCAGATGCACGCCCAGGCCCGGCCCCTCGGGGAGGCACAGTTCAAAGTTCTCGAATTTCAACGGGTCGCGCACGATCTCCGACACATGCAGGCGCGGGCCGAAATGTTCGCAGCCCCAGTGCAGGCGCGGCAGGCTGGCAAAGACCGCCAGGTGTGCCGCCGCCCCGATGGATCCTTCCAGCAGGCACCCGCCATAGAGTTCCATCCCCGCGGCCTCGGCCACGTGCGCGGCTTGCCCCAGCGCCAACAACCCGCCGCTCTTGACCAGTTTCAGCGAATAGACACTGCCGCAGCCCATGTTGCCTGCGCGGGCAATCTCGCGGTGGGTAAAGGCGGCCTCGTCCACCATCAGCGGGATCGGGCTGTGCGCGGCGACCCGGGCCATGCCCTCGAAGTCATCGCCGGGCAGCGGCTGTTCGATCAGGTCGACGCCCAGTTCCTGCAGGTGCGGCAGGTAGCGGCGGCAGGAGGCCTCGGTCCAGCCCTGGTTCACGTCGACGACCAGCCGCCGCATCCCCGGCACGCCCTCACGCAGGCGGGTCAGGCGGCGCATGTCCTCTTCGGGGCTGGCAAATCCAAGCTTGATCTTGAAGTCCCGGTGTTCGCGGCGGTCCAGCTTGTCCTGCGCCTCGGCCACCTCCTGGTCCGCATCGCCCGAAGCCAGCGCCCAGAGCACCGGCACGCGCGACCGCAGAGCACCGCCAAAGAGCGTCGCCAACGGCACGTCCAGCGTGCGGGCGAGCGCGTCGAAGATCGCGGTTTCCACCGCCCCCTTGGCGGAATTGTTGCGAAAGGCCGCCCGCCCCATGCGGACCGCCGCCTCGGCGGGGTTCGAGGCGGAACACCCCTCCAGCGCCGGGGCAAGATAGCGCAGGATCACCGACTGGATGGATTCCACCGACTCCTCTGCCCAGCGAGGCCCGCCCAGAACCGCCGCCTCACCGATGCCCTCGATGCCGTTTTCCAGCCGCACCCGGACCAGCACGAATTCCCGGGTCGAGAACTCGGTGTTGGACAGACGGTGCTTGCGAATGCTGGGCAGGGCAAGGATGTCGGCCCGGATCTCGCGGATCGCCGTCTCGCGGACCAGGTCACGTCCGGCGGCAAGAGTCTCGACGATCTGGGCAGCGGTGTGCGCCATGTCAGGTTCCTTCTACTGGCAAGAAACGGGCGCTCCGCAGAGCGCCCGAGGTGGGGAGGATCATTCGGCGGCAACCGCCTCTGCCGCGGCTGCCGGTTTCAGGCGGAAATCGAACTGCATGACCAGGTCGGTATCCGCGCCTTCGGGCGCCGGGGTCATGTCGCCGATCAGGCTTTCCTTGACCGCGAATACCGCATCGTTGTCCAGGTATTCGGTCTGGCTGTCGTAGATCTGGCTGATGAGCGGCTTGTAGCCCTCTTTCGAGATCATGAAGTGGATGTGCCCGGGCCGCATCGGGTGGTGACCCATGAAGTTCAGCAGTTCACCCGCCGCGCCATCATAGGGGATCGGATAGGGTTCGGGACGCAGGCCCACGAATTCATAGCTGCCGTCGGCCTCGGTCAGGAAACGCCCGCGCAGATTGTAATCCGGCTGATCCGGGTCCTGCTGTTCATAAAGCCCGTTCGGCGCGTCCTCCCAGACGTCGATCCGCACGCCCTCGATCGGGTTGCCGGCCACGTCGACGATCCGGCCGGAGACGCGCACCGTCTTCTGGTTGTCGAAATCCTTCTGGACGATGCTGGCGCCCTTGGGCAGCACCGGCGGGTTCTCACGGTAGAACGGTCCCAAGACGGTGGATTCGCTTTCGCCATCGGTCACCGCGTTGTCCAGCATGTCGACCAGCACCTCGACACCCAGGATGTCGCAGATCAGGATGAACTCGTTGCGGGCCTCGCTGGAAATTTCGCCCGCGCGGCGCATCCATTCGCAGCCTTCCAGCCATTCGCCGTGCGTCAGGTTCACTTCCTTGGCGAAGGCGTGGAAATGCTTGATCGCGGCGGTCATGATCTCGCGGTTGCGGTCGGGGATGTCGGGCTTCATCGCCCCGGTGACGGCTTCGGTGATGTTGTCGAGTGTGATGTTACGCATGTCGGTCCTCCCATTGCGTGATGATGTTCTTTGCCCTGCTCACCAGATCGCCTCGGCCAGGGGATCGCAGAGCTCTGGCGCCGGGGCCTGCCCGGCGACGGCGCCGAAACGCCCCTTGTAAAAAATCAGCGGGCGGGCGCCCGGATCGGTGGCGATGTTCCGGACATGGCCCAGGAAAATCGTGTGGTCGCCGGCCCGGATCTCGTTCGCGATGTCACAGGCGTAATGGGCCAGCGCGCCCCGGATCACCGGCAAGCCACCCAGGGTTTCGAAGGGATTGGCCAGTTCCTCGGCGGGACGCCCCGCGAAATGCCAGGCCAACCCTTCCTGCCCCTCGGCCAGGGTGCTGACGCTGAACTGCCCGGCCTCTTGCAACAGCGGCAGGATCCTGGCGCGCTCTCCGATGGATATGGCGATCAGTGGCGGGTCCAGCGAGATCGACATGAAGGCATTGGCCGTCATGCCGTGGTCGCCGTCGGCGTGCCGCGTGGCGATGACGTTGACGCCGGTGCCGAACAGGCCGCAGGCGTCGCGCAACTGGCGGGGGTCAAGCGTGCTCATACCCGCACCTCCCGCGGCGCCGACATGGGGCACAACAGCGTCTCGGCGGCGGCCAGGTCCCCGGCGGCGCGCAGGCCGCGGATGCGGGTGCTGGAGACCACCTCGCCCGCGGCGCAACGCACAGGGGATTGCAGGTCTACGTCGAACCGCTGCGCCAGCAGGGTCACATCCCCGGCCTGTTTGCGACCAAAGCGAAAGTCGCCGCCGACGCGGATCTCCAGCGGGCGGAGCAATGCCAGCCGATCCATGAACGCCGCAGGGGACAGTTCCCGCAGCGCCTCGTCAAAGGGCAGAACGACAAGGTGATCCGGCCCCAGCGCTGTCAATCGCGCCAGTTTCTCGTCCAGCGGGCAAAGCTGGGCGGCGCGTCCGAAAAACACCTTGGGCGGCGGATCGAAGGTGCAGACGACAGAGGCAACCCCCAGCTCCTGCGCCCGCCGCACCGTGCCTGCGATCAACTGTTGATGGCCCGCGTGCACCCCGTCGAAGGCCCCGATGGTGACCACGCTGGCCCCGAGGCGCGGCATCGCGGCGTGACACCGGGTGGTCGGGTTCAGATCGAACATCCTGGTTTCCTCCTCCTGTGCGTCCCTCCCCCGGCACGCACCTTTTTCGCGTTGATCCCACCCTAGCCGCGCCAGCACCGGTCAGGCGATACCCGGCCCGGTATCCGGTGATACCTAGCCGGTCGGCCCCGCGATGCGCAGGCTGTCTGTGCGGCAGGGCACGATCGACGCGCGACCCTGCACAGAACACATCAGGTGCATTTGGAGGAGGAAACGCCATGCCAAGAGATGCGATCGCCGGAGGCGCAACAGAGGTCTTTACCGGACAGGAATTCCTGGAAAGCATCCAGGACAGCCGCGAAATCTACATCTACGGAGAGCGGGTCAGGAACGTCACCGAACACCCGGCCTTCCGCAATTCGGCGCGGATGGTTGCGCGCTGGTACGACACGTTCCATGCCAAGCGGGACATGATCGGCGTCCAGGCCGACAACGGCACCGAAAACGTCACGCACCCCTTCTTTCTGGGGTCCAAGACCAGTGGCGACCTGATCAAGAGCCGCGACGCCATCGCCGAGTTGCAGAAGGTCTCATACGGCTGGATGGGCCGGTCGCCGGACTACAAGGCCGCCTTCCTGGGGACTCTGGGGGCGAATTCCGGTTTTTACGGAGAATACGCCCAGAACGCGCTGAACTGGTATCACAAGACGCAGAACCGCCTGGACTACTGGAACCACGCCATCGTCAACCCGCCCATCGACCGTGACCGCGCCATCGAAGAGGTGCGCGACGTCTTCATGCATGTCGAAAAGGAAACCGACGCGGGCCTGGTGGTCTCGGGCGCCAAGGTGGTGGCCACAGGTTCGGCGCTGACGCATTACAACTTCATCGCGCATTACGGCATCCCGGTGAAGGACAAGGAATTCGCCCTGATCTTCACCGCGCCGATGGATGCCGAAGGCGTCAAGCTGATCGCCCGGTCGTCCTACGAGTTCAACGCCGCCGCCACCGGCTCGCCCTTCGACTACCCGCTGTCCTCGCGGATGGACGAGAACGACTCGATCCTCGTCTTCGACAAGGTGCTGGTGCCCTGGGAGAACGTCTTCGTCTACGGCGACACGGACAAGATCAACAGCTTCTTCCCGGCCTCGGGCTTTGTCCCGCGCTTTACGCTGCACGGTCTGACCCGGCTGTCGGTCAAGCTGGACTTCATCGCCGGGCTGTTCTCGATGGCGGTCGAGGCGACGGGTTCCAAGGATTTCCGCGGCGTGCAGACGGCGGTGGGCGAGGTCCTGGCCTGGCGCAACCTGTTCCACGGCCTCAGCGACGCGATGGTGAAATCGCCGATCCCCTGGGAGGGCACGGACGGGTTCAACCTGCCCAACACCAACGTGGGCCTCGCCTACCGGGTCTTTGCGCCGATGGCCTATGGCCGCATCAAGGAGCTGATCGAACGGCATGTGGCCTCCGGCCTAATCTACCTGCCCTCCTCGGCGGCCGATTTCGAAAGCGACGCGATCCGCCCCTATCTGGACCGTTTCGTGCGCGGGTCGAACGGCTATGCCGCCATCGACCGGGTCAAGCTGCTGAAACTGCTCTGGGACGCGATCGGGACGGAATTCGGCGGACGTCACGAACTCTACGAGCGCAACTATGCCGGCAACTACGAGAACATCCGCATCGAAACCCTGCTGACCGCCACTGCCACGGGCGACCTGGCCAACCTGCAAGGCTTTGTCGCGCAGTGCATGGGAGAATACGACCTCTCCGGCTGGACGGGCAACGATCTCATCAATCCCGATGACATCAACCTTGTCGGGCGCGGTATGACGCAGAGCTTCGGCTGACACATACGGGGTGCGGGCCGCCGCGGCCCGCGCCTACCCCTTTTGCAAGCGTTTCAGGTATTCCTGCGCGAACCACAGGTGATCCGGCACGTCGCCCTCGGGCAGTTCCAGCCCGGTGGTGGCCAGCGCACGCTGCCAGTTCGCCGCAGCGGCGGACATGCCCCCGTCCAGGCCCATGTCCGACAACATGCGTGCCGCCTCGTCCATTTCCGCCCCGCGCCGCACGCCATGCACAAGGCTGCGTTCAAAGTTGTAGGCGGCACGGCTGGGCACGTCGATCTTGGGATGGCCCTCCTTCAACGACGGAAAGACCTCGTCCTCGACCCCTGCGGCCACAGCCGCCAGCACGCATTCCGCCGTCAGCGCCTCCATCCCCTTGACCATGATCGAACGCACCAGCTTGATCGACGAGGCCCGGCCGACCGTGTCCCCCGCGACCTTCACGTTCATCGGCAAGGCCTGCAACAGCGGTGCGACCTCCTGTGCTTCCGGCCCGGCCAGCAGGCAGGGCACCATGTTGCGTTTGGGATAGACCGGCGCCATGACCGCCACGTCCAGATATCGCCCGCCCGCCGCGATCACGGCCCTGGCGGCGCGCGCCTTGGAGGCCGGCGCACAGCTATTCAGGTCGCACCAGAGCGCACCATTCGGCAGGTCAGGCGCATAGGATTCTGCCGCCGCAACTGCCTGGTCGGCGGTCACGGTGCAAAAGACCAGGTCCGCCCCGTCCAGCGCCTCGGCGGCGCTGGCGCAGGCGATCACGCCCAATCGTGCGGCCCGGTCGGCGATCTCCGACGCGGTGTCGGCGGAGGCCGACTTGATGTCATAGGCCCGGACCGACGCCGCCCGCCCGGCGCCCCAGCCTTCGACAAAGGCCGTGGCCGCCTCTCCAAGCCCGATGAAAGCGATACGGTCAGACATGGCGCGCAATGAACTCCGCTGTTCTGTCATGGGCCAGCTCGGCGGCCTCGGGGACATGATCGGCAGGCCGCGCCTCGTTGGCAAAGGCATGGCCGGCGTGCTCGTAGGTAAAGACCTCCATCCCCGGCCAGTAGGCCCGTGCCGCCTCCAGCATCTCGGGCGGAACATGGCTGTCCTCGGTTCCCCAGTGCCCCTGCACCGGCGCCACCAGCGGGGCGGTCTGGTAGGCATCCAGCCGTGTTCCGTAAAAGGACACCGCACAGGCCACGGGCAAGACCTGCGCCGCGCGCAATGCCAGCCCGCCGCCCCAGCAAAAGCCGATCACCGCCACCTTGCCACCGCGCGCTGCCAGCATCGCAATGCTCGCCTCGACGTCCATCATCACCTGCTCCGGGTCCGAGGCCAGCATCAGGTCCCGCCCCCGGGGCGCCTCGGAAAAGGGGATCACCATGCCCTTTGCCTGGCGGTCGAAGAGCGCGGGCACCGCCACGTCATAGCCCTGCGCCGCGTAGCGCGCCGCAACCGCCTTCAGCTGGTCGGTCACGCCAAAGATCTCTTGCAGGACCACGATCCCGCCCTTTCTTTGGCCCTCGGCCTCTGCCAGCCAGCAGTCCAGCACATGGCCGTCCCCGGCCGTCACCTGGGTCATCATGCCCGTCCCTTTCCTGTATGATCGGCGCGCGGAGCCTGCCCGCGCGCCGTCCCTGTCATTGACCGACCGCGATCCCGGCTTCTTCGAAATATTTCAGTGCGCCGGGGTGGTAGGGCACCTCCGAGGCCGGGGCCATCGTCGCGGCATTCGCGCGGGCAAAGGCGCCAAAGCTGGCCTTGAGCGCCTCCTTGCCCTCAACCACGGCCTTGGTCATCTCGTAGACAAGGTCATCGTCCACGTCGCCGTTGGTCAACAGCACCCACGGGATCGCCATCAGGTTGGCGCCGTAGTCCTGCAGCCCGTTGATCTTGTCGTTCTGCGGCAGGGTCACGATGTTGCCCGCCGGCAGGAATTCCTTGAAGGCCGCCTGCCCCGCCTCGGAGTTGTCCAGCGAGATGTAGCAGAGCCCGCCGCGATCCTGCAGCTTGACCGCCGCCTGTTGACCGGCACCGGAATTCAGGCTGACCAGCGCCACGTCGACCAGCTCATCCCCCAGCGCGTTGATGCCGGCCACGAAACTGGCCACCGGCACCTGCTGGAAATCGTCATAGCCGAGGCCCGCATTGGCAAGGCCACCGGCGATGTAGAAGGGGATGATGGTGGACGAGGTATATTCCGACGCGATGCGCAGGTCCCCGGCCTGTTCCTTGAGGTCCGCGACAGAGGTCAGGCCCAGGTCGCAGGGCGCCATGATCGAGGTGGTCAGCGGGAACATCGTGCCCACCAGCCGCATGTTGGGATGGGCGCGGTCATAGTTGCCGGTGCCGGTATAGGCATATTCCGCCTCGACCCCGTTCGAGAACCCGAAGTCCACCTCGCCCGAGTTGATCAGTGGCAGGTAGCCCACCAGCGGCTGGGTCCGGGCGATGATCCCCGCCTCGTTCGCCACCTTGGCCACCGCCTGCCCGGTGTTGTAGGCCAGCGATCCCTGTGCACCGCTGGCCACCGTCACCACCTGTGCCGTCGCCGCCCCGACGCCAAGCGTCAGCGCAAGCGCGCCGCCCAGGATCGTTCCCTTGAGACATGTCATGTCGTTCTCCTCCCTTGATTTGTTTTTTCACCTGCGCGGGCGCGCAGTCTCAGAACCACGGCCAGCACGACCACCGCCAATGCCGCCGGAATGTGCCAGGCCGCCGCCCCGGGCAGGAACCCCAGCGGCAGGGTCACGATCCCCAGCGCCACCAGTCCCAGCCGCAGGACCATCGACAGGCGATTGCCCCAGAACCCAACGATTCCGGCCGTCACCGCGCCGACCCCGACCAGCGCAAGCCCCAGGTTCAGCGCGATCCCGGCCCAGCCGCCCTGCATCAGGATCTCGGGCGTGGCGACAAAGACAAAGGGCAGGATGAAGGCCGCCCAGCCCACCCGCATCGCCGCCAGCCCGGTGCCAAGCGGATCGTCCCTGGTGATCGTCGCGGCGGCAAAGGCCGCCAATGCCACGGGCGGCGTGATCATCGACATCATGCCGAAGTAGAGAATGAACAGATGCGCCGCGATCTGGTCGATCCCCGCCTCCACCAGCGAGGGCGCCACCAGCGCCGCCAGCAGAACATAGACACCGGAGGTCGGCATCCCCATGCCCAGCACGATGCAGATCACCGCCGAGATGCCCAGCAACAGCACGATATTCGCCCCCACCGCATCCACCAGCACCAGGGTCAACGCAAAGCCAAGACCAGTGATGTTCAGGATGCCGATGACAAACCCCGCCGCCGCCACGACCAGGATCAGGTCCACCATGCCGGTTCCGGTCTCGACGAATGTCTTCCCAAGCGTCTTCAGCGTCAGACGCTGGCCGCGATAGCTGCGCAGGAAACTGACGCCAATAATGGCCAGTGCCGAAAGCAGCGCGGAATCCGCCGGGTCCATCCGCAACCAGAACAGGGCACCAAGCAGCACACCAAAGGGAATGACGAAATGCCAGCCCTCGCGCAGGACCTGCCGCACGGTCAGCCCGTCCACGTCCGAGGGCGCGATCCGATCCCGTCCGGCAATCAGGTCCACCTGCAGGAAGACGCTGAAGTAATACAGAGCCGCGGGCAACAGGGCGGCGCCGGCCACGGTGAAATAGGAAATGTCCAGGAACTCGGCCATCAGGAAGGCCGCCGCGCCCATGATCGGCGGCGTCAGCTGTCCCCCGGTCGAGGCCACTGCCTCGATCGCGCCGGCGTCGCGCTTGGTATAGCCGCCGCGCTGCATCAACGGGATGGTCACGACGCCGGTCGTGACGACGTTGGACACCGCAGACCCGGAGATCGAGCCGAAGAGCGCCGAGCCCACGACCGAGATCTTGGCACTGCCCCCGCGCGACCGCCCCGTGGCCGCCATGGCGAGATCGGTGAAAAAGGCCCCGCCCCCGGCGGCGAACAGCAGCTTGCCGAAAAAGACAAACAGCAGCACGATGATCGTCCCCACCGCAAGCGGCGTGGAAAACACAGCGTTCGGATCGAAACCCACGTATTGCACCAGCCGCACCGGCGAAAGCTCCTTGCCGATGAGCCGCCCGGGCACCTTGTCCGCGAACAGGGCGTAGACCAGGAAAACGCCCACGATCCCGAACAGCATCCAGCCCGCGCGGCGCCGCACGCCTTCCATCACCGCGATCACGACGACGGTTCCGACCAGCGTGATTTGCCAGGGCCGGTAGGGCTGTTCCCGCAGCAGCCAGACGAAATCCCAGGCGGCGTACATCAGCACGCCAAAGGCAATCAGGGCGATCCCGCCGTCGATCCAGCCCGTGCGATCCTTTTCCTGTCCGCGAAAGTCGAAATTCAGGTAGGCGATGGTCAGCGCCAGCCCCAGTTGCAGCGCCATGTACTGTTGCGTCAGAATCGCGACGCCCAGCCGTGTGGGCGCCTCGATATTCCACAGGATGCAGGCCACGACCATCGTCGTCGACAGCACCGCCACCAGGGGCGCACGGATGTCCGTTGCAGGCATCATGCCTCTTCCGGCCAGTAAAGCCGCATCGGGTTGTCCACCAGCAAGCGCTGCCGCACGTCTGCCGTGACCGCGATCCGCGGGATCACGTCGACCAGCGCCCCGTCGTCGGGCACATGGCTTTTCATGTTGGGATGCGGCCAGTCGGTGCCCCAGAGCACCCGGTCCGGGAACCTCTCGACCAGCGCCCGGGCAAAGGGCACCACATCGTCATAGGGAGGCCCCGCAACGGTCAGCCGTTCGGGACAAGAGACCTTGACCCAGTACCGCGTATCCTCGGCGAGGAACTCCATGAAGGCGCGAAAACCCACGCCTTCGACGCCCTCGGTGACATCGGGCCGCCCCATGTGATCGACAACGACGATCCCCGGCAGGCGCCGCACCAGCGGCGCCACCTCTGCCAGGTCCTGCCCCTCGAAATAGACGACGATATGCCAGCCCAGCCGCGCGACCTTGGCGGCGATCCGTTCAAAGACCTCGTGTGGTGTCGTGTCGACCAGCCGCTTGACGAAGTTGAACCGCACGCCGCGCACACCGGCCGCGTGCAGCGCCTGCAATTCCGCGTCATCGACGTCGGCGCCCACGATGGCGATACCCCGCGCCAGACCGTCCGATGCCTCCAGCGCGTCGACAAGCGCCGCGTTGTCCTTGCCATGACAGCTGGCCTGCACGATCACGTTGCGCGCGAACCCCAGGAAATCGCGCAGCTCGAACAGCTTTTCCTTGGGCGCATCGCAGGGCGTGTATTTCCGCTCTGGCCCGTAGGGAAACACCGCGCCGGGGCCAAAGACATGACAATGCGCGTCCACGGCCCCCTCGGGCGGGTGATACTCCGGCTGTCTCGGCGACGGGTGAAACGGCAGGTAACCCGGTGTCATCTCGCTCATGCCTCGACCTCCTTGGGAAAGACAATGCCATCCATCAGCTTGCGCGCGGTGCGCAGCACCTCGGCGCGCGTCACCTCGCCGTTTTCCAGATGCCCGACCACCGTCATCTCGCCGGTCGGATGCTCTACCGACAGCGCCTTGGGATGACCCTCGGGCAAGACGGCAAGGTCATGGCCCACGGCACCCTCGGTCAGGCAGGCAGTGGCCACGCTGACAGCCCCCAGCACCCCGATCGCCTTGTGACAGCGATGCGGGATGAAAGTCCGCGTCGCGACCGCACCGCCCGCGCGCGGCGCGCTGACCAGCGTCATCTTGGGCACGGATTTCTCCGCCACGTCGCCGAGGTTCATGATCGGTCCCGCCGCCAGGCGGATCGCCTCCAGCCGTGCGCGCAGGGCCTCGTCCGCCTCCAGCGCCTCCGGCGCCTCGTCACCCGCGATCCCAAGGTCCGAGGCCCGCAGCATGACACAGGGCATGCCGTTGTCGATCAATGTCACCTCGACACCGTCGATGACATCCACCACCCGTCCGCTGGGAAAGAGCGCCCCGCAACTGGACCCGGCGGTATCGCGAAAGGCGATCGGCACCGGCGCCGCCCGCCCCGGAACCCCGTCGATGCGAGCATCCCCCGCATAGGCGACACGTCCGCCCGGCGTCGCCACCCGCGCCACCGCCACCTGGCCGGTGTTCTCCATCCAGATCGTCACCGGTGTTTCCGCGCCCCGCACCGGCACCAGCCCGCGCTCGATGGCGAAAGGCCCGACACCGGCCAGGATATTGCCGCAGTTCTGCGCATCCGTGACCAGCGCCCGATCCACGAAGACCTGCAGGAACAGGTAATCCACGTCGACCCCCTCGCGTTCCGAGGGCCGAACCACGGCCACCTTCGAGGTCAGCGGATCGCTCCCGCCCATGCCGTCGATCTGGCGCGGATCCGGAGAGCCCATGACCCCCAGCAAAACCGCGTCCCGCGCCGCTTCGGCCCGGGGCAGGTCCGAGGCCAGGAAGTACCCGCCCTTCGACGTGCCGCCGCGCATCCACATGACCGGCAGGCCCTCAGACATATTTCAGCCCCTTGTCGGCCAGCCGCCCGCGCATGTCGTAGATGTCCAGCCCCAACTCACCCGCGGCCAACCGCTGCCGCTTGGCCTCTTCCGCGTCCAGCCGCGCCTGCGCCTTTTCCATGACCGCCGCCGCCTCGGCGCGCGGCACGACGCAGACGCCGTCATCGTCGGCCACCACCACGTCGCCGGGGTTCACCAGCGCGCCCGCGCAAACCACCGGCACGTTCACGCTGCCCAGAGTCTCCTTGACCGTGCCCTGGGCCGAAACCGCCGTGGACCAGACGTGAAAGCCCATCTGCCGCAGGTCGCGCGTGTCCCGCACGCCCGCGTCGATCACCAGCGCCCGGCACCCCCGTGACATCGCGCTTGTCGCCAGGAGGTCACCGAAATACCCCATGTCGCAGGGCGCGGTCGGGGCCAGCACCAGAATATCGCCGTCCCGCAACTGCTCGATCGCCACATGCACCATCCAGTTGTCGCCCGGCGGCGCGCTGATCGTCACCGCCGACCCGGCGAGCCCCATGTCCTGCTGAATGGGCCGCATGGCAGATGACATCAGTCCGCGCCGCCCCATCGCCTCGTGTACCGTGGCGACCCCCGCCGCCCCCAACCGCGCGATCAGCTCCGGCTCACACCGCTCGACATTCTGCACAACGACACCCATGATGCGCGCCTCCCTGTTTCTTCTTGGTCAAAATACCCCAAACGGGGCGCAGCCCCGACCTACCGTTCGACAGGCGGCGTGCCATGCGTGTGGAAGCTCTCGATGGTCTTCAGCCCCCAGGCCTGGCCCTTCTTGCGGTCCGCCTCGGTCCAGACCACCGGCTCCCAGTCGGGGGCCAGCATCAGCCGCGCGCCGGCATTGGCCAGTTCGATCCGGTTGCCCGCCGGTTCCCAGGCATAAAGGAAGAAGGACCCCTGGATCGCGTGTTTGTGGGGGCCGGTCTCGATGTGGACGCCATTTTCCAGGTAGATGTCGGCGGCGCGCAAGATGTCCTCACGCTGGTCGGTGGCGTAAGTCACATGATGCAGACGCTTCTGCCCGCCGCCCCGTTCCTCGGAACAGACAAGATCGTAGGTCTTGTTGTTGCAGGTGAACCAGCAACCGCCCATCCGCCCGTTGTCCAGCTGGATCAGTTCCGTCACCCGGTGGCCGAGGCAGGTTCCGACAAAGCGGCGGAACTCGGACACGTCCTCACCCAGAAGGTTCACATGGTCGATCCGCCGGGGCGAGATCCCCTGCGCGTGAAACCGGCTGGAGAGGTTCTTGAGCGCCGAGGCATCCTCGGGCGGGGCCCGATATTTCACCGTCTCCCAGTAGAGCTCGAAGACATGGCCGAAGGGGTCCTCGAAACGGAAAGACGGCCCGTGGCCCATGTCGCCCTCTGTCCAGCCCAGCTCCTTGTAGTCAGAGGCCTCGACGGCCGCGACCCGGCGCGCCAGCGCCTCGGGCGAGGAACAGCGATAGGCCACGTGGCCCACGCCGGTCGTCTCATGCGCGGTGAGTTTCATCGAGTGGAACTCGTAATCGTCCCAGGCGCGCAGGTAGGCACTGTTCCCCTCGCGCCCCGAAAGCTTCAACCCGAAGACCCGCGTGAAGAAATCCAGGCTCTCGTCGAACCTGTCGGTGTAGATCTCGACATGGCCAAGGTGCGCGATGTCGAAGTTGGGATTGGTTGGACCTATCATGACCGCCTCACAGCTCATCCACGGTGCGGGGAAAGATCGACTGGAAACCTTCCGCATACTGGCAGTCGCGCCCGCCGGACTGGCCGCCCGAGTTGCGCTTGAAATGGTTGGCACGTTGCTGTGCGACGCGGGTGTAATAGTCCCAGAGGTGGACCTGGCCCTGCATGGCTTCCATAGCCGCGCGCTTCTTCTCCCAGACCGGCGTGATGTCGAGGAAGACATCCGGCTTCCATCCCATCTGCTCTGTCTGGTGCGGTTCGAAGAGGTATAGCTGCGGCGCGCCCAGCACCTTTTCGCCCGGATTGTGCCCCCATGCCTGCGCCACCATGCGCGCTTCCAGCGCGATCTGGGTCATGTACATGTGGTCGGTGTTGTAGGGATCGTATTGCGAATGGCTCATCATGAAGTTCGGCTGAACCTTGCGGATCAGGTCCACCAGCGCGAACTTGTCCTCACGCTCGAGGTGCAAGGGATAATCGCCAAGATCGTAGCAGACCAGGTCATGCGCCCCCAGCGCTTCGGCCGCCGCCTCGGCCTCGCCCCGGCGGATGTCCTTGACCTCCTGCAGGCTCTTCCCTTCTTTCCAGAGCCGCGCACTTTCACCCCTTTCCCCGAAGGACAGGCAGGCCACAGTCACCTCGTATCCCATCTCTGCATGCAGGGCGATCGCGCCACCACACCGCCAGACGAAATCCGCCGCATGGGCCGAAATCACCAGCGCCGTCTTGTTCCCGCTCATGCCGTCTGTTCCTCCTCCGCTTGTGGCGCACAGTCTGCTCTCTTTGACGGCAAACGGCCAATTCGAAAGGCGCGGAGGGCATGAATTCTTGCTATAGCGATTTAGCGTGGAAAGGTCAGAACTTGGCGCCCCAGCGCGGGTGCTGATCGTCGATCACCAGCGCGTGGGAATGTTCCCGGCGGCCCTGCAGGTGGGGGTGATCCAGCGGCAGGTTGTCATGCCGGTGCGGCACCTCCACCGGATCGCCCCCGGGCCAGAGCCGCAGCGACGCGACCAGCCCGACCGCCCCCAGAACCGCCAGCCCGATGAGCGCCGGCACCGTGCCAAGGGCGGTCATCAGCCACCCCGACAAGGGATAGGTCAGCAGCCAGCAGGCATGGCTGAGCGGGAATAACGCGGCAAAGACCGCCGGACGGTCCTCGGGATGGGCGGACCGTTTCAACAGCCGCCCCGAGGGCGTCAGCACCGCCGAGTAGCCCAGCCAGACCGCCGCCAGCAGCGCCGAGGCGGCAAAGCCTGCGACCGTGCCAAGGAACAGCATGTTGTAGCTCATCACCGCCCGCAGCAGCGCGGCCAGCGTGGGCGAGACGATGTTTTCCTGGTCGTAGGCCAGCCGCGACAGGGACAAGGCACGGGTATAGCGCGCCTCTTCGGGCAGCACGTCCGGGATCGTGGCCTGGAAGGTCGGGGTAAAGGCGGTCGAGGCCGATTGCAGGACAAAAACCAGCGCGTAGATCTGCCAAGTCTCGGTCACGAAGGGCAGGCACAGCGCCACCGCCGCGCGCAGCGTGTCCAGGCCAACCAGCAGCGCCCGCCGGTTCACCCGGTCGGCAAAGGCCCCTGCCACCGGCGCGATCCCGACATAGGCCACCATCTTGATGGTAAAGATCGTGCCCAGCACCATGCCCGCGCTGGCGCCCGCCAGGTCAAAGGCCAACAGCCCCAGCGCCACGGTTGCCAGCCCCGTCCCCAATAGGGCGACGACTTGCGCCACGAAGAGATGCCGGTAGGTTCGGTCTGTCAGGATGTCCAGCATGGGGTCTCGCTCCGCGCTTCTGCCCAAATGGCCAGCACGTCACACTGCGCCCATGCAAGAGAGGGCCGCTGCCCCTTGCGGCGATCCCGCCCGTCAAAAAGACTGGCCGGAGCAACGAGAGAGGGACATGCCTCGCATCCTTCAGATCACCGATCCCCATGTCCTGACCGCCGGCTCACTGGCCTATGGTGTTGTCGACACCGGCGCGGCGCTGGAACGTACGGTTGCGGGCATCCGCACCGCCCTGCCTCGCATCGGCCCCATCGACCTGGTCGTCGTCACCGGGGACGTGGTGGACAACGGCACGGCAGCGCAATACGCGCGGTTCATCGAGATCATGGCCCCACTGGGCCTGCCGCTACGTGCGGTGCCCGGCAATCACGACGCGCGGGACCTGATGCGCAATGCCTTCGCCAGCACCGACTGGATGCCGCGGACCGGCGCGATCCGCTGGCGGTATGACCTTGGCGGCGCTTGCGTGATCGGGCTGGACACGCTGGTGCCGGGCGCACCGCATGGTGCACTGGGGCCCGAGACGCTGGATTGGCTGGCCAATGAACTGGCGCAAGCGGGCCATGTGCCGCTGATTGTCGCCATGCACCACCCGCCGATCCCCACCGGCATCGTGCAGATGGATCGCCAGGGGCTGCAAGCGCCCGAGGCCTTGCAGGCCATCCTGGAACGGCACCCCGGCCCCGTTCGCATCATCGCGGGTCATGTGCATCGGCTGGTCATGGGGAGCCTGGGTACGGTGCCCGTCATCACCGGCCCGGGCACCTCGCACGCCGTCACGCTGGACCTGCGCCCTGCGCGGTCGGCGACCTTCGACATGGAACCCGGCGGCGTGCTGATCCACGACGCCGGACCCGAGGGCATCCGCAGTCATCTCTTGCCGCTGGGCGACTGGTCCGGCCCGCATCCCTTTGCTGGCTGAGGTCAGCTGAGACCAGTGCGGGCGGCCCCTGCCAGACGGTGACGGTGTCGCCACATGACAACCTCGGCCAGGATCGACAGCGCGATCTCACCGGGTTCAACCGCGCCGATGTCCAGCCCGGCGGGGGCCTTGAGCCGGCCGGCCCGTTCGCCGCACATCCCCTCTTCCAGCAGGCGTTTGCGCAGCACGGCCGCCTTTCGGCGCGAAGCCACCATCGTCACGTTGCCCGTCGCGCTCTCCAGGGCCTCCAGGTCGGCCCCCTCGAAGCGCAGGCAGGTGCTGTCGAACGGCACCTCCTCCCGCAGGGCGATCCGGTAACCGGCCAGCGCCCCATGCGCCGCGACGGACCGCGCGATGGGCGTGTCGCCAAGGATGCAGAGCATCGGTGCATGCGCATAGGATTCGATCAGCAGTTCGACGGTCCCGCCCGAGGGGCACGCGCATTTGTAGACCCGCGTGCCATCCGCGTCGCGCAAGGCGACGACCTTGTCCTACGGCTTGACCCGGATCAACCGGAGGCTGCTCTGGGCCAGCGCCTCAACCGCGGCCTTTTGCACCGCCCACGTCACGCAGGCGCCGCCCAGGTGGCCGATCAGCTCAACTGTCTCGGTCACTGCCGCCGTAGCGGCAGGCCGGGCCGAAGTGACCTCTGCGGTGCGTACGACGGCCGCCGCGCAGAATGGGCGGCCCCTTGCCCGCAGGTCCGCGATCCTGTCGAAACCGTCCATCTCCTGCTCCCTCAAAGCCTTCCCAGCTCCTGTTCCAGCGCCGCGATGGTATTGGCGGGCAGCGGCGTCAGCCAGACGATCCGCCGCGTCCGCCGCCGCAACCGCGCCAGCTCCTCGGCCACCGCCTCTGGCGGGCCGGTGCAATAACGGTCGCTGAGGATCAGCACGGCTGTCCGGCCATTCAGCGCCCGCGCAGCATAGCCCCGATTGAAGGTGCGCAGCGCCCCGCCGATGACGGTGCCGCCGCCAAAGCCCTCGACCATGAGGCTGAGCCGCCCGGCCGCGCGCAGCATGTCCCGGTCGCGCAGCGCATCGGTGATCCGCATCAGTCGGGGGTGAAACAGGTAGGCGTCCCCATGCAGGTCGGCGCCGATCAGCCGACCCGTCCTGTCCTGCGCCGGATGTCCCGACATCAGCACCCTGTCGCCGCGCACCGTGATAAGAGAGAACGGCAAGTGCAGCCCTTTCGGCAGCTTGACCGGCGCGGGCAGCGTCAACCCCAGGTCTGCAAGCCTGTCTTCAGGTGTCATCCCGTATCGCCCCCTCGCTCACCGGTGCAGCCCAAGGTTCCGCGCGATCTGCCACACCCGCCAGTGATCGTGCGGCATGTGGCTTTGCGTCAGGCCAAAGGGCCGAAAGGCATCGTGAACGGCATTCGAAAAACAGGGCACAGACCCCACGTTGGGGCTTTCGCCGACGCCCTTGTCCCCGATCGGATGATGCGGCGAGGGCGTGACCGTGTGATCGGTCTGGTAGGTCGGGGTCTCCCGCGACGTCGGCAAGAAGAAATCCATCAAGGTCGCGGTCTTGTGGTTGCCCATGTCGTCGTAGGCGATCTCCTGCCCCATCGCGATGGCATAACCCTCGGTCGCGCCGCCATGCACCTGCCCCTCGATGATCATCGGGTTGATGCGCGTGCCGCAGTCGTCCAGCGCGTAGAACTGGCGCACCTCGTGTTCTCCGGTTCCACGTCGATCTCCATCACGCAGATATAGGCGCCGAAGGGATAGGTCATGTTGGGCGGATCGTAGTAGCTGACCGCCTCCAGCCCCGGAATCGCCTTGTTGTAGCTGGCGAAGGCGATCTCCTTAATTGTCTTGAAGCGACTCTCGTCGCCCTTGACCACGAAACGATCCACGTCCCATTCAACGTCGCCGTCATGCACCTTCAGCAGGTAGGCGGCGATCAACTGGGCCTTTGCGCGGATCTTGCGCGCGGCCATCGCCGTTGCAGCCCCGGCCACCGGTGTCGAGCGCGAGCCATGGGTGCCAAGCCCGTAAGGCGCGGTATCCTTGTCCCCCTCTTCCAGCGTGATGTCATCCGCCGGCAGGCCGATCTCGGAGGCGATGATCTGGGCAAAGGTCGTCGCGTGCCCCTGCCCCTGGCTGATGGTGCCCAGCCAGGCAATGGCGGTGCCTTTCGGGTGGATGCGGATCTCGCAGGAGTCGAACATGCCGAAGCCAAGGATATCGCAGTTCTCGACCGGCCCGGCACCGACGATCTCGGTGAAATGGGTCAGGCCAATGCCCATCAGCTTGCGCGTCTTGCCAGCCCTGAAATCCTCCAGCCTTTGCGCCTGTTCCTTGCGCAGATCGTCATACCCCACAGCCGCCAGCGCCTTGTCCCAGGCGGTGTGATAGTCACCGCTGTCGTATTCCCAGCCAAGCGCGCTCTGGTAGGGGAACTGGTCCTTGCGGATGAAGTTGATCCGGCGCAACTCGGCCGCGTCCATGTTCAGCTTGATCGCCAACACCTCGATCATGCACTCGATGAAATAGGCGGCTTCCGTCACGCGGAAGGAACAGCGATAGGCCACGCCGCCCGGGGCCTTGTTGGTATAGACACCGTCGACCGACAGGTGGGCGGTGGGAATATCATGGGACCCGGTGCAGATGTTCATGAACCCGGCCGGGAATTTCGTCGGATCGGCGCAGGCGTCAAAGCCGCCGTGATCCGCCGTGGTGTGGCACCAGAGCCCGGTGATCTGGCCACCCTTCGTGGCGGCGATCTTGCCCTGCATCCAGTAGTCCCAGGCAAAGGCGGTGGACATGGGATTGTCCATCCGGCCCTCGACCCATTTCACCGGCTTACCGGTCACAATCGAGGCCACGACAGAGCAGACGTAGCCCGAATAGGCCCCCACCTTGTTGCCGAAGCCCCCGCCGATGTCCGGAGAGGTCACCCGGATATTGTGTTCGGCGATGCCCGAGATCAGCGAGACGACGGTGCGGATCGCGTGCGGCGCCTGAAACGTGCCGTAAAGCGTCAGCTTGCCGGTCACCTTGTCCATCGAGGCCACGCAGCCGCATGTCTCCAACGGACAGGGATGGGTGCGGTGGTAATAGACCATCTCCTCGGCCACCACGTCGGCCGCCGCCAGCACCTGTTCGGTCGCGTCCTTGTCCCCCTGCTCCCAGGTGAAGATGTGGTTATGGTGTTTCCGAGGGCCCATGCGCCCCCTCGGTCTGGCCCGCGAGGTCCTCTCGCAGGACCACGTCCGATTTCAGCGCCTCGAAGGGATCGGTGACAACGGGCAGTTCCTCGTACTCGACCTCGACCGCCTCGACGCCGTCGGCGGCGGCGTAGCGGTCGGTCGCGACGACATAGGCCACTTCCTGCCCATGGAACAGCACCTTGCCGTCCGCCAGGACCATCTGCTTGTCACCCGCCAGCGTAGGCATCCAGTGCAGGCCCAGAGGCTCCAGGTCCTTGGCAGTCAGGACTGCCAGTACCCCGGGCACCTTCAGCGCCTCTTCGGTGTTGATCGAGACCACCTTCGCGTGCGCATAGGGCGAACGGACGAAACCTCCGAACAGCATCCCATCCAACTTGATGTCGTCGACGCAATTCCCTTTTCCTTGCGTGAACCGAACATCCTCCACCCGCTTGCGCGAGCAACCCATGCCCTTGAGGCCGGCCGAGCGTTCCTCGGGGCTTTGCACGTCGTCCTTCATTCCGCGGCCTCCACCTTTTGTCGCTCTACCCCTTCGGTACTTAAGGGCGTGTCCTGAGCATTCATCATCTCGGCGGCCGCGAGGATCGCCTTGACGATGTTCTGGTAACCGGTGCAGCGGCAGAGGTTCCCGGCCATGCCGAACCGCACCTCTTCCTCGGTGGGTGTCGGGTTCTCCTGCAGGAAGCGGTGCGCACGGGTGATCATCCCCGGCGTGCAGAACCCGCATTGCAGCCCGTGATGTTTGCGAAACATCTCTTGCAGGACGGACAGGGACCCGTCGGCGTTCACCAGCCCCTCGACCGTGGTCACATCCGCGCCCTGCGCCTGTGCCACGAAGACCGTGCAGGATTTCACCGACCGCCCGTCCATGTCGACCGTGCAGGCCCCGCAATGCGAGGTCTCGCAGCCCACGTGCGGGCCGGTCACGCCGTGGTTCTCGCGCAGGAAGTGGATCAACAGCGTGCGCGGTTCGGCCAAACCCTCTACCGCCGCGCCGTTCACCGTCAGCTTGACGTGCATCTTGCTCATCAGTCTCCCTCTCAGCCCGCAACCCACAACCCGCGACAGAACGCGGTCGATGGCCCGGCGCGGCACGACGCCCACCACATGTCTCTTGAACTCCACGGGACCGCGCATGTCCTCCTGCGGGTCAATGGCTGCGAGCGCGGCGCTGACGGCCCCCTCCCTGTCTCCGGCCGCCGGCGCCACGCCCGCCTCTGCCGACCACACCGGCACATCGGCCAGGTTGGTCATGGCAATCGAGGCAAAACCCTCGCCGACCAGCACCGCCGCCGCCGCGGTGGCATAATCGCCGATCTTGCGTTTTCTGCTTTTCATAGGCATAATCCGTGCCCGCCGCAGGGATCGGGACCATGAGACGGGTCAGGATCTCGTCATCCGCCCGGGCGGTGAAATAGGCGCTCTCGTAGAAATCCCGCGCTTGGATCTGGCGTAGGTCGTCCGGCCCAGTCACCTGGTAGGTCGCGTCAAGGCATTGCATCAGCCCCGGCATGTCGTTGTCCGGATCGCCGTTGGCGACATTGCCCCCCAGTGTTCCCGGGTAGCGCACCTGCGAGTCGGCGATCTGCAACGCCGCCTCGCGCCGCAGGGGGACGGCTTGCCCCAGACCCGCATGCGCGATCAGTTCGTCCTGGGTGACCATCGCCCCCAGCGACGCGCTGTCGGCGCCGATCTCGATTCCCTGCAGATCCGGGATGTCGCGCAGGTCCACCAGGTGCGACAGCACCGCCATGCGCAGCTTCATCATCGGCACAAGGCTGTGGCTGCCCGCGATAACCCGCGCCTCGTCGCCAAGCCCCTGCAACAGCCCTATGGCTGTGCCCAGGTCACTTGGCCAGTAATAGTCGAATCCCGCCGGTATCATCTGTGAACGCCCTCCCCGCGATCTTGTGCCGCTGCTGGGACGGTTCCCCCTGACCACGCCGGAACCAACGGCAGAGCCATAAAAGACAGGCATTCGCGCACGAAATGCGACATGGCTGCACGAATAGAACAATGCTTGCGGCCGGGGACGGTGGGCGGGGCGAGGTGACGACCGAAAGGTCGGCACCAGCGCCGTCCCGGCGTCCGCGCCTCAGACGCCCAGCACGCGGCGGACCTCGGCCAGGCGCGACCGGCTGACCGGCACCTTGCCCAGGGCCTCGACCCCGTCGAAATGACAGACGCCGGTATCCTTGGTGCGGCGGAACTCCGTCACCAGCGCGGGATTGACCAGGTAGCTGCGATGCGCCCGGATCAGCCCCGCCGGTGCCAGCCGCTTGGCCGCCTCGGAAATCGACCGGGGGCAGAACAGCCGCTCCGCGCCGGAGTAGAGCACCGTGCAATGTCCCTCGGCCCGCACCGCCGCGATGGTGCCGGCGTCGACGAACTCAGTGCGCCCCTCTTTCTCATAGGGAACAGGCACGCGTCCCGGCGCCGTGCCCGTCACCGGCTCTTCGGTCTCGGCGGCCTGTTCCGCCCGCACGGCAAAGAAGGTCACGCTGCTCAGCAGGAATGCGCCACAAATCACGAAGGAGCTGATCGCTACGCCCATCGCCAGGGTCTCGTCCGACAAGGCAGGCCCGGCGGTGTCGCCCCCGTCCAGCGCGTCGATGTTGACGATGATCTCTCCGCCGGCCTGCACGTCGAGGGCCCCCCAGCGCCACCGCAGCGATTGCCACCACGAGCTTGCGCCGGGCCAGCGGCAAGGCCGAGGCCCCCGCGTCAGGGAAAGCCCGCTGAACCCGGCCATCAGCGCCACCGCCAGCGAGGCGGCCACAAGGGCCGGCTGATGCGAGAATTCAAGCACGCCACCGCTCCTTCCGATGGGCGGGATTGGGGCACATGGCCCCCGTTCCTGCAAGCAGGCGGATGACATCGACGGACGCTTCATGATACAATTTTAAGAAGAGTTTTCGAAAAGGCGTGACGACCTGTAGCGCCGCTTCGGGAAACAGTGCGCGCCGCAAATGTTTACGGTTTCTTAACGCGCACCAATGACGCGATATTAACATTTTCCGGCCCTTCGGACCTCAAATTCCCCGGTCCAAAGTCGATCCGTGACCGATCTGCTCCTGGTCCGCTGCCCCTTAGACCGCCACAGGAAGACCGCAATGAACGCCCGCCCAAGGCACCTCCATGCCCTGCCCCCGGCCCCCGCCGGAGCGCGTCAATCATCGTCTTCCCGTCCCATCACGTCTTCCGGCGAAACGCAGCTCGCCGGCCTTCTGCGTGAACGGTTGCGGCACCACGCGGCGGAACGGGGCGTGCCCTGTCCCCGGGCACGGATCACCGTGCATGGCCGATCGGTTCTTCGGGCACAGCTGTTGTTCGAGAGCGTCGACGGGACCTTTCGTGCCGGTCCCAGGCTGGAATTCTCGGTCAGCGATGCCGCCATCACCGGCGCCCTGCTGGACGTCTTTGCCCAAGCCCTTCTCGACCGCTGCCCCTTGCCCCACAGCACCTGACAGACAGGACCTGACCCATGTGCTTTCTCTGCCAAAGCCTCGACCCTTCCATCGAAATCTACGACGGTCACGGCCTGACCGGGCCGACGGCGGCGCCTTCCGGCGGCGGCGGCGGGACAACGGAGGCCGCCCTGCCGGTTTTCACCCTGGACCAGGTGGCCTATCAACTGACGCATGGCTACTGGCAGAACGGCGGTGGTGACTGGCGGGCCTTCGACGTGCAGGCCGGCGGAGAGATCACCGTCAACATCGACGCGCTGGACCCTGCCGGTCAGACCGCAGCCCTTGCCGCGCTGGAGGCATGGACCGCGGTTTCGGGGATTCAGTTCACCCTGACCTCTGGGACCGCCGACATCACCTTCGACGACACCGAAAGCGGCGCCTACGCCTATTCCTACGTCTACACGTCCTGGAACGAGATCGACCAGTCTTTCGTCAATGTGCACCCCAGTTGGCAAGGCTACGGCGACTACTATTACCAGACCTACATCCACGAGATCGGCCACGCGCTTGGGCTGGGTCACGGCGGCAACTACAACGGCGCCGCAGACTTCGGGACCGACGCGCATTACGCCAACGACAGCTGGCAGATGTCGATCATGTCCTACTTTGCCCAGTGGGAAAACCCGAACGTCGACGCGTCGGGCATGTACCTGGCGACGCCGCAGATGGCCGACATCCTCGCGATCCAGAACCTTTACGGCACCCCTGACAACGTCCACACGGGCAACACGGTCTACGGGGACAACACCAACCTGACCGCAACCGGGATGGACCTGGCGCCGGGCCGGGCGGTGGCGATCTTCGACAGTTCCGGCATCGACGTGATCGACCTCGGCTCGCGCGGGCATGACCAGCGCCTCAGTCTGGAGCCCGAAAGCTGGTCGGACATCGACGGCTACGCGGGCAACTTTGCCATCGCCCGAGGCGCGGTGATCGAGAACGCCATCACCGGCAGCGGCGACGACCATATCACCGGCAACGCCGCCTCGAACGACATCCAGAGCGGCGCCGGCGCGGATACCATCAAGGGCGGCGAAGGCGACGACACCATCGACGGCGGCGCGGGCGAGGACGTGGTGGTCTTTGAAGGCGCCTCCGAGGGCTTTGCCCTGGCCTGGAACGGCGCGCTGACCGTGACCGACATCGACCTGACCGATGGCGGCGACGATGGCACGGACACGCTTTTGGGGGTCGAGACCCTCAGCTTTACCGACGGCGCCTTCGGGACCGTGCAGGACAACGGCACGACAACCCTTGTCCGGCTATACCAGACCGGCAGCAACCTGACCGCCGCGACGCTGGAGATCGACGTCGACGACACCCACGAATGGGAATCGATCGCCCGCGATTTCACGGCGACCGGCCAATGGGCGAAACAGACCAACACCTATGACAACGGCCGGGTGCTGGAGATCTTCTACTCGGATGGGCTGCGCACCTCCTCGACCATGACCGACAGCGCCGACGTCTATGCCTGGGACAGCTACACCGATGGCTACGACGCCAGCGGGGCACGGATCTACAATGGCATCACCTGGGACGGCGGCAAGCTGGTCGAGACCCATTTCGACGCGGACGGCGCGCGCACCAGTTCCCTGGTGACGGATGGCGGCGACGTCTATGGCTGGCACACCATCGAACGGGTCTACGACGGCGCCGGCGTACTGACCGACCAGACCAACACCTATGACGATGGTCGCGTCCAGCAGATCGTCTACACCGAGGGCGCGCGCTCGGCGATCCACATGACGGATGCCGGCGACGTCGCAAGCTGGGCCAGCTACAGCGATTTCTACGACACCGCCACGGGCGCCCGTACCGCGCGGCAGATGACATACGACGACGGGCGCCAGGTCGAGATCAGCTTTGACGGCGGGCGCATGGTCTCGCACCTCCTGACCGATGGCGCGGATGACTTCGTCTGGTCCTCGATCGCGCGCACCTGGGATGCCGAAGGCCAGCTCGACAGCCAGACGAACACCTACGACGACGGCCGCGTGCACGAGATCGACTATGCCGACGGTGTCCGCAGCAGCTCGGTCCTGACCGATACGCAGGATGCCTATGCCTGGACCAGCGCGACAGAGACCTACGACGCCAGCGGCGCGCTGATCGAGCGGGTGACGATCTGGGACGACGGCAGCCAGGATGTCGTCACCTACGGAGACAGCCCCGTGGTCTGAACCGCCTCCGGGCGCGGCCTAGTCGGTACTGCTGCGCCCGACCGCCTCGACCGGGGTCCGCTCCTCAACCGGGATCACGTCGACACTGTGGCGGGTGCTGTGAAACCCCGAGCTGCGCAACGATCCCTTGACCGGCGCCACATCCGCATAATCCCGCCCGATGGCCACGCTGATATGGTCGGCGCCGACGCGCATGTCGTTGGTCGGGTCGATCTCGATCCAGCCGACCTCGTTGCCGCACCAGGCCCGGACCCAGGCGTGCATCGCATCCGCCCCCGCCAGGCGGGGCTGGCCTTCGGGCGGTTCGGTCCGCAGGAAGCCCGAGACATAGCCCGCCGGAATGCCGATCCCGCGCAGCGCGGCGATCATGATGTGACTGATGTCCTGGCAGACACCGCGCCGGTTGGCAAAGGCCGTGGCCGGGTCGGTGGTCACATCGGTTGCCGTGGGGTCAAAGGTGATCTCTTCGTGCAGGGCCCGCGAAATCGCCTCCACCACGGTCAGCACCGGCTGGTCCAGCCGCGTGATGCCGCGCGAAAACGCGGTGATAGAGGGCACCGGCTCCACCCGGTCCGAGGCGCCCAGGAAATGATGCGGTGCGTCAGGCGCCAGCGAGGGCACCTCGGCCAGTTCGCGCCGCATGTCCGCCAGGGCACAGGACAGGTCCAGTTCCTTGGGCAGGTCGTCCCGCCGGATGCGGCCGGTGAACCGGAAATCGACCGTGTCCAGCGGCGCGTCATAGGCCATCTCGGTCAGCGCGTTGCCAAAGAAATCCACCCGGTCACGGCGAAAGGCCGGCGCCGGATCGGCCTGCAACAGCCCCGACACCAGGCGCTGCGCCGGCCCGTTGCCGGGCATCATCCGCAGGTGCATCCGTGCCGCCGCTGCGGAGAGTGCATAGGCGTAGCGAACCGAAAGCGTCACGTCGTAAAGCATCCCCTACCCCATGTACTGGGTGTGGATCGCATCCGACACCGCCTGCAGATCATCGGCCAGTTTCGCCAGCGCGGCGCTGTCCAGCACCTCGGGTGTGGCGACGGACAGATCGGTGTGCACCCGCAGGATGCGGCGCCCGACCTCTGTCAGCTGGCTGGACTTGCCTGGCCGGGGCAGTTTCGCCTGTTGATCCAGCAAGACCCCGGCCTGGTAGATCACCGAGCGCGGGTTTTCCGGGTCCAGCGCCAGCAGGTCAACCACCGTGTTCCGGTTCGTCTCGACCGAGTAGCGGCGGCGGTGGGTCATGACGCTGTCACCGATTTCCAGCGCCGCATCCAGGCTGCCCTGCGCCGCACCGCTGGCGGAAAAGACCGCCAGCAGGTCCGAGATCTGGACACCGCGTTCCAGCGCCCGCCCCATCGACATGAAGCGCCAGCCGGAAAAGCGGAACATGTTGTCGTTCACGAGGCCCGCGAAACCGGCCAGCTTGCGAAGGAGCTGGCTCAGGGCGCGGCCCGTCGCATCGCCGTGGTCGACTGCCCCCGCGAGGTCACGCGCCGCCCCTTCCAGCTCGTCCAGCGCGTACCAGCCGTCATCAGAGAACCGGTCGCGCACTTTGCTGGCACAGCCGCGCGCCCGTTCCAACAGGTTCAGAAAGAGATCCGGCAAGGGTTCCGCCAGGTACAGCCCACGCCCCTCTAGATAGCGACCAAGCTGGTCGAAGACGGGCATCGGCGTGCCGCCGTTGTCCTCGAGCCGCAGGTGATAGGCGCGCAGGGTCCGCGCGGTGAAATCGGCCCGTTCGACGTAGCGGCCCAGCCAGAACAGGTTGTCCGCCGCGCGCGCGGGCAACCGCCCGGGCATCCGCCGGATGAACGGCCCCGGCTGCTGACCCGACAGCGTCTCGGTGGACACGGGCGCGTCGCTGACCACCCAGACATCCGCCACCGAACCGCCGCTTTGCATCGCCAGCGCCGTTGGGTCTTCTGTCCGGCCGATGCGGGCATAGCCGCCGGGCATCACCGTCCAGCCGTCCTTTGTGCGGGCGGCAAAGACGCGCACCACCATCGGCCGTGGCATCAGCTTGCCGTCGATCATCGCAGGGGTGGTCGACAGCGTCACGGCCTGTTGCCCCACCAGCGCGCCGCCATTCTTGTCCAGCCAGTCGCGCACCGGGCCACGCGCATTGTCACGGAACCGCCCGCCAAGCGCGGTGGAACTGTCGATCTCGAACGGCAACTGGGTCGAGAGCGCCGGGCCGATCATCATGCGTTCCAGGTTTTCGCCCACATAGGCACGCTCGCTGGCCTGTCCGCACCACCAGGTGGCGATGTTGGGCAGTTTCAAACGCTCGCCCATCAGCGCCTCGGAGATGCGCGGCATGAAGGCCATCAGCGCCCGCGCCTCCAGCACGCCCGAGCCCAGGCAATTGAGCATCGTCACCGCGCCAGACCGCAGCGTGCCCACCATGCCCGGCGTGCCCAGGGCAGAGCTTTCGTCCAGCTCCAACGGATCGGCAAAACGCGAGTCCAGCCGCCGCCAGAGCACACTGACAGGTTCCAGCCCGCTGATCGTGCGCACCATCAGCTTGCCGTCGACGCTGACCAGGTCCTCGGACTCCAGCAATAGAAAGCCCAGGTAGCGCGCGATATAGGCGTGTTCGAAATAGGTGTCGGTGTTCTGCCCCGGCGTCAGGATCGCCACCTGCCCCTGCTCGGGGCCGCGCAGCTGGGTCAGCCTGTCGCGGAAGGTGCGAAAGAAGGCCGCCAGCCGGTGAACATTCGTCTCCTGGTAGAGATCGTTGAAAACCCGCAGCGTCGCCATCCGGTTTTCCAGCGCGAACCCCGCCCCCGAGGGCGCCTGCGTGCGGTCCCCCAGCACCAGCCAGCTGCCATCCGGAGAGCGTCCGATCTCGAAGGCCAGGAAATGCAGGTAGTGGTCAGAGCGCGGCTTGATCCCCACCATAGGGCGCAACCATTCCGGGTTGCGCGCGACCAGCTGGGGCGGCAGGATGCCCCGCTTGACCAGCGTCGCCGGGCCATAGAGATCGGCCATCGTGCGTTCCAGAAGTTCCGCCCGCTGGGCGATGCCTTCGGCCAGCTTGCTCCACTCGGTCTCGCCGATGATGACGGGGATATGGCTCAGCGGCCAGTCCCGGAGGGCGGATTCGTCGCCCGTGTACTGGCGATAGTAGACGCCCGCATCCTGCAGATAGAGATCGCCGCGGGCAAAGTCCTGGTTCACCTGGTCCGGATTGCGCCCGGCCAGGTGGTCGATCATCGGCTTCCAGACCGGGCGCAGCGTTCCATCAGGGCGCAAAAGCTCATCTGCCACCCCCTTGGGTGGCAGATAATTGTCCAGTGGCGCCTTGCGCGCCGGCGTAACGGCGCCGGTTTCGCCCATGTCAGATCCAGGGCGCGCGCCGCAGGTCCAGGGTCATCGGGAACTCCGGGTGCGGGTTTTCAGTCGCCGGCCAATAGGTTCCGGGCGTATGCCCCCATTTCTGGAAACGGGCCAGGCGGCGGGCATCGGCCTCGTTCGTGTTGACCGGGAAGGTATCATAGCTGCGCCCGCCGGGATGCGCCACATGATAGGTGCAGCCGCCGATCGCCCGGCCCGACCAGGTGTCGAAGATATCGAAGACCAGCGGCGCATTGACCGGCAGGACCGGGTGCAGCGCCTCGGCCGGTTGCCAGGCCTTGAACCGCACGCCGCCCACCTTGCGCCCGCTGGTGCCGGTCCCGTGCATCGGAACCTGCCGCTGGTTGCAGCAGACGACATAGCGGCTGGGGTCCAGCGCGGTCAGTTGCACCTGCATCCGCTCCACCGAACTGTCGGTGTAGCGTACGGTGCCGCCAATCGCGCCGCGCTCACCCAGGACGTGCCAGGGCTCCAGCGCCTGCCGCACCTCCAGGTGGACATCCTCGACCTCGATTTCCCCGGCAAAGGGAAAGCGGAACTCCCGCTGCGCCTCGTACCATTCGGGGCGCAGGTCAAAGCCGTGTTCCTTGAGGTCGCGCAGCACGTCCAGGAAATCCTGCCAGACGAATTCCGGCAGCATGAAGCGATCATGCAGCGTGGTGCCCCAGCGCACCGGCTTGCCCTTGACCGGCGATTTCCACAGCCGCACCAGAAGCGCGCGCAAGAGCACCTGTTGCGCCAGGCTCATCCGGGCATCCGGCGGCATCTCGAAGCCGCGGAACTCCACCAGACCCAGCCGCCCGGTCGGCCCGTCCGGGGAATAGAGCTTGTCGATGCAGATCTCGGCCCGGTGGGTGTTCCCGGTCACGTCGATCAGGATATTGCGCAACAGCCGGTCCACCAGCCAGGGCTGGGGTGGCTCCCCTTCCGAGGGATCGGGGATCTGGCTCAGCGCGATTTCCAGCTCATAGAGCGTATCATGCCGCGCCTCATCGATACGGGGCGCCTGGCTGGTCGGGCCGATGAAGGTGCCCGAGAACAGGTAGCTGAGCGAGGGGTGCCGCTGCATGTAGAGGATCAGCGAGCGCAACAGGTCAGGCCGCCGCAGGAACGGCGAATCCATCGTGGTGGCGCCGCCGACGACGACGTGGTTGCCGCCGCCCGTGCCCGTGTGCTTGCCGTCGATCATGAACTTGTCAGCGCCCAGGCGGCTGTTGCGCGCCTCCTCGTAGACGGCGCTGGTGATGTCGACGCAGTCCTTCCAGCTGGAGGCGGGGTGCACGTTGACCTCGATCACGCCCGGGTCCGGTGCCACCTTGATGACGTTCAGACGCGAGTCATGCGGCGGCGTATACCCCTCGATATGCAGCGGCAGGCCAAGGGCCTCGGCGGTCTGCTCGGCGGTCGAGATCAGTTCGAGGTAGTCCTCCAGCATCTCGACCGGCGGCATGAAGATGCACAGCTTGCCGTCGCGCGGCTCGACCGCGATGGCGGTCCGGACAACACCGCCCTCGGGCGTGACCGCCTGTTCGCGCTGCACCTCGGCTGGCTCGCCGGCCCGCAGGCGCGACACAGGCTGTTCGCGGCCCGGTGTCGTCCGTGGCAGCGTGTCCCGCTCTTCCTGTGCGATCTTGCGCAGTTCCTCGAACAGCGCCTGGCGCTTGTCGTCCATCTCGTGGAAATCGGGCAGGTCCTCGACCGGGACAGTCGGGTCCGCCGGATAGACATAGGGATAGGCCGACGGGCCGACAAAGGGCAGCGTGCCCAGAGGCAGGCGGAACCCCACGGGGCTGTCGCCCGGGATCAGGAACAGGTGGCCGCGGCGCGTCCGCCAGCGTTCCGACCGCCAGCCCCGGCCAAAGGCGCGCGACTGCCAGCGCTGGATCGGCAGGATGAAACCGGCCGGCTTGTCCAGCCCACGCTCAAAGACACGGGCGATGCGAGCGCGTGCCTCGGGGTCCTTGAGCCGCGAATCCTCGGGCGTGACGTTTTCCGGCAGTTCCGCCTCTTTCAGGATCCAGACCGCCGGGTCCTCGAACGCCGGCTGGACATATTCCGTGCCGATCTCCAGCGCCTTGGCGAAACCGGTCATGAAGGCCTCGGCATCTGCGGCGGTCGCGCCCCTCGCGGTTTCCTTGGCCACCAGGTCGAGGTTCTTCCAGACCGGCTTGCCGTCCTGCCGCCAATACAAAGAGAAGGTCCAGCGCGGCAGGGTTTCGCCCGGATACCATTTGCCCTGCCCGAAATGCAGGAAACCACCGGGGGCGAACCGATCACGCAGACGCCGGATCAGGTCGTCGGCCAAGGCGCGTTTCTGCGGGCCGACGGCGGCGGTGTTCCACTCCGCGCTTTCGAAATCGTCGATCGAGACAAAGGTCGGCTCACCGCCCATCGTCAGGCGCATGTCCTGCGCTTCGATCTCGGCATCCAACTTTTGCCCAAGCGCATCCAGCGCCTCCCAGCTTTCTTCCGAGAAAGGCTTGGTGATACGCGGATGTTCGGCGACGCGGTGCACCTCCATCTCGAAGTCGAAATCGGTCTTGGTGTCCTTATGGCCGCTGAAGCCGCCCACGATGGGCGCGGCGTTGCTGTAATGCGGCGTGGCCGCCAGCGGGATATGGCTTTCCCCAGTCAGCAATCCACTTGTCGGGTCCAGCCCCACCCAGCCCGCACCGGGCAGGTATACCTCGCACCAGGCGTGAAGGTCGGTAAAATCGTGATCCGTGCCCGACGGCCCGTCCAATGCCTCGAGGTCCGGTTTCAGCTGGATCAGGTAACCAGAGACGAACCGCGTGGCAAAGCCCAGGTGGCGCAGGATATTGATGAGCAGCCAACTGGTATCGCGGCAGGAGCCGGATTTCTTTTCCAGCGTTTCCTCGGGCGTCTGCACACCGGGTTCCATCCGGATCAGGTACTCCGTCTCCTGTTCCAGCTGGCGGTTCAATTCCACCAGCATGTCGATGGTGACCTGTTTCTCGCGTGGGACGCTTTCGACCCATTTCTTCAGCAAGGGCGTCAGAGGTTCGGTCTTGCGATAGACTGCCAGGTCGGGGGCTATTTCCTCGGGGTACTCGAAGGGCCATTCGCGGGCGACATCGTCGACGAAGAAATCGAAGGGGTTGTAGACCGTCATGTCGGCCACAAGGTCGACCTCGATCCGGAATTCCGTCACCGGCTCCGGAAAGACGAACCGGGCCAGCCAGTTGCCATAGATGTCTTGCTGGTGGTTCACGAAGTGCCCCTCGGGAGAGACCTTCAGCGAATGGCTGATCACCCGGGTCCGGCTGTGCGGTGCAGGTCGAAGCCGGATGATCTGCGGTGACAAGTTCACCGGGCGGTCGTACTTGTAGTGCGTAAGATGCCGGATGCTCGCGGTGATCGCCATGATGTTTCCGTCTGTCCCAAGGTCTGATTGTCCTCAAGCCAGAGAAGCCGTCCAAGGAGACGATGTAAACCCGCAGATGCCGACAGGGCGCAATCCGCCGATCTTTGCCGCAAGCAGGTGACAGAGTGCGGCATTTGCACATTTCTTGGGCCGTTTGCAGCGAGGCGGACGGCGTTTGCCGCATTTGGCGTCGTGACATGACAGCCCGCCCCGCGATGTTCGACGTGTCAGGCGGCCCGTGTTCGCCCGCCTGCGGCCTCCGGCCGTGTGGCGCCCGGTGACCGGGTATCGGAGCCGGTGACGAAACGGCCGACGGTTTCGCTGAGCGCGCCGGCATCGGTGCGCATCATGTGCGCCGAGGCAGTGGATTCCTCCACCATCGCCGCGTTCTGCTGGGTGACCCGGTCGAGGTTGGAGATCCCGACATTGATCTCCTGCAGGCCCTGGGCCTGTTCCCCGGCGCTGCTGGCGATGCCGGTCATCATGTCTGACACCTCGGCCACGCGGGTCAGTACGTCGTCCAGCGCGCCGCCCGCCTCTTCGACCAGCCTGACGCCGCTGGCCACCTGTTCGCCGGCACCGGTGATCAGTTCCTTGATCTGCTGGGCCGCCGCCGCGCTGCGCTGGGCCAGGCCGCGCACCTCTGTCGCCACCACGGCAAAGCCCTTGCCGCTTTCGCCCGCGCGCGCCGCCTCGACCCCGGCGTTCAGGGCCAGAAGGTTGGTCTGGAAGGCGATGTCGTCGATGACGCTGGTGATTTCCCCGATCTGCTCCGAGGACTTCTCGATCACGCTCATCGCCTCGATGGCAGAGCGCATAACCTCGCCGTTGCGTTCCGCGATCTCACGGGTCTGACGCACCTGGTCGTCGGCGCTTCGGGCGTTTTCCGCTGCGGCACTGACGCTGCTCAGAAGTTCCTCCAAGGCCGCCGCCGATTCCTCCAGCGTGGCAGCCTGTGTCTCTGTCCGTCGGGACAGATCGTCCGAGGCAGAGGCGATCTGGTTGGCATTGTCCAGCAGGCTGCCGGCGCTGGCCGAAACCTCGTCGACCACGCGGCGCAGGCTGGCGATGGCGCGGTTGTAGTTGGTCCGGAGCGCGGCATATTCCTCGGGGAACTCGGCCACGATCTCACGGTTGAGCACGCCGTCCGCCAGAACGTCCAGAGCCTTGCCCAGATGGGTCACCATCTCGACCTGGCGCTCCATGTCGCGGGCACGCTCTTCCTCGGCGTCGCGCGCGGTGCTGAGGGCCTGTGTCATGTCCTGCATATGGGCGGCGATGCTGCCGAATTCATCGCGACGGCCGCTCATCCCGATCTCGGTGTCATAATCCCCGTCGGAAATCCGTTTTACCGCCTCTGTTACCTCACGCAGCGGACGTCCAAGGCTGCGCTGCAGCAAAAGCAGCGTCGCCCCCAGCAGCACGATGAAGACCGCCGCAGCCGTCAGCAGGATGCCCATCTTCTCGGAGCGCACGGCGGCATGGGCCGAATCGGCGTTCCAGGCCATCGCAAGAACGCCGATCACCGGTCCTTCGGGCCCGGCCAGGACGGGTTCCGCCACCAAGAGCCCCCCGTCGGTGCTGATCCGCGTACCCTCGGCCAGCGCCTTGGCCGCCAGGCCTGCGACACTGTCCAGCAGCGCCGCGTCCTCGCCGGCGACGGCCAGGCGCTCGCCCTCGGCGTCCAACACCAGCGTCGCGCGCCCGTTGGCCCCGGCCGCGGTCATCGCGGCCGAGACTTCTTCTTCCACCTTCGGCAAGGCCTTGAACCGGATCGGCTTGCTCAGCGCGCTTGCGCTGAGTTCGACCGTCCGCGCGGCCTGGTCGACCACGCCCTTGACGGCGAGGTCGTCGACCAGCCGCAGGGATTGTACCGACAGCACGCCCGCCACCACGATCGTGGTCACAGCCATGATGCCCGCGCACCTGATGAATACCGAGTGCAGGCCCGCCCCTGACCTCGTCTTGCCGCCGTCCTGTGTCATGTTCTTGTCCCTTGCCTGAAGTTGGGGTTTTGCGCCGTGGCCTTACAGCAGCACTTCGGCATCGACCCCGACGGTCATGGCGCCGATCGGCCTGCCCGTGTCGGGGTCCGTGATCGTGATCGAGATCTGTGCCTGGTAGCTTTGGCTGGATTCGTCGAATTCGACCTCGCCGAAATGCACGGCGCCCGCCCCCTTGGGATAAGTTTCCTGGTACTTGGCCTCATCCCCCTGCCAATAGTCCGAGGTCGCGCCCGAGGCGGCCACGTTCAGCCCCTTTGCGTCCATCACGATCACCTCGGTGATCATCCCGCCGCTGGCCTCGATCCGCGCGCGGAGGAAATCCGCGGCCGCGTTCATCAGGACACCATCGACCAGGTCGGACCCTGTCCCCACCTCAGCCCGCCAGGTTGCGTCCAACTGGGTGATCCGCGTCGCGTCATAGCCGCCGGTCAGGGCATTCTGGGCCTCGATCGCCTCGACGATCGCGGTGTCATGGGCCCAGGCCATGATTTCACTGTCGACATAGGCCTGCATGGCCTCTTGAGGTTCGGCCGCAAAGGCGGCAGGCGCCGCCGCGAACAGCGCGGCGGACAGTAGCAGTGCACGTTTCATCCATGAGTCTCCGGTGTAAGTTCAGGATGACGGCACACTATGCAGTCCCCGGTTTACGGGCACTTAACCGACTGTAAAATTGAAACTATTTTGGTTGTCATGTCAAAAGCGACATGGCGTCGCTTTCCGCGCAGACAGGACCGCACCGCAAAGACAGGCTGCTTTGCATGAAGATGCATGATGCGGCTATCTCTTTGATCCTGCGCCAGATCGGGGCGCGCCGCGGGCGCGCGGCACGGGGACGTCCGGGCTGGCAATCGGCCCCCTGATCCCTGCCCCTTTCCTTCGGAGACACCACAGATGACAGCCCCTCTTTCCCGCCGTGGTGGCGGCCGAGCCGCCCGAGTCGCCGCCCGCGCCACCGCCCTTTCCGAAGACCAGCGCCCGGTCCGCCCCGGTCTCATCGGCGGGCGCTACCGCCCGCTGACAGAGATCGAGGTGGCGCGCATCCATGCCAGCGCGCTGGTTGCCCTGGACGAGATCGGCCTGTCCGGGGCGCCTGCCTCCGGGGTCGAGATCCTGACCGGCGCAGGCGCGCGGCTGGGCGAGGACGGGCGCCTGCGCTTTCCGCCCGCGCTGGTCGAGGACATGCTGGCCAAGGCCGCGCGCGACATCACATTGCCCGCCCGCGACCCCCGGTTCGACCTCGACCTTTCGGGCCAGCGTGTCCACTACGGCACCGCCGGGGCGGCGGTGCACCTGGTCGAGATCGACGGCCAAACCTACCGCGAAAGCACCCTGCAGGATCTGCACGACGCGGCGCGGATAGCGCACCAGCTGGACAATATCCACTTTCTCCAGCGCCCGATGGTCGCCCGTGACCTCACGGACAACCTGGAACTGGATCTGAACACGCTCTACGCCTGCTGCGCCGGGACGACCAAGCAGGTGGGCACCTCGTTCTCGGACCCCGCCAACGTGCCGGACTCGCTGGAGCTGCTGCACATGATCGCCGGGGGCGAAGCCGCCTGGCGCGCCCGACCTTTCGTGTCGAATTCGAACTGTTTTGTCGTGCCGCCGATGAAATTCGCCTCGGAAAGCTGCGAGACGATGGAGGCCTGCATCCGGGGCGGCATGCCGGTTCTGCTGCTGTCGGCCGGCATGTCCGGGGCCACCGCCCCTTCGACCATCGCGGGGGCCATCGTGCAATCGGTGGCGGAATGCCTGGCCGGGCTTGTCTACGTCAACGCCATCGCACCGGGCCACCCGGCGATCTTCGGCACCTGGCCCTTCGGTCTGGACCTGCGGACCGGGGCCATGTGCCTGGGATCGGGCGAACAGGCGCTGCTCAGCGCGGGTTGTGCCCAGATGCATGCACATTACGGGCTGCCCGGCGGCACTGCGGGCGGGGCGGCGGATTCCAAACTGCCGGACATGCAGGCGGGCTGGGAACAGATGTGCTCCAACGTGCTGGCCGGGGTTGCCGGTGCGAACATGGTCTACGAGGCGGCGGGGATGCATGCCTCGCTGCTGGGGTTCTGCCATGAGAGCCTGATCCTCGGCGATGACCTGATCGGCCAGGCGCTACGCTGCGTGCGCGGAATCGAGGTCGACGACATGACCCTGGCCCTGGACCAGATGCGCGCCGTCTGCATGGGGGGGCCGGGCCACTACCTGGGCACGCCGGAAACCCTGGACAGGATGCATCGCGACCATCTTTATCCCCGCTTGGGCGACCGCACCTCGCCCCGCCAATGGGAAGAGATGGACAAACCGGACCTGGTGGCCAAGGCCACGGCGCGCAAGCAGGAGATCCTGGCCACGCGCAGCCCGGCCCGTTTCGATCCCGCCACGGACAAGGCGATCCGCGCGCGGTTCCCGATCCACCTGCCCGCCTGAACGGGACGCAAGACCGGGGCCCGCCGCGGCTTGTGCCCGCGGCGCGCCCGCGCTAGCCCTTTGCCTGCGCATTTCCGGAGACCGCCATGCCCTATGTCTTTCTTGCCTTCGCCGTGCTGGCCGAAACCATCGGAACCACGGCCCTGCAGGCCAGCCAGCAGTTCACGCGCGTGGTGCCGACAGCCATCACCATTGTGGCTTATGCCGCGGCCTTCTACCTCCTTGGAATTGCGCTGAAGTATTTTCCCGTGGGCATCGCCTATGCGATCTGGTCGGGGCTGGGCATCGTGTTCATCGCCGTGATCGGCCTTGCCGTCTTTGGCCAGAAACTGGACCTGCCCGCGATCCTCGGAATGGGCATGATCCTGGCGGGTATCCTCGTCATCCACCTCTTCTCCAATACCTCGCCTCACTAGGCACGGCTGAACGAAAAAGCCCCCCGGAGATCACTCCGGGGGGCCCGCGCCTTCCGCTCACATGAGGGGGACGATCAGAAGCGGAAGGTTGCCCGCAGCGAGTAGGTCTGCGCGTCCACGTCCGCGCCGGAACCGCCGACGTCGTCAAAGCTATGCGCCAGCGCCTCGCCACCGATCGAGAAACGGTCGGTCACTTTGTAGTCGAGGCCGACACCGCCGACCGGCCCGGTCGCATCACCCAGCGAGCTGTCGATGCGCGCCACGCCTGCGGTCCCGTAGACCAGCGTCCGACCGAAGTCGGCACCGACCCGGCCCTTGAGCCGCATCACGTTGTCCACGTCGACGCCGCCGAGGCTGAAACCGTTGCCATCCTGGTATTCGAATTCACCACCGACGACATAATCGCCGAAGTCATAATCGTAACCGCCATAGACGCCGTAGACGCCACCGTTGTCGGATGTGCCGCCGCCCTGGGCATTCATGTTGCCAAAACTGAAGCCCACGTAGGGACCGGTCCAGTCCACGCCGACGGGAGCTGCGGGCACGACGGGCGCCGCCGGTTCGACCTCGACCGGGGTGCGGTCGATGCTGCCGGCCAGCACGGGCGCGGCGCCAAGCGATGCGGTCGCTGCGATCACTGCAAAGATGCTCGATTTCATGACTGTCTCCTTTTCTGGTTCCCTGACGCTGCGAGTGCACAGCGCGTCATGCTGAGCCGCAAGTAACGGCCCGTGATGTACATTCAACGGGTCGGAGGCCCGGTTGTTCCCTGTTGCGCGCCCTCCCCCGCGTCACCGGCCAAAGCCCGCTGAGTTTCACCAGCAGCCCGGCAAACCTCCGCCGGTTCCCTGCGGCAGTCTCGCAGGTGTGATCCGTGACACCCTTGCAATGGGCTTGCGGCAAATCGGCACTGGTCTTTTTGTCCCTACCCGGCTAGTCCCGCGCCAACTCCGGACAAAGGAACCGTCTCATGGATTTGCGCAACGTCGCGATCATTGCTCACGTTGACCACGGCAAGACGACGCTGGTGGACGAACTGCTGAAACAATCCGGCGCCTTCCGCGCCAACCAGGCCGTCGCCGAACGGGCGATGGATTCGAACGACCTGGAACGCGAACGCGGAATCACCATCCTTGCCAAGGCCACCAGCGTCGAGTGGAAAGGCACGCGGATCAACATCGTCGACACCCCCGGCCACGCCGATTTCGGCGCCGAGGTGGAGCGCATCCTGTCGATGGTCGATGGCGTGGTGCTCTTGGTCGATGCCGCCGAAGGCCCGATGCCGCAAACCAAGTTCGTGACCTCCAAGGCGCTGGCCCTGGGCCTGCGGCCCATCGTGGTGCTGAACAAGGTCGACAAGCCGGACGCGGAACCGGACCGTGCCCTGGACGAAGTCTTTGACCTCTTCTCTGCCCTCGATGCCGATGAGGACCAGCTGGACTTTCCGCATCTCTACGCCTCTGGCCGGTCGGGCTGGTGCGACGCCGAGCTTGATGGCCCGCGCAAGAATCTGGACGCGCTGTTCAACCTGATCGTGAACCACGTTCCGGAACCCAAGCAGATCAAGAAGCGCGACGACGACTTCACCATGCTGGCCGTGACGCTGGGCTCCGACCCCTTCGTGGGCCGGATGCTGACGGGCCGCGTCGAATCCGGCAAGCTGAAGGTCGGCCAGACGGTCCAGTCGATCAGCCGCATCGGTCAGAAGATCGAACAGTTCCGGGTCACCAAGATCCAGGCCTTCCGTGGTCTGCAACAGCAGGACATCGAAGAGGCCGAGGCCGGCGACATCGTCTCGATCGCGGGCATGACCAAGACCACCGTGGCCGATACGATCTGTGCCCTGGCCGTGGACGAACCGCTCGAGGCGCAGCCGATCGACCCGCCGACCATCACCGTGACCTTCGGCATCAACGACAGCCCGCTGGCTGGCCGTGACGGCAAGAAGGTGCAGTCCCGCGTGATCCGCGAGCGCCTGCACAAGGAAGCGGAAACCAACGTCGCGATCCGCATCAAGGACACGCCCGGCGGCGAAGCCTTCGAGGTCTCCGGCCGCGGCGAACTGCAGATGGGCGTCCTGATCGAGAACATGCGCCGCGAAGGCTTTGAACTGTCGATCTCGCGCCCGCAGGTCATCATGCGCGAAGAAGACGGCGTGACGATGGAACCGGTCGAAGAGGCCACCATCGACGTCGACGACGAATACACCGGCGCGGTGATCGAGAAACTGACCGGCACCCGCAAGGGTGAACTGGTCGAGATGAAGCCCGCCGGCGCCGGAAAGACCCGGATCATCGCGCATGTCCCCTCGCGCGGGCTGATCGGCTATCACGGCGAATTCCTGACCGACACGCGCGGCACGGGCGTCCTGAACCGCGTCTTCCATGGCTGGGCCCCGCATAAGGGACCGATCCCGGGCCGCCGCGCGGGTGTTCTGATCTCGATGGAAAACGGCGAAGCGGTGGCCTACGCGCTGTGGAACCTCGAAGAGCGCGGCAAGATGATGATCGGCGCCCAGGCCCCGGTCTACACCGGCATGATCATCGGCGAGCATTCCCGTGAAAACGACCTCGAAGTGAACCCGCTCAAGGGCAAGAAGCTGACCAACGTGCGGGCCTCCGGCACCGACGAGGCCGTGCGCCTGACCACTCCGATCACGCTGAGCCTGGAAGAGGCGATTGCCTACATCAACGACGACGAGTTGGTCGAGGTCACGCCCAACGCGATCCGGCTGCGCAAGCGCCATCTGGACCCGCACGAACGCAAGCGCGCCGCGCGAGGCGCCTGAACCTGCCTTGGCCCCGCCGCCCTTGGCGGTGGGGCCACCTCGGATTCCGCATCAAGAGCGTCGGACAACAGGCTGAAAAACAGGGGAATATCGGCCCCTGTAAAATCGAAAAAGGCGCGGGGTGGCAGTCCCCGCGCCTTTCCGTAACATTTGCCTGCAGCTAATTACTTGCAGGAAGCCTTCTTCGCCACGTAGTAGCCCGCCTTCACCAGGTGCTTGGACTCCTTGTAGACGGCCGGGTAGTGAACCTTGACCATCTGGCCGTTCTTGTATTCCCACTCGGTGTGGGCGGCCATGATCAGATGCTGCTTGTAGCCATATTTGGCCGGAACCCAGACCTTGTCGTAGCAGGCCACGACCTTGCCTTCCCAAGCCATCGCAGGGGCTGCGAAAGCGGCTGCGAGAAGTGCGCCAGCAAGAACTTTTTTCATGAACTTTCTCCCAAGAAATTGAAGGTATCCAAACTCTAGCCAAGAAAATCGCGCCCGCGCGACAGGAATTCCTGACTTGGCGTGGCAAAAAAGGGCAAACACCACAATTTTCTGCCCAATTCAGAGATTCTGTGGTTGGGGTGCCATAGTTTTGCAACGGTCCAGCCTGCAGGACCGGGTTCATATTTTTCCAATACGGGAACAATTACCGGAATCGAAATTTTTTGCCCCTCCGACAAGGGGTTGGACGGAATGTCGCACGAATCACTCATCTTCCCAATGGCGGGTGCTGGACTACGGCAGGAGGCCGCTCAAGCCGCCCGAACCGCGGGCGAAAAGGCGCCTATATACGGAAGAGATCGGGAATATGCGTCAGAAATCAGGGCTGACCGGGTCGCCCAGGCTGATCTCTCCGGGTTCCAGAACCGAACAACACCAGCCACCATGCCCGCGCAGGGCCGAATAGCCCCCGGGACCAAGAACCTGCTCCATCCGGGAACACGGCGCACATGGCACCTCGACCGCCAGTCGGACCGTGCCGATCCGCAATCCGAATTCCCTCAGCGCGCTCAGGTTGATACCGGAAATGACAAGGTTGCGCCGCAGCAGATCGGGCGGCAGGTCCTTCCGCCCCACCAGGGCAGCTATGACCGGCAGATGTTCCGCCTGCAGCAAGGTCACGGCCCGCTTGCCGGGCCGGCCATGATCCCCGTCCAGCCCGTCGGTTGTAATCCGGGCCCGTTCCACCGGAACCAAAACCGCTTTGCGCGCGGGCCGCAGCCCAATCCAGTCGAGCCGCCCCGGCCCCGCGAAGGACCGGCGCAGCTCTGCAAGCGGTGTCACTCGCTGGTCTCGACCACCAGCAACTCGCGCTCGGAGGCACCGCGCGCGTGGTTCAGGGCCTCCTGGTAGGCGTCGGAGTGGTAGCAATCCACCGCAGCCTCGACCGAGGGGAACCTGGCCACCACGTTGCGCGGGCGTTCCTTGCCTTCCAGCTGCACGAAACGACCGCCCCGGGCGATGAAGGTTCCACCATGCGCGGCTATGGCCGGTCCGGCCAGTTCGGCGTATTTCCCATAGGCCTCGGCGTCACTCACGGTGACATGGGCAATCCAGAGTGCGGGCATCTCAAGCTCTCCCTACAGCGGTTTGAATTACAGATTGCGCCGCTTCCATTGCGCCATTCCAGTTCTCAAGCGAAGGCGCACCGCCTTGAGCCAACGTAGCACGTCCACCACCGCCCTTGCCTCCCAGCGCCCCAACTACAGCCCGAAGAATATCAACGGCGGAAACGACTTTGGAAATTTCATCCCCAACGCCTACTGCAACCGCCACCTTGCCACCGTTTTCCGTCGCCAATACTGTAACGCCTGCGTTGCCTTGAGCCTTCAAGTCATCAATCATTGGCGGGAGGTCCTTCCCAGAAACGCCAGCCATAACGCTTGCGGAGAATCCAATCCCGCTCACATTGGTTTCTTCCGAGCCCGCGCCCTGACCCGCACCACCGGCCATCGCCAGCTCGCGGCGCAGCTGCGCCACCTCGGACTCCAGCTTCTTGCGATCTTCCAGAAGGGCCTTGACGCGGCCCGGCACATCAACGGCGCTGGCCTTCAGAACGCCCGCGACCTCGGCCAGGCGGTGATCCTGCTGCGTGAGGTAGTCAAAGGCAGCGGCACCGGTCAGCGCCTCGATCCGCCGCACACCCGCGCTGGACGCGCTGTCACCCAGGGTCACGAAAAGGCCGATGTCACCGGTCTGGCGCACATGGGTGCCGCCGCAAAGCTCGATGGAATAGGTCTGCCCATCGGCGCCCTTGCCAGAACCCGCCTGCGTGCCCATCGAGACGACGCGCACTTCCTCGCCGTATTTCTCGCCGAACAGTGCCTGCGCGCCGATTTCACGCGCGTCATCCGGGGTCATGATGCGGGTGCTCACCGGCGCGTTCTGCCGGATAAAGGCGTTCACGTCGCGTTCGACCTTTTGCAGGTCCTCCAGGCTCAACGCCTGTCCGTGGCTGAAGTCAAACCGCAGACGCTCCGGCGCGTTCAGCGAGCCGCGTTGCGCGACATGATCGCCCAACCGTTCGCGCAGCGCCTCGTGCAGCAGGTGCGTGGCCGAATGGTTGGCCCGGATCGCCGAGCGGCGCCCGTGATCCACCTCGAGCTGCAGTGCGTCGCCCTTGGCAAAAGTCCCGCGATCCACGGTGACGTGATGGGCATAGACCTTGCCGCCCGCCATCTTCTGCGTGTCGCTGACAGTGGCGCAGTCATCCTCGTTCTCAAGCCGGCGCAGCCAGCCGGTATCGCCGACCTGGCCGCCCGCTTCACCGTAGAAAGGTGTCTGGTTCAGGACGATCCACCCGCTTTGACCCTCGGTCAGGCTGTCAACCGCCTTGCCGTCCACCACCAGTGCCAGCACCTGGCCCTCGGCGGTTTCGGTGTCGTAACCCAGGAAATCAGTGGCGCCATGCGTGTCGGCGATGTCGAACCAGACGGTCGCATCCGCCGCTTCGCCCGACCCGCTCCAGGCCGCGCGGGCGCGCGCCTTCTGTTCGGCCATCGCGGCGTCAAAGCCTTCGACGTCCACTTCGCGGTTCTTCTCACGCAGCGCGTCCTGCGTCAGGTCCAGCGGAAAACCGTAGGTGTCATAGAGCTTGAAGGCCGCGGCCCCGGGCAGCGGCGCGTCGCCGTCCAGCCCGGCAAGCTCATCGTCGAGCAGTTTCAGCCCGCGATCCAGCGTCGCCTTGAAGCGCGTTTCCTCGCTTTTCAGCGTTTCCTCGATCAGGGCCTGCGCGCGGGTCAGTTCCGGATAGGCCTGTCCCATCTGGCGCACCAAGGCCGGTACCAGCCGGTACATCAGCGGATCCTGCGCACCCAGGAGGTGCGCGTGGCGCATGGCGCGGCGCATGATCCGGCGCAGGACATAGCCGCGCCCGTCGTTCGAAGGCATCACGCCATCCGCGATCAGGAAAGAGGTCGAGCGCAGGTGGTCGGCGATCACCCGGTGATGCATCTTGCCCGGCCCGTCCGGGTCGGCGCTGGTCGCATCGGCGCTGGCCTCGATCAGGCTGCGCATCAGGTCGGTGTCATAGTTGTCGTGCTTGCCCTGCAACAGCGCACCGATCCGTTCCAGCCCCATGCCGGTGTCGATCGACTGCATGTCGAGCGCCTTCATCGAGCCGTCCTCGAACTGCTCGTTCTGCATGAAGACGACGTTCCAGATCTCGATGAAACGGTCCCCGTCTTCCTCGGGCGATCCCGGAGGGCCGCCCCAGATGTGGTCGCCGTGGTCGTAGAAGATCTCTGTGCAGGGGCCGCAAGGGCCGGTCGGTCCCATCTGCCAGAAGTTGTCCGAGGTATCGATGCGGATGATCCGGTCCTCGGGAACGCCGACCTTCTTCCAGATCTCGAAGGCCTCGTCATCGGTATGATAGACCGTGGTCAGCAGTCGCTTGGGATCGATGCCGAATTCCTTGGTCACCAGTTCCCAGGCAAAGGGGATGGCCTCGGGCTTGAAATAGTCGCCGAAGGAGAAATTTCCCAGCATCTCGAAAAAGGTATGGTGACGCGCGGTATACCCGACGTTGTCGAGGTCATTGTGCTTACCGCCCGCCCGCACGCATTTCTGCGAGGTGGTGGCGCGGTTGTAGTCGCGCTTTTCCACCCCGGTGAAGAGGTTCTTGAACTGCACCATGCCCGAGTTGACGAACATCAGCGTCGGGTCGTTGCGCGGCACCAGCGGGCTGGAGGCCACAACCTCATGTCCCTGCTTTTCGAAATAATTCAGAAAGGTCGAGCGGATGTCGTTCAGGCTTGCCATTGCGGGCCTCTTTGCGGGCGAGTGATCGGCGCAGATGTAGCGGCGCCATCCGCAAGTGTCCACAGTCGCCTGTCGCCGTTGCACCCGACACCCAAAGGGGCGCCCCGAAGAGCGCCCCTGGCCTATCCGTCCTGTCGCCGGATCAGTCCTCGGTCAGTTCCGGATCGCTCTCGGGCATGTCGAAATCCAGACCATGCGCGGCGCGGATCTTGTCCTCGATCTCCAGCGCGACGCGCGGGTTTTCCCGCAGGTAGGTCTTGGCGTTCTCGCGCCCCTGCCCGATCCTTTCGTCGCCGTAGCTGAACCACGACCCCGACTTGTCGACAACGCCGGCCTTGACGCCAAGATCCAGCAGTTCGCCCATCTTCGAGATGCCTTCGCCATACATGATGTCGAATTCGACCTGCTTGAACGGCGGTGCGACCTTGTTCTTGACCACTTTGACGCGGGTCTGGTTGCCCACGACCTCGTCACGATCCTTAATCGAGCCGATACGGCGGATGTCGAGCCGCACGGACGAGTAGAATTTCAGCGCGTTGCCGCCCGTGGTCGTTTCGGGCGACCCGAACATGACGCCGATCTTCATCCGGATCTGGTTGATGAAGATCACCATGCAGTTGGACCGGCTGATCGAGCCGGTCAGCTTGCGCATCGCCTGGCTCATCAGGCGGGCCTGCACGCCGACATTCGAGTCGCCCATGTCGCCTTCAAGTTCCGATTTCGGGGTCAGGGCGGCGACCGAGTCGACCACCACCATGCTGACCGCGCCCGAGCGCACCAGCGTATCGGTGATTTCCAGCGCCTGTTCGCCGGTGTCGGGCTGCGAGATCAGCAGCTCGTCCAGGTCGACGCCCAGCTTCTTGGCATATTGCGGGTCCAGAGCGTGTTCGGCGTCGACAAAGGCGCAGACGCCGCCTTTTTTCTGCTCCTCGGCCACGCAGTGCAGCGTCAGCGTCGTCTTGCCCGAACTTTCGGGACCGTAGATCTCGATGATCCGGCCCTTGGGCAGCCCGCCGATTCCCAAGGCGATATCCAGCCCCAGCGAGCCGGTCGAGGTGGCCTCGATATCCTTGATCGGATTGTCGCCACCCAGTTTCATGATCGAGCCCTTGCCGAACTGTCGTTCGATCTGGGCGAGTGCGCTGTCCAGGGCCTTCTGTTTCTCGGCCTTACGCTTGTTGTCCATGCTCAGAAGATCTGCCGTTGCCATGCGTTTCGATCCTTATTCCATATGCCGGCGAGCGCGGCAATCGCTGCTTTCGTTCACCTCTTGTTCCCAAATCTATGGGATCAAACCGTGAACAATTCAAGTGAATTCTTTCTCTTTCCAGCTTGGCGCGTGAGGGTTAAGGCAAGGTTACCGAAACGGGAACAAATTGAATGCTCGTGTTCTGGAAAGCGCGCCTTGTCATGCTGGCGGTCCCAAAGACCGGCACTTCTGCCTATGCGCGGGCGCTGGCGCCCCTGGCGTCGATGGCGGTCTCGGACCCGCCCGAGTTGAAACATGCGCCGGTCTATCGATACAACCGTTTCTTCCGCCCGATGTTCGAGAAGATCGGTGGCGAGATGGAGCTTCTGGCGGTGATCCGTGAACCGGTGGACTGGCTGGGATCCTGGTACAGGTACCGGCAGCGTGATTTCCTGAACGGCAAGCCGACCTCGACGCGGGGGCTCAGCTTTGACCAGTTCTGCGATGCCTATGCGCGGGGTGATCGCCCCCCTTTCGCCAATGTCGGCAGCCAGGCCAAGTTCGTCGAGCCGCGGCCCAACGGTGTCTCGGTCAACCACCTCTTCCGCTACGAGAACCAGGCCGGGTTGCTTGGCTTCCTCGAAGACCGGCTGGGGACGAATATCGACCTTCCGCGCGAAAACGTCTCGCCCCGGCGCGACCTGTCTCTGTCTCCGGAGATCGACGCCAAGTTGCGGCGCAAGTGTGCCGCGGATTTCGAGACCTGGGAAAGCGCGACCTAGGTCCGCGTCGTCAGTTGAGCTGCTGGTGCACCGTCTCGGTCAGGTCCGACAGCGAGAAGGGCTTGGGCAGGAAGACGGAGTTGGGGATCTCTTCGCTGCCTTCGCCAAAGGCGTCCTCGGCGTAGCCCGAAACAAAGACCACCCGCGTATCCGGACGCCGTTCCCGCGCCTTGCGCACCCAGGTCGGACCGTCCATTCCCGGCATCACGACGTCGGTGACAAAGATGTCCACCGCCAGTTCGTCGTCATCCAGCGTCTTGAGCGCATCCTCGGCGGTTTCCGCCTCGATCACCGTGTAGCCGCGCAGGCGCAGCGCGCGGGCCGCGAAAGCCCGGACCGGGGCCTCGTCCTCGACCAGAAGAACCACGCCGGACCCTTGCTCGGGCAGCTTCCGCTCGGTCTTCTGCTCGATGGCCACGGCCTCTTGGCGGGGCGCCTCGAAGGCCGGGAACAGCAGAGTGAAACAGGTGCCCTGCCCGACCACGCTGTCGACAAAGATGAAACCGCCGGTCTGCTTGACGATGCCATAGACGGTGGACAGACCAAGCCCCGTCCCCTCGCCCGTGCGCTTGGTGGTGAAGAAGGGCTCAAAGACCTTCTGCAACTTGTCCTGCGGGATGCCCATGCCCTCATCCGTCACCCGGACGGAAACGTAGAGTCCGGGCGCCACCACCGCGCGGTCGCGGGTCATCGATTCCGTCAGTTCGCGGCGCTCCGTCTCGACCACGATCTCGCCCCCCTCGGGCATGGCGTCGCGGGCGTTGACCACCAGGTTCATCATCACCTGTTCCAGCTGTCGGCGGTCGCCGCGCACCGTCGGCAGGACGGGATCGTGTTTCAGCGTCAGCCGCACCTTTTCGCCCACCAGCCGGTTCAGCAGATGCGCAAGATCGGAGAGCGTGTCGCGCAGGTCCATGACCTCGGGCTGCATGGTCTGCTTGCGCGAAAAGGCCAGAAGCTGCCCGACAAGCGCCGCCGCCCGGTTGGCGTTCTGGTTGATCTGGACCAGGTCGCCGTAATCCGGATCCCCCTGGTCATGGCGCAGCAACAACAGGTCGCAATGCCCCGAGATCGCCGTCAGAAGGTTGTTGAAGTCATGCGCGACACCGCCCGCAAGCTGGCCGATGGCCTGCATCTTCTGGCTCTGAACGAATTGCGCCTCGAGCGTCTTGAGCTCGGTCGCGTCGTTGAGAACGGCGATCAGCGCCGTCTCGCCATCCTCGATCACGCGGTTCAGCGTGACCTGGACAAAGACCTCGCGGTCGGCGCGCGTCAGGCGCAGGAACTCGGACCGGTGCAGGCCACGGCCATCGGCAGCCTCCTGCAGCCAGTCCTTGATCGCGCGGCCCAACCCCTCCATGTGCTCGGCGAGGTGACCGGGATCGCCCTGGCCGAGGTTCAGCAAGCGACGGGCCTCGGGGTTGGCCCGCAGGACACGCCCGTCCGGCGCGACCTTGAGCAGCGGCACCGGCAGGCCATCGAAACTGCCCATCAGGTCCTGGCGCCCCGAATCCTCGGCAATGGGGGACAGCACCAGTTCCTGCCGCCCGCCGCCGATATCGGCACTATGGACCAGCACGCTTTGCCCGGCATGGGCACCCTTGAGACAATGTACCCCGTCGGGGCGCAATGGCAGGTCTGCAAAGATGTCATCCAGGCGCTTGACCCGCTGGCCGACTAGGTCACGCGCAACCGGGTTCATGTAGAGCACCGCCCCGTTGCGCCCCAGCGAGATCACCGCCAGGTCGGCCCGCGTCCGCCCGCCCGCACGTTGCGATTCGTTCTCCAGCCGCCACAACATCATGTCGGGCCGGAAGGCGCGGACGTAGATCCTGTACCCTTCGGAATGGCTGGTGACATCCTCGACCGCCGCGCCCTCGGTCAGCGCCTTTTGCTGCAACCGGTAGATGATCCCTTCGGAACTGGCAAAGACGTCGCGCAGCATGGTGGACAGCTGGATGATCCCGTCGCTGGCAAAGCGTTCGCGCGCGGTGCGGTTGCTTGTCAGCACCGCGCCTTCGGCATCGGTGAGGAAACAGAAGGCCGGTTCGGTCTCGATGAAATCCGCAAGCAGGGCCAGCCGCCGTTTTCGCCGCCCGCCGGAAACCCGGTCGACCAGCAGCCAGACCACCGCGAGACACCCGAACGCCCCCGTGGCGGCCAACGCCACAACCTGGACCGAACGCACCGTGGCCACCTGGGAAATCAACAGCGAAAGCGTCGCCAATACAACCAGTGCAGCTGCACCGATGATGGGCGTCATGCCGTTCTGTCGTTTCTGCGCGATGTCGATCGCAGCTTCCACCTTGCCCCCCGGGATCACGATTCGCTTCCTGTCATAATGCCAGCCTAGACCGTTAAGGGGACGTTAACTGTCGCCCAGGCTCGCGTCAAAGTTGTGTCTTTCAGGTATCGGTCCGCCGAAGAACCGCGGCAAAGAACCCGTCTCCACCCGATTCAGGAAGGAATTGCCGCTGCACCTCGACCGCCCAGCCAGGTCTGCGGTCCAGGAAGGCGCTGACTTGCGCGGCGTTTTCCTCGGCCAGCACCGAACAGGTCGCATAGGCCAGCACACCACCTTCGACGACGAAACCGGCCGCTTGATCAAGGATTTCGGACTGGATCGTGCAGAGGTCCGCAAGCCGCGCCTCCGTCAGGCGCCACTTGCCCTCGGGCGCCCGCCGCCAGGCCCCGCTGCCCGAACAGGGCACGTCACAAAGGACAAGGTCGAAATCCCCCTCCGGCGTGGCGGTGATGCGAACATCCGCGCCGGCCCGGGCCGCCCGCGCCGGCAGATCGACCATGCGTTTCGGCGCAGCATCGTGGGCCACGACCGGCCCGCCCCGCATCGGCGCCGCCATCGCCAGCGCCTTGCCGCCGCCCCCGGCACAATAATCCAGCACCCGCATGCCGGGTTTCAGCGGCAGCAGATCGACCACCGCCTGGCTGGCGGCATCCTGCAGTTCGACAAGGCCATCGAGATAGGTGCTGCTGCGCATGATCCCGCGGGCGCCCCCCGTCACCCGCAAGGCGGTGGCCGAGAGGTCATGCGGTTCCGCCAGGATCCCGTCCTCCGCCAGACGCGCCAGTGCCGTGTCAGGCGTCGCCCGTAACAGATTGACACGGAGAAAAACTTCGGCCCGGGAGCGGAGGGCCAGCGCCGTCGCCTCGGCCGCGGACCCGAGACTGTCCCGGAAGCGGGCGGCCAGCCAGTCCGGCAAATCCAGCGCCGCCGCCCCCTCCGGCGCCTGACCGGCGGCCTGTTCGTCTGCACCAAGCGGGGCCGGTGCATGGCCCAGCCCCGTAAAGATGGTGTCGGGATCTTCTTCCCTGAGACGGAGCAGCCCCAACAAGCGCGCCCGCCCGGTTTCGCCGCCGCCCAAGGCCGCGGTCGACCGCCAGCAGCGCAGCGCGTCGAAGACAAGGTCACGTACCGCCGCCCGGTCCTTTGACCCGGCATAGCGCGCGGCACGTCCCCAGCTGGTCAGGGCCTGTTCCGCCGCTTGCCCGGCGGCGATCCGGTCCAGCAATTCTATAGCGGCCTGAACTCGGGCGGCGGGGGTCATGGGCTGTTCTCCAACGGGGACAATCGACCCTGCCTAGCCCAGCGACACGGGTTTGACGAGACCCGTTCCCGGCGCGCCTTCCGCGCCGGGACTCAGCCATTCGCGCCTCGAACTCTCCATTGGAGAGTTTGCCGGGCAAAGCCCGGAGCGGCGCTCACCCGATCCGGTAGTTCGGGCTTTCGCGGGTGATCTGCACGTCGTGCACGTGGCTTTCCTTCAGCCCTGCCCCGGTGATTTTCACGAAGGTGCAATTGCGGCGCATCTCTTCGACCGTGGCACAGCCGGTATAACCCATCGCCGCGCGCAACCCGCCGACCAGCTGGTGCAGCACCACGCCCGCCGGGCCCTTGTAGGGCACCTGCCCCTCGATCCCCTCGGGGACCAGCTTGTCGCTGGCGGCGTCCTTTTGGAAATAGCGGTCGGCAGAGCCGCGCGCCATCGCGCCCAGGCTGCCCATGCCGCGATAAGCCTTGAACGACCGGCCCTGGTAGAGGATCACCTCGCCCGGGCTTTCATCCGTTCCGGCGATCATGGAGCCGACCATCGCGCAGGAGGCGCCCGCCGCGATTGCCTTGGCGAAATCGCCCGAGAACTTGATGCCGCCATCGGCGATCACCGGCACATCGCCGGCCGCCGCCGCGCATTCCATGATCGCGGTCAGCTGCGGCACGCCGACACCGGCCACCATCCGCGTCGTGCAGATCGACCCCGGCCCGATCCCCACCTTGACCGCATCCGCGCCCGCGTCGATCAGGGCGCGCGCGGCATCCGCCGTCGCGACGTTGCCCGCGATCACCTGCACCTCGTTCGACAGCAGCTTGGCACGCTCGACCGCCTCCAGCACTCCGGCGGAATGGCCATGCGCCGTGTCGACCACGATGATGTCGACCTGCGCATCCACCAGCGCCTGCGAGCGTTCATAGCCAGAATCGCCCACACCCGTCGCCGCCGCCACCCGCAGGCGGCCAAGGCCGTCCTTGCAGGCGGTGGGGTTCAACACCGCCTTTTCCGTGTCCTTCAGGGTCAGAAGCCCGGTCAGCTTGCCGTCCTTGTCGGTCACCAGCAGCTTTTCGATCCGCCGCGCCTTCATCAGGTTGATGGCTTCCTCGCGGTCCGCCGGTTCGGTCAGGATCGCCAGGTTGTCACGGGTCATCATCGCGTGGACCGGCGTGCCGTCATTCTCGGCAAAGCGCATGTCGCGGTTGGTGACGATGCCGACGACGCGATGCGCCTCGTCGATCACCGGGAACCCGGTGAAGCCGTAGCGTTCGGTCAGCATCCGCGCGTCGCCCAGGGTCTGGTCCGGGCGCAGGGTGACGGGGTTGTAGACGATGCCGCTCTCGAACCGCTTGACCCGCCGCACTTCGCGCGCCTGCTCCTCGATCCCGAGGTTCTTGTGGATCACCCCGATGCCGCCGGCCTGCGCCATCGTGATCGCCATCCGGCTTTCGGTGACGGTGTCCATCGCGGAACTCAGAAGGGGGATGTTCAACGCAATCGACTTGGTCACTTGCGTCCGTGTGTCTGCCGTCGACGGCAACACGCTCGAGGCCGCGGGAACAAGCAGGACGTCATCGAAGGTCAGGGCCTCGCGAATCTCCATTGGGGCACTCCTTGGGAGGGATCGGTTGGCGCGTCCCTATCGCACGGGCAGCGGGGAAAGGAAAGAGCGCGCGGCACCGCGTCTCACCCCCCTGCCCCATGCGTGCCCGGCCATCGGTCTTCCATGATCAAGTCATCCAGATCCAGACGACGGCGCCAGCCCCGCGCCTGCAGTTCCGGCTGGGCAAAGGATTCTTCGATATGACCGACGCAAAGATAGGCGACAACCTCGACATGGTCGGGCAAGTTCAACAACGCCCGCAGGTCCTCTTGTCGAAAGATGCTGACCCAGCCGACGCCCAGCCCCTCGGCCCGCGCCGCCAGCCAGAGGTTCTGCACCGCGCAAACCGTGGAATACAGGTCCATGTCGCGGTTGTGCGTGCGCCCCAGCACCACCTTGCCCCCGCGTGTCCGGTCACAGGTCACGGCGATGTTCAGCGGCGCCTTCAGGATGCCTTCGAGCTTCAGCGCGGCGTATTGGCTTCGCTTCTCGCTATCGAACATGGCCTCGGCCTCGGCATTGGCCTGTTCAAAGGCGGCGTGAACCGCGCACCGACGGGCCGGATCGCGGATCAGGAGAAAGTTCCAGGGCTGCATGAAGCCAACCGAAGGTGCCGCGTGGGCGGCCTCCAGCACGCGGCGCAGCATCGCAGGGCAGATCGGATCGGGCAGGAATTCGTTGCGCACATCCCGGCGCGCATTGATGACGTCATAAAGCGCCTGGCGCTCGCAGGCGGCAAACTTGCGCGCTTTTTCGGGCGCAACTGGGGAATCGGGCATTCTTCGGCTCCGCAAAATGACAATGACCGGACGCTGTCCAAGGCGCCGGTCGATGCCGTCAGGCCGGTCTTCTGGCTTGGGGTCTGCCGGGGCGGACGCCTTCCCGGGGCTGCCCCCAGTGGCATCTGTCCGCTCCATCCCCCTTACAGCGGCGGGCCCGCGCCGGTCTTGCACCGGCTTCCCGATTCTCCCCTCGCGAGGCACCTGACGGACGCAGAATGCGACAGGCGGGCCGACGGGGCAATCGCTGATTCTGTCCCCGGAACGCGAAACAGGCGCCCAAAGGGGCGCCTGCAACGATCCATGACGGTCAAGACCCGGTCACTCTGACGCCGCGTCGGCCTTTTTCTTTTCCGCCTTCTCGACAGCCTCGCCGATGGCCTGCACCGACCAGGCGAAATCCACGTCCAGCGCCGTGTCGAACACCCAGTAATCGCGCGGAACGTAGAAATTCGCGGCATAGCCCGTGCCACGTCCGCCCCAGGCCGCAAGGCCGTGGCAGGTCATGCAGTTGGTCTGGATGCCCATGTCGGTCGTCGTCGTGGTCCAGCCACCCGCGCCGTCCGGGATCTGCACCGTCTCGGTGATCCCGATGACCGGCGTGCCGAAACCGGCCTCCAGGTATGGATTGAAGGCCGTCACCAGCGCGCCCACGTTCTTGCCGCCGACTAGCGGCTGGGCCGGCACCAGCATCGAATAGGCCGGCGCCATCGCGTAATGCGCCGCCTGTGTGGTCAACGTATCGGGCCGGGCCGATGCCACCGCTGCACTTGAGGGCGTGTTGGGCCGGGCGGCGTCCGCCTCCCACCAGAAGGTCTGCCAGGTCCACTGCGTCGTCTCGCGAGAGGTGACATGCATGGCCACCAGCAGAGCGATAGAGGTCTCTCCGTCGGTCAGGTCGCGGCTGTCCCCCGTCGACTTGTTGACGAAAGCGGCATCCTCTTTTTTCAGGTCCACGGCGATAAAATCATCGACGGAATAGATGTTCCCCTCGGACGGGCTCTTGCAGTTCACGTCGACCCCGGTCGAGGTTGTCGGCCCCTCGAGGTCGAGATCGACATAGACGCATTGCTGCCAGAGCGTCTCTGGATAGCCGCCCTGTTTCATATCCGGGGTCCAGTTGGCCAGGTCCGGCTCTCCGGGCCAGGCGGTGAAGGCGTACAGCCTGCGGGTCTGGCCATCCGCGCCGGTCCACTCGGTGATGCGATCATCGGTGATCAGCTTGTAGACCGGCTTGACGTTCACCGCCGCATCGGGAAAGCGCACCTTGTCGCCCTGTTCTAGCAGCCGGTCCAGCACCTCCGGTTTACCTGTGCCGGTGTCCAGCAGGTATTGCGCCGAGGGCGGGCTGTAGGCCACGTTTTCCAACACATCTGTATTGACGATGATCCCCGCGGCATTTTTAACCGGCTCGGTCCCGTCCTTCTTTTCCTGCGCGGCGTTGGCCAGGAAACCGTCCACCAGCCCGTGCTTGAACATCTGGTTCGATTCGCCCAGCCGGAACTGATCTACGGGTGACTCGCCGGTGAAGACGTCGATCACATCCGCCTTGGTCAGCCAGGTCTGATAGGTCAGCCGGGCATAGGCGCCCTCCCCCTCGACAGGTTTCGTCAGTCCGGCCCAGATCCCCCAGGCGTGGGCATGGATCGCGTCACTGTTTTGCGGCTCCGCCCGGATCCAGGCGTCGATCTCGGCCTCGGGCGTCGGGAAGCGGACACCCGGCGCGGGTTCCGCAGGCATGTCGACGCCATAGTCCTGCGCCAGGGCCGTCAGCGGCAGCCCTGCCAGCGCCAAGGCCAACAACGGCCGACTCTTGTTAAACGAGTTCATTTCAGTCCCTCCAGTGCAATCAAAGATTGTATCCACATTACGCAGGGTAAGGCATTGCAACGTGTACTCAAGAGGAACTTATCAACCTTAGCGATTATTCGACCCTCGACGCGCAATGCCCCTTGTTGCGCGCGCCCCTCCGACTAGGCTGGCGCCAATCAAGGAGAGCCTCATGAGTCACGGTTACGAATCCGGTCGGCTGAACCTTCCGTTCACCGGCATCTGCACCTTTGCCAGGGCCCCCTACCAGCCCGACTGGTCCAGCCTGCAGGCCGATGCGGCAATCCTTGGCGCCCCTTTCGACGCGGGCACGCAATGGCGCGCCGGGGCACGGTTCGGCCCGCGCGGCGTGCGAGAGGCCTCGACCCTGTTCAGCTTCGGCCACGCGGGCGCCTATGACCACGAGGAAGACGTGACCTATCTGGACGGTGTGCGGCTGGTCGACATGGGCGATGCCGACATCGTCCACACCGACACCGTAACCAGCCACGCCAATATCCGCCGCGGCGTCGAGGCCGCCCTGGCGGCGGGCGCCCTGCCCGTCACCATCGGCGGCGACCATTCGATCAATATCCCCTGCATCGAGGCCTACGAGGGACGCGCGCCCTTCCATGTCCTGCAGATCGACGCGCACCTGGATTTCGTCGACGAACGGCATGGCGTCACGCGGGGGCACGGCAATCCGATGCGGCGCGCGGCGGAAAAATCCTGGGTCACCGGGCTGACCCAGCTGGGTATCCGCAACGTCTCGTCCACTGCGCGCGAGGGCTACGAGGACGCCCGCGCCCGGGGCTCCGACATCCTGTCGGTCCGGCAAGCGCGCAAGCTGGGTCCCGAAGCCACTGCCGCCCGCCTGCCCGAAGGTGTGCCGATCTACATCACCATCGACATCGACGCCTTCTGCCCCTCGATCGCTCCGGGGACCGGCACGCCCAGCCACGGCGGCTTTCTCTACTATGAGGTGCTGGAGATCCTGCAAAACGCAGCGAAGTCTCACCCGGTCGTCGGCATCGACCTTGTCGAGGTCGCCCCGGACTACGATCCGACCGGCAGCACCTCGATCCTGGCCGCGCAGTTGCTGATGAACCTGCTGGGCTTCGTCTTTCACGCCGGGCTGCCACGACCCTAGGCTGAAATCCGCATCAAATCCGCCGCGCCCCCGCAAAGGATCGCGCAGCCCCGATCACAGGCCTTGCCGTCAACGCCTTGTCGCGCTTGTGTGGTGCAGAGCACCCGACCCAGAACAGGACCCGCCCATGACCGCCCCTCTTGCCGGATACGTCATTCTTGACCTGACACATGTCCTTGCCGGCCCTTTCTGCACGATGACCCTGGCGGACATGGGGGCACAGGTGATCAAGGTCGAAACCCCGAAAGGCGGTGACGACACCCGTGCCTTTCCACCGTTCAAGGATGGGAAATCCGCCTATTTCGCCGCCATCAACCACGGCAAGAAAAGCATCGCGCTGAACCTCAAGGCCGACGAGGACAGGCTGATCTTCGAACGCCTGCTGGCCCGGGCCGACGTCATCGTCGAGAATTTCCGCCCCGGGGTTATGGAACGTCTGGGCTATGGTTGGGAAGACCTGCACGCCGCCTTTCCCCGGCTGGTCTATGGCGCTGTCTCGGGTTTCGGGCATACCGGCCCGGACGCACGGCGCCCGGCCTATGACATGGTGGTGCAGGCGCGCGGCGGCGTGATGTCGATCACCGGCGAAAAGGACCGCGACCCGGTGCGCGTGGGCGCCTCGATCGGGGACATCGTGGCGGGCATGTTCCTGTCACAGGGCATCCTTGCCGCGCTGCTGGACCGTGACCGGTCCGGCCTGGGGCGCAAGATCGACGTGGCCATGCTGGACAGCCAGCTGGCCATCCTGGAACACGCGGTGGCGCTGACCACGGTGACCGGCAAGGCGCCGGGACCCTCCGGCGCGCGGCATCCCTCGATCACGCCCTTCGAGACCTTCCATGCCTCCGACGGGCTGTTCGTGATCGCCGCCGGCAATGACCGACTGTTCGAGAAGCTCTGTATCGCGCTGGATCTGCCGATCTCGGACGATCCGCGCTTTGCCACCAACCCGGCGCGCTGTGACAACGCCCGCCTGCTGAAGCGCCTGATCGAGGCGGTGACGCTGGAGAACACCCGCGCCTACTGGATCTCTCGGCTGACCGCGGCTGGCATCCCCACGGGGCCGATCCAGGACGTCGGACAGGTGTTGAAGGACCCGCAGATCCTGGCCCGGAACATGGTGGTGGACGTGCTCGACAAGAATGGGCGTCAGGCCTACAAGGCCGCCGGAAACCCGATCAAGATGACCGACGCGCCGGACCCCAAGTCGCGCCCCCCCGCGCCCGATCTCGACGGCAACCGGGGCGAAATCCTGCGCTGGCTCGAACAGGGCTGACCCCGACCCGCAGACATGTGCCGCACCGGGCCGCTGCCCGGCGCGCCGTGCCGTTTTCCGCCCTGATCCTGACGCCTTGCGTCTTTCCCTCGCCGGTGCAGCCGCTATGGTCCGCCCAACCCGGAGGTTCGCTTCATGACCAAAGATCCGCTTGTCGTCTTCACCCCGTCCGGAAAGCGCGGCCGCTTTCCCGTCGGCACCCCTGTCCTGACCGCCGCCCGCCAGCTGGGCGTCGATCTCGATTCCGTCTGCGGCGGGCGCGGCATCTGTTCGAAATGCCAGATCACGCCGTCCTACGGCGATTTCCCGAAACACGGCGTACATGTCGCCCAGGATGCCCTGTCCGAGTGGAACAAGGTCGAGGAACGCTATGACCAGAAACGCGGGCTGAAACCCGGGCGCCGTCTTGGTTGTCAGGCCACGGTACAGCGCGACGTGGTGATCGACGTGCCCGCAGAAAGCCAGGTGCACCGCCAGGTGGTGCGCAAGGCCGCCACCGCCCGCGTGATCGAGATGGACCCGGCCACGCGGATCTTCTACGTCGAGGTCGAAGAACCCGACATGCACGAACCCACGGGCGACCTGGAACGCCTTGCCCGTGCGCTCAGGGCGCAATGGGACATCCCCGAGATCACGGCGGAATTCTCTCTTCTGGGCCAGTTGCAGCCGATCCTGCGCAAGGGCGACTGGAAGATCACCGTGGCCCTGCACAAGTCCTCGGTCGAGGCCACGCCGCGCCTGATCGCCGCCTGGCCCGGCCTGCACGAGGCCGGCATCTACGGCCTGGCCATCGACCTCGGCTCCACCACCATCGCGGCGCATCTGACCAACCTCGACACCGGCGAGGTCGTCGCCTCCTCCGGCATCATGAACCCGCAGATCCGCTTTGGCGAAGACCTGATGAGCCGGGTGTCCTACGCGATGATGAACCCCGGCGGCGATGCCGAGATGACCCGCGCCGTGCGCGAGGCCATCGACACGCTGGCGGTGGAGATCGCCAAGGAGGCCGGGATTGCGCCCTCGCTGATCCTGGAGACCGTGTTCGTCTGCAACCCGGTGATGCATCACCTGCTGCTGGGGATCGACCCTGTCGAACTGGGACAGGCGCCCTTTGCGCTCGCCACATCCAATTCCCTGACCCTGACGGCGCGCGACCTCGACCTGGCCTCCCTGCCCGCCTCGGCGCAGGTCTACGTCCTGCCCTGCATCGCGGGCCATGTCGGCGCCGATGCCGCCGCCGTCGCCCTGTCAGAGGAACCGGGCAAGTCCGAGGACCTGGTCCTGGTCGTGGACGTCGGCACCAACGCCGAGATCCTGCTTGGCGACAAGACCCGCGTGCTGGCCTGTTCCTCGCCCACCGGCCCCGCCTTCGAGGGCGCGCAGATCAGTTCCGGGCAGCGTGCAGCCCCCGGTGCCATCGAGGCCATCCGCATCGACCCCGAAACCAAGGAGCCCCGTTTCCGTGTCATCGGCTGTGACAAGTGGTCGAACGAAGAGGGCTTCTGGGAGGAAGCGGCGGCCACCGGTATCACCGGCATCTGCGGCTCGGGCATCATCGAGGCGGTGGCGGAACTGCGCACCGCCGGCCTGCTGGACCCCTCGGGCCTGATCGGCGGGCCAGCCCAGACCGGTACGGATCGCTGTTTCCCCGAGGGCCGAACCCACAGCTACCTGATCCATGACGCCACCGCCGAGGGCGGGCCGCGCATCACCGTCACCCAGGGCGACATTCGCGCCATCCAGCTGGCCAAATCCGCGCTTTATGCCGGCGCGCGCCTGTTGATGGACACGCGCGGCGTCGACAAGGTGGACCGCGTGGTGCTGGCGGGGGCCTTCGGCGCGCATATCTCGCCCCAGCACGCGATGGTGCTGGGCATGATCCCGGATGTGCCGCTGGACAAGGTGACCAGCGCGGGCAATGCCGCCGGGACCGGCGCGCGCATCGCGCTGTGCAACCTTGCCGCCCGGCGCGAGATCGAGCGCGTGGTGCGCGAGATCACCAAGGTGGAAACCGCGATCGAGCCCAAGTTCCAGGAGCATTTCGTCAACGCCAACGCGATCCCGCACGCCACCGACGCCTTTCCGGAACTGCACAAGATCGTCACCCTGCCGCAGGTCAGCTTCAACACCGGCGGCGAGGACGGCGGCGGACGCCGCAGGCGGCGGCGCGGATAGGCACGACGGAGCGGAGCCTGCCCTGGCCCACACCGCGCGCGGCTCCCCCCTATGGGCATTCTTGGGCCAGGGAAACAGGGAACGCCACGCTTCGTGCTTCTTCTTGGTCCAAATACCCTGGGGGTGAATGCGCCTTGGCGCAGAGGGGGCAAAGCCCCCTTACAACAGGCCGCGCCCCGCGAGGTTTCGCATCAGAGCCGAGGTGCCAAAGGTCCAGGGAGCGCATTCGGTGGAGAGCCGCACGGTGTTCTGCAGGCTGCCCAGCTGCGGCTCGGAAATCTCGACCACGTCGCCCAGCTTGTGCGTAAACCCTTCGCCGGGAATGTCGCGATCCTCGGTCGGGGCAAAGAGCGTGCCCAGCATCAGGAAAAACCCGTCCGGATACTGGTGATGCGCGCCGCAGGTCTGCGCCACCAGGTCCTCGGGATCGCGGCTGATCTCGGACATGCTGCTGCGTCCGTTCAGGACAAACCCGTCAGTGCCGGTCACGGTCAGCGTCAGTTCCGCCCGGCGCACGTCGTCCAGCCCATAGCTGTCATCAAACAGCCGCAGCATCGGCCCCACGGCGCAGGAGGCGTTGTTGTCCTTGGCCTTGCCCAACAGCAGCGCGGACCGCCCCTCGACGTCCCGCAGGTTGACGTCATTGCCAAGGGTCGCGCCCCGGATACGGCCCTTCCCGTCGCAGGCCAGCACGATCTCGGGTTCGGGGTTGTTCCAGGTCGATACGGGATGCAGCCCGACGCTGGCGCCAAAGCCCACGGCGGACATGGGCTGGGCCTTGGAAAAGACCTCGGCATAGGGGCCGATCCCCACCTCCAGGTATTGCGACCAGACGCCATCGGCGATCAGCACCTCCTTGAGCTGCCCGGCCTTGTCCGATCCGGGTTCCACCGCGCGCAGGCTTTCGCCGAGGATGGCGGTACAGCGTTCGCGGATCGCCAGCGCCCGGGCCGGATCGCCCTTGGCCTGTTCCTCGATCACCCGTTCCAGCATCGACGAGACAAAGGTGACGCCGCAGGCCTTGACCGGTTGCAGATCACAGGGCGCCTGCAAGTATGGCCCCTGCGGATCTTCGGTGGATGCCTCCGCCAGCGCCTCGAGTGTGCCAAGGCTGTCGCCGGGCGCGTTCTGCGCAAAGCTCACCGGGTCGTCCAGGTCCAGCAGCGCCTGCATCGTGGGCACCTCGCGGCAGGTGATGTCCAACGCCTCGGCGCCGCGCCGCGCGATCAGCGCGGGGCCGTTGCGATCCGGCCGCCAGGCGCGGCCGACAAAGGTGCCTGTCTGGGGCAATGCAAGTGTCATGGTTCGGTCCTCCCGGGATCTTTGTTCTTGCCGAAGGGTCTAGAGGAAATGCCGCCCGCACGGAACCATCCCGAGTGTGATCGGTTTGATCTTGAACCGCCTCGGGTCCTGCGGTATCCAATCCGTCGCTGCGGGTGTAGTTCAATGGTAGAACGGCAGCTTCCCAAGCTGCATACGAGGGTTCGATTCCCTTCACCCGCTCCAATCCTCCTCATCGTGCACCTGTCACAGGGCCGGCGCCAGCCGCGCCTGCAATCGGGCCACGTCAGCCCTGAGGTCGCCAGAGATCGGGCCCTCGCGCGGGCTGTCCAAAAGCGTCGTGAACAGCGCCTCCTCCGGCTGCCCCTTGCGGTGCCAGACAAGCGCCCGCAGCACGGCCTCGGCCTCTTGCGGCAGGCGCTCCGGGACCTGCTTTCCGGCAATCTCGCCCCAGACCGCCGTCCAGCAACGCGCCACCGTCCAGGGATTGTAGCCGCCCCCGCCCGAGACGATCATCCGCGGCGCCAGCGGGCGCAGCGCCCGGACCGTCGTAACATGACTGCGATTGGACAGGCTCAGCCGGGCCAATGGGTCCTCGGCCAGAGCATCCGCCCCGCATTGCAGAAAGATCGCCTCGGGCCGGAATGCCTCGACCGCCGGCAGGATCATCTCCTCCAGCACCAACTTGAATTCCGTGTCGTTGAACCCGCGCGCCACCGGCAGGTTGAAGGCAGAACCGCCGGCCCTGTCCTCCAGCGCGCCGGTAAAGGGCCAGCGCCGCGCCTCGTGGATCGAGATCATGCGCACCCGCTCGCTGCCCTCAAAGGCCAGTTCGACCCCATCGCAATGATGCGCGTCGATGTCGACATAGGCCACCCGCTGCAGACCCATGTCCAGAAGGCGGCGGATGGTCAGCACCGGCTCGTTCAGGAAACAGAAACCCGCCGCGGCATCGGGCAACCCGTGATGCTGTCCCCCGCCGGGGTTGTGCACGATCCCGCCATCACGGACCAGTTCCGCCGCCAGCAGCCCGCCACCCACCGCCGTCGCGGGCCTGCGGTACATCTCGGGGAACACCGGGTTCGACAGGGTGCCCAGCCCGTGACGTGCCCGCACCTCGTCACTGACCTGCTGCGCGGCCTCGGCGGCCTGCAACGCATTGATATAGGCGGGGGTGTGAAACCCTGTCAGCGCCACCGGCTTGGCGCGGGGCGAGGGGCGATAACGATTGTCCGGCACCCAGCCAAGCGCCCGCGCCAGATCGGTCACTGCCGGCACCCGCTGGATCGACAGCGGATGACGTGGGCCATAGACCGAGCCGCGGTAGATGCGCGAGCCTATGAAGACGGGGCTGGACATGTGGGCAGAGTTAGAGCCTTCTGTCGCCAAAGGAAATCCGGCCCGCATTGAACCTTTCCCGGGACCAGCCTATTCAAACCGACATGTCACAAGTGCCTTCTTTCCGCCTGGTCTGGCAGACAGCCCTCATGTTGTGTTTCGGCGCGCTTGGCGGGGGCCTTGCCAGCCTGGTGCACCTTCCCATGCCCTGGATGCTGGGCGGGCTGTTTGCCTCGGCCCTGGTCATCCTGATCTGGGCGCCGCCCATCCTCGCAGACTACAGTTTCCCGATGCCCTTCCGGACCGGGTTCGTTGCCCTGATCGGGGTGATGATCGGCACCCAGGTCACGGCGGAACTGGTGGCCCTGGCGGGCAAACTGCCCTGGACGATGGCCGGGCTGGTCGTTTTCGTGGTGCTGGCCCATTTCGGAAACATGGCGATCTTTCGCTACCTTGGCGGATATGACCGCGCCACGGCCTTCTACTCGGGCACGCCGGGCGGGTTGATGGAAAGCATCGTCATGGGTGAAGGCGCGGGCGCGGACATCCGCATCCTGACCGCCCAGCAATTCCTGCGCATCATCGTGGTGATCACGCTCCTGCCGTTGGGGCTCTCGCTCTGGATGGGGGCGCCGGTGGGCAGCGCGGCGGGGCTGCAATCCGCGATGGGGCAATCCCGGGTGACGCCGCTGGCACTGGTGACGATCGCGCTGGCGGCGGGGCTGGGGTTGTACCTTGCCCGCCTCATCCGCCTGCCCGCCGCCCAGTTGAGCGGTCCGATGATCCTCGCGGCCCTGGCCACGGTGACCGGGGTGCTGGACCTGCACCTGCCGATCTGGCTGATCGCCAGTGCGCAACTGGTGATCGGCGTCAGCTTGGGAATGCGGTTCAAGGGCGTGAACATGGCGCTCCTGCGTCGCTGCGCCTGGCTGGCACTGGTCTCGGTGGCCTACATGCTGGTGCTGGGGGGAGTCCTGTCCGCCTTGCTCTGGCAGATCACCGGCATCGAATGGCTGCACCTCTTGATCAGTTTCTCCCCCGGCGGCGTGGCGGAAATGTCCATCGTCGCGCTCAGCCTTGCCGCCAACCCGGCGCTGGTCAGCCTGCATCACGTCGCCCGCATCCTGATGACCGTGGTGGAACTGAGCGTGGCCGCCCGCCTGCTCGGTATGCGCTGAGCGCCGTCAGGCCTCCTCGGCCTTTTCCATCAGGTCAAGCCATTCCTCCTCGGCCGCGCTCAGCGCCTCCTGACGCTCCACCAGCGCATCGGTGGCCTTCTGGAACTTGAGAGGTTCCTTGGTGAACAGATCGGGCTGGGCCAGGAATTCCTCCAGCTTGGCGATCTCTGCGCCCAGACGGTCGATCTCCCCCGGCAGGGCTTCCAGCCGGTGCTTCTCGGTAAAGCTGAGCACCGGCTTTGCCGGCGTTGCCGCAGCAGGCTTCGGCGCAGTCCCGGCCTTGGCCGCAGGCTTTGCCTTTTTCGCAGGCCCGGCCTGCTCGCGCTTCTGGGACTGGTAATCCGACCACCCCCCGGCATAGACGGTGGCGCGCCCGCCCCCTTCCATCGCGACGGTCGTGGTGGCGACCCGGTCCAGGAAATCCCGGTCGTGACTGATCAGCATCACGGTGCCGTCGTAATCGTCCAGCAGTTCCTGCAACAGGTCCAGCGTCTCGACATCCAGGTCGTTGGTCGGCTCGTCCAGCACCAGCAGGTTCGATTCCCGCGCCAGCAGTTTCGCCAGCAAGAGCCGCGCCTTCTCGCCCCCGGAAAGCGACCGCACCGGCGCCCGCACCTGCCGTTCGTCAAAGAGAAATTCCTTGAGATAGCCGACGACGTGTTTCGGCTGTCCCCGCACCATGACCTGGTCGGACTGCCCCGACACCCGCATGTCGCGGTCATTGGTCAGGCTGTCCCAGAGCGAGGCCTCGGGGTCCAGCTGCGCCCGGCTCTGGTCAAAGATCGCCGGGACAAGGTTGGTGCCCAGCTTCACGCTGCCCGCGTCGGGGGGGATCTCACCGGTCAGGATCTTGATCAGCGTCGTCTTGCCCACGCCGTTCGGTCCGACAAAGGCGACCCGGTCGCCGCGCTGCACCGTCAGGTCGAAATTGCGCACGATCTGCTTGTCGTCGAAAGCATGGGTGATCCCCTGCGCCTCGATGACCTTCTTGCCGGATTTCGGACCAGAGGCCATCTCCATCGCCGCCGCGCCCTGCCGGCGGATCTGCGAAGCGCGTTCCTTGCGCATGTCCTGCAGCGCCCGCAACCGGCCCTGGTTGCGCTTGCGGCGGGCACTGATGCCCTCGACGGCCCAGCGGGCCTCGGCCTTGATCTTGCGGTCCAGCTTGTGGCGCTGCTGGTCCTCTTCTTCCCAGGCCTTGTCGCGCCAGGCCTCGAAGGCCTCGAAACCGCGTTCCTGCCGCGCCACCTGCCCCCGGTCGATCCAAAGCGTCGCGCGGGTCAATTCGCTCAGGAACCGACGGTCGTGCGAGATCAGGACAAAACCCTTGCGCGTCGTCTTCAACTCGTCCTCGAGCCAGGAAATCGCCTCGATGTCCAGGTGGTTGGTCGGCTCGTCCAAGAGCATCAGGTCCGGCGCCTCGGCCATCAGCTTGGCCAGCGCGGCGCGGCGCCGCTCACCGCCAGAGGCCGTCTCGACCGGACGGTCGGGATCGAATTTCAGGCCCTCGGACGCGCGTTCAACCCGGTACATCTCGGAAGCCGCCAGTTGCGAGGCAGCGAACTCGCCCAGCGTGGCATAGCCCGACAAGTCCGGGTCCTGCTCCATGTAGCCCACGGAAATCCCTGCCGGCACCACGCGGTCCCCCCGATCCGGTTCCACAAGCCCGGCCATGACCTTCATCAGCGTCGACTTGCCAGAGCCGTTGCGCCCGACAAGCGCCACGCGATCGCCCTGGTGGACGGTCAGCGACAGGTCGTAAAAGACGGGATCGCCGCCAAAGGTGAGAGAGACAGAGGTGAGCTGAAGCAAGGGAGGAGGAGCCATGCGCGCAGCGCTAATCCCGCCCACGCCATTCGTCAATGGGCTCCGGCCCCGCGACCGCCTTTCCCCCGCTCAGGGCTTCTTCTTGGCAGAAATACTCCCGGGGGTGCGGGGGCAGCGCCCCCGGCCCGAGGTGTCCGGCCGAAGGCCGGCGCCGAGACATCCTGCGCGCCGCAAGGCGCACCTTTGGTTCACGCCCCTGTCAGGCGCGCCCCAGCACCAGCACCGCGTTCAGCCCGCCAAAGGCAAAGGCATTCGACAGCACCACGTCCACCTCGGCCTCGCGCGCCACGTTCGGCACCACGTCCAGCGCGCATTCCGGGTCAGCCTCCTCGTAGCCGATGGTCGGCGCGATGACCCCGTCCTTCAGTGCCATGAGACAGGCCAGCAATTCGACCGCCCCGGTGCCGCCGATCAGGTGGCCGTGCATCGACTTGGTGGAAGAGATCATGAGGTTGTCCGCATGGGTGCCAAAGACATCGGCCACTGCGGCGCATTCAGTCTTGTCGTTGGCCGCTGTCCCGGTGCCATGCGCGTTGATGTAGCTGACCCGTTCCCTGCTGACCCGCGCATCGCGCAGCGCGCCTGAAATCGCCCGCGCCGCGCCATGCTTCGATGGCATGACGATATCCGCCGCATCCGAGGTCATGGCAAAGCCCAGCACCTCGCCCAGGATCTCGGCGCCGCGGGCCTTCGCGTGTTCGTATTCCTCGAAGACGAACACGCCGGCGCCCTCGCCCTGCACCATCCCGTTACGGGTGGCGCTGAAGGGGCGGCAGGCGTCCTTGGACATGACGCGCAGACCTTCCCAGGCCTTCACCCCGCCGAAACACAACATCGACTCGGACCCGCCGGTGATCATCGCCGTGCACATGCCCGTGCGGATCATCTGGAACGCCTGCCCCATCGCGTGGTTGGAACTGGCGCAGGCGGTGGCGACGGTGAAACTCGGGCCCTTGACGTTGAACTCCATGCTGACGTGGCTGGTGGCCGCGTTGTTCATCAGCTTGGGCACGACGAAGGGGTGAACCCGGTTCTTGCCCTCTTCGTAAACCGCGCGGTAATTGTCATCCTGCGTGCTCAGCCCGCCGCCGGAGGTGCCCAGCACCACGCCGGAGGTGTTGGCCAGGTCGCCCACGAATTCCAGCCCTGCCTGCGCCACCGCCTGGCGGGCGGCCAAAAGCGTGAACTGGGTGAAACGGTCATAAAGCGCAAGCTGCTGGCGGTTGAACACGGTCTCGGGCTCGAACCCCTTGACCTGTCCGCCAATGCGGATGGCCAGGCGCTCCACGTCGCGGAACTCCAGCTCGCCGATGCCACAGCGCCCCTCGCGCATCGCCTCCAGAGTCGCGGGGACATCCTGGCCCAGGGCGTTGATCGTTCCCGCCCCGGTTATGACGACACGCTTCACGACTTCTGCTCGGCGATCAGTTTCTCGATCCCCTCGACGATCTTCGCCACCGAGGAGATGTCGAAATCCGATTCCGAAGGGTCGTTGGCATTGAAGGGTACCGAAATGTCGAACTGCTCCTCGATCGCGAAGATCGATTCCACCAGCCCGAGAGAGTCGATCCCCAGTTCTTCGGGCGTGCTTTCCATCGCAACGTCCGAGACATCGAGCATCGCCTGCTCCGCGATGATCTGAATGACCTGTTCCTTGACGTCCATGACCTCAGCCCCGCGCTTGTCCAGAATTGCCGGACACTTAGTCATTTCCCATCAGCTTTGAAACTGCTTTCTTGAGCTCTGCGACGTCTCGGAACAGACGCGGCAGGCGGCGCAGGCCCTTGTAGGCCTCGACATGGGTGTCCATTTTCATCGCCGGATAGCCCAACATGACGCGCCCGGCCGGTACATTCGACAGGACCACCGTGGCGCCCCCCAGGATCGCGCGATCCCCGATGCGCAGGTTGTCCGAGACCCCGACCTTGCCGCCCAGCACCACGTTGTCTCCCACCACGGTCGACCCGGCGATGCCGACATTCGCGCAAAGCAGGCAGTCGCGTCCGATCACGACGTTGTGGCCAATCTGCACGAGGTTGTCGATCTTCGTGCCGTTGCCGACGCGGGTGTCGCGGATCGTGCCCTTGTCGATGGTCGACCCGGCGCCGACCTCGACATCGTCGCCGATTGTCACCGCACCCAGGCTGGCGATCCGTGCCCAGGACTGGGCACTATCCGTGCCTTCGCCGCCCAGCGAGGCGCGCGCCTTTTCGACGCCCGAGCGTTCCGGCGTGACAAAGGAGAACCCGTCGCCCCCGATGATCGCGCCAGGCTGGGCGATGAAACGGTCGCCGATGACCACCTCCGACATGATCCGGCCCCCGACATGCAGCAGCGCCCCCGCGCCGATGCGCGCGTTGCGCCCGACATAACACTGTGGACCAACCACCGACCCGGCGCCGATCCGGGCGCCGGCCTCGATCACCGCAAATGGCCCCACCGACACGCCCTCACCAAGCTCGGCGGTCGGGTCGATCACCGATTGCGGATGGAGGCCCGGCGCGTAACCCGGCCCCCGGTCCATCATGCCGGTCAGCCCCGACATGGCAAAACGCGGGCGATCCGACAGCAGCGCCGCTTGCAGCCCCAGCGCCTGCCAGTCCGTGCCCGCCGCCAGCAGCGCCGCGCGGGCCTGCCCCCGGCCCAGGGCCTCGACGAACTCGGGCCTGGCCGCCATCGCCAGTTGCTCCGGCCCCGCGTCCGCAGGCTCCGCCAGCCCGGAGACGGTCAGAGACAAATCGCCCTCGGCAGTCATGCCGAGGGCGATTGCGATGTCTTCGATGGTGAAAGGCATGGTGTCTCCGGACGTTGCAGGGCGCGGTCCGGGAGAGGTTTAGCTGCGACCCGCGCGCAGGGCCACCCCTTCGTTGGTCAGCGCCCGCCAAAGCATCGCGTCACGCCCGTAGACGTCGTTGCGATAATTCATCTGGCCCTTCGCCTTGGTAAAGGCGGTGCGGTAAATCAGGTGCACCGGGATCGGCGTTTCCAGCGGAATGCGCGTGTTTTCACCCGAGGCATGGATCCGCTTGAAATAGGACACGGGATCGTCGACCTGGCGGCTCAGGATCTCGTAGGCGAACTCATGCGGGTCATCCAGGCGGATGCAGCCGTGGCTGAAGGTCCGGACCTCGCGTCTGAACAGGTGCTGCGACGGGGTGTCGTGCAGGTAGATGTTGTACTTGTTCGGGAACAGGAACTTGACCGACCCCAGCGCATTGCTCGGCCCAGGGGGCTGGCGCATGGTGAAGGGGAAATTGCCCGAATTCGCATAGGCCGAGGCGGTTTCCCGGCTGACCTGGCGCCCGCGATAGTCGACGATTTCCAGGTGGCCTGCCGCATAGGGATTGGCCCGGATCGCCGGCAGGTATTCGCCGCGAATGATCGATTGGGGAATGAACCAATAGGGGTTGATAACCAGCAGTTCCATCACGTCCGAGAACTCGGGCGTCCGGCGGTCATGCCCCTGCGCACCAATGACCGAGCGCGTTTCAAAGGTCAGCTTGTCGTCGTCGATGATCTGAGCGTGGAAATCCGTCAGGTTGACGAGGATATGCCGCTTGCCACGTCCCTCGGGCAGGTTCAGCCAGCGTTCACGCTCCATCGAGACCATGATCGACTGCAGCCGTTCCTCGGGCGAGACGTTGATGGCGCGCATGGTGCTGCCACCTGCGACGCCGTCGACCTCGATGGCGTGATCCTCCTGGAACTCGCGGACAGCGGCTTCCATCTCGGCGTCATAGGTCATGCTGAGCGAGGGCGACAGGTAGCCCATCGCAGTCAGACGATTGCGCAGCGCAACCACCGCGTTTCCGCTGTTGCCGGGGCGCAGGCTGCCGGCGGGAACGGTCTGACCCCAGCCGCCGTTGCGGATCTTGTGTTCCAGCCGCAGCTTGGCCCGCATCAGGCGCGTATATTCGGGGCTGTTGGGCACCAGGCTCAGGAAGACGGCGGTCGGATCTTCCTGGGTCAACCGGGTCAGCAGCATTTCCGGATCGCGGCGCGGCGCTTCGCGCTTGATCCCATCAACGACATTGCCCGGATCCAGGATGCCGGACTGAAGGTCGTTGGCGAATTGGATGAAGGTGCGGGTCAGCTCGATTTCCAGCAACCCGCGCGAGCGGCCATCGGTAGCCTGGCTCATCCGCCGCAACAGTCGGTCGGGGTCATAGCGTCCGGCGGGCAGCCCGTGGTCATCCGCCAGCGAAAACGCCTCCATCAAGGCCAGGCGGCGGGCGCGGTCGCCCTCGCCGGCACCGGTCCAGATCGGGGCGAAATCCCGTGCCCGGTAGAAGGCGGCAATACTGTCATCGTCGGCAACGTTCTCGGCCACGGCCTGCTTGAAGGCCGTAACCTTGAGCGTGAGCCCATCCTCGGCCAAAGCCGGCAGCGCAGTTCCCAACCAAAGGGCCCCTGCCGCGAGGGCCGCCTGGAACACGGCCCGGGTTTCTCTCTTGTTCATGCTCAAATCCTTCATCGACCAGCGATCCCCGAAAACACAATGCCGACAGGGTCATAGGCCTGTCTATTCACATTTTTGCCAAGTTGTCGACCAAAGGGCAGGGCAGCCAGGCTGTGACCGAAAAGAGGCAGACCCGCGCATTCGCGCCACAGTTGGCCCGCTGTGGGCAGAATCCCGCCAATTACCCCTTGATCATTACAAATCATCACAAATCGCCCTTTTTGCGCCATACGATTCGTGTCATATAGCTCTTGGCATCTGGGGATAGATGGCAGGCGGCGCACAACGATGCGCCCAGAATCAGGTAACACGGCGACCACGGGACAGGCGGTCATCATGACAGAGACAACTTGCGGCGGCTTCACCCGCCGGGCACTTCTTGGCGCGTTCGCAGCGACAGCCGTCGCAGCGGCGCCGACTTACTCCAACGCAGCAGGCTTCTTGCGCGGCGCAGGCGATGTCCGGCGCATCCGGATGTATTCCGGTCGCACGGGCGAACGGGTAGACATGATCTACTGGATCGAAGGCGACTACCTCGCCGACGCGATCAAGGAGATCAATTATTTCATGCGCGATTGGCGCAACAACCAGATCAAGTCGATCGACACACGAACGATCGACATCATGGCCGCTTCGCACAACCTGCTGGATGTGTCTGAGCCTTACATGCTGATTTCAGGCTACCGCAGCCCGGAAACGAACGCGATGTTGCGGGCACGCTCTTCCGGCGTGGCCAAGAACTCGCGCCATCTGGTCGGTCAAGCAGCGGACCTTCGGCTCGCGTCGCGCTCTGTCAGCCAGATGTATCGGGCGGCCAAGGCCTGTAATGCAGGCGGCGTGGGCCGGTACACCCGGTCGAACTTCGTGCACATGGACTGCGGTCCGGTCCGTTCCTGGGGCAGCTGAGTTTTCTTCTCCCCCCCCTCTTCAGTCTCTGGTTCACTCTTACAGGCGTCCCAACCGGGGCGCCTTTTGTTTGGCACCTTGTCTTTTTGCCTCGAAAACCGTGAACGGGATAGTCAGGATATCCCTACGCGGTTAACCGGTCGTATATCGTTGTCTGAGAAGGAAACACGCCAAGGCGCGGTTGGTTCCGCCAGCGCATCAGATTTTTTTAGGAGAGGCGCTGGCGCCAAATGCTTCCACCGGTGAGGAAGAAGTGGCGCGGTTGACGGGGCTCGAACCCGCGACCCCCGGCGTGACAGGCCGGTACTCTAACCAACTGAGCTACAACCGCGCTTTCGCGTCGGGCCGTTGCGTTTCGGGGCAGTGTTGGCGCGGTTGACGGGGCTCGAACCCGCGACCCCCGGCGTGACAGGCCGGTACTCTAACCAACTGAGCTACAACCGCTTGACTGCCGCCGTGACCGCTTGGCCGTGGCGTGAGAGGCCTTCTATGCGCAGCCCCCTGCCCCGTCAAGCGGTTTCGACCCCCGAATTCGCGCATTTTTTCATCCAGCCCGGAGAATCTAAAGTGGCGCATTGGTCACGGGTTGGCGGCCGTATTTCACGCAAATGTCAATTCACCTTGCGATTCCACCGATCGCCCGGCTTTTCTCGTATGGTCTGCACGCCCCAAGCCTAGCCAAGGTCGTATCATGTCTGAATTTTCTCGCCGGACATTCCTGTCCGCCGGCACTGCTGCTGTTGCCTTTCTGCGCCCCGATTCACTCTGGGCGGCCCCCGACATCGCCTTGCCAGGGGACGTGACAAAAACGGACCCGGTCACGGTCACAGCCGTGAACACATCCTCACCAGTTGTTGCAATGACGTTCGATGACGGGCCGCATCCGACCCTGACCCCACTGCTTCTTGATATCCTCAAAGCCCGTGGTCTGCGTGCCACGTTTTACCTTATAGGTAGAAGAGTGGTGACATGGCCGGATATTGTCAAGCGCATTGCAGACGAGGGGCATGAGATCGGCAACCACAGCTGGTCACACCCCAACCTGGCGGGCTATTCGAACGCGGGCGTCCTCAGCCAGATCGACCGGACCTCGGACGCGATCTTCAAGGTGACGGGCCGCCCGCCGGTCACCTTCCGCCCGCCCTACGGCGCATTTACCCAGCGCCAGCGTGTGATGCTGCACAACACGCGCAAGCTGCCGACGATCCTGTGGTCCGTGGATCCGCAGGACTGGCGCCGGCCCGGCGCCAGCGTGGTGGCCAGCCGGATCCTGTCGCACTCGCGTCCCGGCGCCATCATCCTGACCCACGACATCCAGCACGGCACGGTGCGCGCCATGCCGCGGACCTTGGACGGGCTGACGGCGCGTGGCATCAAGCTGGGGACGATGAGCCAGATGATGGGCTGGCCGCTCTGGCAGAGCCGGAATTTCGTCCAGACCGCCTCGGCCGGCTGAGCCGGTCAGTCACCCGCGGAAAGACGCGCCGGGATCTCTTCGATCTCGGCAGCCAGCAGCAACATGCGCGTCACGGGAGCCCCGTCTCCGTCGCGGGTCATGACGTAGGTCGCATGCTCCACGAGTTCCGCCGCCGTCTTCAGGATATCGGGAACGGCAACCGCCTCTGTCGCGTTGCGTGTTTCCTCGACCATCCGCCGGAAGGCGCCCGGTCCGGGGGTCACATCTGTCGAAATCAGCTGCAAGTGGGGCATCGGGAATCCCATTGGTTAACACGGGAGGCAAGAAAGTGCCCTTACTGGTGCGATCAGCGTGCAGACCTCAGCGGTTGCCTCCACAATGGATTTTTTCGACGCCGCATTTTCTTTCACCCTGATGGTTGCGCCGCACTGACCGCCCCTAGTCCGGCAAGGGAATGAACTCGCCGTCATCCCCCGGCGGCAACTGAAAGCGGCCATGCTCCCAATCGCCGCGCCGCCAGGCCTCTTTCGCCTCTTCGATGCGCTCTTTCGAGGAGGCGACGAAGTTCCACCAGATGTATCGGCTCCCCTCCAGGGTGGCACCGCCCAGCAGCATGAGCCTGGCACCGGCGCCCCCTGCCCGGAGGGACACCCGGTCGCCGGGCCGAAACACCATCATCTGGCCCGCCTCGTAGCGCGTTCCGGCAACCTCGACGGCGCCCTCGACGACATAGACACCCCGGTCCTCATGTTCATCGGGCAGCGGCAGAGAGGCCCCCGGTTTCAGTACCGCATCGGCATAGAACATCTCTGACGGGGTCCGCACCGGCGCGCGTTCCCCCCAGGCGTTGCCAAGGATCAGGCGCACCTGCTTGCCCTCGCCGTCCAGAACGGGCAGCGCGTCCGCTGGCGCATGGATGAAGTCCGGCGCGCTGTCCTCCTGGTCCTTGGGCAGGGCGACCCATGTCTGGATTCCGAAAAAGGGCATCGGCTCGGCCTGGGTGGCATCATCCGTGCGTTCCGAGTGGGTGATCCCCTGCCCGGCCACCATCCAGTTTACGGCACCCGGCTCGATCCACTTGTCCGTGCCCAGAGAGTCACGGTGATGCATCCGGCCCCGGTAGAGGTAACTGATCGTCGCCAGCCCGATATGGGGGTGCGGGCGCACGTCCAATCCACGGGTCGGCAGGAACTCTGCCGGGCCCATCTGGTCGAAGAAGATGAAGGGCCCCACCATCTGCCGACGCGGCGCCGGCAAGGCACGGCGCACCTCGAACCCGCCCAGATCGCGGGCACGGGGGATGATGACGGTATCGATGCTGTCCACGGCATCGCCGGTGGGACATTGCGGATCAAGCGCGGGGTTCCAGCTCATCTCGGGTCCTCCTGTCTGGTGAAGTGCAATATAGCCCTCGAACCATCGAACGATACACCGATCAAACCGGCATGTATGTGCATTTTTGCACAACCAGCACCCGGGACACGGTCCTTGCGCGCACTCAGCCCGCGCCTTGCTGTAAGACGCGGGCCTTGCTAGGGCTGTAATGGCTCTGAAGGGAGGGCCGCATGGACGACAGCCTTGAACCACTGCCCGGAATGATCCGTTTTGGCTGGGAGGAGTGGGTCTCGTTACCCGATCTCGGTTTGCCCGCCCTGCGCGCCAAGGTCGACACCGGCGCCCGCACCTCGGCCCTGCATGCCTTCGACATCGAGACCTTCGGCCCGGCCTCGGCGCCCAAGGTGCGGTTCACGGTGCACCCCGTGCCCGGACGTGACGACCTGGTGATTCCCTGTTCGGCCCGGATCATCGACCGCCGCACAGTCACCTCGTCGAACGGCGAATCCGAATCCCGCTATGTCATAGCATCCACCATCCGCGTCGGCGACGAAAGCTGGCGGATCGAGATGACACTGACCGATCGCTCGACGATGGCGTCGCGCATGTTGCTGGGCCGAGAGGCGCTCAAGGATCATATCACCATCGTGGCCACCGACCGTTTCCAGCAGCCAAAGCTCAGCTACGACGTCTACACCACCGCGCGCGTCCGCCAGGCGGCGCCGAACCGGGCACTGCGGATCGCGGTGCTGAGCCGTGAGGACAATTATTCCACCCGCCGGCTTGTCGAAGAAGGCGAAAAGCGCGGCCATACCGTCGAGGTGATCGACACGACGCGCTGTTACATGGCGATCAACGCGCTTTCACCCGAGGTGCATTACGACGGCAAACGCTTGCCCCGTTATGACGCGGTGATCCCGCGCATCGGCGCCAGCGTGACCTCCTACGGCACCGCCGTGATCCGCCAGTTCGAGACCATCGGCACTTTCTGCGTGAACGGCTCCGAAGGGATCACCGCCTCGCGCGACAAGCTTTATGCGCATCAGCTCATGGCGCGGCACAAGATCGGCATGCCCAACACCGCCTTTGCCGCCTCGCCCAAGGACACGCAGAGCCTGATGCGGTTGGTGGGGACCGCGCCCCTGATCGTCAAGCTGCTGGAATCGACACAGGGCAAGGGCGTCGTCCTTGCCGAGACCAAGAAGGCGGCGGAATCGGTGATCGACGCCTTCCGTGGGCTCAAGGCGAATTTCCTGGTGCAGGATTTCGTCAAGGAGGCGGCGGGCGAGGACATTCGCTGTCTCGTCGTCGGCGGCAAGGTGGTGGCGGCGATGAAACGCACCGGGGCAGAGGGCGATTTCCGCTCGAACCTGCATCGCGGCGGTCAGGCGACGGTTGTCCGCATCACCAAGGAAGAGCGCGAAACCGCACTGCGCGCCGCCCGCGCCTTTCGCCTGAACCTGGCGGGCGTGGACCTGCTGCGGTCCGAGGCAGGCCCCAAGGTGCTGGAGGTCAACTCCAGCCCCGGGCTTGAGGGGATCGAGACGGCGACCAAGAAGAACGTGGCCGAAAAGCTGTATGAGCACCTGGAATCCAAGGTGCGTCCCGCGCCGGTCAAACGCATCAGCAAGGCCGAGGACAGCTGACCCTGCAAGGGGTTCCGGTTAGTTCGGAAACAGGAACCCCACGATCCACCTGATGATCACGATCCAGAAGACCAGCCCAAGCATGGCACCCGGGAGAATCCACCAACCGTACCCCAATGACCATTGCAGACGGTCGGTTCGATCGGTCTTTCTCTGGGCCTGCCGAAACTGGTCCCTGTCCGGATCAATGCTCAGAATCGACGTCAAGTTCGAGATTGTGATGATTGTTCTCACCAGTCCAAGCCAATCCAAGTTCGTGTTCGGAATTGCAGCGGGACGAGTGTTTCCCGCGCAATCGCACCATGCGCGCACCAAACAGGCGCACACCCTGTAGTTGTATAACTAGAACTTTCTAACTTGTCACGGAAGATGCATATAAAATTCATCATATAGCCGCGACAGGAGATCGGCATACCGGCGGATTTTCGCCTCCGGCCTGATTTGACGGCTAGTCACAAGATGAAGACGCTCGCCGATCTTTCGTTGGATTGAGGTTCCATGCCCTTTACCGCGCCCGTCACTTTTCCTATATAATTGCTCAGCTATTCGGACACGAGGACCGCAATGACCGAGCAGAACACGCAGATGGAGGGCGCCCCGCTGATCGCGCCCTCAAGCACCGATCACCCGCTCTACGACACGGTGGTCGAGGCCTGCCGCACGGTCTACGACCCTGAAATCCCGGTCAATATCTACGATCTGGGGCTGGTCTACACCGTCGAAATCAACGACCAGAACGAGGTCAACATCATCATGACCTTGACCGCGCCGGGCTGCCCCGTCGCGGGGGAAATGCCGGGCTGGGTCGCCGAGGCGGTCGAACCGCTGCCCGGTGTGAAGCAGGTCGATGTCGATCTGACCTGGGAACCGCCCTGGGGCATGGAAATGATGTCGGACGAAGCGCGGCTGGAACTGGGCTTCATGTAAGGCAAGCCTTTCCCCTTGCACAATACGACTGCAAAACGAAACCCTTGCATTTCTACTATGCAAGGGTTTAACTTTGCGCATGCCCCAAACCCAAGCTCATGACTTTGCCAGCGTCCTGACCGGCGACCTTGTTGCCTCGCGCAGGCATGGGCCAGAGGCGCTCGACGAGGCGATGCAGGTGCTGGAACGCGTCAGCCGCGACATTGGCGAGGACATCGGCGCGAAAGCCGTCTTTCAGCGCCATCGCGGCGACGGTTGGCAGCTGTTCCTGCCACTGGCCCAGCCTTCTCTGCGGGCCGCGCTGCGTATCCAGGCCGCGCTTGCCGCCACCGGGTCGCTGGCCACCCGGATCGGCATCGGCGTCGGCCCCGCCCACATCCCCGATGACGGCGACCTCGCCGCCGCCTCCGGCGCGGCCTTCCATATGGCGGGCGACGTGCTGGCAGGATTGGCGCGCGGCACGCATCTGGCCCTGCCCCCAATTCCCGGCGCCCTGGGCGACGCGTTTGGCGCGCTCATGCTCTTTGTGGATCGTGAGGCACAGGGCTGGAACCGCACGCAGGGACAGGCCCTGTTCGAGGCGCTCCGCGGACAGACCCCAACTCAGGAAGAGATCGCGCAGAAGGTGGGCGTGACCCGGCAGGCGGTCCAAAGCCGCCTCTCCGGCACCGCCCTGGACGCGCTGCAGGAAACACTGTGGGTCTACGAAAACCGCATCGACACGATCCGGGACAGCCTGTGATGCCCCCTGCACTCCCCGCTCTCGATCCAATGGCCGCGCAGAGTTTTGCCGCGCTGTTCCTGGCGCATGTGCTGGCGGATTTCGTCTTTCAAGGCCGCTGGATGGTCGACCGCAAGCGCAACCTCGGGGTCCTGCTGTTGCATGTGGGCGTGGTCTTTGTCCTCAGCTGGGGGGCCCTTGGCGGTGCCTGGGTCGTGGCGCTGATGGTGGCCCTGGCGCATTTCGCGATAGACGCGGTCAAGGCCTGGTCCCCGGCCCGCTGGCGCGACACGCTTGCCGCCTTCCTTTTGGACCAGGGCGCTCACCTGGTCACGCTGCTGGCCGCCGCCCTGTGGTGGCCCGCCGCCGCGTCCCAGGGGCTCTGGGCGCCCTGGTTGCCGCACTTGGTGGCGCCCGCGATCTTTGCCGCCGGGCTGATCACCACGGTCCTTGCGGGTGGCTATGTCGTGGGGATGCTGACCGCCCGGTTCGAGGTACCCCTGAAGGGCCTGCCAGAGGCCGGTCGTCTGATCGGCCAACTGGAACGGGCGCTGATCTTTCTCTTTGTCACAATCGGCGAACCCACCGGAATCGGCTTTCTGATCGCGGCCAAGTCGGTGCTGCGTTTCGACACCGCCAAGGAGGATCACCGGGCCAGCGAATATGTCATCATCGGCACGCTGGCCTCCTTTGCCTGGGCGCTTGGCGCCAGCTACGGCACTTTGGCCCTGATGCAGATCGCCCAGCCCTGACAAAGCGTTACCGAAGTTTGTCAAAGCCGTCACGCGCCCGTTACCCTGCGCCCCGATGAGAAGGGCCTCTCAACAGGAGGTCCTTATTCATGAAGACGTTCACACTCGCCCTGGCCGGCGCAGCCCTGGCCGGCCCCGTCCTGGCCGAAACCCATGCCAATGCCTATGACGCCGGTCTCACCTATGGTGTCCGCCCCGCCTACCTGGTGTCGCGGATGGAAGACGGCGCACTCAAGGACAAGCTGCAGTCCTGCCTGGGCAACACACCCGCGCGCACGCATTTCTCGGTTGGCCACCGTGGCGCGCCGCTGATGTTCCCCGAACACACGGTCGAATCGAACCGGGCCGCGGCGGGCATGGGCGCGGGCATCCTGGAATGTGACGTGACCTTCACCGCCGACCTGGAACTGGTCTGCCGCCACGCCCAGAACGACCTGCACACCACCACCGACATCGTGGCAGGCCCGCTGGCCTCCAAGTGCACCACGCCCTTCACCCCGGCCTCGGGCGATGCAAAGGCCAGCGCCGAATGCCGCACCTCGGACCTGACCCTGGCCGAGTTCAAGACCCTGACACCCAAGATGGATTCCGCCGATGCTTCGGCCACCACGGCAGAGGCCTACCTGGGCGGCACCGCCAACTGGCGCACCGACCTTTTCGTCAGCGGCGCGACCCTGATGACCCACGCGGAATCGATCGCCCTGTTCGACAGCCTCGGCGCCGATTTCACCCCCGAACTCAAGGCTCCCTCGGTCGAGATGCCCTTCAACGGCTTCACCCAGGCCGACTACGCGCAGAAGCTGATCGACGAGTACAAGGCCGCCGGCATCGACCCGTCGCGCGTCTGGGCCCAGTCCTTCGATCTGTCGGACGTGCTCTACTGGATCGAGAACGAACCCGAGTTCGGCAAGCAGGCGGTCTACCTGGATGATCGCTACGAGGCCTCGGACGACGACGAGGGTCTGATCGACCCGATGGACGCCGTCACTTTCAAGCCGACGATGGCCGAGCTGAAGGAGATGGGCGTCAACTACATCGCGCCGCCGCTGTGGATGCTGGTCACGCTGGATGACAGTGGCGCAATGGTGCCCTCGGTCTACGCCGAAGAGGCCAATGCCGCCGGCCTGGACATCATCACCTGGTCGCTGGAACGCTCCGGCCCGCTGACCTCGGGCGGCGGCTGGTACTTCCAGTCGGTCAAGGATGCCACGAACACGGACGGCGCCTATTTCGAGATCCTCGACGTTCTGGCCCAGCAGGTCGGCGTCAAGGGCGTCTTCTCGGACTGGCCCGCCACGACCACCTTCTATGCCAACTGCATGGGCCTCTGACCCGCGCGCTTCGGCAACAACACATGTGTCGGGGCCGCCTTCTGGCGGCCCTTTCGCATTGGTGCCAATTCTCCGCTGTCACCCGGGCGGAAAAACAGGTACCGCATGGACACCTATTGATTGAACCCCATGCGACAGCCTCCCGCCTCTCCGCCCAGCCTGGTCACGCTTGTCCTGATGACGGTGCTGGGCATCGTCTCGGTCAACATGTTCCTGCCTTCTCTGGCGAACATGGCCCGCAGCTTTTCCATCTCCTACGCCACGGCCAGTCTCGCGATCTCGCTGTTCATGCTGATCACCGCCGGGCTACAACTGGTCATCGGTCCGCTATCGGACCTCTATGGACGTCGCCCGGTGTTGCTGTGGTCGCTGGCCTTGTTCACCTGCGCCTCTCTCGGCACGGCGCTGGCGCCGGATTTCACCAGCTTCATGGTCTTTCGCGTGCTGCAGACTGCCGTCATCGCGGGCAACGTCCTGTCGCGCGCCATCGTGCGCGACACCTCTCCCCCCAGCGAGGCCACCAGCCGGCTGGGCACGATCGGCATGGCCATCGCGCTGGGACCGATGATCGCCCCCGTGATCGGTGGCGTCATGGACCAGGCCCTGGGCTGGCGGTCGACACTCTGGGCCTTCACCGGGCTGGGCGCGGCGCTGCTCTGGCTCTGCTGGGCAGACGTGGGCGAAACCAATCCACGCCGGGGACAGGGCTTTGCCGCCCATTTCCGGGCCTACCCCGCGCTGCTGACCGACCTGCGCTTCTGGTCCTACACGGTCTCGATGGGGCTGGGCATCGGCATCTTCTTTGCCTTTCTTGCGGGAACGCCCCTGCTGGGCGCAGCCTATTTCGACATTTCGGAAAGCACAGTCGGCGCGCTGATCGGCCTGCCCCCGGCGGGTTTCGTCATCGGCTCGTACCTCTCGCGGCGCCTGGGCGCCCGGGTGGCCCCGCCGCTGATGGTCCTGGCCGGGCGGCTGGTCTCGGTCGCGGGCCTTGGCGTCGCGCTTCTGCTCTGGACGCTTGGCCCCGGCAGCGCCTGGAGCTTTTTCCTGCTGATGCCGGTGATCGGCGTGGCAAACGGCCTCAGCACGCCCGCAGGCATGGCCGGAGCCATGTCGGTGCGCCCCGATCTCACCGGCAGTGCGGCGGGGTTGTCCGGCGCCGTCACCATCGGCTGCGGCGCGGCCATGACCTCGGTGTCCGGCGCCATTCTGGGGGCGACACCGGATCCGACGCGCCTGATCTGGCTGCTCTGGGGGTTGGCGCTTCTCTCGGTCCTGGCCGCCCTGCCCGCCCTGCGCCCGAACCGCCAGCCGGAACCGGTGGGCTAGGCAGTCTGCCCGGTCGATTGTTGTCGGAGTCAGCCCCCGTCAGTCGCGGCGGAACTCCAGGTCCACGAAGGGTCCGACACAGGTTGGCGGCAGAACCAGGCTCCCTGCCAGCGCTGCGCCCTGAGCCCTGGCCATTTCCGCAAGAACGATGTTGCGCAGGTAGGCCATTGGCTCTGTCACGAACCGCGCGGTGACGATGCGCATGCGGTAGGGCGACAAGGGTTGCGGTTGCACGCCGACGAGAGCCTCGTAAAACCCCGCAATCTCACTGTCCCGAGCGGCCTTCATCCCGGCGACCTCAGCTTGTCAGTCGGCCACCGCCTCGGGCCAGAGCACGCACCGAAACTCCTTCAGCATCAGGTCGGCGACGATCACATCCACCACCAGCAGGCCATCTGCCTTGCGCGCTTCCCAGTCCTCGCGCCAGGTGTCCAGCTGCATCCGGTAGTAGAGCACCGTGGACGCCCGCTGCTGCACCTCCGACATGGGCGGCATCAAGGGCATTCCATAGGCATCGGCGCGAGGCAGTTTCGTGTTTTTCTCAATGCGGCGCCCGTGCGCCCTCGGCATCTCCAGTCGCCGGTGATGACTGCGGCGCACCGCCTGGGGTGCGGCCCTGAACCTGTCGTCGATGCACTGCGCAACCCGATCCCAGGCACCGGGATTGGTCTTCTCAAAGGCATGGGGATCGCTGCGGAACCCTGCCTCGACCATCTCCGTTTCGAACAGCCTGTCATCCGACCCGACGAATTTTCCGTGCGGTTGCCCGATCCACCTGCTTTCGACGGGATACGGCACATCGGTCGGCGCCACGCCGAAAGCGTCGAAATAAGGCTACTGCCAGTCGAAAAAGACAGCACAGACATCGACCTGCGCCTCCTCGGTGCTGGACAAACCGCCTGAAATGACGGTCATGACACCGGCCAGCACCCCGAAAAATCGTTTCATCTCAACCCCGATCCGCGTTCTGAAACACCCGGCGACAACAGCGCGCGCCGGCTTCCTCTTGAGTAGACGCAGCCGCTCCCTTAAATCTTGGTTTGAAAGTGAGGTTTCACACATGTTTGGCATACCCGGTCAGTCCCCCGTGACGATCACCCCCACCGCCGTGACCCAGATCCGCAAGCTGATGGAGCGGGACGGTCGCTATGCGCTGCGCATCGGCGTCAAGAAAGGCGGCTGCGCGGGCATGGAATACACGATGGACTACGTCGACGGTTCCGAGGCCAACGACGAAGTGGTGGAACAGGACGGCGCACGCGTCCTGATTGCGCCGATGGCGCAGATGTTCCTCTTCGGCACGGAAATCGACTACGAGACATCGCTGCTCGAATCCGGCTTCAAATTCCGCAATCCCAACGTGGTGGACGCCTGCGGCTGCGGCGAATCCATCAAGTTCAAGGACGTCGAGGAACTCTCGGCCGACCAGGGCAGCCAGGGGTGAGCGTCTCGGCCGAAGAGATCGCCTTTGCCCGCGATCTCTTTTCCGGCCTCGGAGACATCACCACCCGGCGCATGATGGGCGGGCTGTGCCTGTACCATCAGGGCACGATCTTTGCGATCCTGCACCCCGAGGGTGGTATCTTTCTCAAAGGCGCGGGCGGCTTCGTCGATCGGCTTGAGGACATGGGCTGCACGCGCTGGACCTATACCCGCAAGACGGGGCAAAGCGCGGCCATGCCTTATTGGAGCCTGCCCGGCGCCGCTCTGGACGATCCGGAAGTGGCCGTCGCTCTGGCACGTGAGGCGCTGAATCACCTCTGACGCCCAAGTTCCCAGGCCCGTACCGGCGCCCCGTCTCACCCCGTCTTCAGGTGCAGGTATGTTTCGTTGAACCGCCGTTCCAGGTGCGCACCCGCCGAAACCAACTCCCCGGACCCGATCGGCGCCACGTTGGTCTCCCAGTCAGGGTTGAAGAACAGCGGCACCGAGATCCGCTCCTCCGCCGATCCCCGCACCCGGTGCAGCGTCGCCTTGACCCGGCCGCCGGTCCAGATCTCCAGCATCTCTCCGAAATTGATGATAAACTCCCCCGGATCGGCCCGCACCGGCAGCCAGTCGTCTTCCGGCGTCAGCACCTCCAGCCCGGGCACCCCGTCCGTCCCCAGCAGGGTCAGACAGCCGTAATCCGTATGCGCCCCGATGCCGAAGTCCTTTTCGCCGGCCCACCCCGGGCGCGGCGGATAGTAGTTGCCCCGAAGCAAGGCCATCGGCCGGGCGAACTTGTCGTCGAAAAAGCCCCTATCTTCGCCAATCGCCTCGGCGATCCCCCGCAACAGGTCCATCGCAACCGCCATAGCATCGCGGTAATAGGCTTCGATCACCTGCCGGAACCCTTCCGGGCGCTCGGGCCAGAGGTTCACCGCATAAACCGACAGGCCCGTGTCCGGCGCCTCGAAGCCACAGTCGAAGACCTGCTTGTAATCCGGGTTGGCCTCGGGGTCGACCTGCTCGCTCTGCGAGGCGCCCCAGCCGCGGTTCGATCCGGTCGCCGCCATGTCCACCGCGCGTTTCTCGGCCTCCGGCAGGTCGAAAAAGGCCCGGTAGGCCGCGAGTACAAACCGCATCCGCGCCGGGGAAATGCCGGTGTTGAAGACGGTCAGAAAGCCGCTTTCCTCGGCGCCGATCTTCAGCGCCGCCAGTGTTTCGGCGTCCCGCGCCGCGATCTTTGCCGCATCCAGTCTGGGGATCATCCGCCTCTCCCTTTGGTCGCCCTTTGTCACGAGGTCGCGCGCGCCGCAAGCGGGCTTGACGTCGCGCCGCGCCCGGTGACACTTGGCCCCGCAAAAAGGAGAGGCATATGCGACGCAAACTGGCCGCGGGCAACTGGAAGATGAACGGAACGCGCGCCGCGCTGGACGAACTGGCGGCGATGGGTGCCGCCGCCGAGGGCGCGGCCGAAATCCTGGTCTGCCCGCCCGCGACCCTGATCGCGGCGGCGGCCCAGACCGCAAAGGGCATCGCCATCGGCGGCCAGGATTGCCACCCTGCCCAATCCGGCGCCCATACCGGCGATCTCTCGGCGCCGATGCTGGCGGATGCGGGCGCAAGCTATGTCATCCTCGGCCATTCCGAGCGCCGCGCCGATCATGGTGAGGATGACCAGTTGATCCGGGAAAAGACCCGCGCCGCCTGGGACGCGAACCTGACCGCCGTGGTCTGCGTCGGCGAGACGCTGGACCAGCGCGAGGCCAACAACACGCTGGACATCATCGGTGGGCAACTGGCCGCCTCGATCCCCGACGGCGCCACCGCGCACCGGCTGGTGGTGGCCTATGAACCTGTCTGGGCCATCGGCACCGGCAAGGTGCCGACGATGGAACAGATCGGCGAGGTCCACGGTTTCATCCGCGCCCGTCTGGAGCGCCGCTTTGGCGCCGGGGTGGGACGGTCGACCCGCCTGCTCTACGGTGGCTCGGTCAAACCCGGCAATGCCGCCGAGATCTTTGCCGTCCCTAATGTCGACGGCGCGCTTGTCGGCGGGGCCAGCCTCAAGGCTGCGGATTTCCTGCCCATCATCGAGGCGCTGAACGCCGCCCCGATGGAGGCATAGGGGGCGCCAGCCATCCCCGAGACAAGAAAAAAGGGCCGGTTTCCCGGCCCTTTTGCTTATTCCGCTGTGCGCGCCTCGCAGAAGGCGGCCTCGAGCTGGTTTGTGGGTGGTGCACCCGCGCAGTTGATCTGCGGCCCCATCACGTTGTCCGGCAACACCGTCGAGATGATCGGGATGTATGTCACCATGATCAGGAAGACGAAGAGAACGGCCAGGAAGGGCAGCGCCGCCTTGACGACCCGCATCATCGGCATGCCCGCCACGCCAGAGGTCACGAAGAGGTTCAGACCGACGGGAGGCGTGATCATCCCGATTTCCATGTTCACCACCATGATGATGCCCAGGTGGATCGGGTCGATCCCCAGCTGCAGCGCAATCGGGAAGACCAGCGGCGCGACGATCACCAAGAGGCCCGAAGGCTCCATGAACTGACCGCCGATCAGCAGGATCACGTTGACGATTACCAGGAACATGATCGGGCCGAACCCGGCGTCCAGCATGGCCGAGGCGATCTGCTGCGGGATCTGTTCGTCGGTCAGGACGTGTTTCAGGATCAGCGCGTTGGCGATGATGAACATCAGCGTGACCGTCAGCTTGCCTGCCTCAAACAGCGTGTCCTTTGTGTCCTTGTGGAAGAAGGCGGTGACCAGGGCGATGGGCTTGCGGATCAGCGGCGTGTTCGGCCCGCCTTCCTTGTTCGCAAGCGGCCCCATGTCGCGATAGACGAAGGTGGCGATGATGAAGGCATAGACCGCCGCAACCGCCGCTGCCTCTGTCGGTGTGAAGATGCCGCCATAGATGCCGCCCAGGATGATCACGATCAGCAAGAGCCCCCAGAGCGCATCGCCCCCGGCCTCGGCCACTTCGCCCCAGCCTTTCCATTCGCCCTTGGGCAGGTCGCGCATGATGGCGATGATCAGGATCGTGGCCATCAGCATGGTGCCCGCCATCAGGCCCGGAATGACCCCTGCCAGGAACATGCGGCCCACGGAAACATCGGTGGCCGACGCATAGACGACCATGACGATCGACGGCGGGATCAGGATGCCCAGGGTGCCCGCGTTGGCGATGACACCGGCGGCGAAATCCTTGGAATACCCCACCTGTCGCATCCCGGCGATCACGATGGACCCGATGGCGACCACCGTTGCCGGAGAGGACCCGGAAAGCGCCGCGAAGAGCATGCAGGCAAAGACGCCGGCGATGGCAAGACCGCCCGGCAGGTGCCCGACGCAGGCGATGGAAAAGCGGATGATCCGCTGCGCCACGCCGCCCGTCGACATGAAGCTGGACGCCAGGATGAAGAAGGGGATCGCCAGGAGCGTGTAGTGCCCGGCCATCGCCTGGAAAAAGCTCTGCGCGATCGAGGCCAGCGAGGTGTCGCTGAGCACCAGCAGGAAGACGATCGAGGAAAACCCGAGCGAGACGGCAATCGGCACACCGATCAGCATCAGGCCGATCACCATGCCAAAGAGAATGACAACATCCATCGGATCAGTCCTTGTTCATGTGCGCGACGTCTTCGACCGCGTCTTCGGCTTCGTGGCTGACGATCAGGCTCTCGGCTTCGCCGCGCCAGATGCGGACGGTGGCCTGGATAAACCGGAAAAACAGCAGCAGCGCGCCAAAAGGCAGGATGACGTAGGGGATGAACCGCGGGATCTTTTCATAGGCTTCGCCCTCGTTGATCCAGGGTTCGATAAAGCGCAGCCACTCGGGCATCGGGATGTCGATCACCTCGTACCAGGAGCGGTAGGAGGTGCGGCCCATCTCCTCGAACCCGGTGGGGAACCAGCGGCCCGTGGTCTGCGGCAGGTTGGCAAAGTTGGCCCAGTAGTCCCAGGCGCCCTTGAGCAGCAGGAAGGCATAGCCGATGCAGACCGCCGCCGCGATCAGGGTCATGACCTTGCGTGTCGGGGCGGAAACCACGTTCAGCACCGCGTCCACGCCCAGGTTGGCGGTCTTCTTGACCGCGTAGCTGACCCCGAACAGCACCAGCCATGCAAAGAGGAACGAGGTCGCCTCCAGCCCCCAGATCAGGCCACCGGGCAGGTCGACGCCCAGCAGGTCCTCGAGCCAGCGACCGAAGCTGCTGTTCACGCCATAGCGCAGCACGACGTTGATGAACGTGATGATCGTCATCGCACCAAGGATGAGCGCGATCACCGTCTCTTCCAGTTCGTCGATGAAACGTCCGAACATCCCGTTCGGCGGATTATGAGATGACATGGTCCCCCTCCTTGCCCCGGTTTCGGGTACAAAAAAACCGGCCCCCATACTATCACGGGGGCCGGGCATTCGGCGCTCAGGCCGTTACATGCCGTTGTTGATGGCCTGTGCTGCGTCGATGTTGTCCTGGCCCACGTCCTTCACGAACTCGTCCCAGACCGGCTTCATGGTGTCGACCCAGGCCGCGCGCTGCTCAGGCGTCAGTTCGCGCACGGTGCCGCCCGCGTCGATGATGGCCTGCTTGGCTTCCTGGTTAACCTTGAAGCTCTCTGCGTTGCGGGTCTCGGTCACCTCGGCGATGATGGTCGCCAGCTGGTCACGCACGTCCGCGTCCAGGCCTTCCCACCAGTCCACGTTGGTCACGACCAGGTAGTCGATCACACCGTGGTTGGTCTCGGTGATGCCGTCCTGCACCTCGAAGAACTTCTGGCCGTAGATGTTGGACCAGGTGTTTTCCTGTCCGTCGACGACGCCGGTCTGCAGCGCACCGTAGACCTCGGAAAAGGCCATCGGCTGCGGGCTGCCGCCCAGGGCCGCCATCTGCGCCTTGAGCACTTCGGAGTTCTGCACGCGGAACTTCAGTCCCTCGGCGTCACCCGGATCAACCAGCGGCTTGTTGGCCGACATCTGTTTCATGCCGTTGTGCCAGAAGGCCAGGCCCAGCAGACCGCGACGGGTCATCGATTCCTTCATCTTCTGACCGGTGTCGGAGTTCTGGAACCCGTCGACGGCCTCGATGTTCTTGAACATGAACGGCAGGTCGAAGATGCGGAACTGCTTGGTGAACTGCTCGAACTTCGACAGCGAGGGCGCGGCCAGCTGGACGTCGCCCTGCAGCATCGCCTCCAGCACCTGGTCATCGTTGTAGAGGGTCGAGTTCGGGAAGACCTCCATGCAGGCCTTGCCGTCCATCTCGGCGTTCACGCGCTCGGCCAGCAGGGTGGCGGCGATGCCCTTGGGGTGACGGTCGGTGTTGGTGACATGGCTGAACTTGATGACAAGCTCACCCTCGTCGCAGGCGGCCTGGGCGCCGGTGGCACCGGTCACGACAAGGGCTGCCGCCGCGGCGGTCATCAGAAACTTTTTCATGGGTATCCTCCCAGATACGTTTTGCAAGTTTCGCGGCGCCCCTCCTCGAGGCGCCGGATGCCGCTTAGAAAGCCGCCTGTTCCGAATCGGATCAAGAGCGCGTGACCGGAAACTCTTTCGTGCCACTTTTCTGAAACAAAATCATATCGTTACGATGGAATTCCTCGCGCGACCGGTGTCTTGGCGCCGCGAGTCGTGCGATTCTCCGCACAGCTGTTTCCGCTCGCTGTGCGGAAATCCGCACAGTTGCCGGGCAGATTGCGAATCCCCCTGCCCTTCGGCGCGACTCGCCATCAGGCGCGATAGGTCTCGGGTTTCAGCCCGTATTTCGCCAGCTTGTCGTAAAAGGTCTTGCGCGGCAGCTTCAATGCCTCGGCGGCATGCCGCGCCTGCCCCTCGTTCTTGCGCAGCGCCTCGATCAGGAGGGATCGCTCGACCTGAGCCATGCGCTCGGCCAGCCCCAGGCTGCCCTCCGGCGCAGCAACGTCGCCTAATCCCAGCACAAAGCGCATGGCCGTGCTCATCAGTGAGCGGGCGTTGCCCGGCCAGTCCTGCGCCATCAGGCTGGAGATCAGGTCCTCGGTAATCTCCGGCGGCGCAAGGCCGGCCTGTTCGGCGGCCTGGGCGACATAGTGGCGGAACAAAACCGGGATATCCTCGGGGCGTTCCGACAACGAAGGAATACGAACCTGGCAGACCTCGAGCCGGTAGTAGAGGTCACTGGACATCTCGCCCTTTTCCGCCGCTACTGACAAGTCCTGCGTGCTGCCCCCGATCAGGACCGTGTCGCCCTGTTCCATGAGGTCGATCAGGGCCAGTTGCGTATCCTGGCTGAGCCCGCCGATCCCGTCGAGGAACAGCGACCCACCGGCGCAACTTTGCCAGAGGGCCTGCAGTTCGGCCCGGTCCAGCCCCGATGCGGCACGTTTCTGGAACGGTGCCTTGGCACGGGGCGAGGCCAGATGAATAACCTCGGCCACCTTGGAAATGCCGGTGCCGGGCGCGCCGGTCACAAGGGCCTCTGTCCCGGCGCGCGCGGCCATGCGCACGCGGGCGCGCAAGCGTTCCGCCGCAGGTGAAATGCCGAAAATCAGCCGCGCAGCCGGATCGCCGGTTTCCAGTTGGGCCTTCAGCCGCCGGTTTTCCAGCACCAGGCCGCGCGTCTTCAGGGCCCGGCGCACAACGGCCGTGAAATCCGCCGGGCTGCAGGGTTTTTCCAGAAAGTCGAAGGCCCCCTGCGACATGGCCCGCACCGCCATCGGAATGTCGCCCTCGCCGGTCAGCAGGATGACCGGCAGTTCCGGGTCCTGCTGGTGCGCATAGTCCAGCAGGTGAAAGCCGTCCCGCCCCGGCATCCGGATGTCCGAGACGATCACCCCGTCGAAATCTGGACGGATCCGGTCCTTGGCCTCGACAAAAGACCCGGCGGTCAGCGTGTCGAAATCCGCCAGTTCCAGCGATTGCCCCAGCGCCTCGCGAACCGAGGCATCGTCATCGACCAGCAGCACGCGGCTGACCATCATGTCCGGTCTCCCAAGGGCCGGTGGGCGGGGCGAGGTTCCGTCTGTAGGACGGGACAAGCGTCGTCCCTCGTCCTCACGCAGCCATCTCCGCCCGCCAGTAATCCAGCTCGACCGTGAACAGCGCCCCGGCTTCCGTGTTGGCGCCGCGGATGCGGCCGCCGAAACTCTGCACCAGACCGTAGGAAATAGACAGGCCCAGCCCCATGCCGTCGCCCACTTGCTTGGTCGAATAGAACGGCTCGAACACCTTGTCCGGATCGGCAATGCCCGGCCCGCTGTCCTGCACCCGCACCACCAACCTGTCACCCAGCACCAGCGTGATCTCGATCACCTTGACCTCCTGCCCCGCCATGGCATCGGCTGCATTGTTGATGAGGTTGACGAAGACCTGACCCAGGCGCACCTCGCCCCCCATGACCCAGATCGGCGCGGGCCAGGATTCCGGGTTCCAATGCAGCGTCACGCCGTCGGATTTCAACCGCGCCTCTGTCATCTCCACCGCCGAGGACAGCACCGCCACCACGTCGACCTTGCCCATCGGCTCTGCCTCGTTGCGGGCAAAGGCGCGCAGGTTCTTGATGATCCGTGCCGCCCGCGCCGCCAGCCCGGCGATCCGGTCGAGGTTGGCGCGCGCCTTCTCCGGCTTGCCCTTGTCCAGGAAGGCGGCGCCGTTTTCGGCGAATTGCCCGATTGCCATCAGCGGCTGGTTCAGCTCGTGGCTGATGCCTGCCGACATCTGGCCCAGGGCGCTCAACTTGCCTGCTTCCACCAGTTCCGCCTGTGCCCGGCGCAGCGCGGCCTCTGCCTCTTCTCGTTCCGATACCTCGCGCCGCAGCGCCATGTTCGCCTGTTCCAGGTCCTGCGTCCGGTCCCTGACCCGGCCTTCCAGCCGCGCATTGGCGATGCTGAGCGCGCGCCGCCGCTCTGTTGCCAGGAACAGCAGCGATCCGAAGAAGAGGCAGAGCACCGCCACCACGGCGGTCTGCAACCAAGCCAGCCGCCGCGCTGGTCCGACGTCCACCAGTGCCTCGCCGGTCAGGCCGATCACAGGCAGCGGCTGGACAAGGTGCAGGGCCGCACGCGGGACATAGGGGCTGAGACGTTGGTGCCAAACCTCGTGTTCGCCGACCATACGCGCATGGACATCGACGACCTCGCCCCCGGGACCGATCATCGCCCGCTCGGTGCGCTGCCAGAACAGCAGTTCGGAGCGGTTGGTGACGAAGACCTGGTTCAACGCGTCGGTAAAGAAGACCGAGGGGCGCGAACCGCTCCACTCCCATTCCAGCGCCTCGATGTCGGCCACGAGGACCAGCACACCCCGCACCTTGCCGTCCGGACCAAAGCTCGGAACACCGTGGAAATAGGCCCGCCGTGCGGCGGCTGCGCTGATGCCCCGGTCTGCCCCCAGCGCGCCGTTCACCGCCCGCAGGAACCAGGGCTGCGCCGCCAGATCGACAGGCACCTCGCCTTGGGCAGAGGCCAGAACGCGCCCATTGCGGTCGGCGTAAAAGGCATTGAGCGCGCCGGTCTGGTCCAGGTTGCGCAACAAAACCGCCTCTGCCGCGGCCCGGTCCCCATCTGCATGCAGCGCGGTCAGCGCAGGATGATCGGCGAGCGACACCGCAAGCGATCGGTAGCGTTGCAACCCGGTCACCAGCCGGTCGGCGGCCAGTCTCAGGTCAGACCGGCCCTGTGCCTCGACCTGGCGCAGGGCCTCGGCGTAGCTGGTTGTCCAGACGATCCAGCCCAGGCCAGCGACCGCGGCCAGGAAAAGCCCGACGATGGGCGCGCGTGCTGTGGGTCTGTCTCTCATGGCCAACGATCATAGACCCCTCTTGCCAGTGCTGCCAAGACGGGCCAAGCATCCCCCCATGCAGCGCTTTTCCCAAGACCCGACCGACGCCGGATTCGTCCAGGACCCCTACCAGTTCTACGAACGCCTGCGCGGCGCAGGCGATCTGGCCTGGTGGGAGGACTACGCGATGCCCTGCGCGGTCTCGCACCGGGCGGTCAGCGCGCTCCTGCGCGACCGCCGTTTCGGGCGAGAGATCCCGCCGGAACAGGCCCCCGCGATTCCGCCGCATCTCGCGCCCTTCTACGCGGTCGAGGCGCATTCCATGCTGGAGCTGGAACCGCCGCGCCACACCCGTTTGCGCGGGTTGGTGCTGCGCGCCTTCACCTCGCGCCGGATCAAGGCGCTGGGGCCAGAAATCGCGCAATTGTCCAATGACCTGATCGACCGCCTGCCCGAGGGTGACTGCGACCTGCTGACGGGCTTTTGCCAGCCGCTGCCGGTCATCGTGATCTGCCGCCTGCTGGGAGTGCCGGAGGCCCAGGCGGATCAACTGCTGGCCTGGTCGAACGCGATGGTCGCCATCTACCAGGCCCGCCGCGACCGCGCGATCGAGGATGGTGCCGCGCGCGCGGCGCAGGAGTTCTCGGATTTCCTCAAGGGCTATGTCGAAACCCGGCGCAGCCAGCCCGGCGATGACCTGATCACCCATCTGATTGCCGCCGAGGAGGATGGCGAGAAGCTCTCGACCGAGGAACTGATCACCACCTGCATCCTGCTGTTGAACGCGGGCCACGAGGCGACGGTGCACACGCTTGGCAACGGGATCAAGTGCCTGTTGGACCGCGGGCTGGGTATCACGCGGGCGTCAGCCGACACCACGGTCGAAGAGATCCTGCGTTTTGACCCGCCGCTGCACATGTTCACGCGCTACGCCTATGAAGAGGTGGAGGTTTTCGGGCATCGCTTCCGGCGCGGAGACCAGGTGGCGCTGTTGCTGGGCGCCGCCAACCGCGACCCCGGGGTCTGGCCTGACCCGGCGCGTTTTGATCCAGCGCGCCCGATCAGCGCCAACACCAGTTTCGGCGCCGGTCTGCATTTCTGTGTCGGCGCGCCGCTGGCCCGGCTGGAGCTGCAGATCGCCCTGCCGATCCTGTTCGAGCGCCTGCCCGCCCTGCGCCTGGCCGAACCGCCGCAGTACGCCAACCTCTATCATTTTCACGGGCTGGAACATCTGAGGGTCAGCACATCGTGACACGGGCCAAGCGCCCTTGGTCACAAGGGCAGCGCCGTCGTCGCCTTGATCTCTTCCATCGACAAGAGCGCGGTGACGTTGTGCACCTTCACCTCTGAAATCAGCGCCTGGTAGAATACGTCATAGGCGCGGGCATTCTTCACCCGCACCTTCAGGATATAGTCGATGTCGCCCGCCAGCCTGTGCGCCTCTTGCACCTCGGGGCGTTCGCGCAGGGCCTTGAGGAACTTTGCCTGCCAGTCCGCCTCGTGCTCGGACGTGCGGATCAGGACAAAGAACGTCGCCTCGAACCCCAGCTTTTCGGCGTCCAGCACAACGGTCTGCTGACCCAGCACCCCACCCTCGCGCAACTTGCGAATCCGGTTCCAGACAGGGGTCTTGGAAGAGCCCACTTTCTTGGCGATCTCGTCCAGCGACTGCCCAGCATCGCGTTGCAGTTCCGCAAGAATTTTCCGATCCGTGTCGTCGATCTTCACGGCTGTTCTCCCTCTCGGCCAGTATTGGAACATTTCTCCACCGACATTGACCTTGTAGAACATACGTTCTTACTTTCCCAGCCCCATAGGCAAAACGGGGGACAATTTCCTATTATCAAAGGCAGACGCAAGGAGTTCCGAAGTGCAGCACTTCCCGATCTTTCTCGATCTCGCCGGGCGGCGGGTGATTGTTTCCGGCGGCGGCGATGCCGCTTTGGCCAAGCTGCGCCTGCTCCTCAAGACAGAGGCGCAGATCACCGTCTTTGCCGCCCACCCCGCCCGTCAGATCATCACCTGGGCCGCCGAAGGTGTCCTGACCCTGGTGCCCCGTGCGCTGGAACCGGGCGACACGCTTTGCGCCGTCCTGTTCTACGGCGCCAACGAGGATGCGGACGAGGACGCGCGCACAGCCGCGCTGGCCCGATCCGAGGGCGCGCTGGTCAATGTCGTCGACAACCTGCAGGACAGCCAGTTCATCACCCCCGCCATCGTCGACCGCGATCCGGTGACCGTGGCCATCGGGACAGAGGGCGCGGCCCCGGTGCTGGCCCGCGCAATCAAGGCCGACCTCGAAGAGCGCCTGCCCGCGACGCTGGGCACGCTGGCGCGCATCGGCAAGACGTTCCGCAAAATGGCAGAGGCCCTGCCCTTTGGCCGCGCACGCCGCGATTTTTGGCAGGACTACTATTTCAACGCAGGCCCCCGCGCGATCACGCAGGGCGAAGAGGCCGTTGGCCAGGCTCTGGACGACCTTCTGGCCCGCCACCTTGAGCGCGATCAGCGCCCCGGCCACATCTCCTTTGTCGGTGCCGGCCCCGGTGATCCGGACCTGCTGACGCTGAAGGCGCGCAAGGCGCTGGACGCCGCCGACGTGGTGATCCACGACCGGCTGGTGCCGCAGCCGATCCTGGAACTGGCCCGCCGCGAGGCCACCATGATCGACGTGGGCAAGACCGGTTTCGGCCCCTCCTCCCGGCAGGAAGACATCGACGCGCTGATCGTCAAGCACGGCCTCGCAGGCGCGCAGGTGGTGCGGCTCAAGGGCGGTGACTGCACCGTTTTCGGCCGCCTGGACGAGGAAATCGGGGCAGTTCTGGCCGCGGGTCTGTCCTATGACGTGGTGCCCGGCATCACCGCCGCCTCTGCCGCTGTCGCCTCGATCGGCCAGTCGATCACCAAACGCGGGCGCAATGCCTCGGCGCGGGTGATGACCGGCCATGACATGCAGGGCTTTGCCGATCACGACTGGCGCAGCCTGGCCCGCCCCGGCGAGGTCGCCGCGATCTACATGGGCAAGCGCGCCGCGCATTTCCTGCAAGGCCGGCTGATGATGCATGGCGCCGCCCCCGACACCCCCGTCACCGTGGTCGAGAATGCCTCGCGCCCCGACCAGCGAGTGCTGGACACCACACTCGACCGGCTTTCGACCGACCTCGCGGAGGCTGGCTTCGACGGCCCCGCCCTCATGCTTTACGGCCTCGCCCCGCGCGATGGCCTTCCCGTCACAAGTTTCGATCAGGAGGCATATCAATGGCCCGCAAGTTCACACCCAAAGTCGTCACCGCAAACGCCCTCCTCGCTGGCGACGTCGTCTATCTGACCGCCGACGACCGCTGGAGCGCGGACCTGCGCGATGCGGAACTGCTGACCGACGAGGCCCACGCCCAGCTGCGGCTGGTCGAGGCCAGCGCGCGGCACGCGGAGGTTGTCGGCGTCTATCTCGCAGACATGGAACCGGGCGCAAACGGGCCGGAGCCGACGCATTTCCGCGAGGCTTTCCGCCGCAAGGGCCCTTCGAACTACGCGCACGGCAAACAGGCCGAGCTGTAAGATTTTCCGACCCCACGCGCCGAGGCGCAAAGGAGACGACAGATGTACGCATACAATGACTTCGACGCCGCTTTCGTGGCGGAACGCAACCGCCAGTTCCGCGCCCAGGTGGAGCGCCGCATCGACGGGTCGCTGACCGAGGACGAGTTCAAGCCGCTGCGCCTGATGAACGGCCTCTACCTGCAGCTGCACGCCTACATGCTGCGCGTCGCCATCCCCTATGGCACCCTGAACAGCGCCCAGATGCGCCAGTTGGCCCATATCGCCGAGCGCTGGGACAAGGGGTATGGCCATTTCACCACGCGGCAGAACATCCAGTACAACTGGCCCAAGCTGCAGGATGTGCCGGACATGCTGGACGCGCTGGCAGAGGTCGAGATGCACGCCATCCAGACCTCGGGCAACACGATCCGCAACGTGACCGCCGACCATTTCGCCGGCGCCGCGGCGGATGAGATCGCAGATCCGCGCCCGGTGGCGGAGCTGCTGCGCCAGTGGTCGACCGATCACCCGGAATTCCAGTTCCTGCCGCGCAAGTTCAAGATCGCCGTCACCGGGTCGCCCAACGACCGTGCCGTGACCGCCGCGCATGACCTGGCCATCCGCATCGTCGAAAAGGACGGACAGATCGGCTATGCCGTGCTGGTCGGTGGCGGACTGGGCCGCACGCCGATGATCGGCAAGATCATCAACGAGTTCGTCCCCCAGGAAGACCTGCTGCCCTACGTCGAGGCCGTCGTCTCGGTCTGGAACCTGTTGGGCCGCCGCGACAACAAGTACAAGGCGCGCATCAAGATCACCGTGCACGAGCACGGCATCGACGAGATCCGCCGCCTGGTCGAGGCGCGCTTCGCCGAGACCAAGGCCGCCTTCAACGGCGCCGACCTGGACCTGTTCGAGACGATCAAGACCCATTTCGCGGCGCCTTCGTTCACGAAACGCCCTGTTTCGGCCTTTGACCGCGCCTATGACAACGATCCGGTCTTCCGCGCCTGGGCTGACACCAACCTGTCGGACCACCAGGCAGAGGGCTATGCCATCGCGCAGATCAGCCTCAAGGCGCATGGCGAAACGCCCGGCGACGCCACGGCGGACCAGATGAGAGTCATGGCCGACATCGCGCAGGAGTTCGGCCACGACGAGCTGCGCATCAGCCATGAGCAGAACGTGATCCTGCCGCATGTCCACAAGGACGACCTGCCGGAAATCCACGCGCGGCTGAAATCGCACGGGCTGGCCACCGCCAATATCGGGCTGGTGTCCGACATCATCGCCTGCCCCGGCATGGATTACTGCGCCCTGGCGACCGCTCGTTCGATCCCGATCGCGCAGGAGATCGCCACGCGCTTCGACGAGTTGAAGATCGAGCACGAGATCGGCGACCTGAAGATCAAGATCTCGGGCTGCATCAATGCTTGCGGGCATCACCACGTCGGCCATATCGGCATCCTGGGCCTGGACCGCGCGGGGGTGGAAAACTACCAGATCACCCTTGGCGGCGATCACACCGAAACCGCCGCCCTGGGCGACCGCACCGGCCCCGGCTTTTCAGCCGAGGAAATCGTTCCGGCCATCGAACGCATCGTGGAGGCCTATCTCGACCACCGCGACAGCGCCGAAGAAACCTTCCTTCAGGCCTATCGCCGTCTGGGCATGGCGCCCTTCAAGACGGCGCTCTACGGCGAGAAGGCCGACAAGCGGTCCGAGGCGGCCTGAGCGCATGAACGCCTTCACCCCGTCCAGACCTGCCGCGCAGGGCACGCGGCAGGACATGACCGACCGCGCCGAACGGGTCGCGGCGCTGAACGCGCGGTATCGCCATCACAGCGCCACTTCGGTGCTGGAAGGCGCGCTCAGCGATCCCGACGCCGGGCAACTGGCGCTGGTGTCCTCCTTCGGGGCTGAATCCGTGGCCCTGTTGCACCTGGTGGCGATGGTGGACCGCAAGACGCCGGTGCTGTTCATCGACACGCGGCTCTTGTTCGCGGAGACCCTGACCTATCAGCAGGAGGTCGCGGAACGGCTGCGGCTGGAGAACCTGCGGATCATCCGCACCGACCGCGAAACGCTAGACAAGCGCGATCCCTATGGCGCCCTGCGGATGTCGGACACCGATGCCTGCTGTGCCCTGCGCAAGACAGAGCCGCTGAACGCCGCGCTGGACGGCTACGACGGCTGGATCACCGGGCGCAAGCGCTACCAGTCCGGCACCCGTGCCGCGCTGGAGTTCTTCGAGCTTGAAGACGGCACCGGCCGGATCAAGCTGAACCCGCTGGCCCATTGGACGCCCGAGGACGTGCGCGCCTACATGGAGGAAAACCGCCTGCCCAAGCATCCGCTGGTAGCGCAGGGGTATCCGTCGATCGGCTGCCAACCCTGCACGTCCAAGGTCGCGCCCGGCGAGGATCCCCGCTCGGGCCGCTGGCGCGGGCAGGACAAGGAAGAATGCGGCATCCATTTCGTGGATGGCCGCGCCGTCAGAGGCGGCGAGACACAAGGAGAAAAGGCATGACGATCATCGTGCGCGACGACGGCTTTCACGCCGAGGACTGGAACGGCGACTTCGACGGCCCGGCGGCCCAGGACCTGCCGTCCGACACCGCCCCCGAAAGCCTCGCCTTCGACGACGACACCGGCATGATCCGGATCGACTTTCCCAGCTTTGCGGATGGGCGCGGCTTTACCCTGGCGCGACTGCTGCGCCTGCGGGGATACAAGGGCCGCCTGCGGGCGCGCGGGCATGTGATCGCGGATCAATACGCGATGGCCCGGCGCGCCGGTTTCGACGAAGTCGAGATCGACGAAGCGCTGGCCGAACGCCAGCCGCAGGACCAATGGGTGTTCCGCGCCGACTGGCGCGCCCATGACTACCAGGCACGGATGCGCGGCACCGCCTGACTCATTTCGCGACGTCATCGGGCGCAGGCCGGGGCAATCCCGGCCCGCGCCCTTGCGCCGCCTTTCACCTGATACAGATCAAAGCTAGACAAGAGGTGCCGGCCTACCAGACCGGCAGGACGACATGACAGAGATGAGCCCCGTGACCGACGCCACTGCAACCGAGCCCGCCCGCGCGCCCCGCACCCTTGCCGTGCCGGATGCCCAGACCGTGACCGAGGTCAAGCACTACACCGACCGGCTGTTTTCCTTCCGCTGCACGCGCCCCGCGAGCTTGCGGTTCCGTTCGGGCGAGTTTGTCATGATCGGCCTGATGGGCGACCCCGATCCCAAGACCGGCAAGCAGAAACCGCTGCTTCGCGCCTATTCCATCGCCTCCCCCTCCTGGGACGAGGAACTGGAGTTCTACTCGATCAAGGTGCAGGACGGCCCGCTGACCTCGAAACTGCAGCACATCAAGCCGGGCGACCAGATCATCCTGCGCCCCAAGCCTGTGGGCACGCTGGTCCATGACGCGCTCTTGCCGGGCAAGCGGCTGTGGTTCTTTGCCACCGGCACCGGCTTTGCGCCCTTCTCCTCGCTCCTGCGCGAACCGCAGACCTACGAGGATTACGACGAAATCATCATCACCCACACCTGCCGCGAGGCCGGCGAGCTGACCTATGGCCGCGAGATCATCGAGAGCCTCAAGACCGACGAACTCCTGGCCGAGGTGATCGGCGAAGGCTTCTGGAAGAAGATCAAGTACTACCCGACCACCACCCGCGAAGAAAGCGCCAAGATGGGCCGCATCACAGACCTGATGCGCTCGGGCGAGGCCTTCGAGGACCTGGGCGTGGCGCCGCTGACCCCCGAGACCGACCGGGCGATGATCTGCGGCAACCTGGCCTTCAACCTCGAACTGAAGGAAATGCTCGAGGAATACGGGCTGGAAGAAGGGGCGAACTCCGACCCCAAGCACTACGTTGTCGAAAAGGCCTTTCTCGACTGAGAAAGCGCCGCACTGGAACGCGAAAGGGCCGCCCCATCGGGCGGCCCTTCTGCGTTGCGGTGGACTGTTGTGCGATAGAGAGGCACAAGACGACGAACGAGTGCCTTGAAGGTCTCATTGAGACGACAGCGCGCCCGGCAGCGGCATCCGTGGCGGGATAGTTGACCAATTCCCCCCGGTCCGAAACGGCTCCATGACCGCAGAGGGGGCCTGCGACACGCAGGAACAGCACGACGAGATTGCCGCAAGCCGCCGCCTGTCGCACAAGAACGCCCCCCGGCGCGCCGATTTTCTGTTCACTCTGCGACGCAGTCGGCGAAGTACCTGACCTCGCCGTTCTTGTCCGTTTCCTGCAAGAGGCCGTGGATGTCAGTCTCGAAGCCAGGGCACTCGCGTGAAAACTCACGATTGAAGCGGAGATAGTCCACGATCTCCGTGCTGAAGATCTCGCCGGGAACGAGAAGCGGGATACCGGGCGGATATGGGGTGACGAGGCTCGTGGTCACACGACCTTCGAGCTCGTCGATCCCGACCCGCTCGGTCTTCCTGCGCGCAATGTGGGAAAAGGCTTCTGATGGTGACATGGCCGGATGATGATCGCTGGTATAGATCTGGGTTGTCAGCCGGGCCACGTCATATTTCGCATAGAGTTCATGCACATGCTGGGACAGGTCCTTGAGCCCCATGTGTTCGTACCGCGACTGCTTGGCACAGAACTCCGGCATGACACGCCAGAGCGGCTGGTTCCGGTCATAGTCGTCCTTGCATTGCTGAAGCGCGGCGAGAAGCGTGTTCCACCTGCCCTTCGTGATGCCGATGGTGAACATGATGAAGAAGCTGTAAAGACCGGTCTTTTCGACCACGACCCCATGTTCGGCAAGGTACTTCGAGACAATCGAGGCCGGGATGCCTGTGTCCTCGAACCGACCATCTATGTTGAGCCCGGGCGTTATGATCGTCGCCTTGATCGGGTCCAGCATGTTGAAGTTGCGGGCCATGTCGCCAAAGCCGTGCCAGGCGTCTTCGCCCGAGCTTTCGACCGCATCGCTGTCGGTCTTCTTCAGCTCCCAATCCTTTGCCCGGCCGATCCCGTCCTCTGCCAGTTCGTCCGGCCCCCAGACCTGGAACCACCAGTCATTGCCATATTCTGCGTCGACCTTGCGCATGGCACGCCGGAAATCGAGCGCCTCCAGCAGGCTTTCTTCGACCAGCGCCGTTCCACCCGGGGGCTCCATCATGGCCGCCGCGACATCGCAGCTCGCGATGATCGAATATTGCGGACTAGTCGACGTGTGCATGAGGTAGGATTCGTTGAAAAGGTGGCGGTCGAGCTTCGTTTCCTCGGAATCCTGCACGAGGATATGGCTCGCCTGGCTGATGCCGGCCAGAAGCTTGTGAACCGACTGGGTGGCGTAGGTCACGGAATGCTTCGTGCGCGGCCTCTGGCGGCCCATCGCGTGGTAGGTACCATAGAACGGGTGGAAGGCGGCATGGGGCAGCCAGGCCTCGTCGAAGTGAAGCGTTTCGACATACCCGTCGAGCAGGTCCTTCACCACTTCGGTATTGTAGAGAACACCGTCATAGGTCGATTGCGTCAGCGTCAGGATGCGGGGCTTTACCGTATCGGCATCGAGCCCCTCCAACAGCGGGTTAGCCCGGATCTTTGCCCGGATCGCCTCCGGCTCGAACTCGGATCTCTGAATGGGACCGATGATGCCCCAATGATTGCGCGTCGGCTTGAGGAAGATCGGGATCGCTCCGGTCATGATGATCGCGTGCAGGACCGACTTGTGGCAATTGCGGTCCACCAGCACGACGTCGTCCCGGGCGACGCTGTGGTGCCAGACCATCTTGTTCGAAGTCGAGGTGCCGTTGGTCACGAAAAAGCAATGGTCGGCGTTGAAGATCCGCGCCGCATTCCTTTCCGACGCCCCGATGGCGCCGTTGTGGTCCAGCAGTTGCCCCAGCTCCTCGACCGAGTTGCAGACGTCGGCGCGCAGCATGTTTTCACCGTAGAACTGGTGGTACATCTGCCCCACGGGCGATTTCAGGAAGGCGACCCCGCCGGAATGCCCCGGGCAATGCCATGAGTACGACCCGTCTTCGGCGTAATCGAGAAGTGCCTTGAAGAAGGGGGGCTGGATATATTCGAGATAGTTCTTCGCTTCACGGATGATGTGACGGGCGACGAATTCGGGTGTATCCTCAAAGGCGTGGATGAAGCCGTGCAGTTCGCGCAGGACGTCATTCGGCAAGTGCCGTGATGTCTTCGTCTCACCGTAGATATAGATCGGCACGTCTTCGTTCTTTGCGCGGACCTCCTCGATGAAGTTTCGCAGGTTCAGAACGGCCGGGTCGAGGTCTGGGCCGGGGCTGAATTCTTCGTCGTCGATCGACAGGACGAAAGCCGACGCCCGGCTCTGCTGTTGTGCGAACTGTGACAGGTCGCCGTAACTCGTGGCGCCCAGAACCTCGAACCCCTCGTTCTCGAGCGCCTCGGCAAGAGCACGAATTCCAAAGCCCGAAGTGTTTTCGGACCGGAAATCCTCGTCGATGATGACGATGGGAAAGCGAAACTTCATCTGTCTATCCTTGATGCGATCCTGGACGCCCGATTGTTCTCGAAGCCTCGGCAACGACGTCCGGGCCACGATAGACCACGCGGAACGGCCATCCAAGATCCACCAGCCGAAGGGCCGCTTTCGCGGCGCATTTACGCGACATCGAATGCCGATGCCCAGGATGTCTGCAGACAGTTGCGCACCAAACCAAAAGGGCCGCCCCATCGGGCGGCCCTTCTACATTTCGGGGGATACGGACCTTACTCGTCGAGACCCAGCAGAACCTTGATCTGGTCCAGCGCGGTTTGGGTGATCTCGGGGTTGTCCCGGACAGCCTCTACCGCGGCCTTGGCGCTGACCTTCTTCAGCTCGCCCAGCTCGGAGTTGTCGATGTAGTCGACCACCTTGTCATAGTCGAAACCATCGACGGTCAGCAGTTCCTGGATCGACGGCGCATCGGCGGTTTCGACAGGCTCTGCGGCCGGATCGGCCGCGGGCGCGGCATCGGCGGGTTCCGCCGACTCGACGGGCTCTGCGGCCGGATCCGCTGCGGGTTCTGCGGCCGGCTCGGCTGTATCGACGGGTTCGACCACCGGATCGGCTGTTTCCGACGGCTCCAGCACCGGTTCCGAAGCCGGGTCAGCCGTCTCGACGGGTTCGGCGGCAGGATCTGCGGCCGGCTCGGCAGTTTCGGCAGGCTCTGCAGCGGGCGCGGGATCGACGGCCTCGGGCGCATCCGCGTCCGCCAGGGCCGTATCGACCACGTCACCGGCGTCCTTGGCCACGTCCATCGTCGCGTCGGCGGCATCCTTGGCGGCGTCCACGGTCACGTCAGCCGCATCCTTGGCCACGTCAACGGTCGCATCCGCCGCGTCCTTGGCAGCATCCAGCGTCTTGTCCGCGGCACCGGCCAGGGCATCGCCCAGCTTGGCCTTGCCCTCTGCCACATCCTTGGCGGCATCCGCCAGCGCGGTTTCGGCGGCATCCACGGTCTTGTCGGCGGCGTCCTTGGCCGCGTCCAGCGTGGCATCCGCCGCGTCCTTGGCGGTATCTGCCACGTCCTTGGCGGTGTCGACGGTTGCGTCCGCCGCGTCCTTGGCCACGTCCACGGCATCCTCTGCCGCGTCCTTGGCCGCCTCTTCGGCCTTTTCAGCCGCTTCCGCTGCCGCCAGTTCGGCCGCCCGGGCCGCCTCGGCCGCAGCGCGTGCCGCTTCTTCCTTGGCCTGCTGGTCTGCGTACCACAGGTAACCACCCACGCCCGCTGCAACCGCGACCAGGACGAAGATCAGGTTTCTCATGGGAACCTCCATCACGTTCCGCCCCGCGCGCCGGTGCGCAGGGTTCCTGGAGAGCGGTGTGCGCTGCCCCCCGGCCAGCTTCAAGGGGAATCCGTTTGCAAGTGGCGCACAGGCGTGGAATTGCCGCTTGAAAGCCTATGCGCCCAAGTTTACCTTGCCACCCTGATGAAAACCGCAAATGGAGCATTCCGATAGCCCGCAGACCACATAACGCGCCGCCCACGCGCGACACAGGCCCCCGAGTCAACGACCGTATCCGGGCCCCTGAAATCCGGCTCATTGGCGCCGAAGGCGAAAACGTCGGTGTCGTCACCCCTGCCCGTGCGATGGACCTGGCTGAACAAGCCGGGCTCGACCTCGTGGAAATCTCGCCCAACGCGACGCCGCCGGTCTGCAAGATCATGGACTACGGCAAGTTCAAGTACGAACAGCAGAAGCGGGAATCCGAAGCGCGCAAGAAACAGAAGATCATCGAGGTCAAGGAGGTCAAGTTCCGCCCGAACACCGACACCCACGACTACGAGGTCAAGATGCGCAACGTCTTCAAGTTCCTCGAGAACGGCGACAAGGTGAAGGTCACCCTGCGGTTCCGCGGACGCGAAATGGCGCACCAGAACCTTGGCCGCGAACTGCTGGAACGCGTGGCGGAAGACGTCAAGGAAATCGGCAAGGTCGAGAACATGCCGAAGATGGAAGGCCGCCAGATGGTCATGATGATCGGCCCCTCAGCCAAGTGAGGGTCCGGCACATGATCGCCTGAAAAGGCGCATTATCCGCACATGAGCCCGCCGCCAAGGCGGGCTTTTCGTATCTGCCCAAGGAGAACGCGCATGAGCTGGGACAATCGTTTCGCAACCGAGGAGTATGTCTTTGGCACCGCGCCCTCGGGCTTTCTGACCGCACATGCCGGGCTGATTCCACCGGGCGCCCGTACGCTGTGCATCGCCGATGGCGAAGGCCGCAATTCGGTCTGGCTGGCGCAGCAGGGCTGCGATGTCACGGCCTTCGACCTGTCGCCCAATGCCATCGCCAAGGCCGAGAAGCTGGCGAAGAAGGCAGGCGTGGCCCCGGATTTCAACGTCTCGACGATCGAGGACTGGGACTGGAGCCGGACCTATGACCTGGTTGTGGCGGTCTTCTTCCAGTTCCTGTCGCCCGAGGAACGCGCCCCTGTCTTTGCCGGGCTGCGCCGTGCGCTGGCTCCGGGTGGGCGCCTGATGCTGCATGGCTACACGCCGAAGCAGGTGGACTATGGCACCGGGGGGCCGGGAAACCCCGACAACATGTATACCGCAGAGATGCTGCGCGCGGCCTTCCCGGACCTGACCCTGTTGCGTCTTGCGGAATACGAACAGGACCTGGACGAGGGCGCGGGCCACAAGGGCCGTTCGGCCCTGATCGACCTGATCGGGGATGCGCCGCGCTGATCCTCAGGCCTCGCGCAGACGTCCGCGCGCCGGGATCTCCTTCAGCAGGCCGCCAACGCCCATGCCCGCGATGTCCTGCGGGGTGACGGGAACGCCGCACAACAGCCGTTCCAGCACCCAGTCGGCGCCGTTCAGCGCCGGAGCACGGGCGCACCCCGGCAGGCCGATCACCGGGCGCCCGGCCTGTTCGCCGTAGAACAGCAGGTTTCCGGGGTCGACCGGCATCCCGAAATGCGTGACAGAGCCGCCGGCCCGTCGCACCGCCTCCGGCGCCACGTCGTGCAGGTCAGAGGTGGCAGAGCCCGTCAGGATCAGAACCGCATCCGCATCGGTGGCCGCGATCGCATCTGCCAGCGGGCCGACGCGGTGCGGCACCACCTGTTGCGGACCGATTTGAACCTCCAGCCGATCCAGCCGATCCTGCGTGACCTTCTGCCCCTTGTCACCGGTTTCCGACCCGTCGACCGTCGTCTGGATCAGCTGCGCGGTCTTGCAGACCACGGGCCGCAGGCGCAGCCCTGCCTGCCCCGCCAGGCACGCCGCCTCCAGCGCGGCCTCGGGCACCGCGTAAGAGATGATCTTGACCGTCGCCACCATGCCGCCTGCGGCAACGCGTTGCCATTCCGGCACCGTCGCCACGGTGATCATCGGGTGCAGGGCGTTCAGCGCGTGGATGCGGCCCGCCAGCACCTCGACGACGCCGGGCGCCTCGGCGTGCAGGTTCACCCGCCCGGTCGCCGCCTGGCCGATCTTCAGCCCCGCGCGCGCCGAGTCGGGGACAAGCGCCTGCGCCAGGCGCGCAGCGGCGGCGTCCTCGCCGATGTCGCCGGGTTCCAGCCGCGCCGCGATGACCTCGTCCAGCCCCGCACCGCGCAACTTGTCCAGGTCCTCGGGCGTCAGCACCCGCCCCTTGCGCAGGCGCCCCTTGTCCAGGGCGACGCTATGCGCCAGCACGGCGCCCTCGGCCTCGTCCAACGGAACGGCGCCGAATTTCATCGCAGATCCCCGCGGCGCAACACCTGAGTCATCTGCGCGATGATCGAGACGGCGATTTCCGACGGACCGGCGGCGCCGATGTCCAGCCCGATGGGCGCATGGATGCGCGCGATCTCAGCCTCGGTGAACCCTGCCTCTGTCAGCCGTGTCACCCGCTTGGCATGGGTGCGGGTCGATCCCAGCGCCCCGATGTAGAAACAGCCAGAGCGCAGCGCCTTTTCCAGCGCCGGATCGTCCAGCTTCGGATCATGGGTCAACAGCACCAGCGCGGTGCGCGTGTCCAGCCCCAGAGTCTCGACCGCCTCGTCCGGCCAGTCGTGCAACAGGCGCGTATCCGGAAACCGCTCGGGCGAGGCAAAGGTTTCGCGCGGGTCGATCACCGACGGATCATAGCCCGCGATGCGCGCCATCGGCAGCAGGGCCTGGGCGATATGCACCGCGCCCACCACGATCAGCCGCAGCGGCGGGTTGTGGATGCCGACAAAGACGCGGCTGTCCGGCTCGAACCCGGAGCGGTCCATGCGGAATCGATCGGCAAAACCCTGTCGGTCCAGCCAGCGGTCGCTGCGATCCAGGTCGACCACGTAGGCGACGGGCTCGCGCGCGGCACGGGCCTTGACCAGGTCCTCGAGCAGCAGTTCCGGCAGGACGTCCCCCACGGGTTCCACCAGCACGCGGATTGTGCCGCCGCAGGCCAGGCCGACGGCAAAGGCGTCGTCGTCGGAGACCCCGAACTCCAGCTCGCGCAGCTCACCCGCCTCCAGCGCCTCCAGCGCCTCGACGATCACCGCGCCCTCGACGCAGCCGCCCGAGACCGAACCTTCGATCATGCCCGATCCGGAAATCGCCAGTTGGCTGCCGACGCGCCGTGGGGCAGAGCCCCATGTTTCGACCACGGTGGCCAGTACGGCGCCATCGCCTGCACGGTGCCAGGCCAATGCCTGTTCGGGAATCGCGTCTACCCTGTCCATGAATGCCTCTCCCCTGTGACGGGCCATGTCTATCATGTAGGGGGCCGGTGTCCCCCCCTTCAATGGTCGGACGGATCAGGCGCCGCGCGTCACGTCGTGCCCGTAAAGCCAGTCGAACTGGTGCAGCATCCGGCCCGGTGCCAACCGGCCCACGACGCCCAGACCCAGATGCGCCACGCCGCGCACCAGCGGGTTGCGCAGGTGGTATTTCCAGGCGTTGCCATTGGCCGCCTCGATCACCCGAACCACCCGGTCGCGGCGTCGGTGCTGGTAACTGGCCAGCGCCGAGGCCATGTCGGGCGCCTCTGACAGAGCATCGGCCAGAACCCAGGCATCTTCCATCGCCATGTTGGCCCCCTGGGCAAGGAAAGGCAGGGTGGGATGGGCCGCATCCCCCAGCAGGACCACACCCGCGCCATGCCAGACCCGCGCCACCGGGTGCCGGAACAGCCCCCACAGGCCAGGCTGGTCCGCCCCGGCCAACAGGCCCGGCACCATCCCGCCAAAGCCCGCGAAAGCCGCGCGCAGGTTGTCGCCCGCATCCTGATGGCTCCAGCTTTCCTCGACCCAGCCACGCCGCTCTTCGACCGCGACGACATTCACCTGGTCGCCTCCGCGCAACGGATAGCTGACCATGTGCCGCCCCGGCCCCATGTGGACCCTCGCCTCTGGCGGATGGCCGACCGTGTTGGGCACCACCGCGCGCCAGGCCACCTGCCCGGTAAAGAACGGGTCTGCCTGCCCGTTCAGGACCGGGCGCAGCACCGAATGCAATCCATCCGCGCCGATCACAAGTTCTGCGCCGGTGGCATCGCCATTGCAAAGCGCGACCCGCGGCGGCGTGCCCGGCATGACCTCGCGCACCTTTTGCAGCAGGCGCACACGGATGCCTGCCGCGCGCGCCTGCCCGGCCAGAAGATCCACGAGGTCCGCGCGGTGCACGAAGCGATAGCTTTGCTCGGCCGGCAGCCGGGTCAGATCCAGCCTCAGCACCTCGCGCCCCCGAGCCTCGCGCAGCGAGACGGCGCGCCCGACGACCGAGATGGCGCGAAACCCCTCGCCCAGACCCAGCGCCTCGATCACCCGCAACCCGTTGGGACTGACCTGGATGCCGGCGCCAACCTCGCGGATCGCGTCGGCCTGTTCCAGGATGCGCACCTCGGCGCCCCGCGCCCGCAGTGCAAGCGCCGCGGTCAGCCCGCCGATCCCGGCGCCGATGATGGTGATGTCGCGGCCCGTCAGTTCCATGTGCTTCCATTGGCAAAGGAAAAACGCCGAGGCAAGGCCCCGGCGTTTACCATGTCGTGTCCATGTGGTCGCGGCTCAGTCGTCGCGATGCACCTTCTCGCGGCGCTCGTGGCGTTCCTGCGCCTCGAGGCTCATGGTGGCGATCGGACGTGCATCCAGCCGTTTCAGGCTGATCGGCTCGCCGGTCACTTCGCAGTAACCATATTCGCCCTCGTCGATACGGCGCAGCGCCTGGTCGATCTTGCTGACCAGTTTCCGCTGACGGTCGCGCGTGCGCAATTCGATTGCGCGGTCGGTTTCTTCGCTGGCACGGTCGGTCACATCAGGGATGTTCCGCGTGCCTTCCTGCAGCGCTTCGATGGTGTCGCGGCTGTCGGACAGAAGCTCGGCCTTCCAGGCCAGGAGCTTGCGGCGAAAGTACTCTGTTTGCCGCTCGTTCATGAACGGTTCGTCTTCGGCCGGACGGTAATCATCGGGCAGAAAGGTCTCAGGCTTCATATCCGCTCCCTCATCAACGCCAATATCCGCCATGTTGAAATTCCTCAGATATCTGGCACCCCTGCGGGCAGGCATTAAAGCAAGCCGCGACCGTTGTCACGTCACATTAGCGTCTTTCCTCGGCCGATTTGCGGCTGCCCCTGGGTAACTTTGTGGCAAGCGCGGGATGCCCCGGCCAAGCCATTCTCGGGACTGGATTTCCGGCCCGGGGTTCCAACATCGGCACCTGTTTCCGGGCCCGGTTTTCGCCTCCGCCGCGCTTTCAAAAGTCGAAAAGCGACAGGATGGCGCAGGCCCTTCCGGCCGCCGGGTGCCGATGCCTTGACCCGCACGTGAAGACACGCTGTGACGCCACGGTCGGGCACGGGTGCTGCACTTGCAAAGGCGCCCGCACCGCACTACCCCTCTGGCGACAGGTTACAGCAAGAAGGTCGCGCCATGCGTTTCGAAGGCACCGAGGAATACGTCTCTACCGACGATCTGACGATGGCGGTGAACGCCGCGGTGACACTGGAACGCCCCCTGCTGGTCAAGGGGGAACCCGGCACCGGCAAGACCGAACTGGCGCGCCAGGTCTCCAAGGCCCTGGGTCTGCCGATGCTGGAATGGGCGGTGAAATCCACCACCAAGGCGCAGCAGGGACTGTACGAATACGATGCCGTCAGCCGGCTGCGCGACAGCCAGCTGGGCGACGAACGCGTGAACGACGTGGCCAACTATATCCGCAAGGGCAAGCTGTGGCAGGCCTTCGAGGCCGAGGGCAAGGTCGTCCTGCTGATCGACGAGATCGACAAGGCCGACATCGAGTTCCCCAACGACCTGCTGCAGGAACTCGACAAGATGGAGTTCCACGTTTACGAGACCGGCGAGACGATCCGCGCAAAACAGCGCCCCATCGTCATCATCACCTCGAACAACGAAAAAGAACTGCCCGACGCCTTTCTGCGCCGCTGCTTTTTCCACTACATCAAGTTCCCCGACACCGAGACCCTGCGCAAGATCGTCGAGGTCCATCATCCGGGCATCAAGCCCGCGCTGCTGACCACCGCGCTGACCCAGTTCTACGAGCTGCGCGAACAGCCGGGCCTGAAGAAAAAACCTTCGACCTCCGAGGTGCTGGACTGGCTCAAGCTGCTCTTGGCCGAGGATCTGGACGCCGAAGACCTGAAACGCGACGGCGCCAGCGCCCTGCCCCGCCTGCACGGCGCGCTGCTCAAGAACGAACAGGACGTGCATCTGTTCGAACGGCTGGCCTTCATGGCGCGGCGCCAACGCTGAGGCGATCCCGCCCCGGCCAAACCGCCGGGGCTTGATCCCGATCAATTTACTCAGGTCCATTTTCGGCGTATGCGACGACCCAAGCCCAAAGGAGTCGTCATGTCCGCCTTTCGCCTGTCCGTTCTTGCCGCCCTGACCCTGGGCGTCACGACCCTTGCCGCCGTGGTTTCCGGTGACGCGCCCGACGTGCCCCGGACGAAGGCAGATTTGGGCGCGCTGTTGTTTCATGACGTGAACCTCTCGGCCAACCGGACACAATCCTGTGCCAGTTGCCATGACCCCGCCTATGGGTTCGCCGACCCACGCGGCATGGCCTCACCCGGCGACGACGGTCTGTCGCTCGGGGACCGGAACGCCCCCACCGCCACCTATGCCGCTCTCTCACCCGCCTTTCACCGCGATGCCGAAGGGCGCTGGACAGGCGGGCAATTCCTGGACGGGCGCGCCGCGACGCTTGCGGACCAGGCCGGCGGCCCGCCGCTGAACCCCATCGAGATGGGCATGACCGACAAGGCGGCTGTCATGGCCCGCCTGCGCGAAGACCCGGTGTACGAGGCCACCTTTCCGTCCCTCTTCGGCGCGGAGGTCTGGGACGAGGCGGACAGCGCCTATGCCGCCATGACGCAGGCCATCGCCGCCTTCGAGGAAACCGAGGTCTTTGCGCCCTTCGATTCCAAATACGACCGGTTCCTGCGCGGCGACGCTGAGCTGACGAAACAGGAGGAACTTGGGCGCTTGCTGTTCTTTTCGCAGCAATTCACCAACTGCAACCTCTGCCACCAGGTCGGACGCGGCCAGATGGACCCGCGCGAGACCTTTACCGATTACCGCTATCACAACATCGGAGTGCCGCAGAACGGCCCGTTGCGGGGCTTGAACGGCATTCTGCCGGACCAGGTCGACAACGGCCTGCTGGACAACCCGGCGGTGACGGACCCGGGCGAACGTGGCAAGTTCCGCACCCCCACCCTGCGCAACGTCGCCGTGACCGGCCCTTACATGCACAACGGTGTGTTCCAGGACCTGCGGACGGTGATCCTGTTCTACAACCGCTACAACAGCAAATCCGCCGCGCGACAGATCAACCCGGAAACCGGCGCGCCCTTTGGCCCGCCGCCTGTCCCGGGTACGCTGGCGCAGGAGGAGCTGACCCACGGGCCCGCGCTGGACGATGAACGCATCGACGCACTGGTGGCGTTCCTGAAGACGCTGACCGACGCCAGGTACGAGCATCTTCTGTCCAGGGACTGACCCGAGCCCTGCCCCGGCGGCAGCTTGCGCCCGGCGGCCCGGCATGCTCTGTCGCGGGGAACACAGACGGACGGCCCCATGCTTCTCATTCTGACCCATGACATCCTGCCGGTCTTCTCGATGCTGGCCCTGGGGTTCCTGTTGGGCCGCCTCGACAAGGTCAGCAAGGGTGAGGCGGGCGCGATCAACCGGATCGCCTTTCTCATCCTGCAACCCGCGCTGATCTTTCCTCTGATCTCGGCGCTGGACTGGTCATCCTTCCGGGTTGGCGCGCTGGCCGGGTATGCCGCCTCTCAGGTGGCGCTGTTCGGTCTGACCTTCGCGGTCTGCCGCCTGCTGTTCCGGCGCGAGCTGCTGGAATCCTGGCTGCTGGCGATGGCCACGATCTTCGTCAACACGCTGCTGTATATCTGGCCGATCAGCTTTCTGATCTACGGCGAGGCAGCGGCCCTGCCCGTCACCGCCATCGTGGCCTGGGACGCGGCGGTCAGCTTTGCCTTCTTCATCGTCACGACGGACCTGATGGCCAATCGCGGTGCCGGACCCGGTCCGGCCCTGCGGCGCATCGCGTCGAACCCGGTGCTGATCGCCATCGCGCTTGGCATGGTGGTCAATGTCACCGGCCTGCCGGTGGCAGAGCCGATCCTGACCGCGATGGGCTTTGCCGGGGCCGGGGCCGCGCCGCTGACCCTATTCGCCCTCGGGGTGATCCTGTCAGGCCACGCGCTGACACCGACACCATTGGTGGCCACTGTGTCCGCCCTGAAACTGCTGGCCTTCCCGGCACTGGTCGCGGGTGCCCTCTGGGCCGTGGCCCCGCCCGAGGCCTGGCAGACGCTTTTCACGCTGACCGCCGCCGGACCGTCGGGGGCAATGGCCTTTGCGCTGGCGCTGCTGTACGGCGTGCGCACGGATGCCATCGCGCCGGTCATCATCTGGACCAGTGTCCTGTCGCTGTTTTCGCTGGCCTGGCTGGCCTGAAGTGCCCAGAAACCGCCACGTTTGACCTGGCGGCAGGGTTATCAACAGGCATCCACAGTGGCAATTCGGACTCACCTGATCCAGCGAAACTCCATAAAATTAACGATTTCCGAACCGCCTTCCCGAAATCGGGAAAAAATTATCCACAGGCGGGCTTAGTGCTGGGCAGAAACCAAGGTTTTGCCCTATAGTGATCCCACAGAGGACAGAAAATCCAAGGATGTCTTAGAGCATCCACACGGAACACAAAGCAGGCAGGCTTCAAAAGTGTCCCCAAATACGGCTCTCACGGTGCGCCCCCTGGCCGCCGCGGACGAACCGGCGTGGCGTGAGCTCTGGACGGCCTACCTGGCCTTCTACGAAAGCTCCGTTCCCGAACCGGTCTATGCGTCCACCTTCGCACGCCTTCTGGGCGATGATCCGCGCGACTTCAACGCCCTTGTCGCCGAACTTGACGGCAGGCTGGTCGGCCTGACGCAATACCTGTTCCACCGCCACGCCTGGAAGATCGAGGAGGTCTGCTACCTGCAGGATCTCTACGCAGTTCCCGATGTGCGCGGACAGGGCATCGGTCGCGCCTTGATCCAGGGCGTCTATGACAAGGCAGATGCCCATGGCGCCGCCACCGTCTATTGGTTAACGCAGGACTTCAACACCACGGCCCGCCAGCTTTACGACCGGATCGGCACGCTGACGCCCTTCATCAAGTACCAGAGGATGTGATGCGCAGGTCCCGTCGCCTGATGCTCCCGCTCTACCTGCTGCTGGGCGCCTGCATGCCGGCCACGCCGACCGACACCGCGGCCACCCGCGCGGCCGCGGTCGACGGAACCAGCGGCCTGCCCCCGATGAAGAGCTTTGCCGCACCGCGCCCACAAGCGCCCGTGGCCTCGAACCAGGACGTGGCGCGGGATTTCCTCGACCTGGCCTTCACGCTGGAATCGGGCCGCCCGCTGCAGAGCTTTACCCGTTTCGACACGCCGATCACCGTCCGCGTCACCGGTGCGCCACCCGCCTCGCTGGCGCCGGACCTGCGCCGACTGCTGCACCGGCTGCGCAAAGAGGCCGGGATCGACATCGCGCTCAGCGGCGACCCCCAGGCCAATATCACCGTCCAGGCCGTCAGCCGGGCCGACATCCGCGCCGCCCTGCCCCAGGCCGCCTGTTTCGTGGTTCCCAACGTCTCGTCCCTGGCGGAATACCGCAGCAAGCGGCGATCCCGGTCTGTCAGCTGGTCCTCGCTGACACAGCGTGAACGGCTGGCGATCTTCCTGCCCAACGACGCCTCGCCGCAGGAAGTCCGCGACTGCCTGCACGAGGAGCTGGCCCAGGCCATCGGCCCTCTGAACGATCTCTATCGCCTGCCCGACAGCGTGTTCAACGACGACAACGTCCACACGGTCCTGACCGGCTACGACATGATGATACTGCGTGTCTACTATGACCCGGCGCTGCGCACCGGCATGACGCGGCGACAGGTTGCCGACCGTCTGCCCGCGATCCTGGCCCGCGTGAACCCGCGCGGCCAGGGCATCGTCCCGCAGCGGCTGGCAAAAACGCCCCGGGTCTGGATCGACGCGGTTCAGACGGCCCTTGGCCCCGGCGCCAACCCGGCACAGCGGCGCACCGCCGCCATCGAGGCGCTACAGGTTGCCTCGGCAATGGGCTGGACGGATCATCGCCGCGCCTTTTCGCATTACGCGATGGGCCGGCTGCTGCAGGCCACCGACCCGCAGGCGGCGCAGGATCAGTTCGTCCTGGCACAACGCTATTTTGGCCGCCGCCCGGACACCGCGCTCCATCGCGCCTATGTCGCCTCGCAACTGGGGGCCTATGCCATCGCCTCGGGCAATTCGGAACATGCTCTGGCCCTCATCGGTCCGCACCTGGACACCGCCGCCCGGCATGAGAACGCGGCCCTTCTGGCGACGCTCCTGATGCTGCGGGCCGAGGCACTGGAACTCTCGGGCCGCGTTGCCGAGGGCCGCAGCGTCCGGGTGGACTCGCTCGGCTGGGCACGCTACGGGTTCGGCTCTGATTGGGCGGTGCGCGCGAAACTGCGCGAGATCGGATCGCTCAATCCCGCGAGGCAGGGACAAGGGACGCTATGATCGTGATCCTCGGGGCGCTTCTGGGCGCCATCATCGGCGGGACGACCGCCAAACGGCGCAAGGGCAACTGGGCCGATATTGCCCAATACGCGGTGATCTATGCCATCGCCTTCGCCCTGTTGGGGCTGGTCGTGACGATCGCGCTGGAAAAGACCCTGCTGGGCTGAGGAACGCCGGAAATTCGCGGGCAATCGCCAGGATGACGGCCAACGCGGACAGCCGAACTGCCGTCCCGTACCCCATTTCCATGCCCGGCAAATCGGGATAGCGTCGCGCCATGTTCGTACCCTTCTTCGAAACCCTCCGGAAATCCGGCGTGCCGGTCACGCTGCGCGAATACCTGACCTTTCTCGAAGGATTGCGCGCGGGCCTCGCCACCTATGACGTCGAAGCCTTCTACTTTCTGGCGCGCAGCGCGATGGTCAAGGACGAACGGCATCTCGACCGGTTCGACCGCGCCTTCGCAACCGCCTTCAAGGGGCTGGACCAGATCAGCGCAGAAGAAGTCTTTGAGGCGGTCAACCTGCCCGCCGACTGGCTGAAAAAGCAGGCCGAAAAGCACCTGACCGAGGAAGAGCGCGCGCAGATTGAGGCGCTTGGCGGCTTCGACAAGCTGATGGAGACGCTCAAGGAGCGCCTGAAGGAACAGCAGGGCCGCCACCAGGGCGGCAACAAGTGGATCGGCACGGCCGGCACCTCACCCTTCGGCGCCTATGGCTACAATCCCGAAGGCGTGCGTATCGGACAGGACGAAAGCCGCCACCAGCGGGCGGTCAAGGTCTGGGACAAGCGGGAGTTCCGCAACCTCGACGACTCGGTCGAGCTGGGCACGCGCAATATCAAGGTCGCGCTCAAACGCCTGCGCCGTTGGGTGCGGCAGGGCGCCGAGGAAGAACTGGACCTCAACGGCACCATCCGCGCGACCGCCGAACACGGCTATCTTGACGTGGTCACCCGGCCGGAACGGCACAACGCGGTCAAGGTGCTGCTGTTTCTCGACGTGGGCGGCTCGATGGATCCGTTCATCAAGGTGGTCGAAGAGCTGTTCTCTGCCGCGCGGTCCGAGTTCAAGCACCTCGAACACTACTATTTCCACAACTGCCTGTACGAAGGTGTCTGGCGCGACAATTCCCGGCGCTGGGATGGGCAGACCCCCACATGGGAGGTGCTGAACACCTACGGGCCGGACTACAAGTGCATCTTTGTCGGCGATGCCTCGATGTCACCCTATGAGATTGCCTATCCCGGCGGCGCCAATGAACATTGGAACGCCGAGGCCGGACAGGTCTGGCTGCAACGGGCGCGTGACCAGTGGCACGATCACCTCTGGATCAACCCGGTGCCCGAGAAGCACTGGCAATACACGCAGTCGATCACCATGATCCGCGAGATATTCGAAGACCGCATGGTGCCGATGACGCTGGAAGGGATCGACCGGGGCGTGCGCCTGCTGGGCTGACGTCCCACGAATGGGCCCGTCCCGGGCGTGACCCGGGACCTCCTGCCAATCTGGCAGACGGCCCCGGATATGCCCGGGTCACCGGGTTGCCAGCCCCCGCGCCGCACGCAGCGTCCCCGGGCCGACCTTGGCATCCAGCGCACCGTCATAAAGCCCGCGTTCCTGCAGGATCCGCTGGAAAGCCAGTGCCGTGTCCCGGTCCCAGGCGACGGCGCGGCCATCCACCCGGCCCCGGATCTCGTTGACCGAAACCTGGCCCGACTCCAGCGCCTGGACATAGAGCGAAGCCGCCTGTTCGGGGTCGTAGTCCACCCCCTCGCCGCGTTCATAGAGGAACCCCAGCGCGTTGATCGCCGCCGGGTCGCCACCCTGGGCCGACCGCCGGATCAGCGCCGCACGCTGTGCCGGATCAGTGACCGGGCCATCCTCGGAGTAAAGCTGAGACAGGGCCCGCGCCGCATCCTCGTTGCCCTGTTTCGAGGCCAGTTCGAGCATTTCGGCCGCCTTGACCACGTCGGGCAGGCCCAGTTCCTCGGCCAGGCCGCGCGGCAGGCTGCGCGGGTTCATGTAGATCGAGGCGAGACGCAGCTGGGCAAAGTGATAGCCCCCATCCGCGGCCTCCTGCAGCAGGCCGACCATCTGGCGGAAGTCGCGCGAGGTTCCGCGCCCCAGCCCGCTCATCATGCCAAGAGTGGCCTTTGCCGGTAGATCGCCGGCATCCGCAGCCGCGCGATATTCGGCGATGGCCCGGTCCAGATCCTCGGACACGTCGCCGGTGCCGAAGTTGAAATAATCACCCAACTTGGTGCGCGCGGCTGCCACCCCGGCCTCTGCAGCCAGTTCGAAGGTTTCCAGCGCCAGGGCATGTTCACCATCGGCTTGCATCAGAACGGCCACCTGGAACAGCGCCTCTGGATCCGGGTTGGCCCCGATGACCGCCCGTTCGCAGGCAGCGCGGGCGGAACGCAGCGCGCGGAAGTAATCGCTGACCGCCTGCTTGCTGACCGGCGCCTCGGCCGTGGCCGGACCCGCCAGTTCGCGGCACAGCCGGGCCGCATCTTCCGCACCGGCAGCCTGCGCCGGAGCAGCCAGCGGCATCAGCGCCGCAGCAAGAATCACTTTGGTAAGGTCTCGTGTCGAACGGATCATCCGCGCGTTCCTTTCAACTTTTCGACGTTATTTTCGCAAATGACCTGCGGGCTGTTGCCCAGATGCAAGTCCTCGCGGAAATCCGCCACCTGCTGCCGAAGCAGTTTGACTAAAATCCAGAGATACTCTTTCATTCCAATTGGATGAGATCAAACCCTATCAACGGACACATCGGTGCATGATCCGCTTTGCGGCCTTGCAGCCACAGGATGGTTGCGGGCCGGGTTGGCGAGTTCCCGCCCAAGGCGGGCCATGCCGTGCGCATCGTCATTGTTCGCTTAACGCTTCGCGACTAGGAGGCAGCGTCATGATGCAGGCACACTCCTCCGATCTTGAAATCGCCGCCGAACACAAGGGCTGGTTATCCAGACTTGATTCCGCCGCACGCCGTCCCGGCCTCGTTGCCGCCGCACTGGGCTTTGCAGCCCTGAACGCGGCTGCGGCCGTGACCGTTCTTGTCATGATGCCCGACGATCAGGGCCCGACAGCGGCACCCGCGACACCGGTCATGGTGAGCAAGCTGGCCCCGACGGTCGCGCCTGCCCCGGCCGCCGAGCCCCGGCACGCGGCCCTGAGCGAGGTGGTCCACCGTTTGCCACGCGCACAGACCTGGCACCCGCCGCACCAGCTGCCTGTCGGGCGCGACCATTCCGCCGCGCCGGACATCGCGCGCAGCGCTCCCGGCGGGCTTGCCGCGCCGCGCGCCGACGGCCTGCCGACACCGGAACTGGACAGTGCACCGCTGGCGCTGGCCTCCTTGCCGCGCGACGTCACCCCGGAGCCGGACAAGGAAGTGCTGAAGTCTTCCTTGGTGCCGCAGATCGCGACACTGGGGACGATCCGCCCCCGCGCCCGCCCCGAACTGGACATTCCCGAGGTCCCCGAGACCATCCAGGTTGCGGTGTCGCTGCGTCCGAAACTGCGTCCGGAGGGTTTGAAACTGCCCGAACCCAGCATCGACCGCACACCCGAAGCAGAGGCGCCGACCGCCACGCTGGCCGCCCTGCCGCGCGCCATCGAACGCCCGGTGTCCGGCGCGACCTGCAACACCCGCCTGACCCGCGCCATGCCGAACCGCCGTGGTTCGGCGAAAGGCGGCGACGCGGTCATGGCCGGCCTGATGCGCACCAGCGGCACCGAGCGCGACCGCCTTGTCGCGCGTGAAATTCTTGCCGGAAACATGCCCTCGTTCCTCCAGGACCTGGTGCCTGTCGAAGTCTCGGGCCGCGCCCGCGACGGCTCGCCGATCCGGATCACATTCTGCGCGACGCCCGATTACCTGGCCGTCGGCAGTGACCGCGATTTCGTGCGCGTGCCGATGGGCCTGCCCGCCGCGATGCAGATCGCCGGGCGCTTTGACATGATGCTGCCGACGCGCCGCATGGTGGACCAGATCTACCGCGCCGCCGACACCCGCGTGGCACCGAAGCCGATGACCCCGGGTCCGCAGATGTCCTCGACCGACTATCTCGTGCGCCACAACCGCACCGTCGAAGGCCAGTTGCGCGGAGCCTCCGTCGCCGGCCACCTGACCTCGGGCCACAAGAAGGACCTGGTGCTGACCAATCGGCTGAGCAGCAACCGTGGCCGCGTGGCGATCTATGGCTGGCACCGGACCAACGGCAAGGCGATCCAGCCGCTGAGCACCGTGCACGGCGCCACCTACGCCGACTACAGCCACGGTGTTCGCCTGATCAGCCAGACCGCCTATCTGAACGGACGCCCCGTGCGCCTGGCCGACCTGATGGCAGACCCGGACTACGCATCGCTGATCAGCGACGAAGGCCCGATCCGCGCCGCGCAGCTGCAGGTCGCAAGCGCCAACTGAGACCCGGCCCGTTCGCGGACGTGAACCAATAAAGAGGGGGCGCTGCCCCCTCTTGGCCTTCGGCCAATTCACCCCCGGGGTATTTTTGCCAAGAAGAAACTCGATAGGGGCGTATCGGGCCGCACCGGACATGAAGAAACGCCGCCGGGCGATGGGCCGGGCGGCGTTTCTTGTTTCGGTGTACGGAAGCGTCAGTTCACGTCCTTGAAGCAGCGGAATCCGAGGTGGTAGTTATGGTGGCTGCCCTGCGCCAGCACGCGTGAGCCATGCCAGTAAGGCGCGCGCCAACGGCTCCAATGGGTATGGGCGCGTACCGTGTCCCAGATGAACCAGCTGCCCTTCATCTCGGTCACGCCCAGCTTGCGGCTGCCGCGGCTGGCCATCTGGTCGGCTGCCAGCGGCAGGTTCATGTGCTCGGCCGCGTTGCCGTCGATGTCGTAGACGCCAAGTGGGCTCTTGCAGTTCGGGAAGCTGCCCGCCGGATAGGTGTTGGACCCGCAGCCGGTAAAGCTGCCGCCATTGCAACCGCCGGACTTGAAGCTGCCAGTCGCGCAGACGCCGCTTTTCCAGGTCGGGCCGATGCTGTAGCGGGCGCTGGACTGGTACTTGCGGTTATGGGCCGCGCGGGCGGCCTGCACGCTCATGCCAAAGAAATAGTCCGGCGGGGTCAGCGCCCCGTGCGAGGCGCCTTCCCATTCATGCGCGTCGCCGATGCGTTTTCCCTCGGCCCAGCACAGTTCCGCCGCTTCGCGGGCACGCACCCAAGTCACCGGGTAGGCCAGCGGCACGTTCGGCCATTCGAACATGTCGGCGCAGACCTTGGCATCCTCTGGCTGTTGCGTCGCCGGATCGTAGAGCGGCGCCATGTACTTCTCGCCGCAGATCTTCTCGAACCGCTTGTTGCGGTAGAACTCCAGCGCCGGGGCGGGCAAGCGCGCCTGCGCCTGTTCCGGAGTCAGCGGATGACGCGTCACCGCAGGGTTGCCCTGCCCGATCCAGCGCGAGCCGGCAAAGATCTGGCGGATGCGCTGGATCTCGGCATTGGTGACGCCCCGCGCCGCCTGCATCTGGCGAAACATCGCCTCGTTGTTCTGTTGCAGGGTCTGGGCGGCGCCTTCGGATGCGCCGATCAGCCCCGCCAGCACGACCCCCAGGGCCGCTCCGATCACCTTGCGCCTTGTCGTCATGTCGCTCACTTCCTCAACAGGTAGATGAAGTCACGGTTGTCCGCGAAGCCCACGAACCGCGGAATCGGCGTGCCGTCGCGGCGGCGGTCGTCGATCGAGGCCATTCCGCTGACCAGGTGATGCGGGACCACGGCACCGTCCTCCTGGGTGTAGACGGCGGCATAGGTGTGTTCCTGCGAGTTCATGTCCAGAAGCATCGCGTAGTCGCAGCCATAGGCCTGGAATGTCCGCGCCATCGCGGACGGCGTCGCGGTCGAGAAATAGGCATAGATCAGGAACTTGCGCCCGGCGGCGGTCTTCATGCAGGCGCCGCCGCGCAGGGTGCGCAGCTTGGCGTCCGCGTCGCCGGACCAGTTGCCGCCCATCCAGCTGCGCACCTGGCTGCCGGGCACCCCCTCGCCGGTGGCGGGGTCCGGTTCGACCAGGGGCACGCCGTTCTGGCGGGCAAAGCGGATCCGCGGCAGGAGTTTTTCATCCTCGCGCGTCCATTTGCGCATGTCGATGGTGCCATCATCCATGACGAGAATGGTCACAAGGTCCGGCTGCAGCTTGGAGAAGACCACGCCTTCACTGATGAACCCATAGTGATGGCCGTAGTTGGTATAGGCCTTTTCCGTCAGGCGCCAGGCGCCGTGGCTGCGCTTGAACCCGGCGGCGAAGGTGCCCACCACGCGGTCGGTCTTGGCCGGGGACAGCATGCCCGAGCGCACCAGCGGCGTGGAGTCGTCGATGCCGTCGGGACCGGGTGTACGATAGTTGCGCCCTGCCCCCGAAGGCCGGGGCGACCAGCCCAGGCGGGGGTGTTCGGTGCCCAGCTCGTAGCCCAGTTCGAACTGTTCCAGATCGAAGGCCATCATGTAGACGTCGGCGCCGCGCTCTACACCGTCCAGCCCATGCGTCTCTCCCGGGCGGCTGAGGATCTCGCGCGAGATCATGCCGGGCTTCATCGCGCTGGCATAGACACCGGGCACATCCTTGATGGCGTACCAGCTGCCCGCCTCGACACGGCCGCCCTCGGCGCCTTCGAGATCGAAGTTGAAGCTGGCACGGAAGACCGGCGCATTGTCCAGCTTGGCCTTGCCAAGCGCCTTGACCGTTTCGCCCGCATCCGCGCCCTCGACCACGGGGCCGGAGTTCATGAAGGCATCCTCGTAGAAGGAGCCCTTGATCATGTTCACGATGCTTTCGCCGAAGACGACGTTGTCGCGCAGGAATTCCGCCACTGCCTCGCGGTTGGTGGAGTTGCCGCGCACCTGGTTGCGCAGGAACACGCGTTCCTCGCAGATCGGCGCGAAAGGCAGCCCGCGATACTGGGCCTCGTCCAGCTCGGGGCTGCGGCCCGACCAGGGGGCGCAGCGGTACTCGGTCGCCTCGCCGGTGATGACCAGTTCGGGCTCGGCCCCGCCCGCCAGCGCCATGACCGAATGTTCCGGATCGGCCAGTTCCAGGTGGAACTGCCGCGTGCTGGACCAGAATCCCTCGGAGCTGACGGTCAGAACATACCAGGAGTTGATGCCCGGGTTCAGCGAGACCAGCTCATAGCTGGTGCCGTCGGCCCCCTGGGCGGTCTGGGTGGTGCGGAAGGGTTGCAGTTCGAGAATGCTCTTGGTGCGATCCTCATTGTACTGCTGCATCTGAAGCGCGCGCGTCTGCGGATCCAGCACACCGCCTGCCTCTGCCAGTGCGGGCGTGGTGTGCAGGGTGGCGGCGGAAATGGCCGCCACCGCGGTGGCGCTGATAAAGCTCTTGGGTCGCACGATTATCCTCTCGCGTTGTCCCGGGAAAGCGGCCTGCCGCCTTCAAAGGAAATGAACAATTTTCTCCGTACCCCGCCTGGCTGGACAGTCATCCGGCAGCGCCGGGCGGACGCGGACAGTCAAAGTTACAAATGACAATTTTGAGTGTGTGAAAGCAACCCTCGCGGAACAGCTCGCGAGGATGTTATGCACAGCCGCCACAGGGGGCACCCGGGCGGCGTCCAATCCAACCGGGACGGCGACATTGTCCGCCGTTGGAAAACACCCCGGCCCGATCCGGGGCCAATGCCGTGCATCCTGCGGGAAATGGTGGGTGATGAGAGACTCGAACTCCCGCACCAAAACCGTAACGCATTGAAATTGCGCAACCCTCAAAGCCGAGGTCTTGCCACTATGTACCAGCACCATGCCCCAGCAGTATGCGGACCACAAGAGCGCTGCCGAAAGGAGAATTCTCTGAAGGACGGCTAAACAGAACAAGCCTGAATGCGATCAAGCGCTAGGACCGATACAGCTCCGCCTGCAAGTCAGTGAAGGCCCTTCGGATTTCGGAGAGGTCACCGAGCTTGGCTTTTCCTTCCGACACGCTGCCATAGCGGCTCCGTAGGAATCGGCCCAAGCTGTCTGAAGCCAGCTCGTCTTCACCATTGGACACGTAGGCGCCGAGTATGCCTCGTAGCAATTCGCGCATCTCGTCAGCATAGGCTTGATCGAAACCAGACCCTTCCAGCTTGGTTACCCGCTCTGATCTGGTCAGAGGCGGGAGCGTGAACAACACGTAGGACAAGACGTCAAAGAGGTCACTGTGCGGTGCATCGACCAAGGCGCGGATATCGTCCAGACGGTCACGCCCATAGCCGACCTCGTCAAGTTGGTCGATAAAGCGCTGGCGCTTGTCCGGGTCACTCCACAGAGCGCGAAGATGGTCCTCGTCCGTCACCATGCCCGACAAGTCTCCGAACAGCCGCTGCAGGAACTCGGTTGCAGAGATCGGCTTGCCGTCAGGTCCCCAGTAAGAGGTCGCGGCGACGTATTTGATCTTGCGGGCCTTCCCGTCAGCCAGCTTGACCACAAGCCTCTCAGGAGGCTGCACAGGCCCTTCCTCGTCCTCTGGTGTCTCTGGTGACGGGTCGGGAGGAAGCGGCTGGAGAGGCCCGCGTGGCGGCTCTGGCGGCTCCTCTGGTTCCCCGTCCCAATCGGGATCGTTGAAGTTCTCGTGCGCCTTCACGAAGTCCCAGATCGTGAAGTAGTCCTTGCCGTCGTAGACCCGCGTCCCCCGACCGATGATCTGCTTGAACTCGATCATGGACCGGATCGGGCGCATCAAGACGATGTGGCGGACATTCCGTGAATCGACCCCCGTGGAGAGCTTGTGCGAGGTCGTCAGGACCGTCGGGATGGTCTTGTCGTTATCCTGAAAGGTGCGCAGCCATTGCTCCCCTACGGCGGCGTCCTTGGCTGTCACGCGATGGCAGTAGTTGGGGTCGCTGCTGTCCTTCACCTTGTTGATCAGGTCCCGGATAAGAGCTGCGTGGTCCTGCGTAGCGCAGAACACGAGGGTCTTCTGTCGCTGGTCCATCTGGCTCATGAACTCCTTCACCCGGCTCAACTCGCGCTCTTCGATGATGATGCGGTTGTTGAAGTCGTCTTCGGTGTAGGTCTTCCCCTCCTCGACCTCTCCCGCAAGGACGTCATCCTCGGGATCGTAGACGTACTCGTCGATAGTGCTGGCCATCTGGCGGACCTTGAACGGCGTCAGGTAGCCGTCGTCGATCCCGTCGCGCAGGGCATAGGTGTAGACCGGCTCACCAAAGTAGCCGTAGGTATCCGCGTTGTGCTTGCGCTTGGGCGTTGCGGTCAGGCCCAACTGCACCGCAGGCTCGAAGTACTCTAGGATGCGCCTCCACGAACTCTCGTCCTTTGCCCCGCCCCGGTGGCACTCGTCGATCACGATGAAGTCGAAGAAGTCGGGCGGATAGTCGTAGAAGACCGGCTCGTCTCCCGTCATGAAGGTCTGGAAAATGGTGAAGAAGAGGCTGGCGTTCCTGGGCACCCCACCCTTGCGGCGGAGGGTCTTCGGGTCGATCCGGGCCACGGCGTCCGAGGGGAAGGCGGAGAAGGCGTTGTAGGCCTGATCGGCCAGGATGTTGCGGTCGGCCAGGAACAGGATGCGCGGGCGGCGCTGTGGTTCGTAGCTCAGGTTCCAGCTCGACTGGAACAGCTTCCAAGCAATCTGGAAGGCGATGGACGTCTTGCCTGTGCCGGTGGCCAGCGTCAGTAGGATGCGGCTCTGTCGCCGCGCTACGGCCTCCAGAGCGGCTGTGACGGCCCGGTGCTGGTAGTAGCGCGGTTCCCACTTGCCGCCATCGGTCTCAAACTCCACCTCGCCGAAGCGGCCACGCCACTCAAGATGGTCCGAGAAGGTGCGAGACCACAAATCCTCGGGCGAAGGGAACGGCAACGAGAGGTCGTCGTCCTCAATCCCGGTGGCCATGTCGGTCTGGTGCCACTTCAGCCCGTTGGAGGCAAAGGCAAAGCGCGTGCCAAGGCGGTCAGCGTAGTCCTTAGCCTGTCCGACCCCGTCACGGTGGCTGTGGCCCGCCTTCTTGGCTTCCAATGTGGCGAGCTTCTGGTCCTTGTAGATCAGCACGTAGTCGCAAGAGAGGCCCTTGCCGCGCTTGCCACCGCTCTGGATGCGGCCCGGACAGATGACCTCGCGCTTGATCTTCGAATCCGGCACCACTCCCCAACCGGCGTCCCTGAGCGCCGGGTCAATGCGCTCGGCGCGGGTGTCGGCTTCGGTCTCGTCTTGTAGGCTCATCCTAGACCTTCAAGCCCTTATTCTCCTCCAGGAAACGGAGGACCTCATCCAGCCCTCGGATGATGTGAAGCTTGTTGGCCCCGAACTTGTAGTGGCCTGTAGACAATTCCTCAGGCGAGAACTCAGCCCGCAATGGGTTCCGGCTCTTGATCTCTTCGCCGTTCGCATTTCGCAGAGTCAAAGGATAGCGAAAGCTCCGGCCTTGGCCTTCATACGCGCCGCCGGGTCCCCAATTCTGGATATTGCCGTTGTAGCACTGGCTTCCGACTATCTGCTCTAGCTCAGCCAAAAGCTGCGCCCGCCGTTTCAGTGCAGCGTAAGCGGTGCTCTGCCCCCACCTTCCCTGTGAGCGCGTGATCTGCGAGTCCCAGCGTTGTGTAGATTTGCAGGGATTTTCTCCATGGAGCACTCAGCGGAGTTTCTCAATGAGGTGATTGTCG